>JAACWH010000093.1:0-147 GCA_009991425.1 Leptospira sp.
TCCATTGTTCGTTCAAAAACAAAATCCATAGACCAAACTTGATTTGATTTTGTAGGGATTACTAGTGGTCTTGATGGTAATGTTTTTTTCCTTTTATTTGATTTCGTCCTTATTTTTAGCCCTTCAAGTCGATACAAGGAGCTAGAC
>JAACWH010000093.1:207-26621 GCA_009991425.1 Leptospira sp.
TCGACGAATCCTTTTATGAATTCGTCGATAGCCATCTCGTTTTCGGAGGAAAGCCAATCTTCTAATCTCATTAATTGTCTCTGTATCAGGTGGTTTACACTTGTAGTAAAAAGATGATTTTGAAAGGTTCAAAATTTCTAGACTGCTGTTTCGAGAAAGTCCTTCTTCGATTAACAGGGATATTGCCTTCTCCTTCAGTTCCCTGTTCAAAACTTTTTTCCTAATACATTCTTGATTGCTTGGATTTCTAAAGCTTGCTCAGCTACCAATTTTTTCAAATTTGAATTCTCATTTTCAAGAGATTTTAGCAATTTCATGTCATTCATTTCCATTCCACCATATTTATTTCGCCATCGGTAGAAGGTCTGTTCTGTTATACCATGATTCCTTGCGACTTCTTTAATCGGGATTCCTGATTCTGCTTCTTTGAGAGTTCTGAATATCTCTGATTCTTCAAATTTCTTTTTTGCCATTGTTTTCTCCTTTTATTATCGGTGAAAACTAACTTATAAATCGGTACAGTTTTTGGGGGGGCAGGTCATAAAATGTTTAATTTTCATTATTTCTAAAGTCATTTTAATACTAGCCTATACCACATTTACTTTAAATCCAATTCACCGATCCAGCCCTCAACAATTTGTGTCTTTGAATCTGGACTCATCCAACGAAGCCTCAAATTACTTTTATCAAAATGCTTTGGAAGCATGAAATACAATTCCATGCTTTCTTCGCTTGGTTTATCTGTTCCTTTCAGAATAACAGATTTTGAAAAATTTCTTGTAGTATTCTTTCTAAAGAAATTTCCATTTCCTGTATGTTGTACAAATAGTACATTAATATCTTCAAGTGCTTGGGTTTGATCATTATTTGAAACAAGATAAAAGTCTATAGAATCTAAAGAAACTGTTTTCTCTGTGCGGTTATAAAAATGAAGTTCTGTCTTACAGAAAGAGTATTCTTTATTATCAAATATGACTGTATCTAGAACCCCTGGTCCGTAATCAAATTGATATTTATTATAACAAGAAATATAATCTATGCTTAGAAGAAACGGATTTGTGCTTTTACTTCTTTCTATAGGCTCAAAATCTGTATGTGAATATTTTTTCTCTCGAATCATTGAATGAGATCTCTGAATCATCTCAGCTAGTCTAGCTTGAATTTGTTGTTCTGCATTGTTATTAAAAGCATCTTGATCAACAAACTTTCCCTTCTTATCGAGTATAGAATAACTTTCTGTACTCATCAGCTCATGACGAAACCCATCTGAATCATAGAAATAGGATCTTAATTGCAAATTATAGTCAAAGACTCTCGGAATCAAAGAGAATGTGAGCGCATGAAAGACTTCCGATCCAAATCCAGATTTGTATGTTAAACTTGTATGAATTTCCAGGATATTTTTCTTATTGATGCTAAGGTAATCTTGTGTATCATCATAACCGCCTTTTTCATAGGTTGGAATCCATTCAATATTTTGCCTAAGCTCCCAATCAGATCTTTTCAAGTTCTCTTGAGCGTTAAAAATCATTCCAGACATTTCATGCAATAGGGTATGTGGAAGTTTTTCTTTTTGGATGTTCTGAAGGATTGCTACGCCGAGTTTGGATGAGTTCAAGAGACTATTTTTTCTTAAAGGTTCTGATGGAATTCTAATAGACGAATGCTCTTGGGAGCAACTGAGAACAAGAAATGTAATCAGAATATTAAATAATATAAAATATTTCACAGCCAAATAACCTCCTAATATAGTTGGTAAAACATTTTAATTATTTAAAACATGCTTACTATTCAATTTTCATCTGAAATGATAATTATTCAGTCCTCATAAACAAGCAGATATTAAATTTAACGAATTAAAACTATGAGGAATTAGATTTTAGTTGTCTCAATTATCTTAATGATCTATAGAGACTTTATCATAGACCTTCGCATCTCCAATAATCTTCTTTCTCACAGTCAATAATTCTTCATCTGCATCTCCAATACAAATGAAAATTAAACGATAGTGCCCATACCCATTTGGGTTCTTCATAATTTTAACATATGAGGTAACTTTACTGGCTACTGCCATCCAGAAACTTGTTCTTTTGTAAAATAATGCATTATTATCTTCAAATAGTATCTCTAAAGTTACAAAACGATCCCCATATTTCTTGCGATCTTTCTCAAAATTTTCGTTAACTTCCCTTTTGAATGTAGAAACATCTAAGTATTGATAGTTGGGTAGATACTCTACGATAAATTTTTCATGTAAATCATTAGAGCTAAACACAAGGAAGTAGTCATTCTTTTTCTCTGATTTAGTTTTTGTAAATTCTACATCTTTAGGTAATTCAAATACAACATTCTCTAATGGCGGAAAAGATTGGCTGTATTCTGGATCTGGAATATAATTTTCTCTATAGTTTCTTCCACTAGAACATTGAAATAGTAATACTACTGTCGAGGTAAAAAGAAATAGCTGTCGAATATAACTAATTGATTCTCTCAAATCTTCTACTTCATTTATCCCATGAATTTTTTCTAGGCTCTACATGCTGGTATTTTATACCCTTTTCTTCTAAGAATTTTACCACTCTGTTAAAATCCCTTTCATTAAATACTAATGCGTTTCTTTCTCCCTCAACATATTGTAATTTTCTTTCAATTGTCCATTTTACGTTCTCAACTGGTTCACTCAATTCCGTTGAAAGGTCGAATCCATTTTGCAGTAAGAGTAAAGTTATATCTAAATGAAATTGAGCTATGGAATTTCGAACAGCTTTGCCGTTTCCATAGTTTACATCACCCCCTGCTTTGAGTAGTAATTCCACATTCTCCCTAAGACCTTTAGTTGCAGCGAGACTTAAAGGAGTATCTAGTGGATTCCATTTGCTTGGTGTTGGGTCATCATCATACATTGGAAGATTGGGATTTCCTCCATGATCTAATAATACTTTCAAGATGTCGGGGTCTCTTACAGATGCATAATGAATTGGGGCTTCAATTTTTTCATTGCTTGTTTGATTTGGATCCGCACCATACTTAAGAAGAATGGGAATCATTTCTTTGCGGGATGCAAGAATTGCCATACTCAATACAGTAAACCCCGATAGGCTGGGTTCATTTAGATTGTATTTCTTCTGAGATAGCATCTCTTCCAATCCATCTACATCGTAGAGATAGACCAATCTCACAACTGGCCAGATGTATGTTCCACGAAATCCTCTTGGATCAAACGGATGCATGGGGGAAGGAATTGGGTCTTTGTCTAATGCCTTCAGTCTTGTTGTTTTTAGATAAAAAGATTTCCCCTGCCAACCAATACAATTTAGACATAAAGCTGTAATTAATAAGTATCCAATAATGCTCATTAAAGTTTTCTTTTTTCTTGGAGTTGAATTCTCTGAATTGTAAATTGTCATCCTTATATGATTTCCTTGGCTACTGTAGTATACTTAATATCTTTACTACAATAAAAATAGGAGAAAGAAAGAATGAAAATTGTTGAAATGAATATTCTATTTTGATTCGCTTTCTTTGTTCTCCATTTCTTTCTTGTTTTTATAAAGGCTTTTAATTACTCTTTGTTGGCTCTCTTCAGCAGTCTCCCCAGTTAGTGCCTTACCACATTTGGGTCCCTTGCAATAAATCCCACCTCCATACCATTCTCCTTCCTGCACTTCATTTTCACCATTGTCATAAAAAAATACAAGCTTCCCATAGCCATTTTCATTTCCATTTGCGAAATTGCCTTCGTAGATGTAATTGGCCTTAACCTGCCATACTCCATAAGTATATTCGGGATAACCATAACCTATTTCCACCCCCATCCCATGAAATCTCCCTTCTTTAAACCCACCTGTATATTTTATTCGGTTATTTGCATCATATTTAATCCCTTTACCATGAGGTTTTCCCTCTTTAAAATCTCCACGGTAGTGTAGTCCATGGAAATAAATCACAGAGCCCTTCCCGTTCCAACAATCCCCTTGGTAACAGATTCCACCTGCGGAGAAAGTATTACCGAATATACCTTCATAGACTTTTCCGTCTCTTGTCCACAACTTACCTTGTCCTTTAGGAAATCCGTCAGTGAAATCACCTTCATACCTGACTGTGCAACTATCCTTTTCCTCTTCTGGCCAGACAGGATCCGCCTTCCATTTCCCATATCCATTGTAACGATCATTAGCAAACTCACCTTCATAGGTTTCTCTTTCTAGCATGGTGCTTCGATCCAGAAATCCTTTTCCATGATACTTGCCTTCTTTCCACTCTCCATTGTAAGATACATACTCCTGAACCCCATCTTCTCTTACACGCAAATAGGCATACGATTTCCCGATGCCGTTAGTACAATTTCCCTCAATGCAGTACTCTTTTCCATAGTCTCTCCATAAACTTGGTGTATGGCAATCATTGCATGCCAGAATCAAAAAGAAAATTGCCACTATTCTTTGAATCATTGCTATTAAAGGATAAAATCGCATCTTATACTCCCAGTTACCCACTTGGAATAATTTTAAATAAGCAGTAATGAGTTGAAAAGTCTTTTTCTGAGTTAGTTTGTGTTGAAATTACAAATGAATTGTCAGTCAGGCAAGAATGATCTAGCGGAAGTGACGGTTTTTTATGGAAAGGATACTCCCTAAGATGACTTCGTTAGTTGATGCATACTTATTGACTCCAATTGCTCCTACGTTAGCTACACCAGTCCCCGTATTGAAACTTGTAGTCACATTGATATTATCATTTACACCGTAGGAACCAGAAATAGTAGATGTTTCATGCTTTGGAAATGTGATTTCGTGGAGAAATAGTTAAGCTAAAAAGAGACAAAACTTTAATTATACTATAAAATTTTGTTGATTTTGTTCAAAAGATTGTATATCTTAAAAATATACATGGAAACACTAGATTTTTCCAATATTGTAGGTTTTGATTGGAATAAAGGAAACATTGATAAAAATTGGCTAAGTCACAAGGTTAAACCAGGTGAGGTCGAAGAAATCTTCTTTAATGAACCGTTATTAATTAGTTCTGATGAGACTCATTCCCAAAATGAATCTAGATTCGCTGCTTTAGGAAAAAGTAACGAAGGAAGAAAATTATTTATCGTTTTTACAATTCGAATAAATAAAATTAGAACTATTTCTGCAAGGGATATGAGTAGGAAAGAGAGGAAGTATTATGAAAACTATAAAAAAGAAAATACCTAAGTTTAAAACAGTAGATGAAGAATTAAAATTTTGGGACAATAATGATGGAACTGATTATTTTAATTTTAAAAAATTAGAAAAAGTTTCTCTCCCGAATTTGAAACCTACAACTAAAATGATATCGCTAAGGCTTCCTGAATCTTTATTAGAGAGACTTAAAACCTTAGCTAACAAAAACGATGTGCCCTATCAGTCCTTAATTAAAATTCTACTTTCCGAAAAGGTAAATGAAGAATTTAAAAAAGTCAGTTAACTAAAACTCGCGTTCATACAGCAATCTATCCTTTAGAGAATTCCCTCAGACTAAAGAATTTGATTCAAACTCATCAATCCGCATAAGAAAAATTTCTCCAATGCCAATCTTTTGAGATAAACATCTCTCCATTTGCTTCAACTTTAATCTCTATAGCATCAAAGCCAAATTCACCATCTCTAAATCTTATCCCGATAAAATGATTGGATCCATCTATTGGTTTCAGAAATTGTATGTAGCCAGACACATACATACAATTATTAGTCGGCTGTGTAGACTCAAATGATACATAGCATAGATTTTCAGAAGTATCATTAAAATAAAAAACTCTTTGTTTGTCGATCAGATTCAAAGGATCGATTGAGGATTTTTCGTTCTTTACTGAATATTCACCATAGTATGTATAATTAGAAACAGAATTACTATATCGATAAATATATATAGGATGATATCCAAATCTATAAGAAATGAACCAATCTTTTATAACAAATGCATACGACCAATGATCTTTTGAATTGAATCTGAGCACTTCGTTTAGGTTATGATCTAATAGTATATTTTCTTCATTACTTCTTGTTAATATATATTTTTCATCGTAGTGAAAACCAATAGGTATATATCCATCTCCTATTTCTTTTCTTGCTAAAACACTTCCCTTGCTATTTATTTTCAAAATACTTCGAGTTGTAGGGTTTCCTTTTAATTTTTCGTCAAAGGATAAGTAGATTGAATCATTTTCTGCATAAAATATAGATCCGTAACCACTTTTTACCTCAGAGTATTCACAGTAGTTTTCTTTGAATGTAAATTGATTCGCATTTTTCCCTAATGCTTTCAAAACACAGCCCTCAATAAATAATATAGTCTCTGAATCCACTTTTGCAAAACCGTCCTTCGATATATTGTCCTTAAAAGATAATATTTTAGGCTTGTATTCTCCGATGTATTTGAATTGGAATTCATCATTCATTAAATAAATATTATCCTTATAAATCAGTTCGTCCTTAGTAAAGATTCCAGGTTTAAATTGAGCTAAAGGTTTGGTCATTATAATAGTTTGGTTTGCATGCGAATCTCTATATTGGTGAACTGGCAACTCAGTCGGTCTTGTGGAAAGCAATAATTTACAATTCCAAATTACTAGGAAGAGTAGAAGTGGTGTTAGGAAATTGATTTTGAATTGATTCTTATCTTTCATATTGAATCGCTAATTGAAATCCATTCTCATAACCGTGGGATTGAATCCCACAGTTCAGAACCCTCCCAACTTTCCAAGAAAATTTCCATTCCCTACCAAAAATCCACCCAATCTTTCTGTCTTTCGACCTAACATTGCACTAGCTTCTTAAAGCTAAATCGTATTCTTTGCGTAAGGTTGTTATCAGTGAATCAGTAATTTCAGGAGAGTCGCCTAAGAAGGCTTTGAGGATTTCTGTGAAATTGATTTCGTTTTCGAATCCAGTGAGTAGCCATTCCATTAATTCGAAGGCTATATCAAGTCCATCGGAGGATTGGTTCTCGTAAGTGCCTTTGGTTAACTCGAGTAAGAGGGATGCGATAGCTTCTGAGTCTTTATCTTGAATGAGAGTTCTAAGTTCTGCAGGAGCTTGGGAGAGTAAAATTTCTTTAGTTGCGTTGGAGGTGAAGGTAAATCCTTCAGGGCTTGTTGAAAGTGAGGTGATTAAAGTTTCGAGTTTAGAAATTGGAAGGTTGGAGTTTACCCAAGCCTTTTGAAGACACTCGCCGAACATAGAGTCGACGAGTGGAAGGAATGGGTATCCTTTTTTCATAATTTACTTTTTAGGAGGGATGATAGCATCCTTGCAAGTTTTGGAAAGCATGAATTTAACAACAGTTTTAGCTGGGATTTGGATAGCTTCGCCAGTTGCTGGGTTTCTTCCTTTTCTCTTTGGTCTTTTTCTTAGAACGAGCTTTCCGATTCCTGGGAATACAAAGGCTCCATTCTTTTTAGTTTCTTTATAGCTAAGAGTAGTAAGTGCTTCGAGAAATTCGCCTACTTGCTTTTTTGTGAGTCCAGTTGCTTCTGCCATTTCACTAAGCATTTCGGATTTCTTTATAGGAGTTGCGGTTGCATTTGCCATTGTATACCTTTGGTTTTTCTTTGTTATTACACTACATTTCGGCAAAAACCCAATAAATCAACTAAATTTCTCTGAATTGGCTTTTTTTAAAACATTCATAAGAAAGAAATAGAAGTTTCTTGATCTTTTGTAGGAAATTTTGATTAAGTAAATTAAGCTCTTATGACTCAAGATCAGTTTTCAATACAAGATATTTCCAGAATTCTCGTAGTTCAGAAGAAAACAAAATTTGAACTTGATATGGAAATTTATTCTTCACTTGAAGAATATAAAAAGATTTGTAAGCTGCAAAATTTTTTGTATGATAAAATTTTCCAATCACATGAAAGACAAGAACAAAGCAGAGAATATCTTAGGAAAAAAGTTATTCCCAACGCTAAATTTATTTTTAGAGATGATTTGAATTCTATTAATTTAGATGAGTTTGACTTAATAATATCTCTAGGTGGTGATAATCATTTTACTTTTGTTGCTCACCAAGTTTCCCCTAAGCTTATACTAGGACTTAATTCAGATCCAGATACTTCTGTTGGAGCTCTTTTAGGTTTTTCCACAGAAAGCTTTGAACAATTGGTTCAAAATAATTGGAATGGAGCCTATGTGGAAGAATGGAGTTTGATTCATACTACCCTTACCTACCCTGATGGTCGTATTGTGGAAACATTTCCTTCGGTGAGTGAAATCTCCATTCGTAACAATAGTCCTGATTTAATCAGCCGTTATTTGATCGAATACAAGGATGATATTGAGGAGCAGAAGAGCTCAGGACTTTTACTTTATACTGGAGCAGGCTCTACAGGCTGGGTTGCTTCTTGCTATCCTAAAAAGACCGGGCCATTTCCTAAAGATAAGAGATATTTTCAAGTTTACGCCAGAGAGCCACGCAGAAAAGATAAAACATACGAGCATTTTCATTGGATTGATTTCCGTGTAGAAGATTCCGTAGAAGTTGTTTCTGAAATGAATGGTGGCATATCTATAGATTCATTGGCAGAGAGGAATTACCTCTTTCCGCCTGGAACAAGAGCAAAGTTTACTTTAGGAAACACAAGACTCAAGGTTGTTATTGCAAGATGAAGATAGGAAAGAAAGAAAAAGGCGCTGTTATTATCTACTCATTAGAAGGACGAATTGACTTTCATCCTTTTGATCTTTTAGACGAATCCGTATTAAAGGATGCTCTAGAATCAGATAGAAAATATGTAATTTTAGATTTTTCCGAGCTTAAGTATATCTCTAGTTTGGGAATTCGATATATCTACGACATTAAGAATAAACTTACCAAACAGGGAATCAAATTTGCAATTGTGAAAGTAAGCGATGCTGTCATTCAAGTATTCAAATTGCTTGGACTGATGGAGACTTTTTCCATTTATGAAAAAGAGGAAGACGCCATTCAATCATTTGGAGTCGGCAACTGACTCAGACTGCAACTAGAATTGGAAAGCCATTTTTACTTTCCAATCTTTTAGGTTTCTTATTAACAGCTTCTTTATTTTTTTGGGTTCGAAATGAACGGATTCAAATAAACTTACTCTACCAATCCCTCTACCATCAACCTTCTTTTACTGATTTTGCTGTGTTGCAAGATTATATTTCTCACTCAAGAAAATTCACTTACGCTGTCACAGATGAATATGGTAAAATCCATGAAGTTACTGAATCTATTGATAGGGATTTGAATAAAAAACTAAGAGTGGGAGATACTGTTCCTGTTCGTAGAAGAACTGTAGAGATCCTCGGTAAAAGAGAACTCATCGCAACTATACAAAGTAAAGAGAATCTACATCATAGCCTTTCTATATTGGAAAAGTTTTTATTCCTAGGTATGATTGTATTTGGAGTCTTAGTTTTATTTTCAATACCAGCAAATATTTTTAAGCCTAAGACTCGATAAGTATTTAACTCAAAAATGCTTAGTATGCTGGAACAACTATATCAAATTTGCCAGCACCATCATAGATTAATTCTCGGTAATGAGGTTCAAAGATATAATTTTCTGGGTTTACATCAAAAGTCATGAAGCACATGTATTCACCATGTTTGACGACATACATGTAATCCTTTTCTTTAATATGAGGAAGAGCTTTCTGTATACCTCGAACCCATTTGCTGTTTCGTGTAACTCGCTCATATTGAATATTCGAAGGATTGATTTCTTTAATTTTTGCTAAACTTTCCTTGGAATAGTTACGACCAACGATCTCTCGTTTTAGGTTTTTAATTAAATTGTATTCTAATTTGGCTTTCGTTTTACCAATGTTTTCTGGCAAATATTTATAGTATTTTTCATAGTATTCTTTGTCTAGACCATAGGATTCCGTGTGCTCCTGATCATCTGCAAGAACAGGCTCTCCTGGATTTACATCTGAATTAGTACCTTGGGAATACATGGAAAGAGAAAGGAGGAAAGCGGCAATGATAGTTAAGGATTCTTTCATACTAATTCTAATATCGGTTCCTACTTTTTACCAGGAAAGGAAAAAAAACCTTGTTTTAATCTGATTTATTCCCATTTTTTAAATATCGCTTAATGATTACTTCAGATCTGGATAATGAAATTAGAAATTTTTCCCAAGGGAAGCCTATTGAGAGAAAATATATCAAATTTTCAGAATTGGATTGTCCTAGTCTAGAGACCTATGTAGCCTCCCTTTTACGTTCTATTTCATTAGAATTTCTTCTAGAAATTGTTTTTACCGTTCTAAATGAACTTTTAGTCAATGCATTTAAGGCCAATGTTAAACGCGTGTATTTTGAAAAAATAGGTAAGAATATTTTCGATAAGCAAGATTATAAAGAAGGGATTACGAATTTTCGGGATGAGTTTGGCGATATTCATTCCGGACTTTTGACGGCTGTTGAACAATCAAATTATAGAATTCAACTCAAAATAAGCAATGAAAAAGATAAAATCCGTTTTTGGGTATCGAATAATGCTCCTATGGTGGAAGAAGAAATTGAACGTATCAATGTTCGGCTTATTTCAGCAAGCAAAGTTAAAAACTTAACCGAGGCCTACCAAGATAATCTAGATTCTTATGAAAGTTCTGGTTTAGGATTGGTATTAGTTCAACTTCTTTTAAGAAACTCTGGTATTACTGAGAATCATTTTTCTATTAATTCTGAAAATAATATTACAACAGCATATTTTGAAATACCAAAAGAAATAATTCCACTTGAGATGAAGGAGAAGATTCGTTCTATTCTCTTTGATGGTGTGGAAGGTCTGCCTCCCTTCCCTCAAAATGTTACTAAACTACTAAGCATAGTAAACAATAAAAATTCCACCATCCAAAAAATATCTTCTGAAATTGAAAAAGATCCAGGCATTACAATTGAAGTTATAAAAATATCTAACTCTCCTCTCTTCCAATTACAAGGTCAGATTTCAAATGTATCTGATGCTATAAAAAGAATTGGACTTAGGAATATTGAAAAGATTTTATATGCAGCTGGAGCTCGCAAAGTATTTCCAATGAATAACCATCGTGTGAAAGAGATTTGGAAGCATGCATCCTTAACAGCATTTATTAGTATTCATCTTTCTAGTATGCGTAATCCAAAAGCAAGAAAGGAACTTTGTTCAATCGGTGGACTCTTACATGATTTAGGCAGAATGGTTCTAGTTACTTTGGACAGATATCTCATAGAACTTATTAATAATTTGCGCGAAGATAGATTGATGAACCATTCATCCTTTATTGAAGAGATTACTTTGGGTGCAAATCATACAGAAATAGGTTTGATACTTGCTAAAAAATGGAATTTTCCTGAAGAGTTGAAAGAAATTATTTCCAATCATCACAGACCTTGGAATGCTAATCAATCTTTTATAGCTGAATGTGAAACAGTTTATGTAGCTGACATCATGGCTAATCTTCACCGAAAGAAAACGAATTTTGCAATTATTGATCCTAAAATATTAGAAAAATTTTCAATTCAATCGTTAGAGCAATTGAACGAAATTTCAGAAAATCTAAGTATGAAATTTTCTAAGGTAAATGTTGAAGAAGAAAATGAAAAAGAAGATTAAGATTAATTTTGACCTGAGTATTCTAATTCTACTGCAGATTTATTTTCCATGCTTTCTGCCAATAAATCATTTGTTCTAGCAAGTCTATCAGCCATAATAGAAACCATCTTTGCTGAAAATTTAGGATTCTTGATTAAAAAATTCTCTAACTGTTGTTTACTTTCTATGACTGCCAGCTCAGTGTCTGCAAGACATCTTGCAGAAGCAGATCTAGGTCTAGAACTAAATAAAGCCATCTCACCAAAGAAATCCCCATCAGACATAAGTGCTAATCGTGTCACAGCTTTGTTCACTGTAAAAAATATTTCAACTTTTCCCTTGATAATGATATACATAGCGTTGTTCATTTCGCTTTCTTTAAATATCATTTTTCCTGCAGGTATAATTGCTTTACTCATAGAACTTCCTACTGTTTAGTAACGGAAAATGAGAGCTAGAAAATGAACTCTTTTTCACTTGTAAATTGCCTGATTCGAATAATATGACTGATTATGACTGAAATATTTTCAAAAAAAAGAGACGATCGTTTGGATTTTATTCGAGGACTCGCAATGATAGGAATTGTCTTCATTCATGTTAATTCCTATTTTGAATATTTCCATTCTTCAGAAGATTTTCCTGTAATCATTACATTGATACTTAGTAATTTAAGCAGATTTTCTGTACCTGTTTTTATATTTTCTGCGGGATATTTTTCAAAAGCCAAGGATTTTAAATCATACTGGTCACCTAAAATATTTTCTATTTTAATCCCTTTTCTAATTTTTTCATTTCTTGGTTTTTTTATTAAGAATAATGAATGGGATTTTGGTTCATTTATTTATCAAGTATTTATGGGCAAAAGCATGACACCTTATTATTTTATCCCCCTACTTCTGCAGTTTTATATTTTATACTATATTTGTTTTAAATGCTTTTCTATTAAATATCTTTGGATTGCAAGTATCTTAGCTTTAGGAATCAATTATCTTTCCAATTATGGGAAGATAACATTAATTTCAGGTGATTACGAAGCTATTTCAATTACCAACTATGTGTTTTTCTTTTTCTTAGGTCTGATTGCATCAAATTACAAACTCGATATGCTTACAGATAGCCTATTTAAGAAGTATTCAATTAGAACTATATATTTAATTATAGCATCAGCAATAATATACTATTCGATAACAGAGAATATCCACTTGAAAAATCACACTTTGCTTTATCCTATAATCGCATTTATTATGTTATATGAAGTGAATTTTAGGGAGATTGTTGTGAAGAAAATTGCAGTCATTGGAAAGGAAAGTATGGGAATATTTCTGATCCATCCTTTCCTCATTCACTTTATGCATTCAATAGACCCATATGCTTGGTTACTGGGACCTTATGGATCTATCTTTGTTGTTGCATTTCTAAATGTCATTATCCCTTTAATAATATGGATAAGTTTAAGGAAAATAATTTCTACTGTTTACCGCCCTTGAATTTCTTTTTATTATTAGAATATCTTTTCTTCTTATTGTTATAATAATGATGATTATTATTACTACTCTGAGCTGGTCGTTGATTTTTACTTCGGCCATCTACTTCCAGTTGATCCAAAAAATGATCTGCTACTTTTAGATGGATAGTCTCCCATATAGTCTTATCTAATATTCCAAATGCAGGATGTCTTGAGAATGGTCCTGTGTGCAATTTAAAAGCAGTGATGGCAGTTCGAAGTCGAAGAAGAGAAGCTTTTTCATCACCATCAATTTTGTTCTTTGGTATTTTAGGTAACTTCCAAGAGTTATTCCAATTATCTGCTTCGGAAAATCTTTTAATAAAATATTTATCCCAAAATTTTCTAAAAAAGCTAGATTGACTTTCAGCATTGTAGAGGATGGAAGATTCAATTTCATGAGCGATACAATCTAAAACCTGTGCTGAGGTTAGATTTATTTTACTATTAGCTGAGTTTCTCTCTATGAGGTTGCATTCAAATTCTAAATCTTTAAAATTCTTTATTCTGTTCATTTTAATCCCGTTTAATTTAGTATTCCGTATTTTTTCTTTAAATTATTAAAGTCACGCATAAAGTTATCTCTTACCTTAATTGGTAATTTCGATAGGTCCAAGGTAATTTTAATCTTGGTAATGTTGCTTGAGGGTGAAATCATTTCACCCCTCCCCTCTTTCTGCTTTAATGCTGCTTCTAAATTTTTAACTGTAATTTGATTACCTGTACGGAGCAGGTCGTAAACAGTTTTTTGATCTAATCTTGCTATTGAGCTAAGCTGTTTAACATATCTTTCGGTATAGCCTAGTAGTATAGCAACTTCTTCCGCTGTTTTCTTTTTTTCTTTCCTTAGAAAAGCTATGGACTTACCAACTTCCCAAGGGTTTAGGTTTTTTCTTTTTTCATTTTCTGCCAGAGCCATTTCATAACAGATATCTTCATTCGCTTCAGTTATTATAGCGGGTATATCTTTCCAGCCTAATTTCTGAGCCGCTCTGAACCTTCGCTCACCAGCTACGACGGTAAACTTATTTTTATCTTTCCGAACTAAGATGGGTTCGATGAGGCCTAATCTTTTCATGGAATCTACAAGATCTTGCACTTCTTCTCGACCAAATACTCTCGGTTGATTTGGATTAACGAAAATCAAATCTAGATCAAGTTTGGACGGGTTTTTTTTCTTTTCTGAATATGCTGAAATTAAATCTAAAGATGAAAAATCATTTTTCTTGGACATTTATCTTACTCCTTACTTCTTCTGCGAGTTCAATA
Source organism: Leptospira sp. (assembly GCA_009991425.1). Taxonomy (GTDB): domain Bacteria; phylum Spirochaetota; class Leptospiria; order Leptospirales; family Leptospiraceae. Next base: position 14,555 of record JAACWH010000093.1, read on the forward strand.
AAGTATTTCATAGAAGTGGGATCATAGTCAGATAATAACATCATTTTTGCCTGAGATTGTGGAATTGTTTCTTTTCTTCGAATAAAAGTGTTGAAAACAGGAAAATATTTTTTAATGGATTCTGCTAGACCGGATAATGCTTTCTGTCCTTCATACTGATTCAACACAGCACCTAAAAGTTTTAATCTAGGATTAGCTTTCTTTTGAATTCTTTCAATTGTTTCATATAAATCTTTGATTCCTTGAACGCTAAAAGCTCTAGTCTGAATTGGCACTAGAACATAGTCCGCACAGATCAAGGCATTTTCAAGAATTAATCCAAGCGAAGGAGGACAATCTATAATAATATATTTATAGGTAGATCTTAATGGCAATAAGGCATCTTTTAAGAGTTCAAAATCATTCATCTCATATGGTGTCGTCAGATTAGCTAGCTCTATAGAGGCTGGAACAAGATCGTAATTTTTAGTCAGAGGAAGTATGATTGTTTCAAGGGGAACCTTGTCTTTGTTTCGATACCCAAGTGCGCTCATTACAGTTTTTTCTGGTTCTTTGTGAAATAGATTAGTCGCATTTGCTTGTGGATCCCAATCAATCAGCAAAGTTTTATCTTGCTTGGCAAGAGCTTCACCAAGTGCAAGAGATAAGGTAGTCTTGCCTTCCCCACCTTTTTGATTTGAAATTGCAATTACATGAGAATCATATTCTTGTTCTTGGTTTAGATTAAAATATTTCTCAAGAGTAGATTTTTTAATTCTTTCAGTTTTTATCCCGGGAATTTTTAGTTGATTTGCTCTTTCTCTGAATTCTTTTACACCAAGCCCAACCAAAGTGGCAGACTCTTTAATTGTTAACTCTTTAGAAGAACTCATTGTCATCCAATTTTTCTAGCTTATAATTGACTGTCAATTATTATGTCCCATTAAATAATTCTAGGGGTGAAATCATTTCACCCCTAGAAAATCAGTTTTCCAATCTTGATATGATATTATTTTTGGGAATAGATGTCTTTATATAGTAAATACAAATTTCTATTCATTGTCGCCACAATTAGCTTTCTTGCTGTATTTCCAATTTCGGCGGAATACACTATCCAACCTATAATTGGACGCAATGGTGGAGAGTTCGTCTTCGAAACAGGCAGCAGATTCCCAAATCTATCTGGTATTCGAGCAGGCTCCAGAATTAGTTTTGAAAGAGATTTTAATTTATTTGGATTCGGTGGGAAGTATTTTAATGGTCCAATAGAATTTTATGGAAAATTTACTACTACAGGCTGGTCTGTTCCGACTGGAAAGGCAAGAGACGAAGACTTTGTCTTATTTACAACTTCTACTGAAAGAGCTCATCATATTAATACTAGGGAATTTTCATTTTATGATACAACCTCAGTATTTGGAGGGCAGAGAAATTTTGCAGATGGAATAGGCAAGTCTTCCATGTCAGAATACAATTTTGATTTTCTATTCCGTTATTACTTTGGGAAATCTACTCCTGACATTCAGAAATCGGGAGATGGATACTATCTATCAGCTGGAGCAAGATACACGTATAATAAATATAAATTTTATGACGTTGTTCAATGGATTGGTTCTAACCCCATTTTTTACCAACCTATTGGTTTTGGATTATCTTTCACGAATTCAATTTTTGAAATACCTTTTGGAATTGGCTATCGTTGGAATTGGGAAAAGTTTTATTTAGATACAACCTTGCACGGACTTTTCGCATTCTACAAGACAAGAGATTTTCATGTGCAAAGAAATATTAATTTTAATTCTGAAACCTTCGGCCCAGGGGTTCTTGCTCAGATTGAAACAGGATACAAGATGGACAATAGGTCTATTTTCTTCTTAAGAATGAACCAGCATAGATCCTTTACTAAAGGAACATTTGCAGCTGTTGGAGGGCTAACGGAGCAGGACATCTTAGCGAATTTTCTAGGTAGATATAAAGCTCATATTAATACAAAACAATTCTCAGTAGAGTTTGGATTTGACTATAGACCAGAGTGGGGTAACTCAAGAGACCGAGATAATAACTCCAAAATTAATAATTCAGTTCCAAAAGAAGATCACAAAAGTAAGGAAGAGAAAGAGACAAGTCAGGAAGTTATCAAAACAGAAGAAGAAAATAATCAATCTGATTATGAAAAGAATGGAGACCAGGATTCAAATCTCTAGTAAATATTCATCTCTGCCTTTGTTTGGAATGAAGGTTCCTATTGAGATTCATGAAAAAGAAAGCCATCGAGAAAGGGCAATTCTCAGAAAAGACTGTGTCCAAATATCCATTCATCCATCAAAATCTATTCAAGAAAAAGAAGCTAAAATTAGAATTCAAATCGAAAAGTTACTCCGTAAATTACTATTAGAAATGCTTCAATCAAGAGTTCAAAAATATGCTCAGGAAGCAATGCTATCTTTTAAAAATATTCGAGTGAAGAAAATGAAATCTAGATGGGGTTCTTGCTCTTCTTTAGGCAATTTGAATTTTAACATAGGCTTATCTTTAGTTCCCATGCGGATTTTAGATTATGTTGTAGTTCATGAATTATGTCATCTAAAAGAATTAAATCATTCACCAAGATTTTGGGCAGAAGTAGAAAAAATTCTACCATCTTATAAATCGGATCGTAGATGGTTGAGAGATCATGAAATAAAAGTTTTAGGATATTTTTATAACATAGATTCGAAGAATAGAATTTTAGAACATGCTGAAAATTGGTAAAGGAATTGTTAATTATGAATCAGATTAGGATATTATTTGTTTGCTTAGGAAATATTTGCAGGTCACCAGCAGGGCAGGGAGCCTTGCAAAAGGTTATTGATGATTTGGGAATAAGTAATCTTTTCTATATTGATTCCTGTGGAACGGCGGGCTATCATATAGGATCACTGCCAGATCCTCGAACTAGAAAGGTTGCAGAACAGGAAGGAATAAAGCTCACACATCAGGCGAGAAAATTCCAGCCATCTAAAGATTTTGCAGAATTCGACTTTATTTTTACTATGGATGATTCTAATTATAAAAATATTATTAGTCTAGCCTGGGATGATACTCAGAAGGAAAAAGTTTCTATGTTTCGAACATTTGACCCTATACAAAACGATGGATTAAATGTACCTGATCCTTATTATGGAACAATAAATGATTTTGAATTGGTTCAAGAAATTGTGACAAGGACAAGTAAGGGATTTATAAATTTCCTAAGGGATGAAGGTAGAATTAAATGATCAATAAAAAAAGAGTAGTTGTTGTCGGCGCTGGATTTGGCGGTCTTCAAATCATTCAAAAGCTAGCCAACCAAGATGATTTAGAAGTAATTTTAATTGATAAAACCAATCATCATTTGTTTCAACCTTTGCTTTATCAAGTCGCATCTGCTGTCTTAAGTCCAGCTGATATAGCAATTCCTTCTAGATCCTTAACATCTGATTATGAAAATGTTAAAGTGATAATGGGAGAAGTTACTAATATTAATTTTGAAAAGAAAATTGTTTATTTTCAAAATAAAGAAATGGATTATGATTACTTGGTACTAGCTATGGGAGCTAGAACATCCTTCTTTGGTAATGACGAGTGGAAGAATTATACTCTAGGACTTAAGAGTATTAAGGATGCGCTGGCTATTAGAAGAAAGCTACTTTTATCATTCGAGGAGGCAGAGCTTTCAGGTGACATCGTAACTGCCCGTAGATTATTGAATTATATCATTGTAGGAGGTGGTCCGACGGGAGTCGAGATGGCAGGAGCCATTGCAGAACTAAGTTATCATACTCTTCGTAAAGATTTCCGAAATATTGACCCTGGTCTTGCTAAGATCACTCTAATAGAAGCTGGTCCACGCTTGTTAGGTGGTTTTGATCCATCATTGTCTACTTTTACCCAGAGAAAATTGGAACAAAGAGGCGTGATAGTGTTAACTAATACACCTGTTAAGAATATTGATCAAACTGGTGTTCATCTTGGAAAAGGAGTTATTGAATCAAAGATAATTATTTGGGCAGCAGGAGTCCAAGGCACAACTCTTGCTGAAAAAATTGGCTTAGCTATGGATAAGGGTAAACGTATTGTAGTGAACCAAGAATGCAAAGTTCCAGATATCGATAATGTTTTTGTTATTGGAGATGCTGCGAATTTCCAAGAAGGTTTGGAAAGACCTCTACCTGGTGTTTCCCCTGTAGCTATGCAGCAGGGTCGGTATGTTGCAGATTGGATTCAACGTGATTTAAAGGCAAAGAAAAAGAAAGCTTTTCAATACCACGACAAAGGTTCTATGGCAACTATAGGAAGAAATGATGCCGTAGCTCAGGTTGGTAATTTTAAAATGAAGGGACTACTAGGTTGGTTTGCATGGCTATTCGTTCATTTATTCTACCAAGTTGGATTTAAAAATAAAGTCTCCATATTGATAACTTGGGTATATAGCTATATTGCCTTCAAAGCAGGTGCTCGATTGATCCAAGATGAAATTTCAGCTGAGTCTAAATGATTTTTACTAAATATTCGAAACATTTTAATAAAAAAGACATTTATTAATTTCGAAGCAATTTAATCACTTGATAGAATGGGTCAATCTTCTATCTTGTGTAATTGTTTAAAGAAGGTTTATTTGTGAAACATCTTATTTGTTCATTTTTATTTTTAGGATTGCTATTGGTATCGAACTGTACGACAATAAATACAGTTCGATCTAATTCAAAGATTCCTGGTATCAACAAAATCGCTGTTCTAAATTTTGAAATGAATGGTGCCCCTTGGGGTCCTGAATTCTCAGATGCATTTATTCACCATGTGTTAAAGCATTCCAATATAGAAGTTATCGAAAGGGAACAAATATTTAAGATCCTTGATGAACAAAGACTTTCCAAAACTGGAATTATTGATGAATCTACTTCTGCAAAGATTGGTAGAATTCTAGGTGTTGATGCTATTGTAGTTGGACGTGGAACAGCTATGACTTTTACTGATTCCTTAGGGTTTAAACGTGGATCACTAGTTGATACTTTTTCATTAAAATTAATTTTAATTCAATCGGGAAGTATAGCCATGCAATCTCGAAAAAGTCCAGGCACAGATTGGACATGGAAGAGACTTGCAAAATATTCATTGGGTTTAGGACTTATCTGGTCCAAAGAAGATATGTTTGTAGAGTCCTGCAGCTATGATGAAGTAGCTTCACGTATGGCAGAACTCGTAGTCGCTTCTTTAGTAAAACCAGAAACTGAAAAATAAGTTATAAGGTTTATTAAGTCGTTTAGGGTTTTGACTTTTCTAAAGCTTGGATGATATCTTGTTTGATATCTTCGATGTGTTCAAGTCCAACAGATATCCGAACAAGCCCAGGAGTAATTCCAACTTTTAGACGATCTTCTTCTGTAAGTTTGCAATGAGTAGTCGAAGCAGGGTGGGTAGCTGTAGTTCTAGTATCTCCCAAATTTGCAGTCAGAGAAAACATTTGAAGTTCATTGAGGAATTTTCTTCCTCTTTCTAAGCCACCTTTTACTTCGAAAGTAACAACTCCCCCACCTTGCGACATTTGTTTCTTAGCAAATTCATACTGTGGGTGAGATTTCAAATGCGGGTATTTCACAGTGATGATTTCTGGATTCCCTTCTAAAAATTCAGCTAGCTTAAGTGCACTTTCGCAGTGTCTGTCCATTCTCACAGCAAGGGTCTCTAAACTTTTTGACAATATCCAAGCGTTGAAAGGAGATAGGGCAGGGCCGCTGTGGCGAGAAAACATCCGAATATCTTTGATTAAATCTTTATTTCCTACAACTACTCCACCAATCGTGCGACCTTGTCCGTCGATAAATTTAGTAGCTGAGTGTATGGAAATTACTGCTCCAAATTTCAAAGGCTGTTGGAGATAAGGAGTACAAAAACAATTATCAACTATGAAAAGAGCATTTTTCTTCTTGCAAATATCACCTAACCATTGCATGTCAATTATGTCAAGAGCAGGATTGGAAGGTGTCTCAATGTAAACGATTCGGGTATTGGATTTAATTTTTGCTTCCCATTCTGCCGGATTATTGATGTCAGCATAATCGAAAGTGATTCCAAATTTTGGCAAAAGCAAGGATAACATAGAATGAGTAGATCCAAATACAGATCTAGATGCGAGTACATGGTCACCTTGCTTTAAGAGCCCCATAAATGTTGTGAAGATCGCACTCATCCCTGAAGCAGTGGAAATGCCGTCTTCTGCTCCTTCCATCTTGCAAATTTTTTCTACAAATTCATTATTATTAGGATTGGAAAAGCGAGTATAAATATTTCCAGGAATTTCATCATTGAAAAGAGCTCTTGCTTGCTCAGTATCTTCGAATACGAAACTAGATGTTAAAAAAACAGGTGTGGAGTGTTCACGATGTGATGATCTTTCTGATTGTGTACGGACTGCGATTGTTTCAAAATGTTGGGAGGATTCTTCCATAGAGCTCATAAGGAGAAATTAGAATCCTAGTCTAGGGAGGCAACATCTTTACTTTCTAATTCTACCTTTCCATTGAGTGAAAATCCAAAACTTATTTCAGCGACTTTTTCAATAGTTTTTGAAACAGAACAATATTTACCTAAAGATAATTCAATCGCACGAAGAATTTTACTTGAATCTAATTCTCCTTCGAAATTGTACATAACACGTATTTTAGTAAATAAACTTGTGAATCCAACTTTTTCTTTATCACCTTGGACATCTACCTGAAAGGATTCTACATTTTGTTTTTGTTTATTTAGTATAGCAAGTATATCAATTCCACTGCAACCAGCAATCCCCATAAGAAGCAACTCAGTTGGTCTTACACCTTCCTTTTTTCCGCCAATTTCAGGACTTGCATCCATCATGACTCTATTACCGTCGGGATTCTTTGCTTCTAGGACGTAGGGTTTGTCTTTAAGTTGTAGAGAAATATTCATAAAGCCTCATTAAAATTTATTGGAGATTATTTCTTTTTCTTTTTTGCTTTTGGTTTAGTTTTGCTTTTTTGAACAGGCTTCTTTACTGCTTGTTTGGTTTTAACAATTTTTTTGGTCTCAACTTTTTTCCCTTGAGACTTACCTGCAAGAGGATTTGTTGATATTGCAGATTTAGATTTATTTGAGACTGATTCATTTGCTAAAATCATATCTTTCCTAATTATAGTTGTGTCTTTTGGAATTTGAGGAATGGGTGGATTCACACTAAAAAGAAACTCACTCAGAGTTCTGAGATTCTCTGCTTTACGCACCAAATTATAATTACCAGGAATATCAAACCACTGATCACGACCTTGTCCGTAAGCCAAAGATTCCTTGGGTTGGAATAGGTAGTCTCTAATTGGAGCCAATGGGAAAAAGCGATTTATAAAAAGGTAGGCTGGATGCTGCATAATCAACTTATTGGAGTTAGGCTCCCAGTTTTTGAATTTCAAAATTCCTAAGAGTCGGAAACCTTTGAAGGGTGTCCCTAGAGTTACGAGTGTATCGATTTTCCTTCTAGTTCCATCGGGAAGAGCAGGGATCAAAAGTGCGGATGTATTATGAGCGATTACTATCGTATTTGGCTTAGCATTTACTAAATAGGCATTCAAGGTTACATTTATATTTTTCTCTGATCTCCAAGGGGGGAGGGGAACAACAAAGGGACGATAGCCTTTTGATTTTAAATACTTTGCCATCTTATTATAAAACCATGTTCCCGAGCCTAGACCTGGGAGAATCAGAATATCTTTGTTTTCTAATCTGGAGAGAACTTTTTCTTTGCTGTAGAAAATTCCAGAAACCAAAGAAAGTAGAAATGATAAAAATTCAGAAATTGCGATCATTGGATAAAATGTCCTTATACAAACTTGGTTTGCTTGCCAACTTTATTGAATCTATGAAACTGGGCAGAGATGAGAATGCAGATCTCTAAATGGAGCATAATCTTAATTGTTCTGGCAGGTTCCCATCCTGTCTATTCAAATTATCTTGGCTATGGTAAAATTGAACCTATACTCAAGAAAACATGGAATGAACAATATCCAATTCCTTATGATAGAATTAAAAAGAAAAATATCAATGGAAAGGGCATTTTAAAATACAGAAAAGATAGAAAATTAGTTTATATATATACATTTATCGTTTTTTTCTCCCATCACAAAGTTGTAGATAAAAAGATAACAGACGATAAGGGTGGACGAGATATTATTGTTAAACTTTACTATGATCCCAATTTAAAAGCAAATCAATACTGGATTGAAATGGGTGAACTAGATGAAGAATATGACCGAGGAAATTTCCTAGGATATACAAATTGAGATTGAGAGGTAAGAAATGAGCAAAGAAACATACAAAGAAAAAATTATTGAGAAAATGAAATCTGCCAATCTCAGTCAAGAATTTATTGAAGAGTTCTTAATGAAAGTTCAACAAGTTAAAGATGGTGAAACTGGAATAGCTGTTTGGAATGAAGTAGGAGACTTAGATCCCAAGGAAGACGAGATAGATCTAAAAGAAATCCAGGCTAAGTATCCAGCTACCAAAGAAGCTTTAGGTAAATTAGTAATCATCAAATTAAACGGAGGACTGGGAACCTCTATGGGTCTATCTAAGGCCAAGTCTTTAATTCCTATTAAAGATGGTTTTTCTTTTTTGAAAATCATTGCTAACCAAGTGCTCCATCTGCGGGAAAAGTATTCAGTAGAAATTCCGCTTTTACTAATGGATAGTTTTAACACTCAGCTTGATTCACAAGTTGAGTTAAAAACTACGGGACTCACACAGAAAATTCCAACTAGCTTCTTACAACATAAAGTCCCTCGTATACTATTGAAGGATTATTTCCCTATTGAAACAAAAGATCCCAAAGATGATTGGTGTCCTCCGGGTCATGGAGATATTTATTTTACCTTAGTTGAGACAGGAATTTTAGACCAGTTAATAGATTCAGGCTATGAAGTCGCCTTTCTATCCAACGGGGACAACTTAGGTGCTACAGTTGATTCATCTATTGTTAGTTATTTCCTGGATACAGGTCTTGATTTTGCAATGGAGATGACTCCTAAGACTTTGGCTGATAAAAAAGGCGGGGCGATATATCGTAAGATTCGTGATGGCAAATTTTTGCATTATGAACTACTCGAGACAGCCCAAGTTCCCAAAGAATTCGAACATGAATTTACTGGAATGGGTAAGTTTAGAACATTTTCAACTAACAATCTATGGATTAATTTGAAATCTTTAAAGGCACGTTGGAAGCAAGGAAACTTCCGTCTTTCTTTAATTGTAAATCGCAAAGAAGTCGAAGGACAAAACGTACTGCAACTAGAGACTGCTATGGGTTCTGCCGTTGGGAACTTTTCCAATTTTCGGGGAATTATTATTCCTAGAGATAGATTTGCCCCCGTGAAGAAGACCGAAGACTATTTAGTTCGACGTTCAGATGCTTACCAATTGAATGAGGATTACTCGCTGACCATGTCTCTAGCACGAAAGAAACTAGGATTAGGCGAACCAGTGGTAAGTTTGGATGATAGTTTTTATAAAAAAATCCAAGATTTTGATAAACGTTTGCAGATGCTTCCCTCACTTTTTGCCTGCGAGTCTTTAGAAGTTAAAGGCGATTGGTTGTTTGATGTAGACATCACAGTAAAAGGGAAGGTTCAATTCGAGAATACTACAGGATCTCAAATGAAAATTTCAAGTCTAGGCAAAGTCTTTTTCGAAGATGAATCTATTAAAAAATAAATATTTGAAGTTTAAACAATCTCTATTGTATTCTTTCCAATTGCAAAATTATCATAAGATAATAATTTTATTCTCATGGATTAGTATTTTTTATTACAATTGTGGTACGCCACTTTCGTTTCGGGAACAATGTTACGAAAGAAATAGATGCGATTCTAAAGAAGTGGACTGCTATCTACAAAATTTGTCATTCTATAGCCTTGTTCAAACTAGTGGAAATATATCTGCAGAAGATGCTGGAATTGTCTTCTCAACTTGTGATGGCTTAAAAGAGAGATGCCAAAAAAACTGCGAATCATCAACCTTATTTTGAATTCACTCTTTTGTCTTTGCTCTTATTTAAATCTTGATTAAAGTGAGTTTCCTACATATTTAAATAAGGAGAAACTTTCTTGAATTCAAATATTTCAATAATTTCAGGCTTAACATTTTTATATGAATGCGAATGAATTTAATACTAATAAGCTTGGAAGAATCTAAGCATACCAAAAGATGAATATATGTCTATTATCAATCGATCAACCATTATCCTCTTTCATAAAAAACCACTAATCGAATGGCAGAATTCCATATTCCCAGAAGATATTATGGAATATGAAGAAGACTTTTTCAAAAACGATCAGGCTCATGTGTATTTAATTCCAGAACTTGATTTCGAAGAACATTTAGAGTCTTGGTTGAAAGATAATTTTAAACATATCTTCGAGGATGTTTTAGAAGATTGGTGCACTGACGAAAAAAAGTGGCCAAAGAATCTAAGTTATGCAATGTTTAAAGATTGGTTTCATATAAATTATCAATCTATGGTGATTGATACTCTTGACGAGCCAATACTTAAAGATGAAGATGATTACGAAGACGATGAAGATTGATTTTTATTTGATTCAAAAATCATTCACACCTTAATTAAAATAATTTAGTTTGAAATATACAGCTAAATAAAATTAAACTATTCTATTATAAAGACCAATCCCTATGTTCAATCAGAAATTAGACGAAGACCATGAACAGTATCTGACGATAAGTGATATATTTAAAAAATTACCACGTAAGTTTATAAAAGAGATACTAGAACATACAACAAGAGAGTTTCTTCCAAGCGGGAAGATTTTATTCAGGCAAGGTGATCCTGGAGAAGAGTTATTCATTGTTACTGTAGGGCGTCTTCGTTATGAAATTCATAATTCAGAAGGGAATCTTTTAGATTCAGGAGAGTTTCAAAGAGCTGATATTTTAGGTGAATTAAGTATTTTCACAGGAGAAGCACGATCTGCAACTGTACGTGCTATTCGTGAATCTGAGATTCTTCGTATCCCAAGGAAAGTTATCATTGATATCTTTATGAAGGAGCCGCAGGCTTTACTCGAAGTAACATCAACAATTTCCCATCGATTGATGCATGCAAGATCGAAAGATGAGATAAAGGCAACTAAGGTTTTTTCATTTTCTGTATTTCCAACCAGAAAGGACACATCAACTAAGGCCTTCTTAGAATATATCTATGATCTTGTATCTAATATAGACAATGTACAAATTGTAACAAAGGAAGATTTCGATAAGGCTTTTCCCGATTATTCCAATAAAAAAACTGATAACTTAGAACACGAAGTAATCCTTTGGTTTCAAGAAATTGAAAATAACAATAAATTTATTATTTATAAAGGCGATTTTGAAGACAATGAATGGTCGGAAAGATGCTACCATCAATCAGATAGAGTTTTATTCCTACAGGATTCTACTAAGGCTCCTAATGTAAGCGAACTCGAACAAGCGTTAAAGAATAAATCCCATTTCACCGATTCAGTTGATTTAGTTATTCTCCACCCAACGATTCGAGAACTCCCACGAAATACCAAATCGCATCTTCAAATTAGATCTGTATCTAGATACTATCACATTGCTTTAGATAACCAACTCTCTGTTGAAAGATTTGTTCGTAGACTAATCGGTGAGTCCTTAGGTCTAGCTTTTGGAGGTGGTGGTGCAAAAGGTTTTGCTCATATAGGTGCAATCCGTGCGATCGAAGAAGCTCATGGAACTATTGATTTGGTTTCAGGAACAAGCGCTGGATCAGTATTTGCTGCTCTATATGCTATGGGCTATGATTCTTACAAGACTGAGTCTATTGCAAAAAGTATTTGGGTAGATAGAAATTTATTGAACGAGTATACCATTCCTATTATTTCACTTGTTAGTGGGAAAAAGTATACAGAAACCATCAAAGAATTCTTTGGTGATATTATGATAGAGGATCTATGGATTCCTTATTCTGCTATCGCAACGGATTTAACTAATGCCAAATTAAAAATTTACAACTCAGGCTATCTTTGGAAGGCTATTCGAGCTAGTA
>JAACWH010000104.1 GCA_009991425.1 Leptospira sp.
AGAGAAGACATTCTACATTAGGATTTAACAGTCCTATGAATTATGCAAAATTAATTGCTTAATGAGTCTCCAGTTTCTTGGGGGAAGTTCAGTTTATTCCTATTCCTTTTATGGTATTTCTTGCGGTTCGTTATAGAAACATAGGCACAGTATTCGGCGCTCTTATTTTTTCCACCATTGCAGTTTATCATGCTATTCATGGAGTTGGACCATTTGCAGATGTTACAAACCGTATCAAGTCTCTTAATAATACTTTAATCTTTCTCGATATTTATCTTTTTTCAAAAGTAACAATGTCTTATTGTTTGGTTGTAATTCTTAACGAACGTGATGAGAAGAATCAATCTTTAATCTCAATCCAAATAGACAATAATCTAGATCTGGAGAAGAAGGTTAAAGAAAGAACACAAATAATTGAAGAACAAAACCAAGAGTTTCAATACCAAATCAAAATGGCACGTTCGATTCAAACTTACCTACTTCCTGAGGAAATACCAGAAATTCAGAATTTTAAAATTGGCTACCAATACTTTCCGATGATGGATGTTGGCGGTGATTTCCTTGATATTCAGTATTTCAAGAATGAAGAAATACTGAATTTATTTATATGCGATGTCTCAGGACATGGAGTAGCTGCTGCTTTCGTAGCTACCATGATGAAGATGGCACTTACGAGTTGGTATGATTATCCATCTGATGTTGTTAAGGCATCGAATATGGTTCATGAGATTGTAGCTAAGAAAGTTGATCGTCATTTTGTAACGGCAACTTTCACTAGCATTGACCTGAAATCTAAAGTAATACGCTTTGCCATAGCAGGACATATGCCTCTATTGATTGTTCATAAAGATGGCTCGAAGACAGAATTAAATCCTAAAGGTACAGTGATCTTTCCATATTTTACTCCAAATTGCGACTTGGGAGTATATAGCATTCAAAAAGGAGATCAAATTGTATTATATACAGATGGTATCACTGAAGCCAGAAATGAAAAGGAAGAATTCTTCGAAATCGAAAGATTAACAAAGGCTATACATAAATATAGAAATATCGAACCGTCTCTCGCCTGCCAACAAATTATTCAAGACACTGTAGAATATTCTGGGGGAGAATATCTTGTTCAAGACGATTTGACTATTCTAATAGTAAGGGCTTAATTAAAAGTTTCTAAAGTTCTAAATGTTCATGAACCTGGAATTCGAATCACTAGAAGGTTTGTTGTAGATGTTGCCAAAAGTTTTCCTTTATCACCTATCATTTCTGCTGACATATGTAAGGTAGAAAATCCTTTTGCGATTAACTTTGCTTCTACCTTAATTATTTGATCAATCTTAACAGACCGAATGTATTGAATATTCATATCTATAGTGGTTGTTGGTCTTTTAGCTATCAAATAACTTAGGGGTCCATAAGCATTATCAAAGGCAGCAGCTATAAAGCCTCCTTGCATATAACCTGCAGGGTTCGTCTGATACTCTTCCACAGGAAAAGACACTATCAGACTTTTATTCTTAATATATTCTACCATTTCTGCCTTCATAGTTGTAAAACTAGGAGGGGGAATTGTTACAGGTATTGGACTGGACTTCATATTTTCAGTCATTTCATTTAGTAAATCACCAATTTGATCTTTGTTGTAGTTTGTCATATATATCCTCTATTATGTTGCCACTGGTTACATCTTTTGTCAATGTTCATTTATTAGTTTATTCGGGCAAGGAAATTTATGTTGCCACTGGTTACATATAAATAGAAATTAACTTATGCAAAGAAATTTAAGTCAAAGATCCTATCACCATGGCGATCTTGAAAATAGCTTGATAAAATCTTGTCTAATTCTTCTCAAAGATAAAAAGGCATCTGAATTAAGTCTTAGAGAAATTGCCAAATTAGCAGGTGCTTCTCATTCTGCTGTCTACCGTCATTTCGAAGATAAAGAATCCTTATTTAATAAAATAGCAGCACTGGGTTTCGATAGACTTGCCTTATACCAATCCAAGGCTGCTTCTCATGGAATAAATGTAAAAGATTCATTTCGACGTGCAGGACTTGCCTATATAAAATTTTCTATTCGATCTCCAGCTTGGTACCAATTGATGTTTCAAAGGAGAAATGTAAACCCAGATACAAATTTAAAAAGATCGATGATCCGGTCTTATTCCGTTCTATTGCAGCTTAGCAAGGATTATACTTCAGAAATGAAACTAAATATCGATCCGAAAGAATATGCAATGTATGCTTGGTCTATTGTTCATGGTTATTCCAGTCTTGCTATAGATTCAGATTTTCCTAAAACTAATGCAAAAAGTATAAAAAAAACTGTAACGGAACTCGCTGAGAGAATTATGCTTATTATGATTTGATTTAAATATTAAAACTCTTCTCGTTTAGAATTCAATATGGTAACTGCAAGAATAGCGAATACTCCACCTAAGACAGTTGAGATGCTAGGAATTTCATTTAGAAATATCCATGAACCAAATAAAGCTGTAACAGGAACAAGAAAAATAAAAGAGGATGCTCTCCTTGAACCAAGTCTACTCGCTGCAAAAAAATAAACTGTGGTTCCAAAGGTTGTAGATACAATTGCTAAATAAGAAACTTGTGACCAAAATAATATGTCCTGCTCAAAGACATGAAAGATCCCATAAGGTATTGCAAATGCAAAATCTATCAATGTGCCGATTGAATAAACATAAAATCCATAAACCTCTGGTGAAACCTTAGATCCACTTGAATGGCTATTCATACTAAGCATTGCCCAGAAAAATGCTGCCAATAAAAAATAAATATTTCCAGTTGCAAATAATGCTTCAAGACTTATCTCCCAAACTCTAAGCAGAATGCAACCTCCTATTAGACCCAAAGTAAGTCCTAATGCAACTTGAATTGTGGGAAGTCTTCTTGCCAAAGATAGAACTAAAATATACGTTATAATAGGATTCAAAGTAGTAACAAGTACTCCACCTGCACCTGCTAAACCATTTTCTAATCCATAAAGAAAAAATTGGTTATAAACTGTATAAAGTATAGCGCCTAGAAGAACATCTCTGTATTCACTAAATTGAGTAAGTCGAATTGATTTCCCTTTAATTAGGATTACAGGAAGAAGAGTGATAGCTGTTAGTAAGAATCTCCAAAAGATTATTACAGGTGCAGGCTCCATACCAGCAATCGCCTTTCCAGAGGGCCAAGCGAATCCCCAGGTTACCATTGCAATAGTTAATAATAAGTAAAACTTAGTTGGCGGTTTTGCTTGCATCTAAAGACCATTTTCCAAAAGAAAGAATTCAATCCAATTCTAAAATTATACTTGGATATGGAGAAGAATTACATCATCCATAAAATCATTGTAGATTGATTTAGTTTTTATTTGATCAATAGACCATTCTAGGAATTTATTTTTTGAAAGATTTTGAGCAGAATGAGGGAATTCGATTAAACATTTTAATAATTCTGAGGATAACATAGTTTCATCATACATATTTTTATCATCCATAAAGAATTCAAAAAGACCGTCAGTAAAAAGGAACAAATCAAAATTTTCTTTCCAATGAAATGATTCATTTGTGAATTCTGCATCAGGAAAATATCCAATCACTGGCCCATGATTCTCGATAATTTTTATCTGACCTTCCGATATAAAAATCTGCTTAGGATGTCCAGCAGATGAATAATCAATTGATTTTTTAGAGAAATCTATATCCATTAAACTGCATGTGAAATTTATATAAGAATTGTTATATTTAGAAATAATTCTTTCATTTAAGGTTTTTATTATTTCTGAAGGTTTCTCATTTATATTTAAATACCTTGAAAGTTCTGATTGAATCGCCATAGTTTGTAGAGATGCTTGGATGCCATGACCGACTGCATCAATGAGAACAAATCTTATTTTGTTAACACCCAATTCAATTATATCATAAAAGTCACCACTAACTTGAGAAAGTGGCTTATAGAAACAATCTATAGAAAAAGGTCTATTTATATATTTTTTTAAATCAGGCAACATAGACAATTGAAGATCTTTAGCCATTTCAAGATCTTTTAGCATTGAAACTTTCTTTAAATGTGATTCGGTAATATTGAACTTCCCCCAAGAAACTGGAGACTCATTAAGCAATTAATTTTGCATAATTCATAGGACTGTTAAATCCTAATGTAGAATGTCTTC
>JAACWH010000028.1 GCA_009991425.1 Leptospira sp.
AATAAAAGGAAAAAAACATTACCATCAAGACCACTAGTGATTCCTACAAAATCAAATCAAGTTTGGTCTATGGATTTTGTTTTTGAACGAACAATGGATGGTAGAAAAAAAAGAATCCTTACAGGCATAGATCACTTTAGCAGAGAAAATATGATTCTTCATGTAGAATATTCTTTTTCCTCAGATAGATTGATTCAATTCTTGGATTCATTAGAAGAGTTGCCAAAAGTATTTGTTTTGGATAATGGAACGGAGTTTACATCTATCGCATTTAGAGACTGGGCAATGAAAAAAGGAATAGATATTCACTACATAGAAAAAGGAAAACCTACCCAAAATGCATTTATAGAAAGCTTCAATGGCAAGCTTAGAGATGAATGTTTAAATCAAAATCTTTTTAGAAATCAAAATGAACTATCTAGAGATTTGAAAAATTTTCAAAAGGATTATAATGAAGATAGATTACATTCTTCATTAAATTACTTGACCCCGTTAGAATATAAAATGAAATTTGGATAGAATTTAGATAAAAACTAACTTATCATCTGGTACTGAAAATGGGGGCAGGTCATTTATATTAATATTATTTTTTATTGTTAGTTTAGTTATCGCTTATAGTTTATATTTTATCCGGAGTAATTATATATCCGAAAGGAAAATGGAGCGATTAATATCTTTTTCTAAGTTATTAAATAGCCTTTCTGAAAAAAATTGTGTACAAAATATTATGGAATTTAGGAGAGAATTGATTAATAATCATGGATTTTACGATTTATATGTTTTTAACGTAAATGGAGATTTTCTTGGTGGAGGAGGATTTAAGGATATTAAGGATTTTAATCATGTATTAGATATGGCTATTAAATGGAAAGGAACGGGAACTACACAAATAAACAATAAAAAAACAGCTCACTGGGGAAGGTGCTCTAAAGAGGTTTTATATATCGTTATTGATTAAGATAGAGTTAAGCCTTACAAACTGAACCTTTTTTGAAATAATCCTTTGAAATAAAAGTCTGTTATGTTAGAGTATACAGCTTAAAATAAGATAACTTTATTGTAACAATGCAGTCTCTCTCCCATCGTAGGAGGACGGATTGTCCTTCCCATAGCTTGCGAACAGGACGTTCGCAACTTTCGCTTTTGGGCAGGAAGCCCAATGGCGAAATGGGAAGGGCAATCGCCCGCATTGCCGTCGGGCGCGAGGAAGGCAGACACGTAGCCATCAACTAACAATTCTCTTCCCAATCTCTCCGATTACCATGGCTTCCATTTGCTCATAGGAGGGAGTAGGGGAGATGTCTGCAAGATGCAGAGATTGGAAAATTCTCAAGCCGAAGCGACCGTATTCATTGCGTACCCATTTTTCCAATTGGTAGATTACTTCCACTGAATGGTCTTTCTTCTTTGGTTTGGATGTTGCAAAATCCCAAACTTCTGTTATGCCTTTTTTCTTAACGACGGATGTCTTGAAGACAGGAGGTAACTTTTGATTGGGTAGAACGTCCTTTAGAAATTCTAAAGTTGAAAGCAAGAGATGGTAACTAGAATTGGCAAGACCTTCTTCGTCGAATTTGTTGATGATAAAGGCATCGGGGACTTCCATGATACCGCTTTTCATAAACTGAACCTGATCTCCACCTAATGGTTGCATAACGAGGAAGGAATAATCCGTAAGCAAGGAGACTTCAATTTCGTTTTGTCCAATTCCAACAGTTTCTACAATTACATAGTCAAAGAAATGACGCAGGAAGCGTATCACATGATAGGTATATGGATTTACACCTCCCAATTCTAATTGGGATGCCTGCGACCGAAAGTACACTCTGTTCTCACGGCGAGGCAAAATGACACGAGTACGATCCCCTAGTATAGATCCTCCAGAAATATTACTGGTTGGATCAATAGCAACAATGGCAAGACTAGACTGGGGATCTTTTTCTAGGAAATATTTGCATATCTCTCCAATGAGGGAAGACTTTCCAGCTCCTGGCGTTCCCGTAATTCCTATGGTATAAGCCTTGGATTCAGAGAGCCCCATCTCCTCCATCATAGGAAAAAGATGGGAACGTTTGCTAGGGCTATCTTCTCTTTCCAATAGAGAAATTGCTTTGGCTAAACTGTATTTCTCTAGTTGGATAGAGCCTTGTATCAGTTCTTCGTAAAGTTTCCTTTCCTCAGAATCAATACTCAGCCTCAGTCCCACACTTGGGATTTCATTCTTTGAGCTCAAAACCTTATCTTACTTAGGCGGCTTTGGATTTAGTGGAAATAAGATCTATGATTTTCTCCATGATAGTCATAAGATCATAATCTTTGGGAGTAAAGACTTCCTTGATTCCTTGCTTGCGTAGACTTTCAAAATCCGACTCAGGAATAATTCCACCAATGATCACAGGAATCTCTGCCTTGTAATGCTTCAGCTCATCAAAGATTTGTGTAGCAATTTCGTTATGCGATCCAGACAAAATAGAAATTCCAATTACATCCGCATTTTCTTCCACTGCTGATTGGATGATCTCTTCTGGAGAGAGACGAATCCCCGAATAGATTACATCAAAGCCTGCGTGCTTTGCAGAAACAGCAATCATCTCAGCTCCATTGGAATGGCCATCTAATCCTGGTTTGCCGACAACAATTTTAGGTCTGTGTCCATGAGCTTCTAGGAATGCTTTTACTTTGCCACGAACACGGTCTGTCTTCTCATCTTCGATTTTGAGAGACTGACCTTCCACTCCTGTTGGTGGATTGTATTCTCCAAATACCTCACGCAAAGTATCCGACCATTCGCCTGTTGTGACGCCGACTTTTGCCGCGTGGATAGATGCTGCCATCATATTGCGTCCTTCTTTGGCATCAGATTTTAACTTAGCGAGGGCTTCTTCTACTTTCTTAGCATCTCTTTCTTTCTTCACTTTGCTTAGAACATTTAAGGTCATTTCAGCGGATTTAGGATCTACTTTGAAGATACCACCATCTTCTCCGCCTAATAGAGGCGATTTGATTCCTTCTGTCCATTTATTCTTACCGACAATGATTTGCTCACCTGAGTTAATCTTCGATAGGCGGTCCGTCTGAGACTTAACTAGTTGTGATTTCATATAGCCATTTTCAATTGCTTTGATAGCACCACCCATATCTAAGATTTTGTGAATCTCTGCATAGGCTTCTTCTTTAAGTGCGTTTACCTTGCTTTCGATCACTTTGGAACCCTCAAAAAGATCTGGGTATTCTAAAAGATCCGTTTCATAAGAAAGAACTTGTTGAAGACGAAGCGACCATTGCTGGTCCCAAGGGCGGGGTAGGGAGAGTGCTTCATTCCAAGCAGGAAGTTGGAGTGCACGACATCTTGCATCACGACTGAGTGTGACACCCAAAGTTTCAATGAGGATTCTCCATGCATTGTTCTCTGGTTGCTCTTCGGTTAAGCCCAAAGAGTTCACTTGAACTCCGTAACGGAACACTCTGTACTTAGGATTCTTTACTTTGTAACGTTCAGTGGTAATTTCATCCCACATTTGCACGAAGGCTCGCATCTTACACATCTCTTCTACGAAACGAATCCCTGCATTGACGAAGAAAGAAATTCTTCCTACGCATTTTTCGAATTCTTCTTCTGTGAAACAATTTCTTTCCTTGATTGCATCCAAAATCGCAATCGCTGTTGCAAGTGCAAATGCAAGTTCTTGACTCGGTGTTGCTCCCGCTTCTTGCAAGTGGTAGGAACAGATATTGGATGGATTCCATTTTGGTGTATTTTTCAAACAATACTCATACATATCAACAATGATACGAATGGATTCAGCCGGCGGGAAAATGTAAGTACCACGAGCCAAGTATTCTTTGATTAAATCATTCTGTGTTGTTCCTTGCAAAAGCTTGAGATCTATACCACGCTCTTCGGCAAGAGCAACATAAAGAGAGAGTAGCCACATGGATGTCCCATTAATAGTCATGGAAGTATTCATTTCTTCGATAGGAATCTGATCAAAAAGTACTCGAAAATCTTCTAAGGAGTTGATGGGAACTCCCACTTTACCAATTTCTGGTTTGGAAATGCCATGATCGGAACTATATCCACACTGTGTTGGAAGATCAAATGCTATAGAAAGGCCAGTCTGACCTTTAGCTAAGTTCTTTCGATAGAGTTCATTGGATGCTTTTGCATTTGTATGACCCGCGTAGGTTCGAAAGATCCAAGCTTTGTCTTTCTTACTATTGCCGTTTTCGTCGTAGAGAACATGAGGTTTTTTTTCCATTGATGCCAACTTTTTATTTCTTATGTAAAACTTAAAATCTTCTGGAATAATTTCAGCTAAATTTTAAACAGGAGAGAGAAAAACTATTGGAAACATTTGTGTATAAAGAAAGAAAACCCCTAAATCCTATTGCCTTCTTTCTTTCCATCTTCATATTATTTGGGATATTTTGGCTTTATTTGAATCTACGACCAGTTCTTGCTGATCCTGAGAGCTACATATTTCTTGCAAATCTAAGAGCTATCACTGAAGAAGGAGCGTTTTTCTCTTGGGAAGAACCGCTTCCTGTTCTTTTGGTATTTTTCTGGAAGAGTATCTTCGGTATGAATTATCTGACTTCCTTCCAATCCATTGCCGCTCTACTTTTCAGTGTGAATTTGCATTTGATACTTCTACTTTTCCGAAAAGGGGAATGGAAGTTCAACCACCATTTCTTAGTTTATATTTCTGCCTTTTTACCATATTCCCATGAGTTCCCCATTTTACATTTCCATGAGCTTGTTGGTTTAACATTCCTTTTACTCATTTTCCATACCTTTCGTATGGAGACCTTGCTCGACCTTTTCCTCTTCCCAGCATTACTTCTAGTTTCCTTCTTCACAGATTTAAGAATGTTTATCATAGGATTTACAATTTTTATTGTTTGGTCCTGCCTACGTGCTATGAGCTCGAACAAGTCTCGAACTACAGTATTTTACAAACGCAAGAATATTCCATTTATTATTCTTAGTTCTTATTTGTTGGGCTTATTTATAACATTGATTCTGTTCTCCATTTTTGATTTTTTTGGTGATTCAAGTTTTACTAAACTTATTATACATTCTTCAACCATGCTCTTTTACTTAGCGCCTGCATTTTTCTTATTACTTGTTGGCAATATTCTCTTAGGCACTGAGAAAGAATTAAATACTCGAACATTCACTGGAATATTAGTCGCCTGTATACTAGTTGCCGTATATTTTAATTATAGTAATTACGATGAAACTATGGATGATTTATTAGAATCAAAGAAAGAAGATTTTATTCGAAGCCAATCCTTAGTATCCAATAGATCTATAATCTATTCCGATCCAATTACTTCGCATTACGTATATTTTGCGACAAAGATTAAAAATCGTTTTTATGAGATAGAGTCTAGAGATTCAAATAGCTATCTATATTTAGATGATGTCTGGCAAGCAGATCTTGTTGATATTAATAAAAGATATCCAGCTCGAAAGAGAGACCGAAGAATAGAATTAATTCCCCTTGGTAATAGATCTGCATTTCTTAATAAAAATTTGCAGGATAGAATTGTTTCTGATAAAAGTTCCACTGCTTACAAAACAAAATTGGTCGATTACTTAAAACTTTTTTCCAAACTATTTCCTTACCAAGACTATATTCTTTGGCAGCAAGAATTTCTTGGTTATAGCAATCTTCAGAAATAAAAAGTTTCTTATTTTAAAAGATCCTCTATTTTGCTTACGTAATTCTTTGTTTCTGCATAAGGGGGCACTCCCTTGTATTTTTTCACTGCACCTGGACCTGCGTTGTATGCAGCCAGTGCCAGTTTACGATCTTGGAACTGGTTCAACATATCTCCCAGGAATTTAGTGCCGCCTTCAATATTTTCCATAGGATCAAGTGGGTCTTCTACGCCTAACATTTTTGCTGTGGGCGGCATGAGTTGCATTAGACCCATAGCTCCCTTAGGGGAGACTGCTTTTGAATTAAAATTAGACTCAGTTTGGATAACTGCCTTAACAAGGTTAGGATCAATTCCATTTTTCTTAGATTCCAAGGCTATCTTTTGCTCTAGCTCAGAAGTCATTCTAGAATTTGCAAAATTTCCTGCTGAAAAATCATTTGTCCCTCTTGCATTTCCCAAATCCAACTGCTGCATGGACGCCTGCTCCATCATTTCTTCAAAACTCGGCTGCCCTACAATCCCATTCTGATTGTCTGGACTAACTACGGGAGCAATGGTTTCGGGAGATTTTTGGCCGAGAATTTTTTCAATTTCGCCCATTCTTTGAAAGACCTGTTGTAGAGAGGGAATATCCGTAACCTTCATATTATGTCTCATCGACAAAAATACAGAAAAACTATCGTATTTTTTTCTGGCAAAGGCAAATTGGAAGAATGATTAAGATCATGATCACAGATAGAATTAGCTCTCTGCCTATAGTAATTGCAGAGAAAAAAGGCTTTTTCGAAGAGCAAGAATTGGATGTTGACCTAAGATCCTGCGTAGACTACAAAAGTATATTTTCCTTAATGGAATCGGGGCGAATCGATGCGGGTGAACTTCCCACCTTGCTTTATGTGCATGATTGTTTCCTTAAGAAATCCAAGGTAAAACGCCTTTACAAAGGCTTGTATCTTTCTCATTCTAAGCTAAGTTTTTATTCAAGAATTTTTTTCCAACCTTCTGATGTTCTCACCAACAAAACCTATGACATTCCTGTTCCGAGTGAATTTTCTATAGAGCGATTTTTCACAGAAAAATTCATAGAAAATTTCTTTCCTGGAAAAATGCCTAAACTCCGTTTTGTTGAACTTCCATATTACCTCATGGAGAATCATCTTCGCAAAACAAGTTCACTTGGGATGTCTGCTGATCCCAATTTCTATCCTTTTTTGAATAAATTTCAAAATTTTGCTGACCATGAAGGCTTTGATACGAATCAAGAAATAATTTCTAGCCAAGAATCTTTTCCCAATACTTTATTCGCTTTTGGCGGACAGTTTGTAAGCAAATTTCCTAGTGAAACAGATAAGATACTTAGAGCGATACGAAGATCCATTAAATACTTAAATGAAATTACAAAAACGGAAATAGATGAACTTAGTACTGATCTAAATCTAAACCAGTACTATCCTAGCTATAGGATTGGTGAATTCAAACAGATCCTTCTTGCTAATAAACTTGATAAGTCTAGAATGTTCTCTGTTAGGGGGAACACGAATAATATCCATCCCTTGATCCAAGATTTTTTCTTTCGTACAATCAAGAAGCAAATCTCTCTCGAAGAAATAAATGGAATTCTACAATTTGATGAAATATGGAAGGCTATAGATAATTCAGAATCATCTCCTGTCAAAACTTTTGGATTTCGTAATCCGGGGGCAGAATACCAATTTTCTCCGACTATCATTAACTATCGCAAGCAAAATTATACAAGGCATTTAATTACTGATGCGATATCTATTTCTTTAGATATACTAGAAGGCAATATTCATTCAAGATTGAATATAGATGAATCTCTTCGTATTGATAATAGAGTTAAGATTCATATCAATAATATGTTGGATTATCTGAATGCAGAAATTTTTAAATTAAATGAAAGAATTATTGAGCTGGAAAATTTTAACTCCATCTTAGAAATTAAATTAGATAGGAGTTCGGTTAACTTACAGTATTCGGAAGAAAGGTATAGATACCTTTTTGAATTCTCTCGTGAAGCACTAATTATTGTTGATGCTGATTCGGGAGCTTTGCTTGAATCCAATCTACAGTTTCGACTCATGAGTGGTTATTCCAGAATGGATCTTTCCAGGATGAAGATTGATGATTTAGTCGGCGGACAGAAACTTAGCACAAGTTTGTATTTTAAAAATGAAAGATCGGATTCTATGCTACACATCCCCGATGGAGAGATCATCTTAAGAGATGGCAATCGCTTAGGTGTAGATATTTCCATTAACTCTATGTTAGTAAGTCCAAAGAAACGCTACCAAATTATTTTCAAGGATAATAGGGAAAGAATAGAATCTGAAAGAGCCAAGCATGAATTTATATCCAATATCAGCCATGAGTTACGTTCTCCCATGACGAATATTCGAGGATACTTTGAATTATTATCTCATGATTCATTGATTCGAACTAAACCAGAGAATTCTGAAATGCTGGATATCATTGATAAAAATATCAAGCGCCTAAGCTTTCTTATTGAGAATTTACTTAAGATCGAAAGAAACCAAAACGAATCAGAAGATGAATCCATGGAAGAATTTGATCCTGCCATAGTGATTGAAGATGTGATGCATATGAATTCCCATCTATCGAATGAAAAAGATATTTCCATTACAGCTGATCTTGAGAGAGGGCATATCATCAAAGGAATTCGGTTTGAATTTTCACAAATAGTTTCTAACTTGTACATTAACGCTATCAAATACACGGAGCATGGTTTCGTGAAATTAACATTAAAGTCTGATGCTAAATTTATACGATTCACAGTAACAGATTCAGGTTTTGGCATTCCTGAAAAATTCAAAAACTCTGTATTTGATCGATTCTTTAGAATTCCATCCGATTCGAATCGTAAAATCGGAGGAACAGGATTGGGTCTTTCTATAGTAAAATCTTTGGTTGAAAAAATGGAGGCAGAATTAAAATTTCAAAGTGAAGAGGGCAAGGGTTCCTCTTTTGAGGTGGAAATACGAAAATGACACATTCAATGAAAAAAATCATACTTTATTCTAGTATAGTTAGTATCTCACTCATACTTGCTTATTTATTATTTTCTAAATCAGATAATAGTAAAAATAATTTAAGAGACAAAGATTCTCTATCAACTAATTATAATTATACTAGCGGGCGAGAAGCTCTTAACTCCGAGAAGAGCGATTCTTCTTTATTTGATTCTGAGAATGGCTTTCTCGAATTCTCTGCTAATCAGGAAGAGAAGACAGATAAGGATAGTGGGATTCCTTATGATCCAGCAAAAATAAGCCCAGAAGAGCGAGAAAGAAGACGAAAACTTGCTATCGAAAAATTCAAACCATTAGTTGCCATTTTTCCTAACAATAGATACATTCCAAGAGAGAAAACTGAAGAAGAACTTGCTAAAGAAAATAGACGAAACGAAATAATGAATTCTATGCAGGATCGCATCCTTGATGGAGATGAGCTTACCTCAGACGAATCATTGTATTTTTATTCCGAGAAAAAACAAGAACTAAATGAAAAATTAGAAATTCTTAATTATGCCAAGGAAAAGCTCTATACAAATGATAATACAAACTCTACGACGAATGATTTTCTAAAACGAAGATTCGAATCCATTCAATCTAGAGAAATAGCGTATAATAAAGAAATTCAAATTGCTAAAGACAAGGGAGCAGATCTAAAGAATTTCTCAGAAGAATAAGTTCATATTTACACTTTTTTCTTTCGAGAGTTAGAACTCTTCTTTCTTTGAGTTCTTGATTTTTTCTTCTTGGCAGGTTTGGATTTCTTTGGTTTAGATTTTGTTTTCTTAACTGAGTTAAGTCGTTCTATAGATTTAGGGATTTTTGCAGCAATTTTCATCTTGGAAATCTTCAAAGAAATTTCCATCATCTTCTTAGCTCCCAATTGGTTAATCAGTGCTAGTGCAGTATTGAAACCTAGTGTCTTAAATAGAGCTATCATATTCTCTACACCAAAAAATTCCAAGAAAACAGGAATCTCATCAATCCCACGCTCTTCTATCCATTTTGAACTTTCATCTACTGATAGGCTAGTTGCAATCTTCGTTAGGTTACTCATTCCAGACGCAAGCGCAAGTTCAATTACCCTTTTAGTGCCTAGTTTCTCCCATAGAACTAAGGATTTTTCAATTCCCACTTTTTCTAAGGATTCGATCAAATCCTCCCTACCTAATTCTAGCACCATCATGCGGACTTCTACTGGTGGTATTGTTCCAGAAATTAAAACAATAACCTCAAGCGGGAACTTTTCTAAAAAGAATACGATATCATCTTCAGGTAGATTTTCTAAGGTTTCAAGAAGGATGGGCTCAGGCAATTTCTGAACTAATTCAACAATGAGTTCATCTGATAGCCTCTTCGATAGAAAAAGCATCTTATCTCGGTCAGCCTTTTCTGAAAGGGAAATCAATCTTTCGTGTCCAAGACCGCGCATAATCTGGAAAGATTTTCTAGGACCCAGCTCTTCGAGAGATTTATAAATATTTTGTATTGTGTCGAAAATTTTTTTCAGAGGACAACTCCCTATCCTAGTAAATCTTGTGATCTATGAAAAAGCTTTTTCCAATCCTGTCAATCTTTGCTTTTTTAATGATCTTAGCCATAACAATTTATGCAAAAATTGTAAACTATGAACTGAATCTTTCCAGTTTGATCAATATTTGGGAAGGCTTTGCACGCTTAAATCCGGATTACATACCGAAAGATTTTGTAGTTTATAAAGATGGTGGCTATGATGGTCAATTTTTTTATATCTTAGCACAATTTCTGTACAATGATGGAAGCCTAGAATTTCCCATAGTAGATTCCTTTTATTTTCGTTTCCATAGGCTTGGTCTTTCTATGGTAGTCGGTAGTCTAGCTAATATCATAGGATGGAAGTTCTATGCGATCATTTGCTTAGCAATGATTGCATTTTTTCATGTGCTTTCTTCACTAACTATGTATTCTATACTTTCTACTAAGAATAAATTTTTATTTCTCTTTTATCTTTTCTCTGCCTTCTCAATACTTAGCACACATCTTTTGGTATCTGATTCTTTGCTAGTTTCATTTTGTATCATTAGCTTAAGCTTACTCATTTTGGAAAATGGAATTCTCGCATTCATTGCTGGGTCAGTATACATGCTGCTAGCCTTATTCGTAAGAGAAACATCAGTATTCGTTTTTGCGCCTCTCTTCCTTTATTTTTTATTGAATAAGAATTGGAAAAAATTTATTGCAATCATGATTCCTCTAAGTATCTATCTTTGCTTCTATTTCTACAGTCGCAGTATTCCTATTCCAGAACCAGGAACGCTACCATTGAAATTCATCGATATGGTCGATTTTCCTTTATTTGGTTTCGTCAAAAGTTTCCAGGGATTTGCAATCTTTGAAATAAGATCTTGGATACAAAATTCTGCGAAGATCTTTCTTTTTATACTTTATATGATTTTACTAGTAAACCTAAGTCAGTTGTACAAAGCATTTCAAGAGAAGAATTGGAATTTAGTCTTTGTTATGCTTCCTCTTTTACCACTGCTTGGCGTCATGACGATAGCAGAAGAAGGTTACTGGAGAAATTTTGATAACCTTGCACGTATGTTCATGCTGACAATTCCATTAGTAATTTTCGCCAAAGAACTCAAAGAAGATTATAAAGACTTCGGATTTCTTCCGGCGACTGCAATCTTAACTGGGTTTATCTTCATTCGAATTGTATTTATTACAAAACAAATGACTTACGCTATAACCCAGTAAGAGCTTTTATTTCAATGAATTAAGCAATGAGAGTAGAGTAGGTTCAAATGCTCTCAATTGGTTTTTATGATAGGTAAATGGCTTTTCTCGTTTATAGCTTCTTGGCTTTTCAGAGCTATTTTCCAGATCCCATTTCGCACCCTTGCCGTAGATTCCATCCTTGGAAAGAGTAATCAATTTTTTGGAAAGCATAACTTCGAGTACACGATGAATTCCAAGAGTTTTCCCAGTTAAGAGTTCCTTATCAACTAAAGCATGCTCTTTAACCTGAATATTTTTTGCAAGATCCAATACAGTCTGAGTGATCCAATTTTTATCTTTTCCCAGAAAGCTTTCTGAACTCAAAATCACAAATGATAGCAAATTCGCAGCATTCACCACATAGGTTCGCGCTAATTTTTCTTTGATCAGAGAGCTGATCTCATCTTTTCTAGAACCATTTGTTATTTGGAAAATTTCACCAAAACCAACATGCAGACATGGCTTCCTATCACTTAGCAGATCATAGGTGAAATTAAAGTAAAAATAATTCAAACCAGGTTTTTTCTCAGAAAGGTGAGCTATCCCATTTTTAATTACACGTAGATTGCCATCTTCACTGAAGACTCCTTCTGGAAATACTACGACATTTTTTCCTAAGTCTATATTATCCGATAGTATAGTCCAATCCTTATCCACTTGGTCACGAAGTGATCCCTCTTTGACCATAGCTCTTGCATTGTCCCTGAAGGGTCTTTTTACAGGAACAGCACCGACGACGCGAAATAGGAGAGGGAGTATTCCTGTAAGATCTACAAAGTGCAAAATGTACTTAAATATTCCTTTGGGTCGAAATTCTTTTACCAAGAAATTTTTCTGAATGATGTCTTCTCTAACAGGGATAGTATATTGGATTCTAGGATTTTGAATTCGTTTATGAACAGTGGCAAGTCCTGGAATATCCAACTCAGAAACATGATTTGCAATATAAACAGTGGGGTAGGGAAGATCTAAGCGGCGTGGATTGTCGTCCAAAAAATAATGCTCTACTCTTTTAAAAGAAAATTTCGAAACTACATACACAATATGAATGATGAATTCAGCAAAGAATCCGTACTTTTGGATTTTTATAGCCACGAACAATACTCCCTGATCGGATCAATTCTTAATCTCTAAGTGCTTGCCAGTCTAATAGAGAAAGCGATAAGGAAAACACTTTTTCACAATGACTGATTCACGATTTACACTGGCCTATTCACCCTGTCCTAATGATACTTTCATTTTTTACCATCTCATCCACTCTAATTTAGATAAAGAAATAACCATCCAAGAAGAACTCAAGGATGTAGAAGAATTGAATCAGTCTGCCTTAGCTGGCAAATACGATATCACGAAACTTTCTTTTGCTGCTTACTTCCAAGTTGCAGACCAATATGAAATTCTTGATTCAGGAGCTGCCTTAGGTAGAGGCTGCGGACCACTTCTCATAAGAAGAAAGGGAACCGATTTTACAATTGGTACAGCGAAATCTATACTTTCTCCCGGCAAAATGACAACTGCCAATCTACTCTTACAACTCTATTCTGGAAAAAAGTCTTTACCCTTGCAATACAGACGATACGACAAAGTCATCCATGAACTTGCCAATGGATCGGCTGACCTTGGAGTGATCATCCACGAAGAAAGATTTACCTACCAAGATTTCGGTCTAGAAATAGTTGCCGACCTAGGACAGTGGTGGGAAGAAACAAGTACTCAAGCCATCCCACTAGGTTGCATTGCCATCAAAAGAAACTTAGGCAAAGAACGAAAAGAACAGATTGATCAACTTGTAAAGAAAAGCCTGCAAATGTCCTGGCAGAATCCAACCCAAGCACAGAAATATATCTTGGAAAATTCCCAAAACAAAAACTTAGAAGTTGTCCAGTCGCATATCGACTTGTATGTGAATGAATTCTCCGAGAGCCTAGGCAAAGAAGGCAAGGCTGCCATCCTTGAATTAGAATCTAGGTATATGAAATTATCCCAAGCTTAGTAAGACAAGAATTTGCCCTTTCTCTCTCTTGGATGCCTCTAGAGCTTTACCAACTAAAGTTCCTGGTTTGATTCTATTTGAATCAGCCTTTACCGCATAACCAGAAGTTAGTCCACTAACAAGCAGGTCTCCTGGGTTAATCATACCCATGGAAGGATCCACATTCAAAAGAACCGCACCATAGATAGCTACCAATCCTTCGTTAGGATCTTTTTTCTCTTCGCCTAACAGTAGGGAGGGGCTTGCAACAAGAACTCCAATTACATTGGTAGAATAAGGCTGTTTTGATTTTGCAAGCTTTAGAGACTCATCGGTTGATACAAGAAGATCTCCTGGTGAGACAACATCTCTTGTATCTAATTTGAATTTCTTAGCAATACAATCTTGGCTGTTAGCAAGATGAATGGCAACCGTTCCGTGAAACATAGAATCGCCATCGGCTAAGAGACCTTTCCCTGAACCTGGAACATTTCTGTCTGGAAATCCTTTGCCATTGGCATGAACTGCATAACCAGATTGAGAGGTAAATGCACCGCCAAATCCTTTTTTGCTAAGACCAAGAACACCATATCCAGTTCCAGATTGTCCAGCAGACATTCCGAGAACTCCTGTCTGTTCCGAGTAACCTATGATTCCTTCCTTATTTCCAATTGCCGAAATTCCGGCACCTTCTTGATTTTGGTTTTTACCAAAAATTACAGAGTGCTTATCAGGCGGGGGGAAGATCCCTTGGAAAGAAGAAGATGTGTCTCCTGTTAGACGAATTAATCCTGTATGGGAATTATAATCATGATCCTTGGCTGCATAATCGTGAGTATGAGGAAGGGGAGACCTAGCATCTTTCAGCCTAGGATCATTAGAAACAACTACCTTACCTGGTTCATCGGAACCAAGTAGTGCCAATTGTACTATTCCTAAATTTTCCTCAGAAGCAGGTTTGATTCTATAATCATCAGCCTGAACAACTACACCTGACTTAGTCTCTCCCGATCTTGCTAATTGTACAATTCCGTAGGATTCAGTTGTGGAAATTTTAATTCTTTTATCATTGCCCTGAACTACGGAAAGAGCAGACTCTTCCCCATTTTGAGCAAGTCGAACAATTCCCTTAGCTTCTGTTGTGGCATCCCTGAGACGCTCATCATCTCCCGTTACTACTTTGTCGGGAGATGCATCTCCCGTTGCAGCAAGAGTAACTAAGCCTGGCTCTTTATGACTGGCTTTACGAAGACGTTTATCATTTGCCTGGACAGCAATTCCAGGACGAGTCTCTCCATCTAATGCGAGTTCTACGATTCCAGGATTCTCAGTCGTTGCTAATTTTAATCTTTCATCATTTCCTTGAACGACAACATTTTCTCTACTTTCACCCGACCTAGCAAGACGAGTCAATCCATGTGCAAGCTCAGTAGCATGTTTTAGGCGCTTATCACTACCTTGGACAACCACACCGTCCCTTTCTTCACCATCTGTAGCAAGCTCAACAATACCCTTGTATTCTGTAGTTCCTTCTCTTAATCTACGATCAGATCCTTGTACAGAAACTCCTTCTCGGGTCTCACCATCAACTGCCAGTCTTACCATTCCTGCTCTAAGAACCGAGGCATAGGGAAGAGGGCCTTGCGTCTTACCACCTTTTTCTTCATCAGCTGAATCGGGAGTTGCATAGAACTCAACTTCTATAATTTCAGATAAATATGATACCTTGTTAGCTTGTTTTTCTTGCTTGCAAATGATTTTCAAAAACCTTGCATTGACTGGGAGAAATCTCCACCTATACCAAGTTCCAGGCTCTGCCATGAAAGATGGTTCTTCTAGAAGTTGGTGCCAAGATAAATCATCCTCGCTATAATACACGGTGAACTTCTCTGGAAAATTGGTAAGTTCATCTTGTTTGGATAGCATACGAACTTCTTCGATTCTATGAATTGCCGATAGATCAAAAACTAAAAATTCATCTTGTGGATGCTGCCTTTCGCTGGATGCCCATCCATAGTCTGGTCTAGTATCTATAAGGTTTTCTTTAACCTTCAAACGATCAAGCTCTGAACTCGCTTCGATTCCTGTTATTCCAGAAATCATTACATTAAACTGACCAAAGGACACTTTGTATTTTCCTTGGTCTGTCTTACGGCTTACCTTACATATAAACTTTATATACTTAGCTGAAGTTAATGTAAAATTCCAAAAAGCTACAGCTTTTTGGGCACGTTTGAATCCAGATTCTTGGATAATAGGTTCCCAGTATTTTTGATCTTGTGACATCTCGATACGAAACACATCTGGGAAAAAGTCTGTATCCCCGACAAGAGGGTGGATTTCAATTCGATTAAAATGTTGATTTTCGGGGGATAGCTCTAGGATAATAGATGTTAAGCCACTTTTTTCTTTCTCATCTAAAAAGGAAATAATCTGTCCAGATTTTTCTTCAAAAATTCCCGAGGTTGTGACTCGGACGTGTTGGACTTGCCTAGGGTGGCTGATTCGAATTGGTTCATATCTCATAATGTTCAAAAAATTCTGTTCTCTACTTTAGGGGAAGCAAAAACCACAAGTATATCTGATTCTACTTCCTGGGAAAAATACCTTTCAATAATAGTTCTCTGCGAACTGCTTACTTCTTCTTGGATGCAGATGCAATCTCCATCTACTTGAATGTCTAATTCCTGCAAATCTTGGTAACTGGAAATGGAAAGCCGTGATTTTGCCCATTCCAAGAATCCAAACCAGGAAGGTTTGGGCTTGATTTGGTTTGCTGATTTCTGCCCAATTTTAAGCTCTTCTTGTAGCTTCGCAATTTTATTTCTACAAATTGACTTTAAATAGGGAAGGTTATTTTGCAGATCTCTTTTCTTTGCTTCTTGGTAAGCATAGTGGAACACATCTGGGCCATAATCTTCCAGTAAATTTTCTAAGCTAATAGGCATTTGATTTTTAGTTACATTCTTTTCTGCTGAAAATTGATCTTTTTTATCTTTATCCAAATCATCTTTGGTTTTATTATCTTGGTTATTGTTTATGGTTATATTAATATGGTTCGGGTTTCCCATTTTATCCCCCTCGATGTCGTTCGCATATTCCTCTGTGGCAGATTGTCGTCCCCCTCTGGGGTGGATGCTGGTATCCCCGAGAGGTATAATCTTAGATCCCTCATAGTCGAAACGAAAGTAAAATCGTGTGCTCGTACGTCCTGATCCAGAGACTGTATGGATTAAGCCATTGCTTTCTAGGTCTTTTTTAGCTTCTACGATTGATTTTTTCGTACGGAATCCTGTTAGCCTCAGAAGTGTTTCTGTATTGGGCCAAACATAACGGAAATTATAGTCTGTAAATCGCAAAAGTACGGGATAAAGGGCTCTTGCCGCTGGAGATAGCTTCGCCCAAACTCCCGAATCCAAGATGTCCGACATGATACGGACATACGATTGGTGTTCATTCATTCTGTCACCTCGATGAGATTTTTGCACAAAAAATCCCAATTTTAATCAAAAAATCCCAAAGTAGGTTGACAATAATCCGACATAATGTTTATTATGTCTCATCCAACAACATTCCTTCGGGATCACCCGGCCCCTGGTCACCCAGGGGTTTTTTTCTTGGGGAATCGTTTTGTTCTCTAGTTATTCGTTCCCCACCACCAAAAAAGTACTATATCGGTGTTTACTAGATTATGTCACATTATGAAGAGGCTACCCTATTTTGTCAAGGCCGAATATGGCAAAAATAAGGAAAAATTATGTCTTAGTACATGTTTGCTAAGTACGGGTTTAGGTATTTGGAAATTTTTTAGGAATTTCCTTTTTGATGAATTTGTAGATCTCCATCAAAAGAATGGGGTCATCGCTCAGTATATTGACTGAATCTGCCTTTTTTTGAATGCGAAATCCAGATATTTGTGAAGATTTCTGTTCATAGGGCAGTGTTTGCTCATTTGCGGGGATTTTCTTGGGTGCTTCAACCTCAATAGTAAGACCCTTATTGAAGTTTTTAGCATCTTTGACTGTTTTGAGTTCTCCAGCCTTGATTCTTTCTAAAAATTCAGGTAGATTCCCTTTTTTCTCAGCCTGAGCCGCCTGCACCAGAAGGTTCTTATTGTCGATCTCAAGTTCTCTACAAGCTTTCACTGCTTTGGGACTCAAATTCGCAATGCTTAGAATTTCTGTCATATAGCTACGACTTTTGCCAAACATGTCAGCCAATTCAGAATCTGTGTATTTATATTCCAGCTTGAGGTGGTTTAGGGCATCTGCCTCTTCAAAAGGACTGAGATCTTCCCTTTGCAGATTTTCAATGATAGCCAGTTTATAGATTTCTTTTTCATTTCTATCAAAAATTTTGCACTCGATTTCCATCCAACCAAGGCTGGTCGCTGCATGGTATCTTCTTTCTCCAGCGATGATCCTGTATTTGTCCTCATCTTTTTCATCTTTAGCAACAACGATAGGTTGGAGTAGTCCTTCTTTTTTGAGCGATTCTGCTAATTCACTTACGCCCTTTGTTCTGTCTTGCCTAGGTTGGTTGGTGGAAGGTTGGATTCTATCCATGCGTATTTTTCGCATAGTTCCATCCAGGGATTCTGATTTGAAGACATCAGCTAAAGAACCTAATCTTTTACTTTTAGAGCTCACTTAAGAATTCCTCCACGAAGCCTTCGTATTCTTGGGCCTGTCGACTGGATTTGTTGTAATCAAAAACAGACTTTTTAGCGAGATGACTTTCCCCAATAGCAACCCCATCTGAGATGCTATTTTCAAAGATTTTAAAATATTTATTCAGAACTGGAACTATAGTTTTTGTGAGCAAGGTCTGCGGTTTGAGTTGGGTGATAAGAGCGCCCATAATTTCCAAATTAGGATTGATCCTTTTTTTGATACTGGAAATGGTTTGCTGCAAACCAACAATTCCATCTACTGAAAACTTTTCAGCCTGTAAGGGGATGATGACAAAATTGGATGCGACCAAGGCATTGATGGTAAAAATAGAAAGGCTAGGTGGACAATCGATAACACAAAAATCAAAATCCTTTTCGACTGATTGCAAGGCGTCTCTTAGAATGTATGGAGCTTCAACTGAGTTTGTGTTCATCGCTTCAAGCTCAGCAAGATTGGTAGAGGAGGGAGCTAGAAATAAATTGTCCGCATAAACTTTCTGAACGACTTCATTCATTTTGGTTTTCTTATTAAAAATATGGTAAAGATTTTTTGAGCTAGTCTCGGGATTTAGAAATATTCCAGTCGAATTTGCCTGGGGATCCATATCGATTATGAGGGTTCGTTTGCCTCGACGAGCTAAGCCGATAGCGAGGTTTAATGAGGTAGTAGTTTTTCCTTCCCCTCCTTTTTGGTTAGCAATTGAGACAGTTATCATTCTTCTTTTTCCCCTCTTGAAGCTTTGTGAGCACCCTGGTTTTCTACAAGAAAATTTCCAGAATTCTCTTAAATTGTCGGATATCCGACACCCAGAATTGAATCTGCAAAAGCCCGAAAAGGGCAAGAATATAGTTGTGAAAGTTTTGTCGGATATCCGACAATTTTACTGTACGTGGTTGACAATATGCTTAAATTTAAACAGTTTTCATCTATGCACCTTTATTCTGGGAAAAAGAACAAAAGCAAGGTTGAAATCCTACAGGAGTCTCAAGCACTCTTAGGGGCGATTTGCGGAGTATTGGTGGAAAGATCTGAAGATGGATCAGGCTTTGTTGAGAAAGCAAGCTTTGGCTATGAAGAACAAGGCTTCTTCTATTCATTTCTAGCTAGCGGAAGAGGTTATCTGGAAAAGCTCCAGGAACAGGAAGAGCCTATGATTTTTCAAAAAAGTGAATTCCCGCTTTTTTCAGAGATCTCTGAATTTGCTGTTGTGGCAAAAATAAAAGACGGCCTACAATTTATCGGATTTATAATTTTAGAATTTGAAGGATCTGAGGAGTCAAGGAAGTTCCAAGCATATCTTCTTGCGAACTTTCTTTCCCTTCCAGAAAAGCAAAAAGTTCCCATAACTACTGAAACTTCTCAGGGAATTTCAGGCGTCCAATGGCTGATTCATAATCACAAAAATGTTTCTAAAGAATACCAGAATCTTAAGCAAGATAAGCCTGTTCTTTTGATTGGGCCTAAGGGTTCTGGGAAAAAGACTTTGGCTAGAAATCTTCATAAAACTTGGGGCAGAACTGGGCAGTGGATCTGGGTGGATACTATCCCTGAGCAAGTCGGTAAATTGGAAAAATCTCTACTACATTGGGAAGAAATTCTGGGCGAAGAAGGCTCTATTGTTTTGGGGAATCTTACCAAGCTCAGTTTAGGCCAGCAGAGGATTTTCTACGAGTGGCTACAAAATTCCAGCCTATCTAAAAATGCTTTTTTCATCGATAACGGACTCCCCAAAAAAGAAATCTATCCTGCATTTTGGGATATAATTTCTCAAAATGCTCTTTCTTTGCCAAGTTTAGAAGAGCTAAGTGGAACGGAAAAGGAATCTGTGATACGAGAAGTTTTTAGGGATCTTGCAATAAGTCTGGGTAAAAGTGAAATGGAAATTCCGAATGAAGTTTGGAAGAAATTAAGCTCTAAGAATTGGGCTGGAAATTTCGAAGAATTAAAAAATTCTTTAGGGAAAGCCATTTGGAAAACATCGTCTAATCTATTAAACTGGGAAGAAGAATCAGAAGGTTTTGAAAAGCCTGCTGCAATAGGAATTCAAGATTCAGAAGATTTGGATCTTCCGAAATGTGTGGAAGCTCTCGAGCGTCAGAAAATACTACTCGCTGAGAAAATTTTTGCAGGAAATCAGCTCAGAATGGCAAAGGCACTCAAAATATCCCGGGGAGCCCTGCAATACAAAATGAAGAACTTAGGTTTATTATAATTTATGGAAGATACACTCTACGAAGAAAGAAAGACTCCAGGAGGATTCTTGGTTAAGGTTCGCCTTGCCAAAATGACTTATGTGGTTTTTACAAATGATGGTCCAGAAGTCCCAAGGGGTTCGAAAAATAAATCTATAGTTGTTCCAGTTCCTAGGGTTGCTTTTCTGGGAAGCGATTTCAATCTTTCTCACTTTCGCCTCTCCGAGTTGAATTTTGTGAATGTAAAAGCAGGCAAATTGGTAATTCCATACCAACATGGTTTTAGTAATGAAATTAAAACGATCTTTGTCGCGACTGGTTCAGCCAGCGATATTCTTCCCGTTTTAGTTCAGCATTTTAGCACAAAAGAAGACTTAGTAAAAGAATCGGAAACCTCAGAATTGTATCATTATCTAATCGTGGATGAGGATCTTCCTAGAACAGATATGGTTACCTTGAAGATTCGTTTTCCTAGTATGAATATCTTGGTGATTAAAAAGAAAATTTCTGCAGTGGAATCCAAGACAGAAAAGTCCACTAGCGCAGATGACAAGGTAGTAGATTTCAATAAAGTTCGAGCCACAGATGTAATTTCGAATTCCAACCTAAATCAGTATTCCCAAAATCCAGTTTTCCTTGCTCGGATACATCTTCGAAATATGGAATTAGATAAAGTAAAACAACTACTTCTAGAATTTAAGCTCACAGCTCAGGACGTTGCTTTCATTAGAACTTTCCTGGAAGTGATGATTCGAAACGAGTTCAACAAACCTGAATTAAAGACAAGTAAAGAAAAACTCGTAGCATTGAATGAAGCCTTTCGTCTTTCTACTTTAATCTTGGATGGCCAAATTGAAGAATTTGAAAAAGAACTTGGTGAAAAAAAATTCAGCCGAGAGATTGCCGCTATGATCTACGCCTTGTTATCTAAAGAGCAAGACGAGAGCCGTGAAATAGAAAGAGAACTGATCCTTTGGGAGTGGAAACTTCTTACAAAAAAACTCATGATTTCCTAAAAAAAACTTGTTTTTCTAGCAAATATGCCTTAAATTATGCATATAGCTTATGATTTTTAACATTTTTCAAAACAAATTGGCACGATTTTTTCAAATCGAACAGCCTATGAAATCTTCGGATAAGCTATTCCAGTTTACTAGATCTGGATCAAAGATTCTAGGATTTTCCCTTGCTGTATTATTTTTCCTAAGCCAAGCAAGTAACCTCGAAGCTCAAGATTGGAAATCGATTCATGAATCAGAAGTGAAAAGAATTTTCGAAATAGATCAGAAGCTAACTAGCATTCCAGTAGCTATGGTTGATTGGGAGATAGATTCCGAGAGGAAACTTGCCTCGGCTGCTCCGGTTAAAATAAAACCAAATAATTTTAAAACGACTCTAGCTTACCTAGAGACCTTTACTAAGAAGCCTCAAATTGATACTTCTTATTCTTCTTTCAATCAATTTACTAATAAGATTTCTCCTCTAACTTCGGATTCATTTTTAAGATTGTTGCTTCTGAATGGAGAATCTGCCCAGATTTTCAAATCCAATAATTTGGAATTTTTGATCTTCCTTCAGAATATACCATCCCAGCTTAGAAATAGTTGCCTGATCGTTTCAGTCGCATTCATCCATCCAACACATATTTGGACAAAATCGAATAAAATCTCGCTTAAAATAAATACGGAGTCTAGCAGACATAGAGACTTAGATTCTATGTTCAATATTCTAATTATGGAATTGAAGGATTCTCTCTCGCCGAATTTCATTGGCAGATCCGAATTACCGTATATTGGAATAATCAGTAATAAATTAATTCCTGAAGTAAGAGAAGGAAATAGTCTAAATAAGCTGATCGGTAGTTTGATAACTATTAAGGAAAATTCTACAGCACTCTATTTGAAAGAAAAAGGGAAAGGGCAGTCCGTTAGGAATACAATGCTCAATGAAATATCGACAATGATGTTTTCTGCTGAACAAGGAAATACGAATGAAAAACGTATTGTAAGAAATGAGAATTGTAAAATCCTATCCGTATGGCATCCAAACCTAAACGAGTTGCATTCAGTAAATTACTCAACGCAATGCGAAGATTATCTATTGAAGTCAACGACCACGAAATCTGTAAGCGACTTGAAGTATTACTGCTAACTAGCAAAGAAGACCTTCCTATGTCTTTAATCAAAACTCTTATAGAAGACCCTCTTGAATTTGAGCCAAAAGACATTCAAGAACCTTATACGCAGTATGTAAGACATTTCATTTACATGGTGAAAAGAAATGAGCGCACAGGTAATCAACCCATAGGATACGGTTCAGATTCTGAATCAACAATGGCTGGAATCAAAAAAGCAACTAAGCCAAAAACTACAAAAATTATTCCTACAGCTGCTAAATCTGAGCTACGAGATGCGGCAAAAAAACCTGCTAAAAAGAAGAAAACAGTTTCTAAAAAGAAAAAATCCTAGTAAAGCTTTAGGATAAATTTTAAACCCTCGATACTTTCAAAAATTGCGTCCTTCCACTGTAATACCTACACTGGAAGGATGTGCCAAACAAAATACAAAAAATAGACTAAATTTAAGCACTTCTTGCCGATCAATGGGCATTTATTGTTAATCGCCAAAAATTAAATATAACTGCCAGTAATTAAAGCCAAGATTTAAGCAATTATCTAAATGATTCATTTAGGGCAGAGCAGATAATAATTGCCTGTTAAGTATGATTTGAAAAGAGCCTCAAATGACCGCTCAAGGTCTTTTCTATAGAAAGTTTTAATTAGTATAGGTCATTTATAGCCATAAGAGTAGATTCAGGGCAGTTAAGTTGCGATTTTTTGGGGATTTAAATGCCCATTTCACGATAGATTGAGTCGTTTATGTATATTAAATGCCTTAATATAGGCTGCTTATGGGGTAGTTAAAAAAAATCGATAAAATTATAAAAAATGCCCCTAATGTCAGAGGGAATGCTCATCCGATTATAAAGTGATTTCTTCCAAAATTAAGGAAAAGTCTGCTCCATCTGCCCACTTACCGGGTATTGAATTCTAAATAACTTTACTGGATATTACCTTAATATTTTAAATTTCAATCTAAACTCCGGGATAAAAAATAAATCATTGATTACGTGAAACAACTTCTTTTCATGCCATTATGGCATTGCCATGAAAAAAAGATACGGTTGCCATTTTGGCAGGGAATTTTTTAAATGAAATAAGCAAGAATTGTCGAAAATTGCTTAATATATCTTGTCTAGGGCTGGTAGGAATTGGCTGAATCGATCAAATTAAGAGTAAAATGCCATGCATGTAGTTATATAATCGAAGGATCGGCCAAATATGGATCCGGTCATTATGTCCCTTCAGGCGTAGCCTTCGATTTTGTGGCAATTGGGAAGGTTGAATCCGCTAAAGGGAGAAGAGTAAAGGCAGAGGTTACCTGCATTTGCCCAAACTGTGGAGTAACTTGTAAATATGTTGTATAGCCTTACTATTTAGAGATTAGAACCTTTGCTTTTTACTTCCCCATTATTTATAGCATTTTTTGGACTAATTTCAATCTTATTTATGCTTTTTAATATCCATAGGTCATTAGGCTTAACTCGTATTGAAGACGATACGGGCAGCTCGCCCATACTTTATAAAAGTGGTTATTTTAAAGCAATAAATTGCTCTATTGTTAAATTAATTAAAACTGCTTATTATAAATTATTAATTAGATTAAAAATAGGCATAGGTAGAGAAAAAGATAAAAGCACTGAGTCATCATTAGCCGAAAATGCCTCGACCTATAACAAAGGATTAAAGTTAGGCAATAAAAAGCATAAAAATAATCTTAATAACGCTTTATTACTTTTTTCCTCTCTATTATTTTATATTACACTAAACAAAATATTCATTCTAATTCTCCTTTCTGTGGTAACTTGGGATTACTACCTAGGAAAGTTAATCGAAACTTCATCTCATCGAAAAAAACTTTTTTTATTGACATCAATATGCCTAAATATAGGCACTCTTTTGCTATTTAAATATGCTCACTTTATGTCTATTAATATACTAAATATAATCATTAAAGTGACTGAAATAAATCAATTAAACGACTATAATAACTCAATAGAATCGATAGAATGGGTATTACCGCTAGGGATTTCTTTTTTCATTTTCCAATCCATGAGCTACACTATAGATTTGTATAGAGGAATCATAAAACCCTCCAAATCTTGGATGGATTATTGTCTTTATGTGAGTTTTTTTCCTCAATTGGTAGCTGGACCTATTGTGAAGGCTAAAGAATTTTTACCGCAACTGTATTATAGAATTACATGGAGCCAAGTTCCCTTATTTTCAGCATTCTCTTGGATTGCATTGGGATTTTTTAAAAAAGCGGTTCTGGCTGATAGATTGGCTGAAATTGTAGATTTTGCTTATGGGAATGTATCTGCCCTAGATTGGTCATTTGCACTTATTTCTATTCTTTCCTATAGTTTTCAGATATTTTTAGACTTCAGTGGCTACAGTGATATTGCAATAGGAATTGCACTACTCTTCGGTTTTCGTTTATCTAAGAATTTCAATCTACCGTATTTATCTAAAAGTTTCAGTGAATTTTGGAATCGATGGCATATATCCCTTTCTTCTTGGTTGAAAGATTATCTCTATATTCCACTAGGTGGGAACAGGATAGGTTCTCTGCTAACTTACAGGAATTTATTTCTTGTAATGCTTCTGGGCGGGCTTTGGCATGGAGCCAGTTGGAATTTTGTGATCTGGGGCGGTCTTCATGGTTTCTTACTTGCTTTAGAAAGATTGTTCTTCGATAAAAAAATTACAATTACTGAGAATTTAAAAGAAAGTTCATTTGGTAAATTTAAATCGATTTTTATTTATAAATTATTTCCAACACTTTTGGTCTTTTCTTTAACAACGCTTCTTTGGGTCTTATTTAGAGCTCCTGATTTTTCTACAGCGATGGAAATGTTTTTAAAAGTTTTTACTTTAGATTCTGGACTGAAATTGCCCTATACTTTTCTAACTTCCTTTTCTCTCGTATTTCTATTCTTGAGTGTAGGACATATAGCCGGAAAATGCAAAATTCACCCAGAATACTGGGAAAATTCTCCCTTCAAAATTAAGCATGGGCTTGCATTTGCTATTATCGCTATAGCTATTACACTACTTGCAAGGCCCGGAAAACCCTTTATTTACTTTGTTTTTTAGCATTTTTTAGAATATTGGAGTTATGTTCATGTCCAAAAATACAATATTTGCATTAATTTTTGCATTGAGCATTTTCGTTTTGGATTATATTTTTTTTGGTTTTCTGCTTTGGAAAATTCCTAACGAAAGCCCTTGGAACACGAATCATTTTTATAATTTTATATATGAGTGGAAATCCATTGCAAGTCGTCCCAAAAAGAATAAGCGAGTATTCATAGTAGGTTCAAGTATAGCTTATTATAGCATGGATAAACAATTAGTCCGTGATGAATTAAAACGAATTAGTAAAGAAGATTGGGACGTTGAGTACTTTTCATACGCTGGCAAGAGTCCCTTGTATCTCTATCTATTTTTAGATGAATTATGGAAATTGAAGCCTGATTTAGTCGTCTATCCGATCAACTTCATTGACTTTCGTATGCATAGGGCCAATGTTCTTTTCCCAGGAAAGCCTCTTGCTGAGGTGCCCAATGAACTATTGTTAAAGGATGCGATAACCGAAGCAGAGGCTCCTCAGGCTAAAATCATTTTTCCCTGGCAGACAGTTTCGCATTTTTGGAAGGATTTGGACTGGGAAGAAAGGTCAGACTTTTTGCTTGCTGCTCTTTTTCGTTTTTATGCCTTCAAGGATATTTATACAGAAAATTTAGAAAATATCTACAACCATAGATTTGGACGGAATTCAAGATACCATGCCTATGCTGGTATTCAAATACCAGAACGAGTTAACTCACTTGGTTGGACGGGACAGAAATTTACATTTCCATTTTCTAAAAAATTACGCAAAGAGGGAATGTGGCTTGAGATTGTTCCTGATATATTCAATGGAAAGCCTTTGAGTATAAAATTTTCTTCGGATACCTGGGAAGAGACAAAAAAATTTGCGAAGCCTGGTTGGACAAAGATCCAACTTGATGCAAGACATGCTGGTGCAATAAAAGCTGAATTGAGTACTACATGGTCAGCATTTGAAGGAACTGGTTTCTTAAAAGACTACCACTGGGACCCTATGGGAGTCCGTCTAACACAGACTTTTGCACTCGATGAGCCAATACAAGATGCTCAATATGTTAGGGAAGAGAGAACGGAAGATCTGCGCTATCTCGGTATGGATGATGATAGATACGAAGAGTATTTTTACTTTCGGCTTTTGGAAGATCTCCACCTAAGACCTGGAATACGCTATCTTGTAGAACTAGCCGATTCAAAGAAGAAACTCGCCAGTCAAGAATTTATTCCCATTTTGCATTTTCCTTATCTAAAGAAAATCAGTGAGGAATTTGCAAAACGCCAAATTCCACTCTTGCTAATCAACAATCCAGAAAATCCAATCTCCTTAGATTGGTACAAAAACTCCCTTTGGTATGAAGGTTATTTGCAGTATTTGAAAAATCTGCAGAATTCTTCAGTAAAATTCATAGATTTGAAAGAAAACCTGCGTATGCAAGATTTTAGCGATTACCACCATTTTACCTATCCAGGCATGGTAAAAATGAATCATATTTATTGCGAAGAAATAAGAAATTTTTCTGCTTTAAGAAAATAGCAGAAAGGCAAATTTAGGAAAAGATTTTATGGAAAAAGTAAAAGTTGGAATACTGGGAGCTACAGGATCTGTAGGTCAGAGATTTGTTGAATTATTAGAGGATCACCCGTTTTTTGAAGTCTCCGCACTTTGTGCTTCTGAGAAAAGTGTTGGTAAGACGTACGGAGATTTGATGAAATCCAGATGGAAGATTTCATCTGATATTCCTAATTATGCGAAGGCTATGGTCGTTACACCTCCTAGTCCTAAGGACACTCCTGGACTTAGTATAGTTTTCTCCGGACTGGATGCAAGTATCGCAGGTGAAGTAGAAACTGCTTATGCTGAAGCGGGTGTCATGGTCATCTCCAATAGTAAGAACCATCGCATGGTTGAAAATGTTCCCATACTGAGTGCTGAGGTGAATGCAGAACACCTAGCAGTATTAGATGCGCAAAAGACCAAAGGCAAAATTATTACGAATTCAAATTGTACAATTATGGGTGTAACTATTGCTTTAAAACCATTGTTCGACCAATTTGGAATCGAGAGTCTTATGCTTTTTTCCATGCAGGCAATTTCGGGAGCGGGTTATCCAGGAGTTCCATCCATGGATATAATGGGTAATGTTGTTCCGTTTATCGGTGGTGAAGAACCAAAGGCAGAAGTCGAACCTCAGAAATGTCTGGGTCATGTCTCCAATGGCAAAATCGTTCCTGCTGATTTCAAAATGTCTGCCCATTGCAATCGTGTTCCTGTTTTCGATGGACATACTGTTTGTATTTCCTTAAAATTGAAAAAGAAAGCTACAAAAGAAGAAATTATTTCCTTATGGAGGAATT
This sequence comes from Leptospira sp., assembly GCA_009991425.1. Lineage (GTDB taxonomy): Bacteria > Spirochaetota > Leptospiria > Leptospirales > Leptospiraceae. Next base: position 27,903 of record JAACWH010000028.1, read on the forward strand.
TTCAGGCAGAACCTCAGAAACTGAGTTTACCATCTGCCCCTTTAAAGCCGATTATATATAGAGAAGAAGACGATCGCCCACAACCTAGACTGGATTTGTACGAAGGCAAAGGTATGGGAGTTGTTGTAGGAAGACTTAGAGAAGATCCAATTCTTGATTGGAAATTCGTAGTCTTGAGTCACAATACTGTACGAGGAGCCGCAGGTGCAGCTGTATTGAATGCAGAATTACTTTACAAAAAAGGATATTTATCATCCAAGTAAAATTCTTCATTCTAATATAGCACAATTACTATGTTAGATCCCAATTTACCAGAGTTGAAGGTGCTAGACTATACCATGGCACTTCAACGAACACAGTCTATTGAAGCAAGAGGCGACTTGCAAAATAAGGGGATCTATCGACTTCTTATGATACTTTATGAGTGGACTGAGAAATTTACAATGAACAAGTCCTTGCCTCGAGTAGAGCAGTTGCTTAAGGAAATGACTATTGAAGAGGATAAGTTAAATTTTTTCTTAAATGAGTATGGGATAAAACTACGTCCTCCCATGATTAAGAAATTAAACTATATCGAATATTCTCCTAGTGAATTGACTGGAGAAAGCCATGAGCCTGAATCTCACCTAAAACATCATACAGTATTTTGTCGCCCAACTGCTGCAGACGGGACAACTTCCTATCGTTATGCTACAGGTCTGAATGATATAAGTATAGATAATATTAAGAAATGGGTTAAGGAAAAAAGAGAATCCCCCGCTAAGGCATATCTTTCAGATAAAATAAGAACTGCAGTTTCAGAAAATCGATTATTTGAAACCTATGCATCCACTGAAATAGGAAATTTATTTCGTTGTCCTTTTGACAAAACTAAAGTATTAAAAGACACAACAATCCTAATCCATCTCAAACCCATCCTTAAAAAGTTAGTAGAAGATAAAGTTATCTTCTTTATTCGAAATGAGAAGGCATCTAAGGCAGGCAATAAATCTGTATTTTATTTCTTCAAAAAAGATGAAATCTTTAACCGCTTAGAAATATATCTTGATATTCTTAAAGAAGTGATCATCCCGGATTTAATACGTATTGGGGTTATAGAGAAACCTAGCGATGAAGATTGGGAAGATCCTAAAGAAATTGCTAGTAAAGTTTCTCAATTCTTGACAGATTCCTATGGCGATCAAAAGGCCTTAGTAGAAGAAGTTATCCTTCTTGCTGATTATTACAACCAAGAGAAAGACAAAGAAAAGAAAGAAGAGAAGAAAAAGACTTTCGATGAGATTATGGCTTACATTCAGTCAGCGGGAAAGATTATTGATCTCAATCTCCTTAGAATTCAAGGTGAAGCTTTGGATGAAGAGATGCGCACAACAATTATAAAGCATTCATCTATCCTTTATGCAGAATATGCTGATAAAAAAAGTTATTTCGAATATATTTTACATAAAGATGGTATAAAGTCAGCTATCGAATCCGCCAAAAGAGTATTTTCAGTATCTGGGAATGATTCGGAAATAACTATCCTTAGACTAATGGATGTTATCTCAAATATAGATGAACCAGATGTAGTAAAATCTTTTGAGGATGTAGAAAGCAGTGCTCTTTTTAAGCATCTTCCTTTTCTAACATGGCTTTGGCGTATGCTTATGGGGAATAAAAAGGTTCATAAGTTTGAAGCGACAAGTATTAGAAACGCAGTAATAAAAAATGTCAAACAACAAGTAGCTGATCAAAGAGCTAAACATATTGCGAAGAAACGGACTGAAATTGCTGAAGAAAGAATAAAGAAAGAAAATGAGAAGCTTGCCAAGAAATCAGCAAATAATGGATCAGATAATAGCTCAGAGGATACTCAAGCTGCTTCTGCACCAGAACCAGAAGACGATCCTGCTGTTAAAGAAAAATTAAAAAAAATCATGTCTGCCCTTGATGAAGCATGGGATTTTGGAGTATATCCAGATCGAACCTATGTTTTAGATAAGGTGGCTGGATCTATGACTGAGGATGATCTAATTTTTTTCTTAAAGAAAAAGGGCGGAAAAGAAATTTACTCATATATGGTTCGAAATCAACCTGAGAAATATGTATGGCCGATTTTAATTACGAGAAGTTATTTGAAAAAGAATGGAAAAAAACTTCTCGAAGCAGCAGAAGAAGTAATTAAGGCTCAGAAATCTGGAGCCATGAGAGAGCAGATGAAATACGATTTAGCAGTTTCATTAGCTGAATTTTTAGATAGAATATTGCCTAAGATAAGATAAAAATGGACAAAAATAAAAAACCAACTAACCAGATTCTCCGAGCGAGAAAGACTAAAATTATTTGTACGATTGGCCCAGCTACATCTGACAAGAATATGATTAAACAACTTGCTATGGCAGGTATGAATGTAGCTCGATTAAACATGTCACATGGAGATCATGATTTTCATAGAAAGATAATTAAGAATATTAAATCTTTAAACAAGGATTTAGGAAAATATCCTATAGCGATCTTAATGGATACGCAAGGCCCCGAGATCAGAACAGGTGACGTGGATAACGAATTGGACTTGAAGGTTGGTGAAACTTTTTCCTTTCATGTTATCCCTGGTCGAGAGTCTGAAGCACAATCTGTTTTCGTTAATTATATAGATATTGTAAAAGATTTAAAAGTGGGTGATAAGGTAACAGTTGATAATGGACTCATCAACTTAGCAGTTCAAGAAATCAAAGAAGGCGAACTTGTTTGTAAGGTCTTAGATGGTGGGAAGCTAGGCTCAAGGAAACACATCAATCTTCCTGGAATTCGTGTAAATATGCCCAGCATCACTCCCAAGGATCATAAGGACATTCTGTTCGGTTTAGAAGAGGAAATTGATTTTTTTGCGCTTTCATTTGTTCGTTCACCCGATGATGTTGTCGAACTAAGAAAAATTATTGAAGGTAAAGGAGCACATGCACAAATCATTGCAAAAATCGAAGACCAAGAAGGTGTTCGGAATTTGGATGAGATCATTGCCGTATCAGATGGTGTGATGGTAGCTCGTGGAGACCTTGGTGTTGAAGTAGCCTTAGAAGATTTACCAATTATTCAAAGACGTATTATCAAGAAATGTGCCTTAGATGGTAAGAAAGTAATCGTAGCTACTCACTTATTGGAAAGTATGATCAATAATCCTACACCGACTCGAGCAGAAGTCACTGATGTCGCAAATGCTGTGTATGAAGAAGCTGATGCAATTATGCTCTCAGGCGAAACAGCAATGGGTAAATACCCCGTTCGTTGTGTCGAAATGTTGGATAAAATTGCCAGAAGAATTGAAATGAGTGGTGGAAGTGGTTATGTTAAAAGTAAAATTCCCCAAGATAAGAAAGAAGAGATGGCTAGGTCAGCTGCCCATCTAGCTGATTCATTAGCTGCTCCTGCCATCATTGTAATTACACGTCGAGGGATCATGGCTAATCATGTTTCTTCTTTTCATCCTGAGACTGCGATTGTTCATGCATTTACAAATATGACATCTGTTAGACGAAAGCTTTGGTTAAATAGAGGGGTTATTCCTTACCGAATTGATTTCTCCAGTGATCCTGAAAAAACGATCAAGCATGCAATTGAAATCCTTAAGAAAGAAGGGATGCTTGAAAGTGGAGAGAAGGTTGTTATACTTTCAGATGTAATTGCAGGGGAAGAGAGAGTGGATACTATCCAAATTCGTGAAGTGAAGTAGAAATCTAGTTTATTTTATTTATTTAAGCATAGGTCAATGATTGGGTTGCTGAAAATTCATTGCTAAATTGTTGATTGAGCACAAAATGAATTGATCTTATGTGGAATCGGTATTTATTATATTTCATTCTATTATATAGTTTTGTTATTTCTGTAGTATTCATTTATTTTAATCTAGAAGCTTCTCCATTCCTGGGAGATCAGATTGACCAATTTCAAAATGCTAGCTACCTTTTTAGAGGAAGATTAAAATCACTTTATGGTCCCTATCTATCAACAACCCAACCTATAGTTTATCCTATTGGCCCTTTCATTTATTTTATAATTTCGGCTCTAAAATTAATTTCAAACCATCCATTTTGGATCCATATGGGATTCGGTATTCTAAATACACTCGCACTTGTCTATACTTGTTATTTTTTATTTAAAATTTCTAAGAATATATCATTCATCTATCTTTTGTTAAGTCTCACTTCTTTTGTTTATTGGTTTTCTTTATCAATTCTCTGGAGCAATGTAATCTTATATTCGCTTTCATCATTGATGTTAGTAAGTTATTTAAGATTTCTACGAAGAAAAAATGTAGAGAATTTATTAATTTTGTTTCTATTTTTTATTCTTAGTCTCCATCTTCATTTGATATCGATAGTTTTTTTCCCTTTATTTATATACTCATTTACATTAATTGATTTTAAAATTAACAATCTATATCGCTTTCGGTTCTATTCTATTCTTATAGGAATTTCTTTATTGCCTTATGCCTATGCAGAGATAATACGAAAGTTTGCAAATACGAAAGCAATTTTGTTCAATCTAGGTGAGAAGAGTCTACAGGACGGGTTAAGAACAGCTGAGATTCTCTTCTCATTGTATTTATTTCCCTTAACGGATAGCTATTATGAGATGAGTGATTTTATATTGTTCTGCCTTGCTTTGCTGTTGATAGCAATCATTATATTCTTTCTATATCTTCACAGACGGCATAAATATTTTATAAGACCTATACTTATTTCAACATTAATCATTCTATTATTTATTTTTTTATTCTATTTAAGGATAGGACAATCATACCGAAGTCTTCATTATTTCATGATTTTTCTTCCTTTCTCTTTGTTACTACTGAGTTATGTTGTAAACCAAATTCTCAATTTCATTAAATTCTTTTTTCCATTTCGAGATACTTATACTATCCCAATTGTGAGTTTGATTTTTATACTATTCCCACTTTATAGCTTCCAAAAAAATATACTACCTTCGGATAAATGGAATTTCGAAAACACAAAACGATCCTTGCAATCGATTTGTGAAAAGTATCCGAACGTTGATTCATTCGAATGGAATGAATTTCGGTCTCCTGAGTCTCAATTCGATCCTGTGCTAAAATATATAATTCGAGAATACCGTATAGAATGTAATTACAAAGAAAATGCGCAAATACTACTATACCCAGATCGGAATGATAATTTTCCTAAAGAGTTTCAAAATCCTATCACCCAAGTAAGATATTTACTATTAGAAATTGTAGAGCCTGGAATTGGAATTTATAGCATGGAAAGAAATCTCAAAAAATAGAAATAGTGAGTTGAATCCTTCGCATTTTTTAAGTTCAACATATGCTAAGAGGAAACTAAAAAGAAATTATTTGCATTTCAATCCCATTCTTTGGTTTTCACCATTTCGAAGCCGTCGAAGTAGAAATTCATTTCTACCCACCTTACAGTCCGATGAATTTTCTTAAAGATGGAATCGTCTAATGCTTTGATGAAAGAATTTAAATATTTTAAAAAGATTTTTCCTCACCTAATGCTCGCTCTGTTGCTCTCGGGAAGCTTATATGCTGCTCCCAAGATAGACCCAAAATCTTGTAAATATAAGGGACATAATCTTTCAGGGAAGGTTCAGTTTGTGAAGTCTTTCCCGGATCTCAAAGTTCAGATTGTAAGTTCATTTCCAGATCTAAAGGTGCAGATGGTGGATTCTTTTCCTAGCAAATGCGGTCAGTGGAAAGAAGTGAGCTCATTTCCAGACTTTAAGGTTCAAATTGTGACTTCCTTTCCTGATATAAAGATCCAATACGTAAAATCTTTTCCAGGAATTCCCTAAATGAGAAGATTTTTCAAAAATGTGAAAAATTTGGCATTTCTGCTTGTTGAATAAAACAGAATGGTCTTCGAGATTTTACTTGATTACTCTGGAAATTCCACACTATTGGAGTGGATGTTGGATAAAAAGCTATCTATGGAGAAGCTGTATGCTTCGGCCCAGAAGCGTATCTATGATTTTTTGTTCAAATATACAAGAAATTCGGATACGGCTATGGACTTAACCCAAGATACTTTCTTGAGTTTCTTTAAAACATATTCAGAGCAGGATCTTAGCGAAGAGAAATCCATCATGCTTCTCTATACGATTGCTAGAAATCGTTCTATTAATTTTGCCAAAAAATTCTCAACAATGAAAGAGAATTCTGCCTTAAATGAAGAAATTCATGCTACAAATACAAGTTTTGAGAAAAGATTAGAGTGGCAGGATTTAGAAAGTAAACTTTGGCAGTGTTTGGATTATTTAAACGAAGATGAAAGATGTATTATAGAACTCAGGCATATCCAAGATTACAATCTTACTCAAATTTCCGAAATAATGGGAATCTCCGTTTCAACCGCTTCACGCATGGTAGTGAAGGCAACATCGAATCTGCTTAAGCTAGCAGAAGAAAAGAAAATCAATCTTGAGACGTAATGATGGAAGAAAGTAATATGAAATGGAATCCTGATGAACTTACTTCCGCCTTAGAAGGCCAAGAAAATCCCGCTAAGAAAATATTGGATTCATTACGTTCTAAGTTAAAGAAAATGGAAACGAGATCAGGATCTGAAACTGTATCTTTTCCTACCTTCGAAGATCTTTGGCGCAAGCATTTGGCAGATTTAAATCAACCAAAAGTAGTACCATTTGCACGCAAAGCGAAGATTGCATCATCTTTTTTAGCCGCCGCAGCAGGTTTGTGTTTTGCATTTATATATTTATTTCCATTCACGAAGATTACGAAAGAAAATTCATATGCTGTGAAAATTCACGATGTAAGTGGTGATGCTTATGTAGTGAATTCAGATGGTTCTCGGAGATCCCATCTCAATCTTCTCAGTAATTTAGAAAAAGGGGATCGTATCCAGGTAGAAGAAGGATCTTTCGTCGATTTATATCTAACTGGACAGGCTAGTATTCGAATACGTGAAAATTCCGACATTATTTTAGAAAAGATGATCCAAGATTTAGATATGCATAAGATTACGGTTTATCTTTCTAAGGGTTCTATTCTTGCACACATCCATAAATTAAATAAAACATCTCAATTTGTAATCAGAACAGAAGATTCAAAAGTAGAAGTTAGGGGAACCAAGTTTCTAACTGAGAACAAAGAAGGAAGTTTAACCGTTGCAGTAAGTGAAGGCAAGGTTTTAGTCTCTCAGCCTTCGACTGGTTTATCCCAAGAAATTGATTCCAATGAAGAAGTGATTCAAAGTTCTGGAGATTGGAAGAAAACCAAGCTGGGATCCATGAATCTGAGAAGTCTAGCTGAGTTGGATTATGTTTCGATTCAAGATGTTCCACAGTCTGAGCTTTCTCGAGTAATTCAGAGCGAGGAAGACATTTTCAGAATTTACTCAATTCTAGAACAGGTTTCTACCACAGACGGCGAAAATTACCGTGGAGTTGTATTCAAAATGGATGAGAAATTTATTTACATTCGAACAGTGAAGGGCGAGTCCAAGATTCCTCAATCAAAGATCAATGAAGTAGAAAAAATACGTTGATCTCCAGACAAGTCATGCGAACCTTTATCGCATGCACGATAGTAATAAGAAAAGTTTCCGCTTCAATTACATAATAGATCGAGAATTCCAATTTCGCTTTCTTTTTCACTTTTTTATTCTCTTTGTTCTTGGAGTCCTATCTTCCCTAGTCGTGCTTTATTGGCTCAATCAGATGAAGTACGAGGGTGGAGCAGTATTTAAGTTACGCCAAGATCCAATGCAAGTCTATTATAAGGTGGAAGGCGATGATGGAAAATCTGAAAAATTTGTAGCTCGTGAAATATTCTTACCAGATTACAACCATGAACTAGATCGCTATTCTATCCAATTTACGGCAGTAGCAATTCTTTCTTCCATCTACTTATTCCTAATTTTCATTTTCTCAATATTCAAATCGCATAAGATGGCTGGACCCATTCATAATATTAAGATGAATCTACAGAAGTTAGCAAATGGGGAGAACACTTATCCAATTCGCACGAGAAAAGGAGATGAATTCCAAGAATTAGTGGATGCTCTTAATTTAGTAATTGAAAAAAGAATTAAACAAGAGAATCAGAAATAATTTACTTTTGTTTTAATTATTAGGAGGTAAAATCATGAAATCAAAAAAGTTCGATTTATTTATCATATGGGATTTTGTGATGGTCATGGTTGTGCTAGCCAACCTTACTTTGATCCTCTTCGATCTAACGTATCTATGGTTAAGACCTTATTATTATAAAAATTTTCCTGAAGTTTTAAAGTTTTATGATAAACCTATACTTGGTATTGAGCCTCATCGAAGTACAGAAAAATACATTAGATTTGTTGATACCTTAAAGTATTTAGAAAAAGTAAAAGACCCAAAAGTACATTCAGAAGAATTCACCTCTAAGCTATCTGAGATCATAGAAGCTATTCAATTAGTCTATACACAAGATGATTTAAAATTACAAAATGAAAAATCGTTATTATTAGAAAAATACACTTTAGTTGAGAAACCAACAGATATTTCCCAAGATTTATTAGATACTGAAGAGCTCTTCATGGATTTACTTTCTTACTCAGAAGATGATTATATCTCTGGACATATTGAAAAACTAGAATCAGATTTACTATTGCTTTCCAGAGTTGAGACTCAACGAGGATGGCGAGAGGAAAAAGATGACATTTTGTCTAAGATGGATTACCAAATGATCCATATAGTAGAGACGAATCCTTTTCAAGAATCTGGTCAAACTGATAATATCTCTAAAATTAAATCTAATATCAAGACTCGCTATGATTCAATTAAGACAAGAAATTTAGACAAAGAATATAGAGATTTACTGACTAAATCCTTAGGTGGTCAGAAGAGCTTTCCATCTACTGCCTTAGTATTTACTTGGTTTTGGAGAAATCCAGATTCAAGTATGGATGAGAAATTTGCTATCTTTGATAATGAGATTCGAGATTTAATGGGAGTGAATTACTATCGCCATATTGGTAAAAATGGACAGCCTGTTAATAATTACCTGGCTTTAGATGCACCCTTTCTTGCTTTTTTCCTTTGTGAATTTGCACTGAGCTGGTTTATTGCAATTCGCAAAAAGAAATATATGGCTTGGTTTCTATATCCCATCTACCATTGGTATGATGTTTTAGGATTACTGCCTGTTGTTGAGTTCCGATTATTCCGTTTGATTCGTATCTATAAAATATTTCTAATCCTGAAGACCAGCCGTATAGTGCCTGTGGGCAATGATATAATTTCACGAACCATCAAATACTATGGGAATATCATAAAAGAAGAGCTTTCGGATATGGTAACAATACAGATTCTCACTGAATCTCAGGAAGAAATAAAATCAGGTGCATCTTTACAGATTATGACCAAGGCGATTGATTCTCATAGGGAAGACATTAAGAAGGTTGTTGTCCGTAAGATTAAAGAAATTGCATCTAACGAGAGATTAGGTGATTTAATAGAAAAGACCATCACCGAAATTCTTGAGAAATCAGAAATAGGACCAAATCGATTTGGATTTCTTCCTAAGGCCTGGAAGGATAATCTTGCAAGAGAGATCAGTTCAATTCTTTATAATGCAATTTCACAAGCTGTAGTAGCAACCCTAGAAGATGAATCGGGTGTTAGATCCATAGAGAATCTAGTCGACTATATTATAGATGAATTGGAAGCAACAGCTCAGGATCCAGAAGTCAACAAGTTGAATATGGGAATCACAGTAGAATTACTTGAGAATGTTAAGAAATCTGTAGCTCGTAAGAAATGGTTGGATACGAAAATTTGATTTTAGATTTTCATAACTCATCCTACTTTTCAATCTATTCTTAAGTTTATAGCATAATTACAATGATACATGAAATTGAGCTAAGGCTAGCTCCTGAGATTTCTCAGGTTCCTGAGAATCTTTTGGAATCTGTTTCTAAGAAATTAAAAATTTCCAAATCACGTATTTCGTATATTGAAGCAACCCAACGTTCGATAGATGCAAGATCCAAACATGTTGTTTACCAAGAAAAATTTAAAGTTTATGTGGACGAAGTTTTTTCACCAATTTTACCTGAATCCTTTCTACCAAATTATACGAATGTTACATCAGCTAAAGAAGTAGCGATTATAGGTTCTGGACCGGCTGGGATGTTTGCTGCCTTGCAGCTCTTGGAACTTGGCATAAAACCAGTAATATTTGAAAGAGGAAAAAATGTTCGTGAACGAGTATTCGACTTACGAGCAATAAATCTTCATAATACAGTGAATGAAGATTCTAACTATTGCTTCGGTGAAGGAGGAGCTGGAACTTATTCAGATGGAAAGCTCTACACTAGATCTACCAAGCGCGGAAATGTTCGAAAGATTTATGAACTACTTGTAGCATTTGGTGCGCCTTCTGATATCCTTGTGGATGCTCATCCTCATATTGGTACGAACAAGTTGCCTGAGATCCTTAAGAATATGCGTGAGTGTATACTTGCTCATGGTGGTGAGATTCATTTCAACACAAGATTAGTAGATATCGAAATCAAATCTCAATCGATTCAATCTTTAACTTTTCTAAATGGATCTAAATTTGAAATTGATCGAGTAATTTTAGCAACTGGACATTCCGCACGAGATATATTTTATCTACTGCAGCGAAAGAAAATTCGTATTGATGCAAAACCCATTGCCATTGGTGTTCGAGTTGAACATCCGCAGAGCTTAATTGATACTATCCAATACAAATGTGATATTAGGGGAGATTATCTTCCGCCCTCTCCTTACAGTATCGTAAAGCAAATTGATGGGCGGGGAGTCTATTCCTTCTGCATGTGCCCAGGAGGTGTGATAGCACCCTGTGCGACTAGCCAAGAAGAAATAGTTACAAACGGTTGGTCTTCTTCCCAAAGGTCAAGACCTACTGCTAATTCAGGTATTGTAGTGGAACTTCGATTAAATGATTTGAAGGATTTTCAAAAGCATGGTCCACTTGCCGTACTGGAATTCCAGAAATCCATAGAACAGAGAGCCTGGTTAGAGTCTGGCAGGACACAAAAAGCACCAGCTCAAAGATATATAGATTTTACCTTAGGCAAACTATCCTCCGAACTACCCAAGACATCTTACCCACCCGGTATCGTATCAATAGAATTAGCATCAGTACTTCCAAAGTTAATCTACCAATCTTTGCAAAAAGGTTTTCTAGAATTTGGAAAGACTATGAAAGGTTATGCTACCAATGAAGCAGTAATCCATGCTCCCGAGACCAGAACTTCCTCACCAATTCAGATACCTAGAGATGCTGATAGTTTAGAACATATCGAGATTAAAGGACTCTATCCCTGTGGAGAGGGAGCTGGTTATGCGGGAGGAATAGTCTCAGCAGCTATGGATGGTATGAAGGTTGCATCCAAGCTTGCTCTAGGGATAGCTTAGAATCTTATTTGTTAAATTTATGAATTTAAATTAGCATATTTTTATCTAACCATAAATTAAGTTAGCAAAAAAAATGTGGTTAAAAAAATAAGATTTTTTAAAGTTAGCTCATGGAAAAATTAGTTTGAAATATAAAATTTTATTTTCGGTTTTCATTTTAAGTATTTTTAATATTAATTGCTTTCATTCAATAGATTCTTATACACCTAGAGATGTAAAAGAAAATATTACTTTTACAATTAAAGAAACTTTAGTTTCACAAAATTGTCAGGATGAAGATTCTTTTCTTTTTTCAGCTAAAAAAGATGCTCTAATAAAAGAATTCCAAAGGCAAATTCAATTTAGAAATAATCGTTCTCTAACAGAAAATGAACCAATCGAGCAGGATATCCAATATTCACTTATTTGGTATCAATGTGAATTTTCCTCTGAACCTCCTACTGATGAGGAATGGAAAGAATATAATACGAATCAATTAAAAGCGGCTTTTTCTTTTTTAACATTAGGATTACTTCCATTTTATTCAGAAATTAGATCTCATTTGAAAATAAAGAGCAAATTAAACGGATACGAATGTGAATCTCTTCAAGCTGTCAGAGCAGGAACAGTAATACACCTTTTTTATCTACCGATGGTATTCTATTCTCAATTTTCTGAAGAGCCTAACCGTCAGATCTTAAAAGTTGCAATCAATAGAGGATTAGATGATAATCTGCTAAAATACTATAAGGGAGAATGCAAAAATACTAATCTCTAGATTTGTTATTATCCTATTGTATCCAATTCAATCAGCAAGCTTTCTAATTCACTTTCTATGCTTCCTAGTCTAGTGGTAGCTTCTGTAAGTGCAGTGTAATCAGAAGATAAGCTAGGAATCTTAGCTTCTAGTTCTTTTTGTTCGGATTCTAGTTGACCCATTTTAGTTTCTATTTCTTCTTTTCTGCGAATTTGTTTGAAACTTAGTTTCTTAGGAGCTGATGAATCAGATTTAGAGCTTTTTGTATTTTCATTGGAGGATGGATTCTTTTTAGTATCCGTTTGATTGGAATCATCTTTTGAATTTGATTTCTCGTTAGAATTTAATTCTTCATCTCCTGTGTAAGTAAGCTTAGAACCTGTTCGAATTTTTTCTTTATCATCTTGGTCAAGAAATTCCGAATAGGATAGATGTGATTGGAGGATTTCTCCATTTTCACGGAATGCAAGTAGGGAATGGGTGATTCTATCCATGAAATATCTATCATGTGATACTAAGACTACGCAACCAGGAAAATCTATAAGGTATTCTTCAAGGATTGTGAGTGTCTGAATATCTAAATCATTAGTTGGTTCATCTAAGAGTAAAAAGTTTGGATTTTTAAGAAGGATTTCTACTAGGTAGAGTCTCCTTTTTTCTCCTCCAGATAGCTTTTCGATAAGTGAGTATTGCATTTCTCCTGGGAAAAGAAATCTTTCTAGAATTTTGGGAGCAGAAATTTTAGTCCCATCTTCTAAAGTAATTGAATCGCCACTTTTTTTCTTGATGTAGTCAATTACTTTCAAGCTTGGATCTAGTTCTCTGGAGATTTGATCGAAGTATCCAAAGACAGTATTGATGCCTGGCTTCACAATTCCACTGTCAGGCTCTAGAGTCCCAGCCAAGAGATTCAAAAGTGTAGATTTTCCTGATCCATTTGGACCAACAATCCCTAATCTTTCTTTGCGACGGAAATGGTAGTTTAGTCCGTTGATGATAGGTTTGTCTTGGAAAGATTTCTTTAAATTTTTAACTTCAAGTATCGTTTTACCTTGTTTGGTTTCTAATGAAATCAATTCTAATTTCTTATCAATAGTAAATTTTTCTCGGTTATCTACTTCTTCGTATCTTTGAATACGAGCTTTTTGTTTAGTTCCGCGCGCCTTAGGTTGTCTTCTTAGCCATTCGATCTCGGTTCGTAAGAAACTCTTTGCTTTTTCTTCCAAGCGTTCTTCCATTTCACGAATTTCGTTTTTCTTTTCAAGATAATCCGAATACTTACCATCAAATACTCGAACCTTCTTTCTATCGATTTCTATAATTTTATCCATAATACGATCAAGAAAATATCTATCATGAGTGATGAGAAGAAGTGCTTTCTTCATTGCCACAAGATAGTCTTCTAACCAAAGAATTGTTTCTACATCGAGGTGGTTAGTAGGTTCATCTAATATAAGTAAGTTGCTTTCTTCTAAGATGACTTTGACAAGTTCTACTTTCTTTCGCATTCCACCTGAAAGTTCGCCCATTTTAAGATGTAAATTTGTAATGCCTAATTCAGTAAGCATAGATTTGAAATTTGATTCTGTATCCCAGGCTTGTAGTCTATCCATTTCACCAATCGCTTGGTTGAATTCTTCTTCCACTTCGGGAGATTGATCGACTTCGATTTTTTCACAAGCATCTTCGTATCTTCGAATTACTTCGAACAAGCGGTTCTTGGTCGATACAATATGGTCAATAATTTGTTGCTCAGGATCGAATGCTGGATCTTGCAATAGGGCAGAGATCTTAAGATTTCGATTGTTGACTATTTGTCCGCTATCGATTTCTTCTTGTCCAAGCAGGATTCTAAGTAGGGTAGATTTTCCAGATCCATTGCTTCCTATAATGGCAAGTTTCTCGCCTTCTTGGATACCAAGATTGACATCTTGGAAAAGTGTTTTTGGACCTATGGATTTTGTAATGCCTTGGGCAGAAATTAGTATCATATTTTATTCTTTGTTGATAGTTTTGAGTAATTGTTTAGTGTTTTTTGAAAATGATAGACAGAGTAAAAGGAAAAGAGATTAATTATTAATAGAAATTTATTTCATTTTTCATTCAATCCTGAATTTGCTCTCTCGGTTGAAGGAGAATCTTTTTTGTTTGGGTCTATTGGTTTCTTCAGAAAAGATTCCTGTAAGCCTTCCAGAATTCCAGAAGACTTAATAGCTTTGAGTATTCTAGTTCCAATACTTAAGCTATGTCGAACTTCTTGGAATTCCATCTTAAGCTCTAATTTACGAAATTCAATTAGCATTCTTAGCTCATCAAGATTCATATCTTTAGGATCTTTAGGATCTTTGGGTAAGGGCATTATTTATTACTCAATAGAACCTTAAGAAAAAGATAGGAACCTGATAAGAATATCAATCCTGTGCATAAAGATGCATAGATTACAGGAAGGCCTGCAAACATCTGCAAGGCGAGAAAGGTCGAAAAAGAAAGATATCCAAATCCAATACAAATAGTAAAGAATAGACAAATAAACCAAATCCCTTTGAATATCAAACTACGTAGGAAATTCTCTGTGTGTCTTTGAGCGTAGAGAAGCATAGCTTCCAAATATTCAATAAACTTTTGTAATAAATTTTCTAGCGAGGCTTGCAAGCCTCGTCTTCGTTTCCGTTCTTTGGGATTTTGATTTGTTTCTGAAGAGTTCGAGGGATTCCCTTTGGTTTTCTTGGTCATTCTAAAAATTTAGTTTCTTCTAAAGAGAGATGAAATGATGATTCCTACACCTACACCAATTCCAACACCCCAAAGTGCTGCTTTCTTAGGATTTTCTTCGATGTATTCATCAAGATGGTCAACTAGTTCTTTTGAGCGAACAGATACTTCACCGCCCACTAATTTTGCCATCTCTTTGATATCATTCACATTCTCAAGATATTTCTCGCGAGCCTTACCGGTAAGTTCTTTCGCCTTGTTCTTGTAATTTTTAATTTCTTGTTCTAAGCCAATTTCAGATTGTTGTTCTGTCATAAAATTTACTCCTTGTTATATGAGACCATAGAGAAAAGAGGATATAATCTTAAAAATTCGAGAAAGTTCTAATTTCTGAGATTACTCTGGAATAATAATATTATCGTAATTGTCTGAGAATCTGTATCCAATTCCCCAGATCGTCTCAATCCATTCAGGTTGAGCTGAGTTCTTCTCTAGTTTGGATCGAATTCTCTTGATATGACTATCAATCATTCTTTCGAATCCATCCCATTCAACACCCCAAACTGATTCTAAGATCATTTCTCTGCTGAAGACTTTTCCAGGTGCGGATGCCAATAATTGAAGGATATCAAATTCCTTTCTAGAGATGTTGATGATATTTTCATTAAGAGTTACTCTTCGTCGAATCGGGTCGATCTTGAGAGCTCCTCGAATAATTTCGCCACCTGAACCAATGTTAGGCTTGATTCCGATTTTCTTATCCCATCTTCGAAAGAAGACGTCCACTCGTGTTTTAAGTTCTCGAATGGAAAAAGGCTTAGTGATGTAATCATCTGCACCGAGCTCAAGACCCATAATGCGATCGATCTCTTCCGTTCTAGCAGAAAGTATAAAAATCGGTGTGGATTCATCCGTCTTACGAATGCTTCTGCATACATCCATACCATCAATGTCAGGAAGGCTTAGGTCTAAGATGATCAAATCAGGATGACTCGACTTATAATGCTTCAATCCTTCTTCGCCTGAAGGCTGAATCACAGTTGTATAATGGGCAGAGTCGAGTGATTTTCGAATAAGGTTGCCAATATCTGGATCATCTTCTATGACCAATATATTTTTCATAAAAATTCCTTGTATTTATCAAAAAATCGGAAAATCCTATTCCTGCAAGTAAAAAACATGTTAAAAAAAAATCCAAGAACTTGGGCAACTCTAGTGCTTCAAGGCAAAGGCCTCAATCCAGATCAAGTATCACTGCAATTGGGCATTACAGCCGATTATACGAACGATAATAAGACCATTAATTTTGAGAATAAGCCAAGTATTCCAAGGTGGCAGCTCAACTCCAAGCTTTCCCCTGATTCTCTTTATGCGGATCATCTCTGGGATATTCTAAAAAAAATTGCACCCAAGCGATCCGTATTAAAAGAACTATGTAAAGAATACGAAGCGGTATTTTATACTTCGATTGAATTTGCAGATTGGGAAGTGGATGGAATTTCTATTGAACCTCGTCTTCTACTGCTTTTGGGAGACTTGGGAATAAGCCTTGAATTTCTTCCATGGATGGAGGTGAGCTAGATTTGGACCTTCTCTTTCTATCTTTATCTGGCTCTTCAATTAAAAAAATTGTCTCAGTAAAATTAAACCTTTTAATAAAATGCATTAAAGATGGATTCAAGCCTACAAGAATTAAAGCTCTGCGCTTTTCATTGAGATCACGTGCGAGGTTTAGTAATCTAGTCAAAAAAGATAGACTCAAATACTTAACGGGAAATAGATCAATCTTAATATGATTTCTTGTTTGGTAGTATAGCATGGCAAATACTGATACAGCTTCGTTTTCAATATTCTCATCCATCTCATTAAATAGACAGACTAACTCAATTGCATTGGAGACTTCTCGAAACCGAAAGTATTTTAATTTTGGTTTAGCCACTTCAAGTATAGTTCTTGTCTTTCTTTGGTTTGTCAAGTTATGAATCTACTTCCACCAGGGATTTTCAAATTAAGATCCCAGTTTCTTACAGAACTTAGAAATCAACTTATTTCTAATTCTTTCCTAGAGATTGATACACCAAGTTATAAGAAAATTGTGGGCATGGAACCTTACCTCGATCCATTTGAAGTTACTTCACCTAACAAAAAAGAGAAAGGTTACCTCATCACCAGCCCCGAATACTCTCTTAAGATGGCGATGAGTTCTGGCTTGGAAAGAATATACGAAATTGCGCATGTCTACCGTTCAGGAGAAGAGGGAAGTCCCATTCATAGTCCAGAGTTTCTTATGCTGGAGATGTATGTAGCTGGCTGGGATGAATTCAATATGATGGACTTTTGCGATCAGCTGATTGAAACTTTGTATGAAAAAATGCAAGGCAGCAGTAAAGAAATTAATTTGACTCTTAGTAAGAATACAAGCCTGGCAAAATATAGATTTACAAATCAGGAAATATTTTTCCAAACTACAGGTCGCGGTTGGACTCGTCCTGAATTGATCCAGACCTTGGAAGAAAAGAATCTTACTTTTTCCAAGCACGATCCTTACGAAGACTTGTACTATTTGGTCTTCTTGAATTTAGTAGAACCAAAACTTCCTCTAGGTTTAGTCTATCTCTACGATTATCCTCCAGAATGTGCAGCGCTTGCAAAAGTCGAAAATGGAATCGCAAGACGATTCGAAATCTACTGGGACAGAGTCGAACTTGCCAATGCTTTCTTTGAGTTGGCCGATGCGGAAGAGCAGAGAACACGGTTCAGTGCTGAGCAAAATTTGCGAGCGAATCTTGGCAAAGAGGTATTTCCTATAGACGAAGATTTCTTATCTTGTCTGGAAATGGGTTTCCCAACTAAATGTACGGGAATTTCAATAGGTTTGGATAGACTTTTCATGAAGATTTTAGGGAAATCAAGCTTGAAGGATATAAGCCCATACACCTAATTTTCTATAATTTTTCATTGCCCTCCTTTGTCTGATTCTAAATCCTATAAAAAATGACTGAATATTTAGTCATTGAAATGGAGTATTCATGAATTTCTTTCGATTCTTTATAGATCGCCCTTTATTCGTCAAAATTGCTATTTTGGGAGTTATATTGATTTCGCTTATGTCTATCCGAAAGATGCAGCGAGATGGTTTCCCTCAGGTTGATTTGGGAACCATGATCATCACGACTAAATATCTAGGTGCTTCTCCTAAAGATGTCGAAGAAAATGTTACCCGTTTGCTGGAAGATGAGATCAAAGGTGTAGCTGGAATCAAAACCTTTACTTCCACTTCTCAAGAAAATGTTTCTGTTATAATTGTTGAAATAGATATTGATTACCCCGATCAGAAAGAAGTCAAAGATGAAATCCGTAGAGCCGTAGAAAGGGTTACCGATCTTCCACCTGAGGTAAAAGAAAGACCTCAGATTCGAGATTTAAAAGCCACAGAATTTCCTGCTATCTCAGTTGGTATTTCGGGAGATGGTGTTGACTACGGTGTGATTCGTGATGCTGCCAAATTAGTTGAGAAAGAAATCAAAAGAATCCCAGGAGTTTCCCAAGTTGATAAGTATGCTTACAGGGATAAGGAATTTTTAGTTTATACTGATCCCGCAAAACTCAAGGCAAATTATATTGGCATCGCAGATGTTCTGCAAGCAATTTCAGCAAGAAACATCAAAGCAACCAGTGGAACCTTGGAGCAAGGGCTCTCACAAAGAAATATATTGACTGTTGCAGAATACAACTCGGCGGCAGATATCCAAGAAACTATCGTAAGATCGGAATTTGGTGGTGGAACCATCCGAGTTAAAAATGTCGCCGATATCAAAGAAGGTTTCGAAGACGAATTGATGCGAACTTATTTTAACGGTAAGCAAGGAATAACTCTTACCATTAAAAAATCTGGTAATGAAGATATCATTCGGATCGTCGATCGAATTAAAGATTATGTTCAAAAGAAAAAGAAACTTCTACCTGAAGGAGTAGAGTTAACAGTTGCTTCCGATGCCTCAAAGGTTGTAAGAAATCGAATTGATGTTGTTCTCTCCAATGCTTTGTTTGGATTTTTTCTGGTAGTTGGTGTTATGATTTTCTTTATAGATTTTCGTTCATCACTACTAATCGCTTCTAGTATACCTTTCTCCTTTCTCTTAACATTCATACTTATGGATAATCTAAGTCAAAGTATCAATGCCGTATCATTAGTCGCAATGATCACAGCTTTGGGAATGATTGTTGACCAATCGGTGGTCGTAACAGAGAACTCTATGTTCTATGTTGCTAGAGGTGGAGATAAAGATAAGAATATTTTGACTGGAACCTTGGAAGTTGCGATGCCTATTTTTGCCAGCGTCTGCACTACTGTATTTGCCTTTGTTCCTATGTTCGCAGTTACAGGAACTATTGGGAAATTCATACGAGTTATTCCTATCGTAGTTATAGTATCGCTTTTTGCATCTTTACTCTATTCCTGGTTTTTTCTGCCTTCCTTATTGAATGAATTTGGCAAGGCTGCCAATCATAAAGATGATAACTTTCGGAACCGATTAGAAAAGCGACTAACCTATATTTATAAAAAAATTCTGAAAGTTTTTCTGAGAAGAAGATATGTTAGTTTGGTTGGTTTATTTGCTTTTATGTTTTTCACCTTTCTTGTAATTGCTCCCCAGGTTAAAGTCAATTTATTTCCATCTGCTGGAGCAGATACATTCAATATAACATTAGAGCTTCCTGATTACTACAATTTTGATGCTTCTGAAAAAGTATTAAAAGATATTGATGCGATAGTAATCTCTCTTCCTAAAGAGGAACTAGCTTACTCAACAACAAAACTTGGAACAGGCAATGCGAACAGACTTGCCGTTCCTTTGGGTGGTGAAAAGAATATTTCAACGACAGAAGTTGGTCTTACGGCTAGTAATCTCAGAGACCGGACTGCTGATGATATTGCAGTCGAGGTTAGAAGTAGAATCTTAGATTTGAATCTACCGATTGTTAATTTGGACGTTCAAGTTGCAAAGCCTGGCCCTCCCGTTGGGAAGCCAGTAGAGCTTAGAGTTCATTCGGATCGACCTGAATTAAGAGAGAAGTATACAAACAAAGTAATCGAATATCTGAAAAATACCAAGGGGGTATTCGATATAACATCAAATGCTAAGTTGGGTCGTGAGGAATATAAAATTGATATCAACTACGCAATATTAGGTCAACTAGGATTAACCGTACAAGATGTTACAACTAACTTAAGAATTGCATTCGATGGAATCGTTGCCACTTCGATAGTTAGGGAAAATGAAGAGATAGGAATTCGAGTAAAGTTTCCAACCAAATATCGAGATAGCACTTCCAATATCCTCAATTTGGAAGTTAGAAATAGAAATGGTGCCTTGATTCCCATCCGGTCTTTTGCAAAAATATCAACAACAAGAGCCGATTCTAAAATCTACCATACGGATGCTGAAGTAACTACAACAATTACTGCGAATGTGGAACCTAATTTCGTCCCAAAAGCCATTGTTGATGCGTCCATGGCTCAATTTGCAGATGAATTAAAGGATATCCCTGAAGTCAGTATGAGCTTTGGTGGGGAAGCAGAAAAAGCCCAAGAGTCCTTCATCTCACTGGTGATAGCGTTTATGCTTGGATTTATTGCGATTTATCTAGCTATAGTTTTGCTATTTGAATCTTTTGCACAACCTATATTAGTCTTGATGGCTGTCCCTTTTGGTCTAACGGGTGTATTCTGGGCATTCTTTGCACATGGCTTGGGATTTTCTTTCTTTGCATTAATAGGCGTTATAGGTCTTTCAGGTATAGTTGTTAATAATTCAATCATGATGATGGAATTCATAAATAAGTTTTTTCTAAAGAATGAAATTATCAAAAGAACTAAACATGCAGTGATTCGTGACAAGGTTTTAGTTATGAGAGGTTCTATGCGAAGATTAAGACCGATCTTGATTACAACTGGTACAACGGTTCTTGGTCTTATGCCAACAGGGTATGGGATTGGTGGTTCCGATCCATTTATAGAACCTATGGTTTTAGCTCTTGCCTATGGGATCATTTCATCAACGCTAATTACCTTGTTGGGAATACCAGTGATGTATATAATCAATCGTGATATAGTTTGGTTCATCCAAAGAATTAAAAAATTTGCTTTTAGAGGTTGACTATAGTAGAGAAAAAAATTTCCTAGAAATAGAATTCTTTTTCACCGGGGGTGTCCTTCTTTAGCTTAATAGCGACAGAAGGTCTGAGATTATACCCTGATGACCTGATCTAGATTATACTAGCGGAGGCAGAGTGATGATAACCAATAATCCTCTCATATTAAATATCACCAACCATGTAACTACACATTTTGTAGCCAGTTCCTTAATTGCATTGGGAGCTTCTCCCGTGATGTCGGATGATCCTTATGATGCATTTGAATTAGTAGCTATTACCCAAGGCGCATGTCTAAATATTGGAACCATCTCTTCTCATCAAATGGAAGTAATGCGAAAAGTTCTAAGCAATCCAAATGCTAAAAATATAGTCCTTGATCCAGTCGGCTCAGGTGCAAGTACACTTCGTTCGAATTCCTGCAAAGAAATAATTGCATCAGGAAAGGTAAAATTGATTCGAGGGAACGCTTCTGAAATTTCTAGTCTAGCTGGTCTATCTGCTACAACTAGAGGTGTCGATTCAACAATGGCAACTCAATCTGTAGAATCAACAGCTGATGATTTAGCTAAACACCTTAAATGTATAATTGTGGTAAGCGGTGAGACTGACTATATAAGCAATGGTATTGATAAATTTCGTGTGAATAATGGTGTGCCAATAATGGCTAAGATCACAGGCACAGGATGTGTGCTTTCTTCTTACCTAGCAGCGATTCTTGCCTCTGTGGATTTAGATACAAAAAGTATAGCAACTGCTGTAGCATTTTACGGGCTATTAGGTGAGAAAGCAGAAATTGGTAACACAGGCTTAGGGAATTATAGAGAAAGATTCCTGGATGCAATGAGCACAATTCGATTTGATACAATTCAATCTGAATTAAAAATTACCAAGTTATGAAAACCAATTTTCCAATAGCTCTCAGTATTGCTGGTTTTGATGGCAGTGGTGGAGCAGGTATGCAAGCAGATCTGAAAACCTTTTCTGCTAGAGGAGTTTATGCTTGCACTGTTTTAACTTCACTACCAATTCAAAATACTACAGGAGTAAAAGCTCTTTATGATCTTCCTATCGAATCTATAGGCGAACAAATTGATTCTATGTTTGATGATTTGGACATCATCGCTGTTAAAATTGGAATGTTACACAAAGTTGAAATCATTCAACTAGTTGCTTCCAAGCTCCGCAAATACAAACCAAAGTTTGTTGTAACAGATCCAGTAATGGTTGCCAAATCGGGGCATAGACTTCTGCAAGAAGATGCGATCCAAGCTTTAAAGGAAGAAATTTTACCAATAACAACAGTCCTTACACCAAATCTACCAGAGGCAGGTGATTTAATCGGAAGAGAAATCAATAATGCGAAAGAGATGGAAATTGCTGGGCTAGAGATATTAAAATTTGGTTCTGAGGCAGTTGTTGTAAAAGGTGGACATTCAAAAGATGAGTCCATCAGCGCAGATTGTATCATTGAAAAAGATGGCAAAGTTACATGGATAGAAGCTGAACGAATTCTTAGTAAAAATACTCATGGAACAGGTTGTACTTTTTCAGCTGCTATTGCGGCCGAGCTTGCTAAAGGAAAAAATACATTAGAATCCATTCTAATTGCTAAGGAATACCTAACAGGAGCAATTCAGGCATCGGCGGATTTAGAAATTGGAAAAGGCAAAGGTCCCGTGCATTTCTTCCATGAATGGTGGTGAAATCTATTTCAGTTTAATGATAAATAGGGTGTAGTCATCGTGTTGTTCAGCACTTCCTTGGAAAGCATTTGTATGTTGAATAATTTTTGCTTGGATGTCTTTAGCTGTATCTTCTTCCATAGCTAAAATATCTTCCATGAATCTTTCTTCTTCATACATTTCTTCATTTGTGTCCATAACTTCAGTTACACCGTCAGTATAAAGTATAAGATAATCTCCAGGTTCATAATCTACTGTGTGCTCTGAAAAATCAGTTTCTCCTATTCCTAAAGGAGTCCCTTTGCCAGAAAGAAGGCTAATGTCCTTTTGACCTCGTCTATAAAGAAATTGTCTATTATGGCCTGCTGTAGCGTATGTTAGAGTTTTGTTGGTTGTATTGATACGTACTAGCATCACTGTAACAAAAAGTACGAAAGCTGATTTTTCTTGGATGATTTGATTCGATTTTAACAAGGCATCACTAGGTGAGCTAGACCTTGAAACTTCACTGGATATAATAGTTTTACTAAATTCCATAAATAAGGCGGCAGGAGTTCCTTTCCCAGATACATCTGCAATCATTACTGAAATTTCAGTTGGACTATGAACAACTAAGTCGTAAAAATCACCACCAATCTCTTTGGATGCTTTGTAGTATGCAGAAAATTCTAAGTCACCATAAGTATCTGGAATGATAGGCAATGAGTTCTTTTGGATCTGAGCTGCAACTTGCAGATCTCTTTGTATATACTTTAACTGTTCACTTTGTTCTTTTACAATCAAAGTTGTGAAAGCCTCTGCAATTTGATTTGAGATTGTAGAGAGGATTCTGATTTCTGCATCATCAAATGATGAGTTATCTACTTGGTCTGCTACTAAAAGTATTCCTAAGGTTTCAAGATTTCTTTGGATAGGAATGATGATTAAATGTTTTTTAAAGTAACCTAATTTTGATATTTCGGTAGCTGCGGCAGATGAATTCACATGGAGTGCAACCTTTTGTCCAACTGTTCTTACAGACTCTAGGATTCTATCTAAGGGGCCGACTCCTTCTTTCAATCCTTGGATCGCTTGGGGAAATCCTTGGGTCTTAATAAAGTCATAACCTTTAGGTTGAGATCCTTGGAAAAGGATTCCTACTTTATCTGCCTTCATAATAGCTGTTATAGATTTAACAGTTGATTCAAGAAATTGATCTAAATCAACAATAGTAGACAGAGACTGAGAAATTTGGAATAGTGTATTAAGCTCATTCGCACGAGCTTCGAGTGCATCAATTAATTTTCTATTTCGAATAGAAATTGCAGCGAGGTCACTTAGGTAACGCAGTATTTTAATATCTTTTTCTGTGAAATCTCTTCCATCAGAAGAATTCACAGCTTCGAGTACACCTTGTACTTCTCCATTAGCAAGCATGGGAACACAAATTAGATTTTTAGTTTTGAAGCCAACTTGGTCATCTATACTTTTATAAATTCTTTCATCATTTTCAGCATCATTTACAATTTCTGGTTTCAAGGATTCTAAAACAATTCCTGCTATCCCTTTACCTCTAGGAACTTTTAGCTTAGAAAGAATTTCGTGTTTAGCTCCGACTGTAATATCAAATACAAGACAATCCTCATCTTTATCATAAAGCAATAAGGAACATCCATCAGAATTCAATACTCGTTTAGTTGTATCCATTATCGTATGGAGCAGCGACTGAAGATCTTCTACAGAATTAATCTTGGAAGTAATTTCAGTGATGAGTCCGAGTGTAAGCTTCATTTCTGACATTGTACTCACTCTATCAGAGAGCCAATTCCCGTGTCAGTAAAGATTTCTAAAAGTACGGAATGGGGTACACGTCCATCAATAATATGAGATCGCTTTACACCTTGGTCGATTGCTGAAATGCAACATTCTACTTTGGGAATCATACCACCAGTAATGTCACCAGATGCAATGTATTCTTCTACTTTCGAACGATTTAGGCCGGTAACCAATTTGTCTTTGATGAGAATGCCTTCTGTATCAGTAAGTAAAATGAGTTTTTCAGCTTTGAGTGCAGCAGCGATAGCACCAGCCATAGTATCTGCATTGATATTCATGGATGTTCCTTCACTGGAATAAGCTATGGGAGAAATCACAGGAATAAAATTCTCATCACGAAGATTGTCTAGTATGGAAGTATCTATTTCTTTGATTTTGCCAACAAGTCCTAGGTCAATTTCTTCTCCATCAATGACCATCATGAGCTTTTCAGCAAGAGCCATCTTTCCATCTTTACCGCTGATTCCAACTGCCTTGCCGCCTTTATCATTGATCAAGGAAACAATTTGTTTATTAACTCGACCAGTGAGAACCATCTCAACTACATCCATAGTCTCGGGAGTGGTCACACGATTCCCACGTATGAATTCAGATTTAATATTCAATGCTTTCAAAAGCCCATTGATCTCAGGGCCTCCACCATGAACGACAACTGGATTGATTCCTAAAAACTTCAAAAGCACTATATCTTGAGCAAATGAACCTCTAAGTTCTTCATGAACCATAGCAGCTCCACCGTATTTAATGACGATCGTCTTACCATTGAATTTAGTAATGTAAGGGAGCGCTTCGAGGATATGGTTTACTTTTTCAATCTGCTTTTCCATTATGACCTTGTTACTAGTAGTTTCAATTTTTCACAGACGTTTTTTATGGCAAAAACAAAACTTGCAACCATTCAAATGAATAGCTCCGATGAGATAGATTCGAATCTCGAACAAGCTGAGCATTGGATTAAGCTTGCCTGTGAGCAGGAAGCGAAGCTTGTCGCTCTGCCTGAGAATTTTGCATACATGGGCAGGGAATCTGAAAAGATCCAACAACTTCATTCTATACAAAATAAAACTCAAGATTTTCTAAGCAGAATAGCAAAAGAATATAAAATCTATCTTCTTGGTGGAGGCTATCCATCTTTAAGCCCTGATTCAAACCGAGCCTATAATACAGCATCTATCTACTCTCCAGATGGGACTGAAGTATTTCATTATAATAAGATACATTTATTTGATACAAATCCAGGAGATGGAATACAGTATACGGAATCTAAAACTGTATTCCCTGGAGCCGTTGTGCCTACACCTATTGAGGTATATGGTTTTGGGCGTATAGCATCAATAATATGTTATGATTTGAGATTTCCAGAATTATTCCGTAAAATTTCTGAACAAAAGGTAAATATTATTTTTGTTCCCTCGGCATTTACGGAACTAACAGGCAAAGCCCATTGGGAAGTATTACTTCGTGCAAGAGCGATTGAGAATTTTGTATATATAGTCGCTCCAGCACAGACAGGCACTCATACAATAAAAGAAAATTCAAGTGATGCTGCTGAAAAATCAATCTCACAAACTCCAACTAGTACAAATAAAACTCCTTCTTTAAAGAAAACTTTTGGTCATTCATTGGTTGTTTCTCCCTGGGGCGAAATACTATCGGATGGAGGAGAGCAGGTTGGTTACAGTATCCTAGAAATTGATACGAATGATGTAGATATCTATAGAAAGAAAATTCCATCCTTATCTCATAGAACATTATTCTGAATTAGATTATTCAAGTGAGTGAAACGAATATCACTCTTTCTCTTTAATTCGTTCAAAATGAACACTTTTAATGGATTTCCCGAATTCGGACTGCTCATAATAGGCTGTTGCTTTCCATTCTCTTGCTGATGAATACATACGTATACTTTGAACTAAATCATAAGCTGAGATAGAGTAATCTATTATTTTAATCGCAAGTGGCAGAGTCAAAAAGCGATCTTGAGTTAATGGCTTTGCTTCAGTGACTTTAGATGCAACTAACCATTTATAAAGTCTGGAGGATTTATTTACCTCTAGTAAAGCTTCAAGCTCCATCCGAAAAAAAGGAAGGCTAGCCTCTGTTTTGGAAAATTCTACCACTAAGTGATCTTTTTTTGATTTACTTAATGCTTCTTCTAATTGAAAATCAAAAATTTCATCATCTAAATATTCTATTGAATTGCATTTTGAATAAATTGTTTTGCAGAGGCTTCCATAATTTTTATGAACGAAATAATACGCCATAATCTTATGAGATGTAGGGTGAAAGATTACTTTAGCATTGTAATTTTCCATTCTCCCATAGACAAGTAAAGAATTGAGACGCCCATAGATAGATGATCCTAATCGAAAATACCCGCCATAAATTGGAATGTCATCAAAGCTGAAACTACGGCTGTTAATATAAAATGGTTCAAAGACAACGATACCTTTTCGGCTAGCGCTTTCTCGCAAGAACTTCAACCATATTTCATTCTCTTCGTCTGATAGCAGGCTAGGATTTTCCTCAACTTCCACATAGATTTTGCCAGCTTGTTTTCCTATAAGATCAAAAACTTGTTCTTGAATCTTTTCTAGATTAACTGAAGTTAGTCCCAATTTGTGGCACCTTCTTTCTTCACAAGAAATTTGTTCGATATAGTTTTGATTGGAGGTATCGATTGATTTGGAAGTTATAATTGAATTGTCCAAAGATTCACTTCGAATGGACTGTGAGAACAGAATATAGAAGGCTAGGCTGGAAGACAATAGCTTGGACGAAAACTTAGAAGCTAGAATCAATTTATTCAATTTTACAAGATTCAGTGGATATAGAAAACTGAATAAATTAGTAAAGTGAGAAATTCTCGACCGATAGGAATAAGATATAGTAAATACTTTCATAGATAGTTAATTTCTTCTTTCAAAAATTTTAGTTAAAAAGTCTAAGATTAATATCGAGCATACTAGGAGTCAAGATTGAATTCCTCTGATTTTAAATTGTCCCAAGCATTTATTCCTATCATATCAGTTGTACTTACTAATGTCTTCACTGCTAGTTTAAATTTGTGCCTCTCCTTTATTCTTCTCAATGAAATAGATTTAGATACATTTCAAAAATTCAATGCTGATCATTGGTCGACTTCTATACTACCTTCTTTTGTCTTACCAACTTTTATCCTCTATACTATCTATTTTCCCATTGCTAGAATTCTACATAAGGATACACCCATTCAAAGCATCCCGAAGTTTATCAAGAGATTGGCTCTTCGCATGCCCATTATTGGTTCCTTTATTGGCTGCCTAGGATGGGCTATAGGCATTGGACTTTCTCGTTTTATTCTCTCCAGTAAAGAAGTTCCAATCTCCGAAAGTGGGCAATCTTTGCTTTTGATTGTTTCTTGTTTGGTTTCTATTTATAGCTTTGCATTATCTTATTTTGTTTGTGAATACTATTTCAAGAAGTATTTATTTCCGCTTATTTTCGAGAGAGATGAGATATTTATTATTTCCAAATTTTTAAAAGATGGATTAGTCGGGAAATTTAGTTTTTATTTCTTCTCTGTAGTAGTATTTCCCTTATTGGTAATATTTTTTACTCTTAGTTCAAGCATTGGGCAAGTGAGTCGAGAAGAAGATCGGATCTATTTCTTCTTATTGGTTTTAATCTTCATAATATCGGGAGTGATCATCACCTATTATTTAGTTCAATCTTTACGTAAGCCATTGAACGAAATCCAGAGTTTAACTGAAACTGTTCGAAAGGGCGATTTTACAGGGACTATCTTTGTGGATTCTAAGGATGAATTAGGAACTATAAAATATACCCTTAATACGATGAGTAGGGAACTTCTTGAGAAAGAAACCATTCGAGAAATTTTTGGGAAGATGGTGGATGGTCGCATCAGAGATTATCTTTTGAAGCATCCTCCCGAGTTAGGTGGCAAGAAGGAAAATGTTGCAATCCTTTTTTCAGATATACGTAATTTCACATCCTTCTCTGAAAAACTTCCACCCGAAGAAGTTGTTCATTTTTTAAATGATTACTTTGAGAAGATGAATTCTTGTATCGTAAATAATAATGGTATCATTAATAAATTCATAGGAGATGGGATCTTAGCAATATTCGGAGGAATAATCCCATTGGAAAATGCATCTGATTCAGCGTACAATGCAGCAAGACAAATGTTAGATGAAATTCGTAGCATTCCTTTCCTCAATGGAGATCTTACTATTGGAATTGGACTCCACTACGGGGAAGTTACTTTGGGTAACATAGGATCGAAGAGCAGAATGGAATTTACTATAATAGGGAATTCGGTTAACCTTTCCTCTCGTTTAGAATCTTTTACCAAAGAACTAAAGATGCCCATTGCAATGTCCAAAGATTTCTATAATCAGTTGAATGCTGAGAACCAAATATCAGTACATCGACAAGGGGAATTCAACTTAAAAGGAATGGCAGATAAGATTGAAGTTTTCTCTACTCTCTAAGAAAGGAAAGTGTAGTATTTTCCTTTAAGATCTTTTTATCTTTAATCTCTAAGTATAAAGCATCTGCGGAAGAGGACAGTTCTAATTTGAAACTTCCTTGTGGATCTACTATTTTATTTTCCTGCAAATAATCTCCTTCATAGATTAGCTTATTGTTCAATTCGATCTTATAAGATTGATTTAATTCATCCGTAGATTCAATCTTTAGTTGGACTGGGGTTACAGATGCTTTGCCGTCCCAATACATGGAAGTCCAGGGACCTTTGAATTTTTCCAATTTGGAATCAGAGCCAAATGATCGAATGCTTGATTCGTCTTTTATAATTGGAAGCCAACCATAGGAAAGTGCTTTGCTTTTGTTACCTTCTAAATCTAAATCGTTTACAGAAGTTACTGAATAAAGAAAGAATTTTGAAGCAGATTGTCTTGGGAATTGAATGTAATTAGATTTTGATGTTCCAATATAATCCCACTTACCGCCTACAGTTTTGGAATAGACTTTGTATTCTTTGGCATCCTTAATAGGCTTCCAACTTAGTCTTAGGAAATCTTCTTTAGTTGTCTTTTGTATTACTTCAAAAATACTCAAATCTAAAGGAGGCTTAAGGCTAGATGAACGCATAGACTGCGAAGATAAGAAACCAAAGACAGGATTAGAAGCTCGGCTCCATGTCCCTAATTTATTTAGGGAAGAAACCGAGTAATAATGATTAGATTCTTTAGGTTCTGTATCATCGAAAATATGATTGGCAGTTTGGCCAAGTTCTTCCCAAAAATCATTATCTTTAGTATATCGGAATACTTTATAGTCCACAGCACCTTGAACTTCTTCCCAAGTAATATTTATTTTATCAGTGTATTCTCCCTGAGTTGCATAAACCAATTCGGGAGGAGGAAGAGATATCCCTCGAGATGTAGTATAACCAAAGCTAGATGGTGAAATCAGACTTGTGGCAAAACTTCCTGCTACAGAAACTCTATAAAATTCAAAATTTCCATTTCTCTGAGCCTTTCGATCAATAAATTCCGGTTTAATCGTTTTTGATAGAAGTCGAAATTCTTTTGAATAAATATTGTATTTGTATAAATGGTAATTTCGAACACCTGGAATAGTATCCCATTTGATGAGAATTTTATCTGCATATTTTCCCTGGCTTGCTGTCAGACCTGTTATCTCCATAGAGTTGGCAGGTGTCTTCAACTTAGAAGAATAACCTTCAATAGGCTCAGGGTTGGATGATGAACTTTGGTTGGAAAAAACTGAGGCAATTGTATATTGATAGATAATATCTTGTTGAACACCTTTGTCTTCAAAAGCATTGTCTATGGAAAGACCAACTAAGGTATATTTTGATTCTGTTGTTCTTTTTCTGTAAATCTCATATCCAATTGCATTTCTCACATTCTCCCAAGAGATTCTTATTCGATCAGGGTAGTTCCCTCTTGTAGCTCTTATGTGGTTCGGATAAGCAAGGTTAAGGTCAATTGGATTTGTTAAATTGGGGGGATCGTCTATCCAGTACACACTAGAGCCTAGTTTTTGGAAAAGAGCATAGCTTATATACGCATAACCATTTTCTCCCCATCCAGGACCCCAAGAATTCCAAATTTTAAAAGCTTTTTTGCTATCATCATAACCTATAATAGCTATAGCTTGGGCTCCAAGGAATTTTCCTTTTTCTTCGGTTAGGATTTCATCTTTTTTATAATTAGTAAAATTTTCAAAAAATAACAGAGAGGCGACTAAGGGATGCGCAGCTGATACGTAGGATTTAATTGCTAGTATATCAGATTGAGGGATACGACGGAAATCATTGATTCGATGGGAGTATGCATTGAGTGAGGTGCCATCCTTTTGAGTTCGATAGTCATCTGGGGTATAAGGCATCTGTTCCCAAGTGGGAATTCCTTTTGATGCGAGTAGAATCAAACCATCTAGTATTGATCCACCTAAATCTTTACCATGGTTGATTGAATTGTAAACAAAGGAGGGTGAGTAAAAATTAGAAGTATTATCTTGGTTGGATACGGAAATTTTATTTAAATCTTTTGGTTTATCTAATTTTAAATTTTCATAATATGATTTTATAACATAACCTAGCACAAATCCAACGGAACTTGCTTGGTTACCTTGCGGATAGGGAACTGGAAGTTTTGAGGAGAGATCGTATCTCTTAGGAAGAGAAGCTAATTTCAAGGAAGGAGCTTCTTGAATCGTGCTTGCAAGATTGCCTTCATCTTGGATGAGTCCAACTCTATAACCCTTGGAGCTAGTTGAATCTTCTGAACCAACAATAGATGATTGGTGTCGAAAGGAAGAATACAAAACCACCAAAAGAAATAAAGCAAGATGCTTCGATGTGAGTAAATGCATTTCAATCCTCCAGAGTAAAATTAATCGGAAGCCTATGAGCCATTTTTGTGGGTCGCCCTTCCACATAACCTGGGGCAAAACGAGCTCGCTTCACAATCTGAATCGCTGCTTCGTCAAATCCATAGCCAGCTTTGCCAGATACGACTTTTGCACCCATGAGTTCTCCTTTTTCGTTTACTTGAACCATAACCACAACCATTTTATTGGTGATGCTAGCTGCCTTGGCAGAATCAGGAAAATAATCTCTTAAATCAAAATCTATGATGAAAGTAGGAGGTCTGTCACCATTATAGGAAAATAAAAATCCATCCTTATCAGTTCCATTTCCATTTAAGGCATTGGGATTGATATCAGAATCATCAGGAGCTTCTTTGGATTGGTCTTTGTTGGAACCTTCCACCCATTCTGATTTCTCAATAGGAGCAGGACTTGATGTTCCACCAAGTAATTCTGGGGGGATCTCTTCAAAATCTACATCGACATCAGTTATAACATATTCTTCGGAATCCACTGGTGCCACATAAGTTGCAATATAGTAACCTAAAATTACCGAACTATGTAAAAAAACTGAAGCAATCAAACAAAACCGAAATACTCCAAAGATTTTAATCTTAGCTTTAATTTCTTGCCAGTCAACTTTCTTCATTATTATTTTTTTACAGACAAGGCAATCCGAGTAACGCCTGCTTTTCGCACTTGTCCCATAATCTCCGTTACGCGTCCATAAGGAAGCTTTTCATCAGCTGAAATAGTCAACCTCATATTAGGTTGTATCTTAGCATCTCTTTCCAATAGTCGAATCATTGACTCTAAGGTAATTTCTTTCCCTTCAAATAGAATTTTGCCATCTTTAGTTAGTGCGACTTGTTTCGATTCGGCAATATTCGGATCTGCTGCTGCTACCTTAGGTAGATTAATATTAATAGATTCTTTTTTTAGGAAGTTTGCAGTAACCATAAAGATTACAAGCAGAACCAAAATCACATCCACCATTGGAGTAATATTGATACTTCCTATTTCTTCTTCATCGCCGCCACTTTGTGCTGCCATATCTTTTTCTCCTATGGATCAGTGGTGATCTTTCTTAGAACCACTTAAGAAATTTCCAGCGAACTCTCTAGTTAAGATTTCTAGGTTCGCAAGAATCACTTTCATTTTTCTAGAAAAGAAATTATTAGCCATAACCACTGGAATCGCTATAGCAAGTCCTGCAGCTGTAGCTAGAAGTGCTGTAGATATTGTTCGCATAACAACTTCAGCCCCAGTATTACCTAGTGTTCCCAAATTATAAAATGCTTTAATTACACCTAGAACTGTTCCTAGCAATCCTATAAAAGGAGCATTGTTCCCTAAAGTATTAAGTATAGGCAGGCGCTTCTCTAATTGGATTCTTTCAGCAATTATTTTGCCTTGCATTAGATCAGGAATTCCGTTTGGGTTTTCTTCTAGTCGTTCAATAGTAAAGGATGTAAATCTGGAATAAACAGTATCTTCGGCTTGGGAAACTATTTCCTTCATTTTAGGAATATCTTTTTTGCGAAGGGAAGAGGTTAAGTCTTCCAAAAACAGTTCTGATTTTTCAGAAATGGTTCTTCTATACACAATCAATCTTTCCACAAACACTGCCACAGCAAGAACACTTGCAAGAGCCATAATGATGAAAATAAATATCTCACCTAGATCAACGTAAGTCTGCATAATACCCTCTATTAGTCATTTTTCTTAAATAATTCATGAATCCAAGCCTTTTAAAGCTTTGCAGTAATCTTCTTCTGATGCAATTGGATTAATTCCCATTTGAGTAAGGTTTAGTTTAATATTATATTGAATATTTGAATGGAAATAAGAATAAACAATATTCTGCCATCTTTCTTTAGACCCCGGTCTATTGTTCCTTTTCCTAATTTTTCGAAAGAATGGATCTGATTTAGTTGCCCGATCTTAGGCAATTGTTTATGGTTGAATACTTCCTTCCTTTTGTTCAGTTTCAAAACTGATAACCATTCCTTCGACTTTCAAAACGGAGACTGTCCCTAATGGAAAAAATGCATGTGTTTCATGCCAATACTCTACATCAATTAGAGATTGCCCACCTGGAATTTTTTGCACTGCTTGGCTCATTGCGTATTCAATATCCAATCTTTCTGTAACAGGGAAGAGTCCAAATAAAAACAAAGTTGAAGATTCGCCGTTTGAACTTTCTAATATTTTATAATTAGATGATCTTACTATAGTAGCTTGGGGTGTAAGATGTACATTTCGTACATGCCCACCTTTTTCTACAACAGCTCCTGCACAATTAAAACAAGATACTAGGAATAGTAGGGTAAAGATTTTAAAATAATTTATATGAAAAAATTTATTTCGATTCAACTTATCACCTTTGTTTAGAAGGATATTATTTTCCTTTTTTCTTAGCATCATTTTGGAATTTTATTGCTTCTGCATTAAGTCCAATTCGGTTGAGAGTTATAAATAGAATAATACTTTTGTCATTCCAATATCGAATGTTGATCAATGCGTCCGCCTCTGATTCTTGGATTGCATCATGTACCAATTTATCCATGGGAGGTTTGCTAAGAGGAAAGCCTATGAAGGCAATATCGAAAGTGATCCAATAATCTGACTTCTCCACAGGCCCGATGACAGTATACTTCTGATCAACAATTGGAATATTGCTTGTAGCTAAGCCTGCGGAAGAGGACGCACAATGTGTTAAAAGGCTAGCCAAGAAAAATAGGGTTAATAAATTTTTCATATCGTGCAAGATTCCTGTTCTATCCCTCCAAAAAAACTAATGAAAAGTCTAGGTCAATGAAAAATAAATTCGAAAAATCTCCCTTATCCATCAAATCTTTTGATTTTTATTTAGGCTCCATGTTATTTGCACTAGCATTTATTAGCTCTATTTATTTTTTACAAGTCGCTTGGATGTTCTTCTTAGATAATTGTCCCAACCAAGATGTTATGAGTTGGGATGAAAATATTAGACTTGTAACTGTGCTTGATCAGTATTCTGACTTTCATTTGGGCAGATGGGTTGCTGCGATAATTCCATTTTTTGAAGCACCGACTTGGCCTCCACTGCGTTCTCTTATAACACTGATTTTACTTTATATTCCAACAGGTTATTCTGTTATCATCGAAGATTCCTTCCTTGGACTTTTGTTCTTGGCTTTTACTTTCCTATCCATTGGAATCGTCTCCTACCGAATAACAAAGAATGCTTTGTATGCTGGTCTGATTACCTTGGTTACAATAGGATTTTTGATTCATACTTTTGAGGTTCCTGCTTATAGTTTATCATCCATGTTGGAAACCCAGGCAATGTTTGCCTCGATTTGGTGTTTTTACTATTTGTATTTAGCTTATTCTTCGAGTGGAGAAATTTTAAATAAAGTAAAATGGGGATTGGGAATCTCGCTTATATTTTTCTTCTTCACAAAATACCCATACGGCTTAATGCTTTTTATTGCACTTGCAATTGTTGAAGCACTTCGTTCTCCTACAGGGATTTTTCGCCTCGCAAAACATGCTTTAGATACGCACTACAAAGGGATCAGATGGATCTTATTGATTCTAATTTTACTAGGCTTACTGGGACTTCCCATTGCCAAAAAATTAGGGCTAGTCAATCCGAACTTGCGTATCTACAAATTAATGTATTATTATCTAACTCTACCTATTTTCTTAGATTTCAATTACTTTCTTTGGAAGCAGAGACTTAGCCTAAGAAAACTTGTTCCGGCGAGTCTTCGTGCGGTATATATATTAGGAATGATGCCATCACTATTTTGGATTTATTTGAATCCAGACCGTGTAACAAGTTTAATTGGTGCTTCCAATATTGTGAATAAATTTACAAAAAGTTTTTTCTACAGTTTGATCGCATCCCCCTCCGGTGATATCTTTTTGCCCCAAGCTGTTTTTGATAGTCCCTGGGCGATACGTTCCATGATATTTTTTGCACTGGTGGCGATTTTTCTTTGGGTCAGAATCCAATTGAAAAATAGTAAAAATGCTATTAGTGAACCTAATACAAACTTAGAAGAAATTTCAGAGAGCTCTCCGACTTGGCAGACAAAACTTTATGCAAAGCTCAGTGCATGGGAATTTGGCAAATTTAGCGTGCTTAAAGACCCATTGGTTGGTTTAACCTTAATTCTATTCTTTCAAATTTTTATTCTTGAGATTACAACTCCCAATAAACAACAGCGTTATGTTCTCCAGTTCATTCCCTGCTTGTCTCTCCTAACGGGACTTTGGTTGCTTAGACCTTTAGTAGATTCTTCTCTTCGAAAAATTGTAAATTTACATAGAGTTTGGCAGGTTCTTGCTGCCTTAGTATTCCTTCTAAGTATAGGATTGTTTGCAAATGAAAGAGGTTTTTGGACTAAATCCTATAGTGATGATAGATACTATTGTCTGCGTGGGGAAGATGCAAGTATCTTTGAGCCTGCAAGATGGGTAACGGCTCAACTTCCCTTAGATAAAAATTTAGTTCTTGTGAATGGATTTCACGAGGATATTCATTTTGACAAAACAGGTAGATTGCTTGCTTCGGAGATTGATGTTTTGATTCGTATGAGTCGTTTCAAAAATTACATCATTCGAAATGACCACAAATACAATATTAAAACCTGGGATGATTTTGATAGTCTAGTAACTATTGGGCCTAGCTGTGAAGATTCCTACCTAAAAGAAAGAATCCAAACCAGGGCAGATAAACTAAAGGTCAATTTGGAAATTCATTCTTCCATAGAACATTCATCTAAAGATTATTGTGTGATTCAATACAACATTATTAAATCTACGAGATAATGGTTTTTTGCAATTCCAATAGGAATTTTCTTATTTCATTTCAAAGAGTAGAAACTCTCTTACGAATAAGTTTCGTTTTACTATTTGTTTCATGCAGTACTGTTTATAATAAATCATATGATTACTATCCAACTACGAAAAGTCTCGTAGAACAAGACATAGATACTGCGATTGAAGTTTTTCCAAGTGGTGAAAGTGGAGCCTTTATCACTACTTTGGAAAAAACCTATTTGAATCTACTTAAAGGCAATCCGGAAATCGAAAAACTGGAATGGTTTGCAGAACAAATGGAAGGCCGTGTTCGCTATGAAGTATCTCGTGAGCTGAAAGATTTTTTCTACGTTGACACACCAGATGGATACTATGCCTCAGAGCATGAAATCATCTGGATGCATCTGCTGTTGAGTTGGGGAAATATCATGTTAGGTGATAAGGACAAAGCCCTGATTCATATTCGAAAGGCATCAAATTTCTTAGGAGGAGAATGGAGTCACGAAGGACCCTTTGATGATCCTATTCTAAGAATTTTTTTGGCAAGTATGTGGAGACTTACTGACCATTGGGAAGAGGCTAGGGTCGAACACCGAAAGGCTTACTACATTGATAAATCAATGGGATGGGCCTGGCAACTTTCTCAATTGAAATCACCTCCTAAGAAAATGACCATAGTCTTAGGTTATCCAGGTAGGGAGCCAGTCTGGGATCCTAAATTAGAATGGAATGTAGTAAGAGGATTTCGAGATTTAAAATTCACATCCAAAGGGAAAGAATCCAAAATCCAATTAAAGGATTCCAAAGGTAGAACTTTAGATTTAGGAATCACATCCAACTCCCAAGGCTGGTATGAAAGGCATTTAGAAAGAGATAACGCTATCAATGAACTGATACAAGATTCCAAATATGGTCAGAGAATGGCTCTTAACATAGCCAAAAATACGGTGGCAGTCACGGGAGGTGTTGCCCTTGGAATTACGATAGGCATTGCGGGACTTATAGTTGGTGGTGGATTGGTTTATCTTGGTGCAGAAGGAAATTCTTCTGACCTAGCTGCTGTTGGAGTTTTAGTTATAGCCGCTGGTTTACAGAAGGGAGGCGAAATCGCATCTGACTCCATTGATAATGCGAAGGAAGATTTTGTGAAAACTGCAAATGTTGCACAAAACTACCGTTATGTGAGGTATTTGCCAGACTACATTTGGGTTGGATATACGAATGCAGACTTAGAAGCCCCCATCCAATTCCAAGAAGCTCGTAAGCCAATCTCTGCTACTGAAATCATTCCACCGAATAAAAATCTAAAAACAAATTTTTATTTCTATCCAGATAGAGAGTAGTCTTACCATTTCACTAGCGGTGATTTAGATTCTTTTAGAAACTTTTGTTCTCCCTGCCATACTATTCGTCCTGATGATAGCTTAGTCATTTGGAAGCTTACAATGATGTATTGAATTTTCTTTGTGTCCACATAGCGGACGTTATCTAGAACAACGCCGTCTAATACATAATCCGCAGTCTCTAATTGTACATCTTTATTTTCTTTGGTCACACCTTGTTTTCCAAAAATACTTTCCTTGATTGCTTCTTCACGCTTGGATCTATCTATGAAATTAACTTTATTCTGCAAAAGTTTGGAGATAAGTTCACGCGTGATCATTTCTGTATCAATATGTTCAGAACTTTCGTTGCGCATTTTGGATATAGCAAGAATCGCATTTTTATCATTCTCATTTAGATAATCACTGATCTCTGTTGCCAATTTGTTTATTGTAGCTCTGAGTTCAAATGGCCCCCATTCAGCGGAAGGTCTTGTCTCATCTTCATCTAGGTATTTGGTTGAAGATGCACAGTTTAGATTAAACAAAATAACAAAAAAAAGAAATAGCTTGTATGACGGAAGCTTACTGTAAATAAATTTCAATGGAGATTTCCTACTCTGCCAACTTTTCTAAAGTTTGAAAGATTTTGCTCAAGCTTAGAAAATTCATGCTAAGATACCATTCCTTTTTTCCTAAGAAGATTTGAATTTTTAAGCTTGGTATGAGCTAATGAAATGGAATTATTTTTAATCTTGGATATATATTGCCATTGCCAAATTCAATAGAATTAAAATTCCAAAGCCAATGCTCCATGCCCATCGGCCGAATCTCGGAGAGCTTGAATCAACATAAATAAGTTTCTGAGGCTCATTCGGAAAGGATTTGCGGACAAATTGTGCATTTCTATTTTTAGGATCTTTTAGAATTTTTACCCAGCTCACTTTCTTTTTACAGTAATCTTCCCATTCTTTTTCCGTAGGAAGACTAGGCCGATGGTTTTCTCCGTAACCAACTGTTTCGAAATACAAGAAAAGCTTTGTTTCACCATACATACGCAATGGAAAAGCAGCGTCATAGCCATAGTAGCGGTTGTCTGCAATCCTTCATTTTCATGCCCCTTCGGACTAAATCCCAACGTATAGACTGGTAGATAGTTTTGTCCTCACAGAGTGCAAGAGTTTCTAAGTTGATATAGCCTGGAGGATTTTTAAAGCCAGAATCTGTCTGCAAAATGCTCTGCGCTTTGGCATCCACTTCGAATAGAAAGGATTCCTGCAATGGATTTAGAAAAAGTGTTCCCAAAATGCCAGTGAGAATAGCAAGTCCAGCAATCGGACCTATGCGATCTTCTAATCTTATAGATTTGAAAATGATACCAGAAACAATAGAAACCGTTACAATTAGCGGAATAAAGCAAATTACAGCCCATAAAAGGCCCCAAGAGTCTTTGATTTTCCAAATTCCTAGGCTAAGAATTAGAAAAGATCCAAGAGATACCAAAATTGTGATCAGTCGTTTCATTTTTCCTTGACGATATCGAGATATCTAGATATGTTGAAATCTAGATGGATTCACTTAAAACAGATACGGACAATTTTTACTCCCCTGCGGGAACTGTTCCTTCTTCTGAGAATGCCTTAATGAGGGCATTTAAATCTGTTTCGGATGAAACTCGAGTTCGAATTCTTCATATTCTATCATATGCCGATTTTTCTGTAAACGAGATTGTAGAGATTCTTTCCATGGGTCAATCTTCTGTCTCTCGCCATTTGAAAATTTTGACAGACGCAGGCCTTCTAAGTGCTCGTAGAGAAGGTTCTTGGGTATACTATTCCATTCGCAATGCGGGGAAATATTTTTCATACGATCTTACTCAACTCGTTCTATCTTACAAAGAAGATCTGCCTTTTCGCGAAATTGATCAGAAAAATGTAAACCTTAGCTTGCAAAATCGAGAAAGCCTAAGCCAAGAATTCTTCGACGATTTAGGTCAAAATTGGGAGAAAGTCCAAGAAGAAGTTCTTGATCCCAAAATTTATCGGGATAGAATTCTCTCTTCACTGCCAGCTAATTCAGATTTGGTGCTTGACTTAGGTTGTGGTCCAGGTGGGCTCATTCCTTATTTACTATCCAAATCCAATAAGATTTTAGGACTTGATTCTTCTTCCAAAATGGTAGAAGTAGCCAAGAAAGAATTCCAGGGCAATCCCAGAGTGGATATTCAACAAGCGCATCTAGAGCAAATTCCTGTATCAGATGGAAGTTCAGACTCAGTTGTTGCTTCTATGGTATTGCATCATGTTTCTCATCCGCCTAAAATTCTAGAAGAGATTAATAGGGCTCTTAAATTAGGTGGTACATTTTGTCTGGTTGATTTGGTAAAGCATAACCAAGAATTTATGAGAGAAAAATACGCTGATCTATGGATGGGTTTTGAACCAGAATTGATTCAGTCCTGGTTAAGATCTTATGGATTCGAATTGATTGAGCAAGATTCTATTTCAACTAACACTGTTTTTAAAATATTATTTATTAAAGCAACAAAAAAGGAGGACTTACATGTCCGCAACAGCAACTAAAACAAATTTACTAACTCACAAGGTGAAAGATATTTCTCTCGCTGAATGGGGAAGAAAAGAAATCGAAATCGCAGAGAAAGAAATGCCAGGTTTAATGGGAATCCGAAAAGAATACGGTGCATCTAAGCCTCTAAAAGGTGCAAGAATTGCAGGCTCTCTTCACATGACAATCCAAACAGCAGTACTCATTGAAACATTGATTGAGTTAGGTGCTGAAATCCGATGGTCATCTTGTAACATTTTCTCTACTCAAGATCATGCAGCGGCAGCGATAGCCAAAGCTGATATTCCAGTATTCGCTTGGAAAGGCGAAACAGAAGAAGAATATTGGTGGTGCCTAGAACAGACTATCTACTTTGACGACAAAGGGACTGGTCCTAATATGATTCTTGACGACGGTGGTGACTTAACTCACGTTATGCACACTAAATACCCAGAACTTCTTAAAGAAGTAAAAGGTATTTCGGAAGAGACAACTACAGGTGTTATGGCTCTGATGAAAATGATGAAAAAGGGCGAATTGAAAGTTCCTGCCATCAACGTAAACGACTCAGTAACAAAATCAAAATTTGATAACCTTTATGGTTGCCGTGAATCACTTGCTGATGGTATCAAAAGAGCAACAGACGTTATGCTAGCTGGAAAGCTTTGTATCGTTTGTGGTTATGGTGATGTTGGAAAAGGTTCTGCAGCTTCACTAAGAAACTTTGGTGCACGAGTTGTTGTAACTGAAGTCGATCCAATCTGTGCTCTTCAAGCATGTATGGAAGGCTACCAAGTTCTTAGAGTTGAAGATATCATTGAACAAGCAGATATCGTTGTAACTGCTACTGGAAATGATGACATCATTACTTTCGATCATATGAAAGCAATGAAGAGTGGAGCAATTCTTTGTAATATCGGACACTTTGATACAGAGATTCAAATGGCTCAATTGAATGCTGCTAAAGATGTTACGAAAACTGAAATCAAGCCTCAGGTTGACAAATATACTTTTGCTGATGGAAAATACATTCTTGTTTTAGCTGAAGGTAGATTGGTAAATCTTGGATGTGCAACAGGTCACCCATCCTTCGTGATGTCTACTTCCTTCTCGAACCAAGTCTTAGCTCAGATTGAACTTTGGACGAACAAATATGAGTTAGGTGTATATAGACTTCCTAAGCATCTAGACGAAAAGGTAGCAGCATTTCATTTAGAAAATCTTGGTGTAAGACTGACTCACTTGAACAAAAAACAAGCGGATTACTTAGGTATCAATGCAGAAGGCCCATTTAAGCCAGAGCATTACAGATACTAAGATAGTTTTCTAGTATTAGAAGGAATAGGGAGGCGAAAGTCTTCCTTTTCCTTTATTTGAGAAATGAAATTGCATTTAGAAGTAAAGAAAATAAATTTTTTACTTAATCTAATTTGAACATATATAGGGCAGTTTTTAGAAGAACTATAATTTTATAAGGAATTAGAAGACAATATATGGTTTGCCCACCAATTTAAAGTCTTTATCTTAAAGCTATGGCTTATGTAGTAACAGAAGTTTGTGTTGATTGTAAATATACAAGTTGTGCAGCAGTTTGCCCTGTTGAAGCTTTTCACGAAGCACCAGATGCACTTTATATCAATCCGGATACTTGCATCGATTGCAATGCTTGCATGTATGAATGCCCCATTGAAGCAATATTTCCAGATTACGAAGTTCCAGAGAAATTCAAGAGCTGGATACAGATCAATGCCGATGAGTCAGCTAAACATCCAATAATCCTGAATTCAAAAGAAGCATTGAAAGGACCTAAATGCAGTGATCCAAGTAAGTAAATTACTCGGATAAAGAAAATTTTTTAAAGCAGGCAAGAATTTTAAGAAATCATTGTCTGCTGATAGTATAATTCGAATTCATATCGATATGATTTGAATTTTATGCGAATACAAAAAACCTAGGGAGAATGAATTGAACTTTCCAAAATATACAACAGAATCCTCGAAAGAAATCCTAAGACTTCTGGAAGAAGAAATCCTAATATTAGACGGAGCTATGGGAACTATGATTCAGAAGTATCCTCTGACAGAGGAAGACTTCCGAGGGGAAAGATTCAAAGACCATAGCTCACCGTTAAAAGGAAATAATGATCTTCTTTCTATAACCAGACCAGATATAATCACAGAAATTGAATATCAATTTTTGTTAGCTGGTGCAAACATTTTAGAGACTAATACATTTTCAGCCAATAGAATCTCTCAAGCAGATTATAAACTAGAAGATCTTTCCTATGAGTTGAATACTGCTTCAGTTACTTGTGCTAAAGAAGCTATCCGCCGTTTCCGTGAAGTCGACGCTACTCGACCTGTCTTTATTGCAGGAGCTATGGGACCTACAAATCGTACGGCATCTATGTCACCTGATGTTAACAATCCTGCATACCGAGCGACTAGCTTCGATGAGTTGGTGGCAATCTATTCTGAACAAGCATATGCTTTGATCGAAGCGGGAGTAGACATCCTTCTTCCTGAGACGACTTTTGATACCTTGAATCTTAAGGCAGCAATTTTTGCGATAGAGTCCGTCTTCGAAGAAAGGAAAGTTCGTCTGCCTGTATCCTTATCGGTTACAATAACAGATAATTCAGGAAGGACTCTTTCTGGTCAGACAGCAGAGGCTTTTTATAATTCTATACGACATGCAAATCCTCTCAGCGTTGGGATCAACTGTGCCTTAGGTGCAGGCGAAATGAAACCTTACATCGCTGAGATATCTCGCATAGCATCTTGTTATGTGTCTTGCTATCCTAATGCAGGTCTACCCAATGCATTTGGTGGCTATGACCAAACTCCCGATGAG
The DNA here is from genome assembly GCA_009991425.1 of Leptospira sp. Classification (GTDB taxonomy): domain Bacteria; phylum Spirochaetota; class Leptospiria; order Leptospirales; family Leptospiraceae. Next base: position 70,847 of record JAACWH010000028.1, read on the forward strand.
TTTGGTGAGTGGATTGGAATTTTTGCAAAAGAAGGCTATTTGAATATTGCAGGTGGATGTTGTGGAACTACACCGGATCATATTAAGGCAGCAGCAGAAGCAGCGAGAAAGCACAAACCGCGCAAGCGACCTAGTATCAATCAAGTAGCAAGACTTTCAGGTCTAGAGCCATTGAATATAACCCCTGATAAGGGGTTTCTCATGGTTGGAGAGCGAACAAATGTTACGGGTTCTCCTAAGTTTAAGAAATTAATATTAGATAATAAATTTGATGAAGCTGTTTCCGTAGCCGTTCAGCAGGTGGAAGCGGGTGCAAATATAATTGATATCAATTTCGATGAGGCACTGTTAGACGGCGAAGCATCCATGACTCACTATTTGAATCTCATAGCTGCTGAACCGGATATTACAAAAGTCCCATTTATGATTGATTCATCGAAATGGTCTGTTATTGAAGCGGGGCTAAAATGCATCCAAGGGAAGCCTATAGTAAATTCCATTTCACTCAAAGAAGGGGAAGAGAAATTTATAGAACATGCTAGAAAAATCCAAAGATACGGTGCAGCAGTTATCATCATGGCCTTTGATGAAAAAGGACAAGCTGCAACCAAAGAAGATAAGATTCGCATATGTAAAAGAGCTTATGATCTTTTGGTAAAAGAAATTAATTTTGATCCACAAGATATTATTTTTGACCCGAACATTTTAACTGTAGGTACAGGAATCGAAGAACATAACAATTATGCAGTCGATTTCATTGAAGCAACTCGAGAGATCAAGAAGGTCTGTCCTGGTGCCAAAGTAAGTGGTGGACTGTCGAACATTTCGTTCTCCTTCCGTGGAAACAACCCTGTAAGAGAAGCTATGCACTCTGCATTCCTATACCATGCTATCCAAGCTGGTATGGATATGGCAATTGTTAATGCTGGGATGTTGGAAGTTTATGATAACATCAAACCAGAGTTAAAAGAATTAGTTGAAGATGTTCTTCTCAATCGTAGAGCCGATGCAACAGAAAGATTGATTGATAAAGCAGAATCCTTCAAAGAAGGCGGGGCTAAAGAAGAAAAGAAAACCGATGAGTGGAGATCGGGGACAGTTGAAGAACGTCTAGCCCATTCTCTAGTCAAAGGGATTGATGAATTTGTTGAACGTGATACAGAAGAAGCACGCCAAAAATTGGACAAACCTCTTGAGGTGATTGAGGGGCCACTTATGGATGGTATGCGAATCGTAGGCGATCTGTTTGGTGCAGGGAAAATGTTCCTACCACAGGTTGTGAAGTCTGCCCGTGTAATGAAGAAGGCTGTAGCTTATTTACTTCCATTTATGGAAGAAGAGAAACGCCTAAATGCTGATACCTCAGAACGCCAGAAATTTCTTATAGCTACTGTCAAAGGCGATGTTCATGATATTGGAAAGAATATCGTTGGAGTTGTTCTTGCTTGTAACAATTATGAGGTGATTGATTTAGGCGTGATGGTTCCAACCGACAAGATATTGGAAGAAGCAAAGAAACACAAAGTCGATGTAATTGGTCTTTCAGGACTCATAACTCCTTCTCTCGATGAAATGGTAGGAGTCGCAGAAGAAATGAAAAAGCAAGGTTTTGAAGTTCCACTTCTCATTGGTGGTGCAACAACAAGTCCTGCGCATACTGCCGTTAAGGTCGCACCCGCTTATGATTTTCCTGTAGTTCACGTCTTGGATGCATCTAGAGTAGTGAATGTTGTAAGTTCACTTCTTAATCCTAAAGAAAAAGTTAGCTATTCGGAAAAAATTCATGCAGAGCATGAACGAATCAGACAGAACTATTACAACAGACAGAATGAACGAAATTTAATTTCTTTTGACAAAGCTAAAGAAAATAGAACAGCTATCGATTGGGCAAATTATGAACCGTACAAACCGTCCTTTTTAGGTACAAAAGTTTTTGATAATTATCCTCTAGAAGAGATCGCGGAGTATATAGATTGGTCACCCTTTTTCCATACTTGGGAGTTGAAAGGACGCTATCCAATGATATTAGAAGATCCTAATATGGGTGAGCAGGCAAGGTCACTTTTTGCAGATGCTCAGGCAATGCTAAAAGATATCATCGCTAACAAAAGATTCCGAGCTAGAGCAGTGGTTGGTTTTTACCCAGCAGATTCAGTTGGTGAAGATATTCAACTTTACACAGATGAGACAAGATCGGAAGTCTTAACGACATTTCATTGCCTAAGACAAGAAATGGATAAACCTTCGGGTCAATTCAATCAATCCTTGGTTGATTATATTGCTCCCAAAGAATTCGCCAAACAGGACTACATCGGTGGATTCGCTGTGACTACTGGGCATGGAGTGGATGAATTTGCTAAAGCATATGAAGACAAAACAGATGATTATAATTCTATTCTTGCAAAAGCACTAGGTGATCGTCTAGCGGAAGCATTTGCAGAGCTCATGCATAAGAAGATGAGAGATGAATGGGGTTATGGTAAGGATGAAAATTTAAGCAAAGATGATTTTATTCGTGAGAAATACCAAGGCATTCGTCCGGCAGCAGGCTATCCTGCATCTCCTGACCACACAGAGAAATTTACTCTTTGGAATCTTATGGATGTAGCAAAGAATACGGGGATTACTTTAACGGAAAATTGTGCAATGTGGCCAGCTAGTTCGGTGAGTGGATTGTATTTTTCCAATCCTGAGTCTAGATATTTTGCTGTTGGCAAAATCTCAAAAGACCAAGTTCTTGATTATGCGAAACGTAAGAACATGAGTGTAGAAGAAGTTGAGAAATGGCTCGAACCGAACCTAGAATACGATCGAAAGAGAGTTGCAAGTAAGGTATAATTGTTGTTCATCTTATTCCGTAGAAATGTTGTTATTGCTATAATACTAGTTATTTTACCTTTCTTAATAAAGTGTTCCCTACAGAAAAAAGCAGCGATTGGTTCTGAGTATCCTGTAAACTACAGAGTAATTGCAACCAGTGGTTTAATTTTAAGAAAGTCGTGTAGTCAAAATTCGAAACAAGTTTATCTCCTACCGCTTTTATCTACTTTTACTGTTACAGGTGTAGATAGATTGGAAAAAATCGAGGAAATCTCTGGTAGATGGTTTTATGGATATCATAAAGGGATGCATGGTTGTGTTTTCGGAGGATATTTATACAAAGTCAGTCCAAGAAACTCCTATGAACAAGATACACAGATGTATTCAATTCTTTTACTAATCCTAGAAAAGAAATATGATTTTAGTTTAAATAAAATTGAAAGAATTCTTCAGAAAGATCCAACAAATGGTGATGCATTGTATTATAAAGCAGAGATCGAGTATCGACAAGGAAAATATAAAAATTGTCTCAATACTCTTGATAAATCAATTCAATATTCTAATCTATTTACGATACAATATCAATTAAGAGGACTTTGTCATCAAAATCTAGGAAATAAGGATCAAGCAGAAATAAATTTCAAATATGCAAATATGATAGGAAATTCTTTAGCCTATTCTTATTTTAATAGTGTGTGCACATCAAAGAAAGTAACTTTAACTCAAATTCAACAAGCGAATTGCGATAGACATCGAGAACTCTATCCAAAATTTCAAGAAAATGAAAGAATTAACTAAACTAAAATTCATATTCTTATTAACAATTTTTGCATGTACTCCAGCCAGAGAGATAACTTTGCCATCATCTGGTATTGCAGTAAATAGGTCAGGACTAGTTATTAGAGAAGGTTGTTCTCAAGATCACAGAGTTTTGAAAACAATTCCTTTTTCCCATAGATTTACCATTATTGAGGTCGGTCCTCGAGAAAACGTAGATTCTTTTGAAGATCACTGGTTTCAAGTTGAATATAGCGCAACGAAAGGGTGTGTTTTTGGATTAGGAATATATATTGAGCGAAAATATTTCGGTTACTTATCGGATTATTATTATAATTTAGGTAAAAATGATTATGATAGAAAGAAATATTTTTCAGCCGTGTTAAATTTTGAAAAGTCATTAAAAGTCTATCCAGAGAATTATAAAAACTAATACTATAAGGCTAAAGCTAATTATAAATTAAGAAAATACCAGAGTTGTATAGATGATGCTACATTAGCTTTGAAGGAAGGATATGGGAACCTAACAGTATTTAATCTTCGTGCTGAATGCTTCATGAGTCTAGGGTATTTTAGATCAGCAAAAGATGACCTAGAATTCATAATCATATTCCCCGAAGGTATATATAGTAAATATTATTTGAATATGTGTTCAGTTAAAACAGTTTTGGAAGAATCGGATGCCCAAGCGATTTGTAAAGAAGCTAAGGAATTAAGAGTGTCAGAAATGAATGATAGAAATAAAGATTGATTTTAATTCGATGATTAACATTTTGAAACTTATTTTATGCATTCAAAAATCGCATCTAAATTCATCATTCTCGTAATATCGATTTTTGTTGGAAATTGTTCTTGGGATAAGAATGCGATCGATACAGCATGGCTCATTTCAAATCATTCTGAGATAAAAATTCCAAATTATGATTTCATTTCTTACAATTGGCGAAAATCTAAACTACCTAAAGTTATCGGTTTCGATCAATCTTCATTATGGTTAAGAACAATAATACCAGCTGATGCTTCAGGTCTTTCATCAACTACTAAGCTCTACTATTTGATAAATCCTGTATCTTTCATAGAAGAAATTTACCTCTACGAAGTTATTCTGGATAATAAAAATAACGATAAAAACCTCAAAGACTTTAAGATTGTAAGTCATCAAACAGCAGGCTCAATTATTCCTGTTGAGAGAAAATATTATAGTAAATTTCCCTATCCTATATTTCAAATTGAAGTATCTCCAAAGCTAGATACTTATATATTTTTATCTTACAAATCAGAATCCAGTTTATACATTGAGCCTATTCTGTTTGATGAAGAAGCTATTCAGGAAGCAGTAAGTGGCTTACAATTGCATTTGATCATTTTCTTTACGATACTTGGCATCATATTTCTATTCAATTTTTCTCAATATTTTTATACAAGAAATACAACTTACCTTTTTTATATATTTCATATCACTGCAGTCACATTGTATCAACTAGCTTACACAGGCTTAGGTAGAATCTACTTTTGGAATCAGTATTTAGAATGGAACCGCAGATCATTGGTAGTTCTTGGTTCTCTAAGTTTTATAGCCTTGATTCTTTTCTCTAAAAGATTTCTTTCTTTGCCTACCAGATCCTTTCGATTGAATGCATTCTCAAATGTTTTTATTTTTTTTCTAAGCTTAAATCTACTTATGGGGTTTTTTCTCCCTGTATCTATTTCTGATCCTCTGACGCATATAATATCACTGATAACATGCATTTTTTTATTCATGGCGTGTATGAGGATCTTTGTATTAGGAATAACTATAGTTAAATTTTATTTAGTTGGATTAATTACATTAATAGCTAGCATATTTCTTTTCAATCTATTCGCATTTGGAATTATAGAATGGAATTTTCTAAGGCATTCCATAGAATTTGGGACTTTAGTTGAGCTCTTTATTTTTAACTTTGCAATTTGGGCTAGAATTCACTCCATACAAAACATAGAAGAACCTAAAAATAGTGATTCTATCAATGAAATAAAATTTGTCTCTAAGAGTTTTTCTAGAATTGAAAATATAGATTCCTCTAAAGTTTTTAGGGACTTAGATATACTTATGAAAGAAAAAATTTTCTGTGATGAAGATTTGACATTAGCAAGGCTAGCTAGCTTTTTAGAAATAAGACCAGACCAGTTATCTGCACTTTTGAATAAGCAAATGAAAATGAATTTCAATGAATACATCAATCAAATTCGTATCTTAGAAGTTAAAAAAGAAATCGATTTAGGTACCAATAGAAAGATTCTTGATATTGCTTTTTCTGCGGGGTTTAATTCTAAATCATCTTTCAACAAAGTGTTTAGAGACGTTGTCGGTTTAACGCCTACAGAATATCGAAATCAAACTAAGCGACAGCATCTGTAAAGGATATTGGATTGCAATATCCATATTTTTAAAAGTTAATTTACTTATTTTTCGAACTTGATTTTGGTTTCAAAGGATTGAAACTGTGTAATATCTGCATCTGATTTCTTTCCACCTTTCTTTAATAGAAATTCTTTCATTCTATCAGAATTTGCATAGTCTAACGGTGTTCCAGTATTGTAAATTTTATTTCCTCTCAATTGATTAATGCCTTGAGCATTGACAGAGACCCCTCTTTTAAGTAGTATATCAACACAAGGAATACAATCATAAATTACAGAAATATGAATAGGTGAATAATCTTCTTTGTTAATTTGAGTTAGTTTTATACCGAGTTTATCAGCTAGTGAAATAGATTGCTCACTTGCTCCCATGGATGCAGCCATCAGTATTTTTATATTTTCACGTGATTTCCATTCTGCTTTAAAGCTATCGATAATAAAATTCATAAAATTTTGATCACTTCGAAATGTTTCTATGCCTAAGGTTAATTGATTCATGGTTCTGTTATTGTGTTTAAAATATCTCAGACTTAAAGAATCACCTTTTGATTTTTCAGCTCCAAGTTGGAAAATGGCTTTTTTATTCTCATATATTTTATTAACTTTTTCCAAACCATCAATTTCAGAATCATTAAAATATGTTGTATTAAGAAATAATGCGTAATCTGCTGCACGATACCCTTTTGAATTCTCACTTTGAAGTTGGGTTCTTGCAAGATTACTCATCAATGCTTTTGCTGAATCCAAATTACCTCTCATAATTGCGATGTGAAGTGCAGTATCACCATTTTTATCTTGATACAATACTTTATCAAAATCATCATCTGATATTTTAATGTCACTGTTATTTTGATATGCTTTCTTGTGCAAAGAATTCGAACTACATGACAGAATAACAAAACTAATTATTATAAAAAATATTTTATTAATCATAAATTTATCTCCTAGATAAAGACTTAATACATATTGAAAAGAATCCATTGAAAAATGATTTAATTCAATTTTGAAACATCCAGAATCATGATTCGGGACGACCTTACTCGGATTTTAGTGTATATTAAATCTATAATGAATAGAATTAAATCTCAAGTAACTAAATCGATTGTTGTTTTGATTCTCACTTTAGGACTTCAATCAAATTGCGCCAGCGCTATCATCAAATCGATTGATTCGGAAGGGCTTACTGATTTAACCGCTGCCTTGGATGCAGGTTCAGATCCGAATGAATTCTCAGTCATTTATTTTACACCCTTACATTATGCTATAAAGGAAGGTAAGTCAGATGCTGTGAAGCTACTTTTGGAACGTGGAGCCGATCCAAATGGCGGAGAATCGAAAATCAAGATTGAACCACCCATCCATCTTGCTGCTCTATTAGGTGATCTGAAATCCGTGCAATATCTGCTAGCTAAGGGCGCAGACCCGCATCTATCTACATTCGAGAAGGCAGAAGAAATGCAAGCAAAGGGAAGGGGAAATTATCTAACATTTGCTGTTTACAGATCTGCTTTTAAGAATGCTGCTCTCTCTTATAATAGAATATTGAAATTTGAACAAGATAAGAGTCCTCTTCCAGAAGACCGAGATTCCTATGAAATGAAAAGGCTATTGGCAAACAAAGAGAATTATCCTGAAATATTAAAACTATTCTTTGCTAAAAAAGGCTTAACTAGTAAAGATATGCTTCACTCTTATACTTTTTTTCGTCACGAAGACAATGCGTTCATGAATGATATGGGTGTAAAGATTTTACAAAAATCATCCACTAAAGATTAGGATTACGAACTTTGGATCTCCATCTCACAATATGGAACAGTGAATCAATTGAAAGCTGCAATTGGAAAATCTAAGCCACCTGTTACTTCAGACTCTGGGACGAATATTCTACAAGCTTATTTTTCATTTTTGTCAGCTAGTCGTTTTCATTGTTTGGAATGTTATTCTGAAAAAACGAATGAAATAGATGAGATAATGTATAATAGAAAGTATAAAGAAAATTATTCCAATCATAAGCTTAAAATTTCAATGCTTTCAAAAGTGATTCCATTTTCTGCTAAAGATAAAGAAGGAAGGTCAGTTAGCCACTATGCTTTAGCAAAAATGTTTACTGAATCCTGGAGTTTCTCTCCAGAATCCTTTATGTCAATGGCGTTAAAGGATTTTCGAATAGATATGAATGCCAAGGATAACTTTGGCTGGACAGCTCTTCACCATGAGGTTCTGAGTAACAAATCGGATGCATTAACATTCGTTTGGAAGAAACTTAAGGCGGATCCAAATTTGAAAGCGTACAAATATCCGAATAAGCCAAATTCAATCTATCCCCAATTGGATTGGAGTAAGGGTATTTCCCCGAAGGAATTGCGAAAACTAGCCTACGCTCGCTATAATTGGCGTGATGAAATGGAATGGTAAAATTATTCCTGTAATTGGAAATATGAAATTTATTCTTTAAGAGCTTCCAATTGCTTTCTAAAGGAGCTCGCTGTTTGTTTATATTAGCATCATTTAATATATGATTCGTATTATCATGTATGCTATGTAATCCTTGTGTCAATTCTCTAAAAGCATTAGCATGATCATCTTGATTGAGTGTTGCAATATTCTTTCTGCACTTCGCCAATGATAACTTTCTGAAATTAAACTTTAATACTGTCCACACAGGGGGAAACACTTACAAAAATTAAAAATAATTAAAAAAATGCGAAGCTTATTAGACTAGGGTGATTTTAATTTAGAATTGGTGATGATATATTTTACAATATCTTGAGCATTTTGATCTAGGCTCGCATGTACTTTATTTTCTCTTAGATCTTGTTTTTGAATAGGTATTTTATTTATAAATTCATTGTTTGAATATGCTGTGAATTCAGTTTCTTTCAACAATACTCCTTCGGAATTTATGAATTCAACTTGGATTGTAGTAACAAGAAAATACGATTTTAAAATATAAAGGATAACGAATTCTTCTACTACTTCTAGAAGGAATACACCTAAACCAACTTGGGGATCTCCTGAAAGTTCTCCTGCAATTAAGCCAAATACTAGCCCAATAGAAAGTCCTTCTATAAACATTTTGGGACGTATCTCAGACATATCTAAAATGGATGATTTAATTATAAGGTCAGCTTTTTCCTTGGTGCTTATTCGAAAATTTTCGCTTTCAAGATAATTTGCAAGCTGTAGTTGGAACCAACGTGCATGTTCTTTGCTACGGTATTTAATCTCTTCGATTTCTAAGTTCTCTTTTACTTTTCTTGAACTTATGGATTTTAAATTATCGATTTCTATTCTCACATCTACTTGCTCGAGATATACTTTAATTGGGGGATCGCTATATTTTTTGTCCTGAAGGAAGGTTTGTAATTTATGATTGCAATTTAAACATAGTAAAGGTATTAATATTTGGAAATAATATATTCTGTTAATTCTAGGTTTTGTTTTTAAGGAAAAGAATAAAGAAAATTGCTTCATGAAATCAATATGATTAATGTTAAGTCTTTTGACAGCATTACTGATATACTATAATTTAAAATGCTTTTTATAGAACGACAATAATCTAAGATTTAGTTAAAATCTTTACAAATCGTTGGTCTAAATTTTAATAAAGTTTTTACTGAAATAGCATGGTTTCGAAAATAAAAATCAAACTATTCATAACATTATTGTTGATAAATTGAGTAGGAATAATTTATTTAAAATATTAATAAAAACCAATGAACGAACAAACTATCGCTAGTTTAGTAGCTGCCCTAGACCACTCTCCCTCAAATTATCCTTTGCGTTTACTTTTAGCTGAGACATACTTATCTATGAATCACTTAGAAGAGGCCGAGCAGCATTTTAATTATTTGATTAAGAATACTGATGAAATCAAAGCAAAAATAGGACTTGCATCTGTATTTTTTCAAAAAGGTAATTTTTCTGCATGTAATGTAATTCTCGAAGAAGTAATTGAAAGTGGTCTTCAAGATATAGAGGTATACGTACTTTATGCAAAAGGTTTGGTCCAAGAGAACTCTTTAGAAAAGGCTAGGATTTATTATCAGAAAGCACTTCAAATGAATCCTAGTTATAATAGTGAGGAATTGGACAATTATCTAAGACAAAAGGCAGAATCGATTCAAGATGATTATTTTGACGATATGGACACAGATGAGCGTTTTTTAGAGAAGCCTAAAATTAATTTTTCTGATGTTGGGGGAATGGAATCTGTTAAGAAAGAAATTGATCTTAAGATCATTAAACCTCTCATCCATCCAGAGATGTACAAAGCCTATGGAAAAAAGATTGGAGGAGGGATATTATTATATGGTCCACCTGGCTGTGGAAAAACCTTTCTTGCCAAAGCTACGGCAGGTGAAGTTAATGCTAAGTTTATAAATGTCGGTCTTAATGATATCTTGGATATGTGGATTGGTAATAGTGAGAAGAATCTGCATGAAATTTTTGAATTAGCTAGAACGAATACGCCTTGTGTATTTTTTGTTGATGAGATCGATGCCTTAGGTGCCAGTCGAACTGATATGAAACAATCGAGTGGGCGTCATTTAATAAATCAATTTTTGCAAGAGTTAGATGGAATAGGAGCTCAGAACGAAGGAGTCTTAGTGATTGGTGCTACAAATACACCTTGGAATTTAGATCCCGCCTTCCGACGCCCTGGAAGATTTGATCGAATACTTTTCGTCCCACCACCTGATGATAAGACTAGAGAATCTATTTTAAGATTAAAGCTTAAAGAGAAACCTATTGCTTCTTTGGATTATATAGGGCTCGCAAAATCAATGAAACATTATTCTGGTGCAGACATTGATGCAGTGATTGATATAGCGATTGAATCTAAACTAGAAGCATCTTTCGAAGATGGAAATATCCAACCAATTTCAACAAAGGATATCCAAGTTGCAATTAAAAATCATAAACCAAGTACACAGGAGTGGTTTGCCACAGCCAAGAATTATGCTTTATTTGCAAATGACACAGGTTTGTATGATGATATCCTGGATTACTTAAACATAAAAAAATAAAATGCAAGAAGATCAATTTTCGAGAATAAATATTTTATTTCAGCAAAGAAATTATAAACAAGCTGAAAAATCTTTAAAGACCATGTTATCATCGGATCCAAACGATGTAGATATGCTTTCTCTTTTAGCGGAGGTTTATATCTATCTAGAACGTTATGATGATGGAATGCGAATTATTAAATCTGCTATAGCTTTAGATCCAAGCATATCAATACTATACTATACAAAATCCAGGCTTGAACTTCTCAAAGATTTATATGATGATGCTGAGAAGAGCATCCTCGAAGCAAAAATTTTGGATCCAAATGATGATGATGTTTTTGCATTCGAAGCTCATATTAAACTCCATAGAAAGAAATATGATTTAGCTTTAGAACTTGCAGATCAATCACTTCAAATAAATCCAGAAAATCTTCTAGCTTTAAATACTCGAAGCACAGCCTTGCTTAAATTGGGAAGACAGGAAGAATCATTCACTAGTATTGAAGGTGCCTTAAGGGAAGATCCTAATAATAGTTTTACTCATGCCAATTATGGATGGGGTTTGTTAGAAAAGGGTCAACATAAAAAGGCCTTGGATCATTTCAAAGAAGCATTGGCCAATGACCCTAATTCAAAACATGCACAGTCAGGTATGCTAGAAGCTTTAAAAGCTAGATATTTTTTTTATAGAATATTTTTGAAATATGCATTTTGGATGAATAAATTTTCCAGTAAGGGTCAATGGGGAATAATAATAGGGATTTATTTCTTAAGTAAGTTACTAAAAGTTGTAGCTAAATCTGTTCCTATCCTTGTACCAGTTTTAATCCCAATTATAGTTTTGCTAGGTCTTGCTACTTTTTCTACTTGGATTATTACTCCTATTAGTAATTTATTTCTTCGTTTTAATAAATATGGTAATTTATTATTGGATTCGAAACAAAGAATTAGTTCAAATTTTGTTGGATTTAGTTTGCTTGTGGCTATAGCTGGTTTATTGTTATCCTATATATTTTCAGATATGAAATTAATATCACTAACTGTATTTGGAATTGCAATGATGCTACCTTTAGGCGTTATGCTCTCTCCATCGAAATCAAAATATTTTTTAATAATTTATACAGTTTTTTTGGCTATAACTGGAATTGTATCAATTTATTATTCGCTCCTTCATGGAGAAATTATAAATCTAGCTTCTATTATATTTTTATTTGCATTTATTGCATTTCAATGGATAAGTAATTTTATCTTAATAGATGAAGATTAGTTTCATCAGTTTCTTTTTGGACTAAATTATGACATTACCTGAAATAGTATTGGATATTAAAAGAAAAAGAAAATTTTATACACAAGAAATTAACCTTGAACGAGAATTCTATTTCTAAATTGATTCTACTATGTTTTTATCCGTCTAATGATTATATGCACGATCACATTCCGGTTTACACTGAAACTTTTGCGCCAAACCAAGAAATTGTTTTCCATGCAAAATTGCGTGAGTGGTTGGGGCAATATTGGAATTTAAAAGATACAGAGACGCTTCATATCCAAGAAATAGGCTGCGATGATAATTCTTGTCCAGTCTTTGAAACTTTGGTCATAGCAACTGAAGATCCGAATTTGGATCTAGAGGCGGCTGTTTCTGCATCTCATACCCATACCAACACGCAGCTAAACACAGAAACTCAAGGAAAAATTATTAATAAACATAATTCGACTAACACGAGAGTCTTGAAATTAGGAAAGGCTAAACACCTACTGACAAAACAAGATATTTATTTTTCAGTCGAGAAGCAAAAAATAAAATAAAATATTATTTTAAACATTGATTGTCAAAATCAATAAATCATTGGAAATATAATATGATAAGTCTTTCGTTATAAAAAAAAATATTACAAATAAACTTCGGGAGACTACTTTACGAAGCCATCTTCAATAGACTGGAATTCATTCTCTACTTTTTCATGGATAATAAGAGGTACTTTTGCTATGTAACGAACAATGCCGCTAGAAGCAACATTGTATCCATCTACAGTGGAAAAATTAATATCTAAATCTAATGATTTTGCACCAAAAGGAAGTTTAGCTAGGCCGCCTTTTAGTCGAACTGCTTCAAGATTTGACGCATCAATAAATAGTTTACCAATTAAGTGACGATCTGTTTTGAAATTAGGTTGAATGTTAATGATATAGCAGAGCTTACCTTTTATTTTTTCTTGACCTATGATTTTAAGATTATAATTTTTTTCACTTCCAGGCCCAAATAAAGGCAATGGTGGTTCAGTTAGGGGAGGATTGAAGCTTGTTGGGTCTACATCTTTTCCATTCTTACGATATGTAATTGCTTTAACTACTGGTTTCTTGAAAAAATATTCTATCCTTTCAACAAGAACTTCTTCTAATTCAGTAATTTTTCCTGTCTCTGGATCGTAGTGTCTATTTGTAACCTTACGTTTGCTTATCGTCCCTGAAAATTTAGAATGTTTTTCATTTCCAAGTTTGAGTAATTTTGCAAAAATTTGATCTTGCTTATTCTTATCTATGGTGAATTGTTTCGAATTCTCTTCTGAATAAATTGGATGTATAAAAAATAAGAAAATAACAATACTATTACAAATTTTTAGCAGCATAGGAATACATTCTATAATTTAAGTTTTTTTGCAAGGATAACAATCTGATAGAGTTAGATCGAAATGAATTTCTTCTAAAATTTAGATTCATGACTTAAACCTCAAATACAAGCCTTCTAATTTTTTTAACGATTTTTCATCTTGATCTTCTTTGAGCCATCTTTCAATTCGAATTTTAAGTTCCATTTTCCAAGATGTATGAGGAAGATTTAATCTCTCCATTGTTGAGAGTAGGTATTCAGCAACATTAACTCGGTGGAATAAAATATGATTGTCTGTAAAATGCAGTAGCAAGGCATCTTGAATTGTCTTGTGATGGTATTTAGGCATAAGCAGGATTAAAAATTTTTCAATTTGGTTTATCGATCCACACAAGCCCCAATAGATCGCTGATTGCAATTCTGATTTTTCATTGCTTGTCAAGCCATCTAGATTGGATTCATTTAAAATATCGGAAAGTAGCTGTATTCTTTCTTCAAGTGGATATTCGTATTCAATTTCACCATGGCGGTTTTGCTCGCCTTTGTTCAATCTTAGAATCTTATCCATCCATTCCATAAATTCTATTTTAATTAAATTAAGTCAACTGTCTTCACTAATTATATTGATGAAAAACTATATAATTTCAATAGAATTTATAAAAAAACCACTGAACCAACTTCATCTTAAATTGTAAACATAAATATTTGTTAGAATATAATAAAATAACATAAAAAAGGTTTAAATTTTACTTGTCAGTTTGATTTATTTATTTTCTATTGATTTTTAAACTATAAGGAGAATTAAATGAAAAAATATACAGTATTAGGAATTTTGCTTTTTTCAATAGTATTAAGCAATTGTATTATTTTAAACCCAATAGGATTAAATTCTGGAAGAGAAAAAGGATCAGAAGCAGCTGATAGAATCGTAAATGCAGCCATTCTTTCCGATTTAATTAACTCGTCACTTTTTATTGGTCGTGCACAAATTAGCATTTTAAGCTTAATTGCCGATGATGTAGCAAGCGTTGATCCAAGTAAATATTATATTAAATCTACTGTTGATGAATGTGTAGATGAGATTACAGGTTTTCGTGGATTTTTATTTGGATCTTTTATCGCTAATATTCTTTCTTGTGGTAATCTCGAAACTGATGGTGTTATACTAGGCGACCCCTTACCTAGACTATAAGACTCTAATTTAAATGAATCCATTTTCTTTTAATTAGGCGATGGATTCTTTTATTCAATTTTATCCTGTAATTTTAAAAAAAACAAGATTATGACTCTTTTCAAGAGTTAATGATTCTACAATTTAACAAAATATCTAAAATCTGTTAATACTCAGAATTGTCGGGTCTTAGCATAGAATAACAGTAGATATTATATTTCTTTGCTTCCACAGAGATACGCCTTTAATAAAATAGCAGCATCAATTCGACCATAAAATTCAGTTCTACTTAGTTTAGAGGAATCCTTACTATCTCTTCCATTGTAGAATAGATCTCCATCACAATGGATAGAGACTATAATGAAAAGTATGACTAGATAATTATGATTTATAAACTTAAGGAAATTAAAGGCTAACATTAAGATTAGCTTTTAACTTATTTATTTAGATTCAAGTTTAAAATTTATAAAACAGTAGTTTAGAGAGCATGTGCTGGAATATAGTATTTTATTCAATTCTACAAGTATTACTGCATCCATCTGAATTTGTTGTATTTCCATCATCGCAGGTTTCACCAAAAAATGTATCAATTTCACCATCCCCACAAAGTGCACTAACTAATGTGAAATTTTTTACTCGAATCGCCAAAGATGTTGATTTATTACTCAGACTATTCGTTGCTGTGACTGTATAACTTGTTGAACCTTGCACAGTTGTTGGTGTTCCAGTAAGGGCACATGTACTATTATTTATAACTAAACCTGCTGGAAGATTTGGAGTTGATGCACAAGACTGAATAGTTCCTATTACAGTTGGGGTATTAGTAGTTATTGCATTATTTCTATAATACAAGTATGCTGAGCTCCCATATGTTAAGCTTGTTAGTGGAGTTGGTGTATTTGCTTGCTGGATTGCAAGAAGTGCAATTAGGTTGGTTACATTATCGTTGTCATTTGAGTTATCGCTAGTGATTTGGTCACAAGAAATAATAGAAAAGCATACAGCAGTTACAATAGAAATTGTAACCAATTTGAAATATTTTGAATTAAGGATAGAGACTCCAGATATTTTGACATTTTAAGTTATTTTTAGATGGAAGGCTATTTTTTGTTAAGCGTAAACATCAGTTTGATGTCAGTATAAAAAATTGTCATTGTTAAAGTCAATTAATTTTAATTAAATTTTAGAATAAATCTATTTAACCATTTGGAAAAACTTCCAAATTTCATGACTCGCATTAATATCATAAGTTGGTTCTCCCAAAGAAATGAAAGGAATGCTGTCCTCTTTTCCTGGATAATTGTGACCACCACCTAAAATACTATAACTTATAACTTTTGTTTGATTGACGCAAGTGATTGCACTTGAAATACGAATTGTTGTTTTGTCGGATAGATTGGGATTGATAGTATTTGTATCAAGGTTTTGGCTACATGAATTCCATTCCATCCACTGATGTAGAGTTTCATCAACACTAAGTATCTCTCCTAACTCAGATACATAACCTCCATAGTATGGCACCAAAGGGTCATCGGTTCCATTTAGAAATAGAACATTAATGGGTTTTGATGGTTTATATTTTTTCACAAGATTGATAGATAGTTGTGAGACAACACTTGCTCCAGCTCGAAAAAGATGAGTTCGTTCTAGCAGCATTCTCTGTGTCATAAATCCACCGTTGGAATGCCCCATGATAAATACTTTGTTAGGATCAATTGGATACTTTTGCAAAGTAACTTTGATGATATCTTCTAGAAAGCCTACATCGTCGATTCCATTTCGGTCGGCAGGAGTCCCACCACGACCATCCGCCCAACTTTTTTCATAACCGTCTGGATAAAGAAGAATAAGGTTATTTTCTTCTGCAAGAGCATTGAACTCTGTTTGCTTCATTACCTGAAGCCCTGAACCGAACCTTCCATGCAGAATTAAAACTAAAGGTTTCAAATCTTCCTTTTTGGGTTGAGGATTATAAATGTAATATTTTCGCTCTCTACCTTGGTGGAGATATGTTTTAAATTCTAGATTTTGTATTTTTGATGCTTTGTATTCTTGAATGGAATTGCAAGAAAGATAAGGAATTAAGATTATGATGGATAATACTATTAGTATTAAATATTTATTGCGAATCACTTTGCTCATCCGTTTTTAGTCCTTCTTCTATAGCTCCTGTTAGATTAGAATTGAATTCTGAACTAGGCCAATAAAATGGCATGAAAGGCAGCAACAGTATTCCCCTCCATTGGTCAAGACCAAGTTTGGTATCTGATTGAAATTGAATCTGAACATTGCTGCGGATATGAATTCGTACAATGTGGTCGGTTCTAGTATAATAAGGAATCAATGAACCTGAGAACAAAGTTGCCCAGAAATTTAAGAAGTGTAGGAGTTTATGATTGTATAGTGCTTTTTGCTCTTCTAGGATAATTTCTAGAACAAAAGGTGCCTGAGGATTTTCCTCTATGCCCATAGATTGTAATTTATATTCAATGATTTTTTTCTCTGCCTTGTATTTATGAAAGCCTATCCAATGGATAGCAAAACGATTTTGCATATTTAAATTTTCTCCTTTTTGAAATTCTAACTTTCGAATTGAGCTGGCTATGCAGTTTGAAAGTAGGAGGAAGAGAAATATTATTTTTAAAGAAAATTTGAATGTTAAATTTTGAGATATCGTTGCAATCATTTTCGTTTATAATTTCTCATTTATTCTTATTAAGATGAAGCTCTTTCCAAGATTTAGCAAAAACCATAACACAGTCAGCAAACCGTGTTTGTATTTCGTCTGTGTCATCCCAAGGTTTCAGAAATAGGGGAATCCAGCCAAATACGTGTAAGTGGTCTAGGCTGCAGAAATTTTTATGCAAAAGTGTACTACCTCGCCATGTTTTAAATACAATTCGTTCTTGATTCTTTTTGAATATAGGAAAAATTAGAAAAGTATTATAGGATACAATTCGGTTTAAAATATAGAGTCCTAATTCTTGTGGTTTTTTCTCCACACGATGGCTGAGTGGATGCTCTGGTTGATCTAAGAGCAGACCCATGGATGCACTGTCTTCATATATGATTTGTAATCTATACTCTTCGCTCATCGAACGAGAGATAGTTCCATGTGAAGATCGAATATTTGTTGCTAATTTCAATTTATGAACTTTTCTAAGGATTGCATTTGCAAAGCTTGCATTTCCGTCATCCAGCCAACCATAGAATTCATAATATAAAGTTCCTGGATAGGTAAAGGTTTTCTCTTGGGGAATTTTATCTTCCATTAGAAAACTAGCACAATTTACATAAAAGAAAAATGTCAGTAAATAACTAATTGGTTTTAGAAATTTGTTCATGCATCAACCTTCATGACAACTCCAATTTAATAATAATCCTAAAACCATTCAAGAAGTTATTTTTCTTGTAAAATGATACATAGAATTCTAATATAATTATTACTATGAAAAAGTTTTTGATTTCAAATTTCAATCTCATACTTAGTTATCTCTAACTAAGCAAAGGATCAAAAGTTTACAATGAATTTAATTCCCTACGTAAAGCAAAATCCTAGAATTCTGTTTCTATTTGATGGAATTGGTGCTGTAATTTCGGCATTGAGTCTTGCCTTTCTACTTGCTCCGTTTCCTGAGTTTTTTGGTATACCAAGTAATATTGCATATAGTTTTACGGTTTTAGCATTTATATTCGCTATCTACTCTTTATCCTGCTATTGGATCAATCCAAAGATTCCAAAATATTTTCTTAGGATCATCGCTATCGCAAATTTTTCATATTGCATCCTTTCTTTGAGTACGCTCTTTGTTCTATGGAGTGAAATTACAATATGGGGAACCCTCTATATTTTAGGGGAAAAGTTGATAGTATTGAGTCTGGTATATTTGGAAATCAAAGTATCAAAGAATGCAGAGAGTAATTTTCTGTCTGTTTATACAAATACGGATTATTGGGTGAATGGATTTGTTTCTCCCATCCATATCGGAGAAATACAATCCGAGATAAATCAATTACTCATTGAAAAAAAATTATCGACTTTCGGCTATCTTACTGCTTGGAATCCTAGAAGTATAGCCTTGTCAGATAAAGTGAATCAAGAGAGAAACCAAAACTTGCATAATGAATTGGAAAAGATTCAAAATATAACAATATTTAAAGGTATTGCAGAATCTAGAGAAGGAGGTTGGCAAGCGGAGGAGAGTTTTCTAATCTTAGGAATAACCTGCGAACAAATGGAACAACTTTCCCAACAATTTGAACAGAATGCTTATTTGTTTGGTGAAATCAAAAAAGAAGTTCAATTGATTTTTACGAAGTTATAAAGTCTAGGAGATATTTCCTTTAATATCTAATCCTTTTTAATTAATTTATCAGATAAATCACTCAAATCAATATCTGTTGCACTTAGAATTTTGTTTAAAACAGAACTGGAACCATATTGTAAAGATACTACTCTGGATTCAGCCTTATCTATAAAAGCAGAAACATAGGCAGCTAGCTTAATTTGATCTTTTTCATTTTTTCTAAAAATTAAAAATTGATATATTCCAAAATCTTTATATTCAGAAACATATGTTAGCTTATAAAATGTATTTCTTTCTTCTGAGTCAGGAATAGCAACATTGACAATTTGTTTGGCTCTACCATCTTTGACTGATATACGTTTTCCTAGTGAATTAAAATGTTTTTGGATGCTATTTATAAATAATATTTTATCTTCTTCTTTATAGAATTCATCATCCAAATATTCTGATGCTTTATCATATCTATTTTCAGAGCAATAGTCAAGGAATTCCAATCCTAAACGAAATGGTTCAGAAGTTAATTCAGATAATTTTTCCTCTAATTTACTCTCAGTGTATTTACATGTGAGTAAGAAAAATGAAATATATAACAATCCGTAAATTTTAATTAAGTTCATTAGCAATAAAGGTATATTTTAATCCGTAAATCAACTGATCAATAGATATTTTTCATTTTCCTAAATTCCTTTTATGAAGATTTTAACTACCAAGCTCGCTTGGTTCCAAAATCTAATTATGTCTCATTAGTCTATATTTTTAATTGTAAGCCATCAAAGAATAGTTGTTATCTAAGTCTCGATTCTAATTGGTTTATTCTATCTAGAAAGGTTTTGTATAATTTTCTAGTTCCTTTGTGATAAGAAGCAAAAATAACCTTATTATACCTCATCTAACTTGTTTGTTTTTTAATAAAAATGAGTCACCTAAATGAAAAAAAATTGCGTTATACGAAACCTTAACAACTTATGTAGATTATGCTAAATGTACGTATCTCAATTATTTTTCTTTCTATGCTACTTATTGGCTGTCCGAAGGCATCTTCTTCAGGCTCAAGCGATTTGCTAGGCGTTTTAGCTTTTTTGCCCTCAGGTCAAGCAAGTGATACACCAGTTGCAAAAATTGAAATCTCCTATAATGGAGTTCAACAGGAAAGCGGAGCTACAATAGATTTAGGAACAGAAATCATAAATTTGTCTGAGGCTAATGGAAAATCAATTTCATTAACAGTAAAGAATATGGGAACAACTGAATTGCAAATGCCTGCTTCATCTGCTATTGTTCTATCAGGATCTCATACAGATAGTTTTACAGTGGTTCAGCCTAATAAAACGAATCTTGCAGCTGGGGAGTCTACAACTGTTCAGATCAGATTTCATCCAATTGACTTAGGCATAAATAATTCCTCTATTTCTATTTCATCTAATGATGAAGGAATCAGCAATTTTCGTCTGTCATTAACAGGAACCGGTGGTCCCGCTGCTCCACGAATCGCAGTAAATACTGGAAGTACAAATATTTCAAATAATGGAGCTTATACAATTGGAACAGTTGTTTCGGAATCTTCTGGTTCACCTGTTTCCTTTACAGTTCGTAACTCAGGAAGTTTGCAAGCTGTATTGAATGCCCCTGTTGTTGAATCATCTAATTCTCAATTCGTGATAAGTGGTTCTACTGCGGGAGCTACATTAGCTGTTGATGGGAATTTTACTTTTAATGTTACTTTTTCACCTACCTCTCCAGGAGCGAAAAATGGAACGATCGTCGTTAATTATACTTTAGGAGGATCTCCTGCAACTTTTATTTTCAATATTTCTGGTACAGCAACACCTATTCCAGTTCCTACTATTGCAATCAGTCATAATAGCTCCGATTATACTTCGGGTGGAAGCATCCCTACATTTGGAGTAATTTGGCCTAGTTTAAGTAGCTCATCGAAAACTATAACAATTCAAAATAATGGAACAGCTAATATGACAGGCTTAGTTGTTACAGAATTTAGTGGGGATACAACTCATTTTGAAACCAGCGTTCTATCTACTGGATCTACAAACCTAGCTGCTGGAGCTTCTGCAACTTTTACTGTAAGATTTTCTCCAAGCTCTACTGGAGCTAAATCGATGGTTTTACGAGTAAACAGTACAAATGGAAATAATGGAACTTCATCATCTGCGAATATTAATGTCACTGGAACTGGAAAAACAGGGGCTGACGTCCTAGTTAGTTGGACTGCGACCAATGAAAAGGCGGTGAATGCCACTGATGGTGGGTATAAGATTTGCTACAGTAAATCCTCGGGATTTAATCCATCGGCGGAAAATGGAACCACAATATTTTGTGATACCCAGGCAAATTCTGGCGGAAATACACCAAATTCAAAAGTTATTTCGGTGAATACCTTTGGTACTTGGTATTTTAAGGTCTATGCATTTGGGAAATACAATACCACTGGCGGAGCACCTTCTTCGGAATCCTCAGTCGTCGTGCCATCAACTTAACAAAAGCAGGAAATTGAAAATGAATATATTGAAAACAAATACTATTAAATTCTCTCTTCTAGGTTTAGCGGTTCTCTCTGGCTCTATCCTATTTTCGAACCCATCAGATAACATACCTTTTAATTTTACTGGAAGTTTTTCATCTAGGATGTCTCAAGATAAAATAGTTAGAAAAGCTGTTCCTTTTAAACCAACAGAGATCGTTATTAAATATAAAAAAGATACCACTTTTCAATCTATGTCAGCAAAAACAGTTTCGTTAGGATTCAATGTAGAGACTGTTAGTGCTAGGGCAGGTTTTGCAAAAGCACAACTAACAAAAAATGAAACTTTGGAGCAAGCAATTGCTAGAGTTTCAAAAGATCCTATGGTTGAATATGCGGAACCAGTTTACCGCTACTATGCAACAGCATCTCAACCAAATGATCCAAATTTTAATAAACTCTGGGGCCTAAAGAATACAGGACAGACAATTGCTTCGCCCGTATATACAACAAGCAATCCTGGAACCTCTGGAAAAGATATGGATGTATTAGGTGCCTGGGACCTTACCACGGATTGTAGCTCTACTACTATCGCTGTTCTAGATTCTGGGTCTAACTACAACCACGAAGATTTAGTTGGCAATTTATGGGATGGATCTGCAGGATGCTTTAACCATAATGGAACTGCTATAGTAGGTGGATGCCCTAACCATGGTTGGGATTATGCAAGTTCAGATAACGATCCAAAAGATGAAGAAGGTCACGGAACTCATGTGGCAGGAACCATTGGTGCCGTTGGAAATAATAATAAGGGAATCTCTGGAGTCTGTCAATCTGCAAAATTAATGATTGTTCGTGTTCTTGGCTTAGGTGGAGGAGACAATACAACTGTTTCAAATGGAATTTACTTTGCAGTTAGAAACGGAGCAAAAGTAATTAACATGAGCTTAGGTGGACCAAGTTATAGCTCATTGATATACGATGCAATAGAATATGCTCGAGTAAATGATGTTCTTGTTGTAGTGGCTGCAGGAAATGAAAATACAGATCTAAGAACAGGCGGAGCATACCCTTGTAAGAATTCCAATGATAATATCGTCTGCATTGCTGCCCTAGACCAAAGCTATGGCATCGCAAATTTTTCGAATTTCGATACCAATCCTACAACCAGCAGTCGAGTTGTAGATTTCGGAGCTCCTGGAACTAATATCTTCAGTTTGTATGGCACAGAAGTAAGCTATAACGAAAATGCAACAAGTTATACAGGTTGGACAACTGCAAATTCAGGTTCTGCTTGGACATCCGCAACCTGCACAACTTCTTCATTTAATATGCTTACGAATCCAGATTGCTCCTTAGCAAATGCATTGTTCGATAGCGGCGCACCAGAACCGAGTACTATGTCATATAGTACTAATAGCATAGTGTATAAAAATTTTACTATTCCTAGTGGGTCTACAAATGTTACTCTATCACATACAATTTTTAGTTGGGGTGAGCCAAAACCAATCGGTTGTTATGACTATCTTCAAGTAAAATATTCCTCTTCTACTGGAAATCCTGCCACTGGAACCACATTATCTATGTGGGATTCCAATCGGGGGGATTATCGTTCAGAACTTTGTAGAATTAATTCAAATATCTTTGTAAGTGAATCAGGTGATACTAAGACTCTTTTAAATTGTATCGGTGGAGGTTCGAATTGTACTATAGGTTATAGATTTTTTACAGATAGTAGTGATGCATATTATGGAGGATTGGTTTCAGATTTTAATCTTACCGCCTGGGCTCCTTCCAATACAAGCTATGCGTTGATCAATGGAACCTCCATGGCATCTCCCAATGCAGCAGGTGTTGCAGCACTAATTCGAGCCTACAATCCTAGCTTCACCTACCAAGAAACCATCCAAAAATTAATCGATGGGGGAGTGAGTGAATCATCACTTACTTCAAGAACAAAATACGGCAAAGCTATAAATGCAAATGATTCCATCAAACATCTTAAGCAAGTCACAGGTGTTACGGCAGTTTTGCAGTAATATAATCGGATTTGTTGCTCTGCTTCTCATAGTATTTTTTGGGTGCTGTGGGAAGGTAGATCAACCTTCACTTTCTAAGGAGAAAGTTTTAACTCAACCTATGGAAAATGCCAAACAGGGTGAATTCATCTTATCTCTTTCTAAAGATATTCCTAAGGATAAAATTCGCTCTTGCTTTCATATATATGGTATTCTTCGTTTAGAATTGATTAATCAAATCAATCATTCTTATCTACTTATCATTAAGCGAGATCCTGGACTAGAAGAGTTGGAATCTTTAGCCAAAGAAAAACTTCCCATTCGTTATATAGAACGAAACCAAACAATCAAAAAATATAAGTAAATCAAAGATTTTGCTGCCATTTTAATTTAGGATAAGATGTATTATCTCCGAAATCCCAAATAGTTGGATCCCAGGTATCAAATATTCCAATTCCAGCACAGGTATCATTAGGTTCTATAGGGCATTTTAATTGGTTGGTAGTTCGTGGTTGTCCACGTGTATCATTATCGCTTTGAGTAGTAATATCAGAATCATAATAAGAATTAATAACAGCTGGTGTGATACTAGAGACCAATCCACCTTGGATAGCGCCAGGGGAGACGACAACAGCAGAATAGGAATTTGTTATACTTGCGCTTGCAAATTGTGATCGACCAGATATTCCTCCAACATAGCTACTTCCTGTTACAAAACCTTGGGCATAGCTGTCTTCAATAATTATTTGAACCTGTCTTCCTATCAATCCACCAATGCTATCTACTCCTGATACGTTTGCTATAGAGAAGCATTTTTTCATCTCATCTGCTCCAAACGAATATCCTATTATCCCTCCTGCATGATCAGTAACTGCCTCAACTCTGCCAGTAAATCCGGAATTATATACAACAGCCACTCCACTATTTCTACCTATTAATCCACCAACAGAATCTGATTCGGACCGACTATACCCATCGTATGATAAAATATTTTTTATTTGATTGTCTGAATTACCAACTAGATTACCTACTCGGGATAAGCCTCGAACCCAAGCATCGCGAAGTCTTACATTTTGAATAATAGTAGTTAGTCCTCCAGATGCTTCTCCAAAAAGTCCTACGCTAGTTATAGCAGGGTAATCTACCCTAAGATTGAATAGAGTATGGTTATTTCCATTGAAGACCCCATTAAAAGGATTAACAGAAGTTCCTATTGGATCGAAATTTGCAATAGAGGATAGATCTAAATCTTGTTGTAATTCGTAGTATGAGTTTGGATTTACAATATGATGTGTAAGCATACTCTGCAATTGGTCGGGACTACATATTTGGAAAGGATCTATGTTAGTTCCACTTCCTAAAACGATAGTAGCATTTGCACATGCTGGTGGGATTTGTGTTGTAATTGTGATAGTAGCAGCTTGAGATTCGGAAAGATTACTTGCAGTGATCGTGTAGTTTTGGTTAGTAATAACTTGATTGGGTGTTCCTGAAATGATTCCATTGGAAGAATTGAATCTTAAACCAGAAACTATCTTAGGGGATATAGAAAATTCTGTTGGTGAACCTTGGGTTTCGGGTACAATATCAGAAATACCTTGTCCTGTTAAAAAAGAAAAACTTGAGGTAGAATATGAAATGGTTAAACTATTTAAATTAGAATTACAAGTTTGAGAGCCAGTTAAGCATAATATTGATTGGATTTCGGATATAGTTTGTAAATCAGATTTATTCAGACTTGGTAAATTGCATTGATTGAGAACTAGAAACAAAAAAATTCTTGCTAATCTAGTATTTCTCATGGTTTACAAATTATAATAGTGATTTTTTTTTTGTCAAGATTCTTTTCCTACATAGAATTTAAAGATTATGTCCATATTTGGATCTTGACTATTGAATCTAAATTCTATATATTTCAAATACAGGTAGGTTAAGCATGGGAATTCAATTTGAAATAAATCGCAAGGACTTAAGACAATCACGATGGAAGCAGACCTCATCAAAGATATTGCAAGAGGGCGATATCGAAATTGCGATTGATAAATTTGGATTTACAGCAAATAACATTACCTATGCGAATTTAGGAGATTCTTTTGGATATTGGAATTTTTTCCCAGCAGAAGAAAGTCCTGATATTTGGGGTATCATTCCTACCTGGGGATTCGGTACTGTAATTGAATCTGTTAATTCTGGAATTCAAAAAGGGGAAAGATTTTATGGATACTTTCCCACCGCATCTCACCTTATCCTTAAGCCGGGGAAGGTAAGGCCGACAGGATTTTCGGATATAGTAGAGCATCGTGTAAAATTACCGACAGCTTATAATTTTTATTATAACCTAAGCAAGGATGACTTTTATAGCAAAGAATCTGAAGATTACCAAGCAATCTTTCGCCCCCTATTTACAACTTCATTTCTTTTAGATGAATACCTGATAGATAATAATTTATTTGGTGCTAAGGATGTATTGATTACTTCTGCCTCAAGCAAGACTGCTATAGCACTTGCATTCCTAATGAAAGAAAGAAGGGAGAAGGAAAATCTATCCTTTAAAATACATGCTTTAACGTCAGTTCGTAACTTAGATTGGGTTCAATCTCTTGGGTATTATGATACTGTTCGTTTATACGATCAAATTTCTTCTTTAGAAAAATCGGATATTTGTGTGGTAGATTTTTCAGGAAATGAAAAGGTACAAAGAGAAAATAAAGACTATTTTGGTAGCTTTCATAAACATCTTTGCCTAGTTGGAATTGTCCATTGGGAGGACCAAGCAGAGAACCCAGATACTTCAGGAGGAGTGCTATTCTTTGCGCCTACTCAGATAAAGAAAAAGAGCAAAGAATGGGGACTTGCAAATTTCCAAGAAAAATTGCTAAACTCTTTTCAGAAGTTTTTTATTAGCTCAAAACCTTGGTTGAAGATCAATCAATCAGAGATGAAATCGTCTATTGAAAATGTATATTTAGAAACTTTAGAAGGTAAAATTTCTGCTGAGATGGGACCTATTTTAATAAACTCATAAAAAGTTTTAATGGTAAATATTCATTTCTTTAGCTCGATCACTTAGCCAAGGACCTGCTTCTTTTTCATCACCATTTTTCCATCTGATTTTATAAACAGATCCTGAAAAAGATGATTTCGTCGCAATATATTTTATAAAGTTTGGGACAGTTTGTATTCTTCCACCAGAGTTACCCAATTTCAATTTCATATGTGAAATTGCTTCTTCAGGTGTATGCTCTGATCCGTTACGAACAAAGACGCATTGGCAGCTTTTAAGTTTTACAAATAGTAATTCTAATTTTTGATTGAAGTTTAATTTCGTAGAATTAGTTTCAATTTGTGGTGTTTGAGAAATAATAGAAGTTATATTAATATGGGAAATAAGTATAAGCAAGATAATCCCAAGTAAATTTCGAGACCATAAAATAAGGAATCTGAATGATTTTTTACATTTGAATTCCATCATCATTTCTTGAACCATCCTTTATCTATAAAGATTTTATTCAATATTTGACGGATTTTGAATTCATTTACTGGCTTATCTAAGAAGGCAAATATAGAATATTTTTCTAAATCTTTCGAATCTATGTGATCAGAGCTGTTCAAAACAAGATAGATTTTATGTTTGTAAAGCCTTTGGATTTTTTCTGAAACTTCGTATCCGCCCATATTCGGCATATTAAGATCAGTGAAAACAATATTGAAGTTTGTTTTTTGTGCTTTTTGGATAGCTTCCTCACCAGAAATTGCACTTTCGCAATTAAGACCAATCTTTTGTAAGAGATGAACAAGGATTCGGTTCATCAATAAATCATCTTCTATAATCAATACATTCAAAGAATCCAGGAACTCATCCCATTCAATTTCAGAGATATTCAAATCATTTTCATTTTTCAAGGTTAAAGTTGGATCATAAGGAAATCTAAGACTAAAGATAGATCCCTTGGGTTGAATTCTTTTATAATCAATAGTTCCTCCTAAAAGCACTATCAATTTCTTACATATAAAAAGACCCAATCCGGTTGAATGTTCGCCCCCAGTTGGTGTAGGTGTTAGTCGTTTAAATTTGTGGAACAATTGCGATTGATCCTCTACTTCTAAACCTGGGCCTGAATCTATTACTGAAATCTCAACTGAATTTTCAATTAAGGAAACTTTTAATTCTACAGAAGAAGAAGGTGGAGAAAATTTCAATGCATTGGAAACAAGGTTCTCAAGGATTTCAATTAGCATATAACTATCAGTTAAAATAAAAACTTTATCTTGCGAGAAATTGAGATTAATAGATTGATTTTTTTGTTTTGCTAATACTGCAAAATTATTGACTACGGTAGTGCATAAGCCAATGAGATTTGTAAATTCTCGATTAGCTTGTAATACATTCATCTCGAGTTTGTTGACATCCAGTAAATCTATTATCAACTGATGCATTCTGCGAGTTGTTTCTTTGATTTCTTGAACGTATTTCATCTCATTTTCATTTAGATGTTTTGCTTCAAGTAGTTGATCTGAAATCCCAGAAATAGTTGAGATGGGATTTTTTAAATCATGACTGGCAATGGCAAGAAATTCGTCTTTTTCTTTGGAGAGTTGTAGTAGTTGTTTATTTTTCTCACCAAGAATTTCATTTTGATTATTGATAATTTTGACTTGGCGAAAACCTGAAATGCTAATTTTCCAAAATACAATAGATGCTATTATGCATAATGATTGAATCGTTACTATATTAATTTGAATGGATAGTACCAGATTTGGATCTTCCATTCCTGTAAAATAAAAATAACTAAAACAACTATAGCCAATTGTGTAAATAATGATTGAAACATATGGCCGAAGCAAGATTAGGAAGGCAAGGCCAATAGATGCAATAATATAAGGAGTTATACTAGTTGTTACATATTTGTCGATTATTGTAGTTGCGATTGCAAAAAAAAGGTAAAATGCAACAGAAACAGGCGCTAAAAACTCTATATACTTATAAGAAAAATAATTTATTGTTATGCTTAAAAGCAGATAAATACCAATGAAAAGAGAGTAAAAGAAAGCGATCAAGTGCACCATGACTATACCCTTTCGCCATAATAAAATTGTCCCTGTATAGGATTCTAATTCAAATGTAAAGATTAAAACATGAAGTAGATGGACAGAAATAAGTATGGGAATAGAAATTTTAATTCGAAATAGATTTGAATTTATTAATTGGTGCTTTACATCTTCAATTGACTCTAAGCCTAATAACGGCAAAACGAATAGATTTTTTATTTCAATTTTCTCCATAAAGAATAATAATCATTATAAAGGATAGAATACACAATCCAACATTCAATTAATCTTAATTTTTTACTTCAAAAGCAAGTTAATATATGTCTCCAAAGTCTCATATAAATTGGATTTAGCATGAATGAAGTCATGAATCCCAGCAGATTTTAGTGTATCAATACTTTCCGTTGGGTTGCCCGCAATTACAAATTTAGTATTTGTTGACTTCCATTCTTTGCTTGTCTGAAGCTTCTGAACCAAAGGTAAATATTCCTCATCAGAACTGCAAAGAACTAAGACGGAAGGTTGGGAGCTCATAGCTGTTGCAAAACTTTTTTCTGCATCTTCAGTAGCTCCGGGATTGACAATTTCAAATCCTGCAACACCAAAGAAGTTAGTAGCAAATGAGGCTCTAGCCGTTCTCATACTTGCGTTACCATAGATCAATAAATGAATCTTCGGTTTCCCAAGTTTTGCACTGGACTGCTCAACTCTGAAACGAAGTAGTTCGAAGGCTTCACTTGCTCGCCATGTTGGAATAATTTTTGCTCTAGAATCAGGTTCACCTATGTTCTGTGAGAAAGAGGGAACATTCTTTGCTTTCGTCCATTCCTTTGTTGGTAAGGAAGTTGTGGTTTCAGATAGATTAGGGAATAAACTAGTTCCTAGAATTGGTTCCTTTTTAGAAAGAATGGCTTCCTTTTTTTTCTTAACTGTTGATTCAATAGCCTTTTGGATTTTACTATCAAGGAAGGATTGTAAGTAACCTTTGTCCGCTTCTATTTCTCGGAACAAGCTCCAAGCTGATTCCGAAAAAGTATACGTTAGGTGGTCTATATAGTAGGAACCGTTGGAAGGATCAACTACCTTATCTAAATAAGATTCATGTCGAAGAAGAAGTGATACATTTCTAGCTATTCGATTTGAGAACTCATTCCCTGAACCTGCACTTACTTTATCATATGGATGAATATGCAAGGCATTTGTTCCACCAAGTATAGCAGACATAGCTTCAGTTGTGACTCGAATCATATTTACATTGGGATCAAAGACTGTTGCATTCCATTGCGATGTCTCCGTATAAATATACGCAGCTCTTTGCTCTTCTGGAATCTTGTAGGCTTCCAAAACTTTTGCCCATAAAAATCTAAATGCTCTGAGCTTAGCAATTTCATGAAAGTAATTTGATCCAACAGAAAATCGGAAAATTATCTGTCTTGCAGTTACTTCTGCTGGAACTCCTAAAGTTTGCATTTGGCTGATGTATTCTGAACCAATTGCTAATGAATAGGCAATTTCTTGACTAAGATTTGCTCCAGCTTCAGCAAATAGATTCCCACTTACGGAAAATGCTCTATGTCCAGGTAAGGATTCTTCACAAAGCAGAATACTTTTCTTAAGAGTTTCAAATGTATCTTTTTTGGATTGAGGAAGTTCACCACAAACAGTCAAGGCACCAAGTGGATCTTGAAAGAATCCTCCGACAGTTTCTTGTTTTGATAATTGCTGCTTGGAGTTTTTCTTAAGCAAAGAAACTATTGCTTCTTGGTAGCTTAAGGAAGAAGATCCCGTCTCCCAATAATAATTTGCATCAGATTGGATAGAGTAAAGTGATTCTGCAAAATTTTGAATAGCAGCTGCTGAGTCTAAACAGATTCCTTCATAAGTATCTTTATTCCATTGAGATAAAAGCTTCCATCCCTGAACTCCAACCTTAGAACTTGATTCTGCTTGATTTAATGCCTTACTAGGATTGGATTCATTTATTTCTTCTATGATTTGCCATGTTAACGGCATACCTGGTGGCTTAGGAAGATTCTTTCCTTTTGTAGTCTCTTCCGTATAATAAGGATTTAATGAAAAACCATCGTCCGTCTTCCAGATTAATTTCTTGTCATAATCTTGTCCTTTGAGATCCTTTTGGATGAGTTTCTCCCAATCTTCGACAGAAATACTAGGGAATTCTTTTAAAATATCTTTCAATTTTTAAGTCCTTAAACGATTTATTTTATTACAATCTATTGCTATAGTTGATGTATTCAAACTCAAATAGCAAATCTCAATCTTGTACTAGTTCAAGCTCTTCCATATAGCCTGGAAAATCTCCTAATCCTCTAGTAAATGTAAATTTTACAGGATAGACAACTAAGCGGCGCCCAGTCTGTATGAATGTTCCAGAAAGTAAACTAAATGGGCTGGAAACTACAAAAAGTCCTAATCCTAGACCAACACTGGCAAGTCCAAGCGGTCTAGCGATAACAGCATCAATCATAATCTCTCCTCCACTTGGGATTTCCTTAGCACTGAGTGAATTAGATAGAGAGAAAGATGTAAGTATAAGTAAAATTGCAATACTATGTTTCATAAGATCTCCAAAAAAATGTTTTCTATTATTGATTCTTTTTTTGTTTTTTGAAGTGACAAGTAATTTTTACTTGCTCATCATATTATATAGATAAGATAAGAGCAGGGGAAATTGGCTATGAAATCATTAAACAAAACTACATACCTGGAAGCAGTTGCAGCAGCTATTGAACATGAAGTAAAATCTTTCAACTTCTTTCTAGGTTTGAGTGATCAGCTAAAGCCTGGAGCAACCAAAGAATTATTCCAGCAACTTGCTGCTGATGGAGATGAACACATTGTCTTCATAAAAGATATTTATAAGCAGGCTGAAGGAAAGGAATTACCTAATCTCAAGACTCTCTCTGAAATTCATAAATTCCATTCTAGTACAATCCAGAAGCTAATGGAAAAATTAGAAAGAAATATGAACCAAACAATAGAAACTGATGAACGGAAAGCCCTAGAACTGGCAGTTGCTCATGGTGAAGATGCTAAGAAATTCTATAGCAAGGTTAAAGATAAATTTCCTGACCCGAAGATTAATATTTTATTTTCTAGAATGCAAGATTTCATAGATACAAATACTCATTTAATTGAAGCACAAATCATGGCGATGGGTCAATCCTCACAAGCAGATGCTCAGTTCTTTTGGGAAGATGAAGCCTTAATGAAAGAAGCAGCAGTTGGAACCCCAAGGAAACAAAAAGATAGCGGAAAGCCAAGTAAAGCTAAACCAAAGGCTAAGTCTAAAGAAAAAACGAAAACAGTAAAGCCATCAACTCAATCTAAAAAAAGTAAACCCAAACCCAAATCAAAAACGAAAGTAAAATCATCTCAAACAAAATCCGCAGCTAAACCCAAAAAACAACCCAAGAAAAAATCAGTTAAGAAAACTGTTAAGAAGAAGAAAAAGTGAAGTATAAAGTAACACAAAAATTTGAAGTCCCTTTAGATAAACTCCTGCATGCAAGAGAAGACAGATACAAACATTTAGATCAGTTCCCAGACCTAAAGAATGTTTCTTTGATTGAAGAGAAGAAAGAGGGAAACAAAATTTTCCAGACTCGGAAGATTGATCTTGGTGCCTCACTTCCTCCCATTTTAGCATCTGCTCTTTCAGAACCTTGCTTGATGGAAGATTCTACTTTTTTTACAGACACATTAGTTCATGAGTTTAAACTTTTCCCACCTGAAAAGGAAAACGTGGTAACTATCAAAGGGGTATCTGTTTACAAAAAAGTAGATGAGAATAATTCTGAACGTGTTTACGAAGTGGAAGTGAAATCTAAGGTTCTTTTCATAGCACCAGCTATTGAGTTAGCGATTGAAGGAATCCACAAACATAGTCTTGAAAAGGATATGAATTCTATTCGTAAGTTTTTGAATATATAGTTCTCAATAAATGAAGTATTTTCTTAGGTCTGAAAATTAGTTTCTAAATGGATGGCATTCGAATTCAGAAACTTGGTCCTAAGGAAATTACAAATTTCATAGAACTCATTCTTATTTTTGAAGATGTCTTTGAGATGGAAGAATTCAATCTTCCTAATGAATTGCATTTTCAAAATCTTCTGAGTAAAGAAGACTTTATAGTTTTTGTGGCAACCAAAGACAATAAAGTTATCGCGGGCTTGACGGCTTATATTTTACCACAATACTACTCCGCTAAACCTTCTGTTTATATCTATGATATAGCTGTCCAAACTGATTTCCAAAGGAAAGGATTAGGCTCTGATTTACTTAAAGAATTGAATAATTACTGTAACGATAAGGGGATGAAGGAAATTTTTGTTCAGGCAGATTTAGAAGATCATCATGCAATAGAATTTTATAGAGCAAATGGTGGTAGTCCAATGAGTGTTGTTCATTTTACTTATCTATTAAACCCATCATAAATTTGATAAATGAACAAAGAAAGAGAAAGTCATAAAAATACTTTCCCTCTCTCTTATTCAAATAACAGTTAATACAATTAGAGTAAAATTATTTTACTTTAAGATCTAACTTCAGATTGATAGTATCGTTAATCAAATCATCCGGCATACCCTTGTAAACGATTCCCCACTGTTGTCTGTTGATTTCTGCTGTTCCCGTTGCAGAGGAAGGCTTTCCATTCTCGAAAACTACATTTGCAGGAAAAGTAATTCCTTTAGAAATTCCTTTTAGAGTTAAATTTCCTCTTACATCATATGCATTTTCAGTCTTAGTTACAGATGCAATTTCGAAAGTTCCTTCTGGGAATTTACCAACTTCGAAAAAATCAGTATCCTTCAAGTGACCTTCTAATTTTTCTTTGTATTCTCCAGTCATATCTTTATCTTCGATTGTAGGCATATCAATTACAAATTTACCACCAGTGATGATTTCACCGTCTGCTGTTAAGCTTCCTGATTTTAAATTCACAGTTCCATTATGAGAACCTGTTACCTTCGATGCTCCCCATTCTATAATTGATGCGTTCGTATCGATTTCATAGCTAGTCCCTTTGCCAGTTTCAACAGGATATACATCTCCCGCCAACTGTGCCGGTGCATTTCCTTTACAAGCTACCAATGTAGCAACTACTGCAATACTAGATACAATCAATGCTTTTGAAAATAAATGTTTCATTTCAATCAAACTCCTAAATTAGTTTAAGACTAAACTATTTAATATGGGTTTAAATGCAATAAAAAATTATTCAGCTAAGAAGGGATGTCCACATACGGAAATTGGGTTGGTTGATGAAGGATTACCCTTTTGAAAACTAGATGCATGATCTTTTACAAAATCTCGGCTCCATGAATTCCACCTTCCACCTAATTTAGAGGATCCAATAAACTCATTGGGAGAATTAGAATTAGTTCCCTGAGCATCCCGTTGGAGGAAGATTCTGGCATTGGACTCGGAAAAAAGTAGAGTATGAGATGACGGATTGCTTATCGATGTAATCTTATCGCTACCTGTAATTGCTTGGACAGTTGCATCAACATTTACTGCATTAGCAACCCGAACTCCAGCCGAAGCGGCAATTCTGGATGGTATATCACTTTGGATTGGGAAAGTATTTGCGCTTGCAGTTGTTAATGTGCTTGAGAGTGGATAGCTAGTTACTAATGATGTTAGGTTAATATTCGTGCTTGGATTTCCTGATCGTACAACTGGATTATTCGTACTTCCAGGAATCATTTGTAGCCAAAAGGAATTCAGTATTCTTAAGAAGGCTTCAGAATCAGAAGACCCGATATTAGTATCAAAAGAATTTGCCTCTCTGAAAAGTTGCATAAGATTCAATATATTATTGCCTCGAATATTCGAATTATTTCCATTCACATTGGAAAAGAAGAAATTCCTTTTAGATTCTTGACTTGTTCCTGCATTGTCATAAAGGTAACGCATGAAAGCGTAGGCATAGGCATATTGCTTCAATATATAGCTTGAATCATTGCTTGGATTGGTTGACCATTCAAGTAAGGACACTCCATTTCCTCCTCCGCTGCAAGGCGAATCAGTAGCACCATGGAAACAACGTATCCGACTTGATTGTGGTCCAAAACCTCCTAGGTCGCTTGCTACTTCAGATGTACCTTCATTGATCCAAATATCATCAGTTATTCCAACTAGTTGAGTTCTCGGGAAACGAATTAGGTGTTGGTATTCATGAGCAACTGTAGATTCGAAAGCATTTGGATCTCGACCTATTAAAGAGACTAGTTCTTTGCCATCCATATATAGGATTTCTCTACGATTGTTGGATGAGGAGACACCATTTGCTAAATCATTTGGATCGAAAAATCCCGCAACAAATGGCCCATTAACTTGGGCTCCATCTCGAATGTCTAGAATAAAAATATCAATTCGTCCATCTTGGTTGATATCACTTGGCTGGCCAAATATGCTAGTTAGCAATGGATGGATTTTTGTATCAAAGTCATTTGCAATTAAATTTATATCTAACTTTAGATTTAAACCATTCTCTACGTAGATATTTGCATGTTGGCTAGTAATAACTTTAGTAGCAGGTATACATTCAGTTCGATTCGTTGTTACATTTCTCGCCCAAAGTCCATTTGTACAAAAAGCTAGGCTAAGGAGATAAAGTCCTAGTAGATCTTGTAAAACTTGGTCTTGGGAGTTTTCTTTGTTGGAGAATGGGAGTGCACATTGAATATGGATGAAGATGGTGCAAATGAAAATTAAGATACTGCGACGTGTTGTAGTTAGATTTTTAATATCTTTGATTCTCATCTTGGAATTCCAATCCCCAATATCCAGCAAGAATCTAAAAGATTCCGAAAGTTCTAATATAAGTTGGGCTAGCGATTATTTCACTGAAATTATCGGTTTAGTTAATAGTTCCTACACCCAACATCTTAGACTACATAAAAATGGAAAATTCCAACTCTTCCGTATTCTTTTGCATCCTGGAAAAAATTGGGAAGAATCCAGATATGAAGGAAAGTGGAAGCCTATTTCATCAGATAGAATCATTTTAAATCCTTCATCATGCAGAATATATACCAGTAGAAGCCTTTTAGACAGACGTGCATTGACACGGGCATTTGACTGTGATCATATAGAAATGGAATTTACTCGCTTATCATCCTTTAATAAATACCATCCACAATTAGAAAGTTTCGAATTACGACCGGATCAGTATGGTAGCTTGCATGGCGAAAAGATGAATCGATTTAAGAATAGAAGCAATACACAATTAGCAGTTGTTCTTTCTATAAATAAAGAATTAATAGCCTGGGGCATTGGACTAAGATTTTATAAGCCCATGCAAAAAGGTAAAATTATTTCTGATGATGGAATATTTCTACAAGATATTATTCTTGATGAAGTAGTTGAAACTAGTTTTCGCTTTAGTGGTACAAAAACAAATTCTATTAAGATTGGAGATCTTATCCATTTGCCTAAAAGATAATTAGGAAAAAAAGTAGTTCGCATTTTGAAGTAAAAAAAGGAAAAATATTTTTCAATTTGAAATTAGATTTTAAAGCTTAAGGTACAACTTAGCCCATTATCATTTATGATTTTATATTTACCTTTCAATTGACTTGTATAAGTTTTGAGTAACAAAAATCCAAATCCGGTTTGGTTGAAGTCAAAATCAGTTGGTAAACCTATCCCATCATCTTGATATTTTAATTCAAAATAATCTTTATCTATAGTTAGTCGAATAGTTATTTTTCCCTTATCTTTTCCTTGGAAGGCATACTTCATAGAATTGATTATTAGTTCATTCAAGATTGCTCCGATGGGGAAAACTTTCTTATAATCTAGAACTATTTCATCAGATTCTATCTCCATTAATATTTTTTGATTAATATCAAATATATTCAAAATAGAAGTCGCAAGCTCTTCTATGTAATTTCGAAGAGAAAGCTCGTGTTGATTGGATGAGAATAATAATTTTTCATATACTTTCTTGAAAGCCTCAATTCTACCAATGGATTCGTTTATGAAATCAATTGAATCTTTGCTTAAGTTTTTTTCAGATTGTAAATTAAAAATAGAAATCAATGAATTGAAGCTATTAGAAATCCTATGATAGACTTCTTTTAATAGTATTTCTTTTTCATTAACTTGATTTTTAAGAGCTTCTTCTAGATTTTTGTAGTCACTAATATCAAATCCCGTCGAAAAGAAAAATTCACCGAAAGGAACACTTGTCATCTTTAAGGTTTGCTTTGTCCCTGAAAAATAGGTTTCCCAAGTATAGGGCTGATTTTCCTTAAAGATTTTCTCAACTATGGGTTTAAATTGTGCAATAGGATCAGAATCGTGCCAGATTTCAGTTGCTGTTTTTCCAATTAGTTCGGCATTTGTTTTCGCCCATCCCTTCAGGCCGGCTGGATTTATATCTACTAGTCTCCAGTTTTGAATTTCACCTTCTTCATTTCGAATGCATTCCCAAAGATGAACTTCTTCATTCATATTCTCAAAAAGTTTATAAAATTTATCTTTTTGTATTCTTGCTTCATACTCTGCTTGCTTTAACGCGATATTTGCATTGAATAACTTTAGTGCCATTTTAATAGACGCGTCTAAAACAGTAATGCCTGAGTTTTTGACCACATAACCGTAGGAAGTTATTTTCTCTGTTGTTTTTACAATTTCTGGTTCGGTGTGTGAGGATAAGAAAATGATGGGAATATCTTTTACTTTCAGAATTTGTTCCGCAGCTTGGGTTCCATTTAATCCAAGCCCCAAATCAATATCCATCAATATCAAATCTATATTGGAATTCGGATCGATAATTATTTGAATAGATGCTTCGCCACTTACAACATGACGGACATTATACCCATATGATTTTAATTGCAAAACCTCAGTTGCGGCTATCAAGAGTTCATCTTCGACTAGAAGTATATTTGAACTTTGGTAGTTTTGCATTGAACTAATGTAATGAGTTCAAATTGAAATTCAAGAAATTTATTTCTAAAAATTAAGAATATTTTAAAAAAATCAAAAAATTGGGGATCTCCGTACGATTTTAACGTAAGGCATAGATTTTTGAAATTTTCTGATTTCTTCTTCTGGAATATCTAAGCCATCAATACCAATATAATTTAAACTATTCATTCCATTAAGTGGTTCTATGCTTTTTATTTTTGTACCACCTATCCAAAGTTCTACTAAGTTCTTTTGCAAGGCTAACATTGATAAATCTTCAATCTCATTGTCTTCTAAACTCAACCTTCGAATTCTCGGAAAATTTTGAGTCCAAGTTAAATCAGTAATCTTTGTATTGTTTAGAAATAATTTATCTAAATTCGGAGCATCTCTCCAATCTTCCAAATCTGCATTTGAAATAAATGTTTGATTAGCATAAACTGTAGCAAGGTTGGGGTA
>JAACWH010000074.1 GCA_009991425.1 Leptospira sp.
CAACTGGAATCGGAATTGATTTACCGATTGGATGGGAGGCTCAAATCCGTCCAAGATCAGGTCTATCGACAAAAAATAAAATAATTTTGATTAACTCACCTGGAACGGTCGATTCCGACTACAGAGGAGAGATCTTTGTTCCTATGATGAATCTTTCAGATAAGGATTTTGCAATCACGAATGAAATGAGAATAGCACAAATGGTAGTAGCAAGGTATGAGATTTTCAACTGGGATCTTGTCCAAGAGCTTTCTGATTCTGATCGTGGATCTGGTGGATTTGGCTCAAGCGGAACTCATTAAATGAAAAAATAGACATAATATCGAAAAAAAGGTAATTTATCTTTTTTTCAAAACAACCGATGATCCAAGAGAGGTACAATCTTATGATGAGATCCCTATGGACAGCGGCTACTGGAATGATTGCTCAGCAGTATCAAATTGATACAATCTCCAATAACCTTTCCAACGTTAATACAACGGGCTTTAAAAAGAACAGAGTAGATTTTGAAGATCTAGTCTACCAACACCAAGTTTTGGCAGGAACACCTGCGACCTCAGTAAGCGAAATTCCTACAGGCGTTAATGTGGGACACGGTGTTAGAACAGCAGCAACTCAGAAATTATTTGAAATTGGTTCTTTCCAAGCGACTGGAAATAAATTAGATTTAGCAATAACATCGGAAATGGGTTTTTTCAAAATCCAAATGCCAGATGGAACATTTGGATTTTCTAGAGATGGCTCTTATAAAATAGATTCTAAGCAGCAGGTTGTAACTTCTAATGGATATCTTTTAGAACCTCCTATTGTTCTACCAGAAGGAGCAATACTAAATACTCTGCAAATTGCAGAAGAGGGTGAAGTTACAGTTAAGATAGCAAATGATATTCGACCAACTGTTATTGGACAAATTGAACTTTACCGATTTGTAAACCCAGCAGGTCTTCAAGCCATAGGAAAGAATTTATTTCGCGAAACTGTTGCAAGCGGTCCTGAAATTCCAGGTATGCCTGGTGAAGAGGGATTTGGAAATGTTCTGCAAGGATTTCTAGAAATGAGTAATGTTAAAATAGTGGAAGAAATGGTTGCTATGATAGTAGCACAAAGAGCTTATGAATCGAATTCTAAAGCCATCCAAACTTCAGATAACATGCTTTCGACAGCTATTCAATTGAAGAGATAATGAAATTGAAAATTCGAAGAATAATTACAAATACAATTAAGTTCTTCTTAGTTGTATGCTTAGCTTATTATTCCTCACATTATCTAGTTTCACAGGATCTATCGAATGGATCTTTATGGAAGGATAAAAATCCATACTCTGCTTCAGTTGAGATTAACAATGGTGATATCATTCAAATTGTATTTACTGAAGGTATTAAAACTGATTATAAGGTGGAATATAAATCTGATTCCAATTATAAAATCATGAGTAATCCTGATAAGAAGATGATTCCTGAATTGAATGGATTTGAAGCCGATCAGTCAATAGCTCGCAATAATTATGGAAAATCTAAAACTCAAGGCAGAGTAATTGGAAAGATGGCTGCAAGAATTGTAGGTTTAGATACAAATGGTGACAATTTGGAAATTGAAGGTCGAAGAGAGACTCGCTTTGATAATGACAGACAAATTATTACAGTTAAAGGAACTATAGCGAGAAAAGACTTAGGTTCTACGAGATCTGTAGATTCATCTCGAGTTGCGAATTTAGAAATAAATTATATTGCTAATCCTACACCTCGAAATCTTCAAAATCCAGATGTAGGTATTAAACAAGAACAAAATCCTGATGGTACAACAACTTTCAAAGCTGAACTTTCTGAAGTTGAGAAACAAGAGCTTATTCTGAAATATATGAAAAGAATGTTAGGTGAGTCTGGAGAAGAGGGAAGTCGATGATTTTTGATAAACCTAATAAAATCATCAGATTTTATAGGCTTAGCTTAATCCTTTTTTTATGTTCGAGCATATCAATAGCTGCTGTAGAAGTTAGATTGGGAGAATTAGTTAAAGTATATGGAACTAGGGAGAATCAGATAACCGGATATGGACTAGTGATTGGGCTTCCTGGAACGGGAGATACTCGATCTGCAATGACGGGAGAAGCTTTACAAAATTATTTAAATAACTTAGGCGTAGATTCTAAACTTCGACCAAAAGATACAAGAAATATAGCATCTGTAATAGTATCTGCTAATATACCTATTTGGTCTCAGGTTGGTGACAAAATTGATGTTACAGTTTCATCCATCGGGGACGCAAGATCCCTAGAAGGTGGTGTATTATTGCAGAGCCCATTGAAAGCAGGCAATGGAAATACAATTGCTGTTGCTTCTGGAAATCTTCAATTTGGATCTTCAGATGACCAAGGAAAAAGATCAGGATATTCTAGAAAGAACCAAGGCAAGAATGCTGGCCTTATCATGGGTGGGGCTATCATTGAAAAAGAAATACCTACTAGATCAATTCTCCAAACAAAAGAAGAGAATAAAATTAATAAAGATGATGATTCAGGAAATACTGATACTAAAGATATGGTTCCTGTGCAAGCAAAGCTTAGAATTCAATTATTAAATCCCTCTTATTCTACTCTAAACACTATCCTCGAGACCTTAGAAGAGCAATTTGCAGATCTTGATATTAAGCCTACGGTAATTTCAAAAAGAGAATTTGAAATTAACTTACCTTCGAGTATAAGTCCTACAAGTTTTTTGGCTACTTTTGAGAATATTAAAATAGAACCAGAAACACCTGCAAGGGTAGTGATCAATGAAAAAAGTGGAGTCATAGTAATGGGTGGAAATCTTGCCTTAGACGAAGTAGCTTTTTCCAAGCAGGGTTTGAATGTGAAGATGGAATCTAAGGGTAAGTCTAAATATTTCTGGACTAATGTAGATGATAAACAAGAATCAGTTTTTTATATAAAGAAATCCAATAATGTAAAATCATTAGTTGATGAATTGAATAAAACGGGTGCCTCCACAAAAGATATTATTTCTATTCTTCAAAGTCTAAAGCAATCGGGAAGTCTTCATGCAGAGGTGATAGTACAATGAGCGATATATTTTCCATACAAGATTATTCCAATCGTTTCCAAAGAGATTCTTTTAATATCAACAAATATAGAGGAATCACAGAAGCGAATCAAAACAAAGATCCTAATTCTGTAAACCCCCAGGGTAATATGAAAACGGAGAACAATAAAAGTTTTGAAGAAGTTCTCAAAGCACAACAAATTGAGAAAACCCAAGGAACAGTAAGTTCGGCTGATTTGGTATTTCCTAAAAATATTAAACAAGAAGTTGCTCAAGATCCCTATCGCAAAAAA
The DNA here is from genome assembly GCA_009991425.1 of Leptospira sp. GTDB lineage: Bacteria > Spirochaetota > Leptospiria > Leptospirales > Leptospiraceae. The sequence continues at coordinate 3,332 of JAACWH010000074.1, forward strand.
CTATACGATGCCTCTGTTGAATTTGAATCTATTTTTGTGAAGATGATGTTAAAAGAAATGAAGACTTCCATTCATAAATCTAATTTAATTTCTGGTGGTCATGCGGAAGAAATATTTGAAGATATGTTATACGATGAATATGCTAAAAATATTTCCAAGAATGATTCAGTTGGTATAGCTGAGCAGGTCTATTCATCTTTATCTTCTAACCTTCCACCTTTAAAACCATAGATTACAAATCCAGAAGTAAGTGGATCTGACTTCCACTTGATCTTAGATTTAAAATGATAAAGAATCGTTTTAAACCAACCTAAATAGTCTTTCAAGGTTTTGAAATTTCCCCGCGACTTCATAAGCTTGGAATACAAGCTAATATCTGAACCATAGAATACTTTTATTTTATCTATATTTCTTTGGAGAAATGCTTTTCTAAAAATCGATTCGTTATAATAAAATAAATGACCAGGAAGATAGTAGTGGTAATTGGATAATTCGTCCTTTGCCTGCCAGCCTTCGAAATTTGCTGTTTGAATAATGATAAGTCCTTGTGGCTTTAGTAAATTCACAAGTCGATCTAGACTCAATTTTGGATTGGGCAGGTGTTCAATTACCTCATTTAAAACGATGATATCGAAACTTTCATTCTCGAAGGGCGAACTTTCTAGATCACCATGGAAGGTTGGAATTCCCATAGAGTTAGCATAATTGCAAGAATATTCAGATAATTCTATTCCTTGGATTTGATAACCAAAGACTTTAGCTCTTGTTAGAAATCCTCCAAAGGA
>JAACWH010000029.1 GCA_009991425.1 Leptospira sp.
AACCAGCACTGCCGTGCGTTTGACGACTAGGTAGTTTAGCGAGTTCATGAAATTTTTTAATTTTGATTGAATTCATTGGGTTTGGACAATCTGTAATTTTAAAAAAACCTACCTGACTTTTCTAGAAATTGCATTGGGTAAGGCTTCAAAATCTTTATTTCTTAGATCACCAATGGCAGAAATATGATATCGTTCTAACTGAAAGGCTTTTCTAAAAACTTCATTCATAGTATCTAAATCAATTTTACTAAAAATTTGAATTCTATCAAGCAAGGAAAAAAACCTTCCATAATAGATTTCTTGGATGGCAATATTATTCATCCTAGACTCAGACATTTCATATCCCATAGCTAAGCTTCCAATCAAATTGGATCTTGAATGTTCCAACTCATCTTTCTTGAAACCTTTCTTCAAGATTTTGTCAATTTCTTTCAAGATTACATCTACAGCTAAATTTGTTTTATTGGGAGATGTAGCGCAAAAAATGGAAGTCATCCCAATATTTTTATAACTGCTCGGAAAACATTGAATGCTATAGCACAAGCCTAGCTTTTCTCTGACCTCTTGAAACAAACGAGAGGACATGCCCCCACCGAGTATATTGGATGCTAAAATTAAGGATGGAGTATTTCCATCAGTCCTTGCAAAACCTTCTGCACCTAAATAAAAATTGACCTGCTCGATTTTTCTCTTAATGAGAATCTTTCCAAAGTTTTTTGTTATTGGAATGCTCTCATCGCTTGTGAGAGAATTTTGTATATCAGAAGAATGGTTCAACAGACCTTTGGAAACTGCAGACTTAGCTTCAAGAAAATCTTTAGATTTTGGCTTATTGAGTTTTTTATTTATAGAGCTTTTAGATTTTGCAGAGTTTAATTGATTGGTTTTAATATTATTATTGTCAGGCTTGGAAATTTGGTTCTTCTCAAATCCTTCTAGAAAAAATGTTTCAACCATAGGTTCCAATTCTTTAAGACTGGTATTTCCAGATACAGATAGAATTAAATTAGACGGATAGTAATGTTTTTTATAGAAACGAAATAGTCGTTCTCGATTTACTGAATTAACACTCGCTATTGTTCCAGCTATATTTTTTCCTATACTAGAATTACCAAAATAACTTTCATAATAAGAATCGTATAAATAATCTTCAGGACTGTCTTCGTAACTTTTAATTTCTTCAATAATAACAGATCTTTCCAGGTTAATATCAGAAGTTTTAAATAGTGGCTCTTGGATCATATCAGCTAAAATATCCAAAGCGAGTTTCATCTCATCGCGGATAAGGCTGATATAGTATGAAGTATATTCACGACTCGTGACAGCGTTGATGATTCCGCCAACCCTTTCAACAGATTCAACTATATCTTTGGAGGTCCGAGTTTTGGTTCCTTTGAAAAGCATATGCTCTACAAAGTGAAAGTAACCAGCTTCATTTTCAAGTTCATCAACAGAGCCTTTCTTTAGATAAAGACCACAAGATACAGAGGCTACATGAGTTACTGGTTGAAAGAGTAAAGTGAATCCATTAGGATATACTTTCTTATGAAGAACTTCATTATAAGTGGAAAGATTAGACTTTCCCAACTTCGAAATGAATTCTTTGGTTGTATTTCGAAGTGTGGGAATCGTTGTATCCTTAAGTAGACTGAGGTGCGTCTTTTTTGGAAAGATCAATCTTTCCTTGTTTGTCGATACCAATTACTTTAACTTTGATAATCTGGCCTTCCGAAACAACATCTCTCACATTCGCTACTCGTTTGGTATCAAGTTTTGAAATGTGAACAAGACCTTCTTTGCCTGGAGCGATTTCAACAAAGGCACCAAAGTCTGTAATCTTCTTAATAAGACCATCATAGATAGCTCCTATCTCGATATCGCGAAAGATTCCATCTATCATGTCTTCGGCTTTCTTCAATGAATTTGTATCAGGGCTGGAAATAGTAACCTTACCTGTATCATCAACATTGATATCTGAGCCAGAAGCTTCAATAATGGCACGAATGTTCTTACCACCTGGACCAATGAGTTCACCAATTCTATCTTTCGGAATTTGAATTTGGTGGATTCTTGGAGCTGTAATTGCTAAGTTCTCAGCTACCTTATCAATGGATTTCATCATCTCGCCCATGATATGATCGCGCCCACGTTCAGCTTGTTCGATTGCTTTTTTCAATACTTCCAAACCTAAACCTGTTACTTTCAAATCCATTTGGAAAGAAGTTATACCATTTTTGGTTCCAGCGAGTTTGAAATCCATATCACCAAAATGATCTTCAATACCAGCAATATCACTAAGAACTGCAAATCGACCTTTATCATCACTGAAAAGTCCCATTGCTATACCAGCTACAGGAGCCTTGATCGGAACTCCACCTGACATCAATGCTAGTGTTCCACTGCAGACGGATGCCATGGAAGAAGATCCATTAGATTCTAAGATTTCAGATACGATTCGAATCACGTAAGGGAATTTATCTTGCGGAGGTAGAACTTTTTTCAAAGCTCTTTCTGCGAGATTCCCATGACCGATTTCTCTTCGACCTGGACCAGAAGATCGTCTAACTTCCCCAACTGAGAAAGCTGGAAAGTTATAATGAAGCATAAAATTTTTCTCTTTCTGCCCTTCTAGACTTTCGTATCTTTGGTTGTCCATGGAAGTTCCCAAAGTCATCACGCCCAAAGATTGAGTCTGGCCTCTGGTAAAAACAGAAGAACCATGAGCACCTGGAAGCACATTTACTTCACAGGAAATTGCTCTGATTTCATCAGGTTTTCTACCATCTGCTCGAGTGCTCTCCGAAAGAACTAGATCACGAACAACTTCATACTCTAATTCATGAAGAAAATGCTTCACTTCTTTGGTATGTTCATCCGTTCCCATTTTTTCTTTGATGTAATCAACGGCTTGCTTATTGATATCATTGATATCTGAGGATCTCTTAGCCTTGTCAGAATTTCGGTTTGCTTTGCCCAATTTTTCAAAGGCAAATTCACGAACTAATTTCGTTACTTCTTCATTAGGAGTTCTGAGTTTTACTTCACGCTTGGTGATTTTCATTGGCGTTACAAATTCATTTTGTAACTCTACCAATTCAGCTATAACTTTTTGAGCAAAAGTAAGAGCTGCCATCATATCATCATTTGAAATCTCGTTAGCCTCACCTTCAATCATAACAATATTTTTATGAGTTCCAGCAACAATAAGATCCATATCGGATGTTAGCATTTCTTGGTTAGTTGGATTTGCGACGAATTCGCCATTGATTCTTCCTACTCTAACGCCAGCTATAGGTCCGTGAAAAGGAATATCGGATGCAGCTAGGGCTGCACTTGCTGCTGTTATTGCATGGCCTTGGATGCAAACAGATTTGTCCGCTGAAAGGACTGAAACAAGCAACTGAACTTCACAGAAATAACCTTCTGGAAACATAGGACGTATTGGACGGTCAATTAACCTAGACATAAGAACTTCATGCTCAGGAGGTTTCGCTTCTCTCTTGAAATATCCACCAGGGATTCTACCAACCGAATACATTTTTTCATTGTATTCGCATGTTAGTGGGAAAAAGTCTTGGCCTTCTTTAGCTTCATCCGATGCACAAACAGTTGCTAGTAAAACCAGATTACCAACTTTGTACACAACAGATCCATGGGCTTGTTTGGCCCACTTTCCTGTTTCCATAGAAACAGTGTCCCTTCCCAGGGACTTCGACTGTGTGAAGATCATTTTCTAATCCCGAGCTTTTGGATTAGTGTTTTATATTTGTCTAGGTCATTATTTTTTAAATAGTCAATTAATTTACGTCTTTGATTAACTAATTTAATCAAACCAACCTTAGAGTGGTGGTCTTTTTTATGCTTTTTGAAATGTTCATTTAGATCTTTAATTCTAGTTTCAATTAATGCAATTTGAACTTCAGTTGAGCCGGAATCCTGAGCGGATTTTCCATAAGTTTGGATAAGAGTCTGTTTTTGTTCTTTTGTGATCATGATCTTTTACTGCTTTTTTACCATTTTTCTAAGTTTTCTAGATTTGAAAATCGAAAATTCAATGTAAGACCTTAAGATACTTCCATTCTGTTTCAGAGTATTTTTGGCAAATTGCGAGAATTTCCCCACTCTGATCGACAAAATAAAAATTTCCTACTGCGACCTCTTCTAGCCCAAAATTCTGAATTTTGCGACCATGAAAGACAGAATTTGTATCTACCTCGTCTAGAACACATTGTTTATATGGAAAACATTGTAAAATTTCGAGAAGATCTTCCCAATTCAAATCCTCAGTTTTTTTCGCATTTTCCATAGAGTAGCTGCCTACTGATTTTCGGATCAGTCTTTTTAGGCTGATTGGAAATTCTAAAATTTGACTTAGGTCAATAGCAATTTGTCGAATGTATGTTCCTGAACTAACATGAACCTCAAAAGAAAAACTTTTAAGATTCTCATTCAATACCTTACTAGAAAATACTTCGATATTTCGCTTTTTTTGGGGAGTTTCAATGCCTTGCCTAGTTAAATCTGAATATCGAATTCCATGATGCTTCAATGCAGAAATCTTAGGTGCATCCTGCACATTCCATTGGATGAGATTGTTGATTTGTTCCTTTAAGACAAGCCCTTGGTTCCAATCCTTATTCCATTTATTTTCGATTTCGCTAATTGATTTTTGATCTATAATTTCGGATTCAGGATCACCCGAGAGAGTGGAAATACCAATTTCTAATTCGGCAATATAGGCTTTACTTAATTTTAGAAAATCTTGGCTGAAAAAAGTAGCCCGACCCGTAGGAAGAATCAACAAGCCTTCTGCAAATTTATCAAGAGTGCCTGTATGTCCAAGTTTCGGTATGTTTAATTTTTTGCGGAGCTTCTGAACTAATTGAGAAGATGTAATTCCTGGTTCTTTGTAAACAAGAAAGAATCCATCTTTAGGCTGGGTCATCTTTATCATGAGATTGACTTTCCTCATTCAAATCATCAGATCGCATTGGTTTTTCTTCTTCCCATTCAAGCGGTTTTTTAGGAGCAAGATCATCAATTAGCTGATTGACTTCTATACTTTTGATATAGTCTTTATCCCAAACAAATTTCAATCTAGGCGTATAACGAAGATTTAATTTTTTACCAATCATAGCCTGCATAAAACCAGTAGCCGATACCAATCCTTGGGATAGCTTCTTTCTTTCATTGTTATTGCAATATGCTGTATAAAAGATAGTGGCTATCGACATATCAGGAGCAAGTTCAACCCTATGGATGGTAGTCATTGATATCCTAGGGTCTTTAACTTTCTCGCTAATGATTAAACTAGCGATAGTTCTTTGGATTTCTCTTTCAATTTTTTTCTGGCGAATTTCGTTCAAAAAGAGAAGTCCTTAGATTATTTCTTTAAAGCTTCTTAGCAATTTCGTTGATTTCGTAAACTTCTATAGTGTCTTCCACAGTAAAATCATTGAAACCATCGAGTAAGATACCACATTCAAATCCGTTAGCAACTTCGCTAGCTTCGTCTTTCATACGTTTCAAGCTCTTGATCTTACCTTCGAAGATAATTTCACCTGATTCTTTAGAAATAACACGAACACTAGCAGCCTTAGTGACTTTACCAGAGGTGACCATACAACCAGCGATATTCCCGATTCTAGTAATCTTGAATATGTCACGGATCTCAACAGTTCCGATGATATTTTCAATTTTCTCAGGATCAAGAAGACCTTCCATAGCTGCACGAATCTCATTCACAACGTCATAGATGATGCTATAGTATTTGATTTGAACTTTTTCTTTCTCTGCAAGAGAGACAGTCTTAGGATTGGCTCTAGTGTGGAATCCGATTACAAATGCATTGGACGCTGATGCAAGCATTACGTCTGTATCAACGATGGCACCAGTTCCCGCATGGATCACTGTTAAACGAACATCATTGGTAGATAATTTTTCCAATGCTTCTTTAACCGCTTCCGCAGAACCACGAACGTCAGCTTTGATAATAACTTTAAGTTCTTTTAAGCCACCTTGCATGATAATATCATTCATAGTATCAAGAGTAACTCGTGTTTGCTTACCAGCCTGCCCAACTCTCTCATATTCTTTTCTAGATTGGGAAATAATACGTGCTTCTTTTTCGTCTTTCACTCCATCAAAAGGAGCTCCTGCATCTGGAACGGCTTCTAAACCAGTTACAAGAACTGGAGTGGCAGGACCAGCAACTTCAATATTTTGACCTAGATCATTGAACATGGCACGCACTCTACCAGAGTGAGTTCCTGCAACAAAAGGATCTCCTATACGGATTGTTCCTGTTTGGATCAGAACAGTTGCAACGGAACCACGACCTGGATCGAGTTTCGCTTCTATAATTGTACCTTTTGCACGACGTCCTGGATTTGCTTTCAAATCCATTAGATCCGATTGCAGGATAATCATATCTAATAAATGATCGATTCCAATATTGTTCTTCGCAGAAATCTCACAACAAATAGTAGTTCCACCCCAATCTTCTGCTTGAAGACCATGGCTTGCAAGATCTTGCTTAACCTTCTCTACATTGGCAGCAGGTAGATCAATTTTATTGATAGCAACTATAATAGGAACACCTGCTTCTTTGGCATGGCTGATTGCTTCAATGGTCTGGGGCTTAACACTATCATCAGCTGCAACAACTAAGATAACAATATCAGTAATACTAGCTCCACGAGCTCTCATTGATGTAAAAGCCTCGTGACCAGGAGTATCCAAAAAGGTTACTACACCTTTCGTGTGCGCAACTTGGTAGGCACCAATGTGTTGGGTAATTCCACCGGATTCAGATTCAGCAACTCTACTGGATCGAATGGTATCTAATAATTTCGTCTTACCATGGTCAACGTGACCCATGATGGTAACAACAGGAGGACGTTTGATCTGATCATCAGCTTGGTCCTCTTCTTCCTCAATAACTGTTTCTTCATATAGAGAAACAATAGTTACCTTACAGCCATATTCATCAGCGAGTAAGGATGCAGTTTCAGCATCGATTACATTATTGATTGTAACCATCATTCCCATTTTCATGAGCTTACCAATTACATCTCCTGGTTTAAGGTTCAGTTTCTTAGCAAGTTCACCAACTTGGATATTTTCCATTATGGAAATTTCTTTCGGAACAGATGTTGCTGTTACAGATTGTTGTTTTGATTTTCTATAATTTTGCTTGAAGAATTTAGCATTTTCAGAACCAACTTGTTCACGCTTTTTATCTTTGTCAAAACCTGTTTTTTTCTTACCGCCGCCAGAACCCGCACCTGTAGGAGGAGGAATTAAATCTCCACCCACTTGAATAGGTCTTGCACCACCGCCAACAGGCTTAGAACCAGGTCCACCTTGGGATCGACCTTGGTATCCTGTTCCACCACCCTGTCTTGGATTGTTACCTTGGTAACCACCTCGGTTTGGGGTAGTTCCAGTTGATCCACCACGATTGTCGCGGCTGGTTTCTGGCTTCTTAACTGCACGGGAGATAATAGGATTTCTACCCTCTCTTGTAGCAAAAGGGGAAATAGGCATAGCGCCAGTTGGCTTTTTAACTGCTTCTTTTTCAACAGGAGCATCAGTTGTCTCTGGTTTTTGCTCAGAAACGCTTTCAATTGGAGTTTCCTCTGCAGCTGCTTTGCTAGCAGATGGTTTAATGACTCTTGGCTTTTGTGGCTCAGGAAGAGGCGGAGTATTAAGATTATGCTTTTTTTTCTCTTCTTGGAAAAGCTCAGAAAGATCTTTCTTGGGAGGCTGTGTTGTAGCTTCTACAGATGTGCTTGGCTTAGTTGGTTTAGCAGCCTGAGCCGATGGCGAAGCCGGTTTGGATCCAGATGAAGATTCTTTTTTCTTTATCTTTATCTTTCCCTTCTTGGGATCGACTCCGTCCTTTTTAAGGGTTTCTTTTATTGATTTCTGATCTTCCATACTCTAACGAAAACTCTCCTATTCCTCGACCCATTCTACTGACTCTTGTAGCAGTCTTAGAATATGCTCTGCGGTAGTGGGTCCTATTCCAGGAATTGCCGCTAAATCCTCTGGACTGATTTCGATTAATGTCTCCACATCGTTGATTCCACCAGTCTCTAAAAGACTAGCAACTCTGGGTGTTAAACCAGGAATTTCAGAAAGTGGAGTTAAATCATCGTCCTCTTCTTCTTCCGATTCTGCTTGCGCTTGCGCGTTGAAGAGTCGGTCTAATTTCTCTCGAGCTTCGGGAGATGCTAATTCCTGATTGTATTGACTTACTGTTTTGATATCGATTTTAAATCCACTCAATTGGGAAGCTAGCTTCACATTGGAACCATTGATTCCAATCGCTAAAGACAGAGATTCTTCAGGAACAATAACTAGTGCATCACCACGCTTCTTGTCAGCATGTACTTCAATTGGCTTCGCTGGTGATATAGCATTCGAGATAAAAGTGGATGGATCATCTGAGAATTGCACTATATCCACTCTTTCATTACCCAATTCCCTAACAATACTTTGGATACGAACACCCTTCATTCCAACACAAGCACCAACGGGATCAATGTCAGGCTTATTAGCATAGACAACAACCTTGGTTCGAATGGATGGAATTCTTGCTACATCACGTATTTCAACAATGCCATCGTAGATTTCAGGAATTTCCATTTCAAATAATTTCTTAACAAAATCACCAGATGCTCTGGATAGAGTAATCACTGGAATTGGTTCTTTAGGTCTGAGCTCAACTCTGGAAATAATTGCTTTTAATCTATCACCTTGTCGGTATTTTTCGCCAGGATTCTGTTCCCGCTTAGGCATTATTCCTTCTATCTTTCCTAGATCCACTAGCATAAGATCTTTCTTCCAACGTTGGAAGTAGCCATGCGTCAGTTCGCCTTCTTTGCCTTTGTATTCTTCGTAAAGATTTTCCTTTTCCATGTCACGAAGACGTTGGAAAACCATTTGCTTTGCTTGGCTGGAAATAATTCTGGAAAGATCCATAGGCTTTTCTCTAACGAGAATCTTATCACCGGCTTTTGCAGAAGGTTCTAATTTGATTGCTTCATGGAGAGGTATAGATAAGGGATCAGGCTGTAGAAGGTTTTCACTTTCAACAACCAGTTTTTCTACGGTGATATATACATCACCGGACTTCTCCAGAGAAAACTCAACATGGATAGAGTTGTCTTTCTCGGGATCTAATCCTAATTTCTTACGATATGCAATAATTAATGACTCGCGAATGATATCCATCACCGCGTCTTTATCTAATGATTTATCTTGACAGAATTGTTGTACTGCCTCAATTAAACCGATTTCTTTGTTAGCTAGTTTTGTTGCCATAATACCTAGATATGTATATAAAGGTTCCCTTTCTTAACTTTCTGGAGTTCTGTAACCACAACTATGGAAGACTTTTTCTTCTTACCATTCCCATGAAACGGTTCTAGCCGAATCTTGTCATCCTTAACTTCAAGGATTTTGTAGACAGCTTGCTTTGCCTTGCCATCTTCGTCTACAATTTCCAATTGAGCCAAAAGCCCTTGAAATCGTAAAAGATCTCCAGGAAGTCTCAATTTTCTCTCTGCACCAGCAGATTGAACTTTCATTTGAAAATTCCCTTCTGGGTCCAAAGCATCTAATTTCTCAGAAAGTAATCTGGATACCACCTCACAATCTTGTAAGCTAGCAGATCCAGTGGGGTGAACCATCTGATCCAAAACAACTTCCAAGATCATTGAAGATAAAGTTGACTTTTTAATCTTGAGAGAAAATAAAGTTAGTGGATATACTAAAACTTCTTTGAGAATATCCTTGATTTGATCTTCGCTGATAGCCAAAAATACCATCCCTGAAAGTTTTTCAGGACTTGTTTTACATCATGGGAAAACTTGGTTGTCCTGTAAAGTAAAAAATAGGGAATATACTCCCAGAATGAAATTCCATTTATCTTTATTGCTTTTACCCATACCAATCCTGACTTCTTGCATCCAGTTTAAGGTTGATGACCTAAAACCAGATATAATTACAAAAATTCAAATTGGAAACGAACCCAGCCATATCCAAGCCGAATTGGTAAATAATGTATTAACCAATGTACCCTTGACTATACCCTACCAATCAGGAACTTCCTATCTGGTAGATACTAGCAATTCTTTGATTAAGGGTTTTGATAACCAAGGGGAATTAGAATTCATCTTAGGCAATCCAGATGTTCCAGGTAATTCCGATATAACACATTACAAATACAAATTTGGAACAATTGGAAATATTACAATTGACTCGGGACAGAATCTATACATCCAAAATCGTATTGGATCAAAGAGTAATCTAGATAGTAATAATGACCAAGAACTATTATTCAAAAAATACAGTGGAAGCTTTGATACATCTGGATCCTCTCCGCTTCCTAGCTTTGTTTTAAAAATGAATTCAAAAGGCGAAGTGTCCTCTATATTAGGAGCCACAGGGAAAAATACAGAGCCATTTCGTTTTATTGAATATATGCTTTCTCCTGATGAGGATGAAATTTTTATCTATCATAAATTTGCAGAAGAGATGAGACTAACATATTTTAAAGATGAGACTGTTAAAGGAGAAATCCGAGAAAGCAATTTGGATGTTTATAAATCTACTGAAAATACTGAATACAATATTAAACTAGATAAAATGTATCCTATTGAGTCCGCCGAATATGCCCTTGTTTCACTTAGCTATTATTCTAAGGGCGAGACGCGGTTTAAATTTAGAAGGATTTATAAAGTGAATTTCAATGAACCTTCCAAAACTATATTACTAAAAGAAATCCAAGATCCAAATGAAATATTATTTTCGGTAAGGGATAATAATGAATTCTATATTTGGGAAACTGAAGATAAGGGGAATTCAGTTCGCTTACAAGTTCATGATAAAGATGGGAATCATATCAATAACAAAAGACTTGAATACAGCCCACCAAGAGGTCAATGGAGAGAGACCTTTACTGATTCAGAAGATAACATCTATTCCATTCGAATCCGAGCAGGTTATTTAGAATTGTATAGATGGAGATAGTCTAAATCATCATGGCATCTTCAATAAAAAGAGTATTAAATTTTGAAGATGCGAAACGTTTAGACAAATTTGCCCAAGATTTTACTAAGATTCCTGGAAAGCAGTGGATGGGATGGGCAGCTCTTTCCCTTTTTCATACATACATAAATTTATTTAACTCCCACAAAGAAATTATCATACTCTGTGGAAGAGGCAATAATGGTGGAGATGGCTATGCCCTAGCCTACTTTCTCCAAATGGAAGGACATAGTGTACAGATTTTAGCTGAAGACAATCCTCAATCAGAAGAGGCAATTTATTATAGAGATTTAATTACCCTTTTAAATGTTCCTATTGATGATCTATATAAGCTTGAAAAATTTTTAAAATCAATTCAATCAGCTTCTCATTCTACACTGATTGTAGATTGTCTCTATGGAATTGGTGGAAGATTACCATTGTCTAAGCAAGTCTTAGAAATTATGAACCAATTGCATAAATTCAAAAATTCTACTCTATCGAAAGATTCTCATTTTCTGTCCATAGATGCTATTTCGGGAAGAAATCCAATGAGAGAATGGACTTCCATTGAGGATACAAAGATAGATCCTTCATTTTTTCCAGCGGATACTCTAGCAGAAATTGGTTCTATCAAATGGGAGAATTTTGGATTTCCAAATGAGAAAAAAATCTATGTTCCTATCGGATTTCCAAGCAAAGAATTTATTGAACAGAATGTCCTAAGTCAAAATATATTTCAATTAACACCTTTATCAATAAAGTCTCTCCAAAAATCTTTTCTCAAATCTGACCATTCTCATAAATACAAAGCTGGTTCTTGTTTATTTTACGGTGGAGAGGAAGGAATGGAAGGTGCTATCTTACTTTCCCAGTCTGCATTTATGGGTTTGGGTGGTGGAATTGCAAAAGTAAATTCCTTATCGAAACAAATATGGAATCATAAAGAATCGATTAATCCGAGTTTAATGATAAATACAGAAAGCATTAGATTTTGGGAAGATCCATTTTTTCAAAAAGCAAAAGCAATGGTCTGGGGTCCAGGAACATCGGTACCGAATCAAAATGAGGATGTAGTCCTAGAAGAATGGAAACAAATTATTAACTACCCAGAAAAATCCTTTATCATAGATGCAGGTAGAATTCCAAGCTATTCTATCATTCAGAATCATTCAGATTTAATCTTTCATCCGAATTGCATATTCACGGCTCATTTTGGTGAGTTCAATCGAATGACTGAATGTGGAAGTAAGAAGTGGTTTGCTCGAATAGAAAATGGAATTGAATTTGCAAGAAAGATGAATGCTTATATCCTTTTAAAGGAAAGCTATTCTATACTTTTCTCACCAAATGGAGAAATCTATATTTGGGATGAACCCAATCCAAAACTCGCAACCATGGGGACAGGTGATCTTCTCACTGGCATATTAGCTTTATATTTAAGCAGGAAATTTTGCGTTCTTGAATCTGTACAATTTGCACTCAGCGCAATGAATTTAATCAAACAAATGAATTATAATTCTCCATCTTCTTGGGAAATTTTGGAATATTTAAAGAAGGTTTAAAATGGCAAAAGGTTACCACAGTAGATCACCCGAAGAATTCAAAGAATACTTGCAAAATCTTCAAAATACTAAACGAAAGAAAAACTGGAAACAAATTCTGATTTTTATAGATATCATATTACTCATGTTAATCTTTTATTTTGTTTATCAAAATATAAATCCTGGAATAATGAATTCTTCTGGTAGTTCGGGAAAAGTAACCTGGAACCAAGCTTCTCTCAGTCTAACAGCATCGCAGTACAATTCATCTGCAAATATTCTAACCTATTTACTAGTTGAAAATTCTACAAACTCAAGTTTTGAATTTCCAGAACCAGGTCTTCATTATGCTTATTATTGGAAGTCAGAAAAGCGAGAAACCTGTAAATATTCTAAATACGATATCAAAATAGCACAAAGAACTATCCAAGCAAAGTCATCTACAGTAATTGAAATCCCAATTCCGTCACCCGACACTGCATCGAAAATTTATGAGTGTAGCAAAGAATACCTTTCTGAAAAATCTAAATTTGGAATCGGAGCACTTAAAAGTAAAATTTTGTTTTTAGGTTTTATCATCCAAGATAAAGAAAATAATGAGACTGTTTTAGAAATTCCTTCAAATCCATTTCGTTAATATTGATTTAAAGGAAAAATATCTGCTAATCAAATAAATTATTTACAATGTTGTATGAAATTTTCTAAGACTTGTATCCTAGCTAAATATTTATCATTCCCATTTATTACTACCCAAGGTGCGAAATCAAAATTTGTTCTAGTTAGCATATCCTCAATAGCAGATTCATATAGAGTCCATTTTTCTCGATTTCGCCAGTCTTCTTCTGTTAATTTCCATCTTTTTAAAGGATCATTCCCTCTAGCCTCGAATCGTTCTTTTTGTACGGATGGATCAACATGAAGAAAAAATTTTAGTATTTTAATATTCGAATTATAGAGATCTTCTTCGAACCATTGGATCTCACGGTAAGCTCTACTCCATTCCTCTTCTTTGGCAAAACCTTCAACACGTTCAACCATTACACGACCATACCAGGATCGGTCAAAGATTCCCATTACACCTTTCTCAGGAATACGCTTCCAAAATCTCCAAAGATAATTCCGAGTTCTTTCTGTTGCATCAGGCGCTGCTATATTATGAATTTCATAAAGCCTTGGATCTATAAGTCCTGTTAGCCTACGAATTGCACCACCCTTTCCTGCTGCATCCCAGCCTTCAAAGACTATTATAATGGATTGTTTCTTGGATTGGCATTTATGAGTGATTAACCTAGCTTTCTCTTGCAAAGGCTTCAGTTTCTTTTTGTAATCTTCCGAAGTTAGTTTTTCATTTAGATTAGTATTCTTTAAACTTAATTGTGGCTTCATTCTGTTGATTCCGTTTGTAGTAATTTTTCAAGAAGATCTTCCGAGTTAACTTTTAGAACTCTTTCTAATTCTCGAATTAATATTAACATTACTTTTATTTTGGCGCTGCTACTTTCATCGGCGGATATACTAGTCCAAGGAGCATAAGGTTGATCCGTCAATTCACGGTAAGATTTAAAGATTGATTCATATTTTTTATAATGCTTAACTTGGTCTTTGTCCTCTTTAGTTACCTCCCAAGTTTTACCTAGCTTAGATGCTAATTTTAAACGTTTTTCCAATTCCTTTTTATTTAAATCTAAGAAAAACTTAATGAAGACAACTCCATCATCAGAAAGAGTTTTTTCTAAATTTAAAATTGATGTTTGAGCTTGGAGTAATTCTTTCTTATCAAATTTTTTGTCACTGTAGCCTTTTGTAATTCTATGGTAGTATGACTTCAGTAGAAATAAGGCATGGCCTTTTGCTGGAAAATGCTGCCAATACTTGTATAAAAATGGATAATGAGTATCAAAATAATCCGTATCAATAGGTGAGTAGACCTTGTATCTCTTGGGATCCATTCTATATGTGATTGATTTTAAAATTTGCCCTTTGCCTGTTTGAGCCCAACCTTCTAAAATAACATAGAAGGAAATATTTTGTAAATTCGCTTCATTCTGTAATAAATACAATCTCTCTTGGAGATTTTCTTCGGTAAGATCTTTATTGCTCATATAACTTAAAATAAGCGGTAAATATACCACTTACCTCCCTGTTTTCTAAACACTGGATTTGCTAAATCACCTTCTAATTCTTGGTTGGCGTCGAATAACAAATCTAATTCACAATCGTTTGAAGCATTAAAATAATAATCAATCCCTATTCCTTTAGCTAAGATCAAAATATCTCTTACAGCCCAAGATGTATCATTTTGTTTTTGGATTCTAAGCTTAGGACTTGAATAGAAATAAATTTCAAAATAATTATCTTTATTTTGGAAAGTTTTTATAAATTCTTCCTTTGACCAGTGAGCTTTGAGATCTACCCAAATTCCAAGACCTGGATGTATATGATCTGATATACTTTCGAGATTTTTATCTAAAGTTGCTTGGACCAATTTTTGAAAGAGAATTTCAATCTCTTGTTTGTCAGATTCGCCTGCCTTACCGTAAATAGTCCTTTGTTCGATTTTAATTGGTTCTTTTAATTCAGGTAGAGACTGACAGCTAGAATAAAAAGATAAAAAGAGAATATTGAGAACTAAATTGGTTTTTATATTTAAAATAGACATGCTAAGAAGCTATTCTATAATCTTACCTAACATTGTGTCAAATTCATTGCCATTGATAAATATAAATTTTTCAGAGTTTTGGTTCACAAATTTCCTTCCACCTTCTGTGAGTTCAAAATTCCCAATTAAATAACCAACATCTGCCTGAGCCTTTTCCATTTCATTGATCATTTCTCTTAGAAATACATCTGATATTTTGGAATCTCGCCATTTTCGAAATCGAAACAATGCTCTTAAATCTTTATTTTCTTTACTTAGTCCAGTATAATTAACTCCATCGCCCTCGGGATTTGGAAGCTCTCTAGAAACTCGGAAATTCATACCTAGCATCATTCTTACACAGGCATTTTTAAAATTTGTTCCTTGTAGAGATAGGTATTTCTCAAAACGATCCACTCCAACCTGATCGAGTTTCTTAATAATTTTTTGACCACCTTCGTCAACCATTCCTCGAATATTAAAAGGAGCCGAAGTTCTCATACCTGAAAGTTCAAAATACCTAGTGCTTGGAAATAATACATTATATAATTTATTTACTTCACCAACTATATCAAATTCATCTTTTAAAGATTCAATAGTTCCTTGGTTATTTTCAAGCTTATATTTAACGTTCGCTAAGTTTACTACTTCTGTTTCATTGGGTCGAAAGCTTTCTGCTTCAATCATATATTCAGAAGCTTCATCATATTTTTCTTCATGAATGCAAAGTAATGAAAAATGTATATCTGATTCTATATTTTCAGAAGGCCAATCATTCAGTTTTGCCATTTCCATACAAAGACGAGCATATTTAATTGCTTCAGGATAATTTTTAACTTTTGCATTAACAGCCATAACAAATTGAAACAAGGTATAACGAAGGTATTCATCATCCAATTTATCAATCACTTCATCTGCAATCTTCAAAGCAGTATCATACTTTCCATCATTTGCAAGTGAAATTGCATAAAGAAAACCAGCTACTGTAGTATTTTCCATTTTATAAGCTTTTTCAAAAAGAAATCTTTCTCCATCCTTTTCAAGAGTTCCATCGACGACACCTTTGGCAGTAAAAAAGGATGGAAATTTTATATTGTTTGCATTTATCCTGGAAAAAAATTGATCTGCAATCTTGAATTCCTTTTGTCCCAGAGCCATAAAACCAAGCCTTATACAAGCTGTGGGATTATTTGGTTCAAGTTCCAAAGTACTAAGATATTGAAAGAAGGCTTCTTCGTTCATATCTTTATCGTAATAGATATCTGCGATTCTATTCGAGATTTGAACTGGGTTCATGTCTTTTTCGAATCTACCGATTTGGAGTATTTTTTCTAAATGGCTTGCCTCATTCAAAAAATCATTTTCTAAAGAATATATTTTAGCAAGTACTAAGTGAGCTCGACTATCACCCGGTGATAGGTCCAGTCTATCACGGATTATTGCTCTTGCATCTAGAAAATTCCCAGTTGCGGCTAAAGATAAAGCTTTGCCATAGAGGTCTCTTTGGCCTTGGATAAGGAAACTTCCAACCAATCCTAAGATTATAATTCCGGTTCCTATGAGTATGATGAACATCATGATTTAATCATTTGATTTAATCCCCTCCCATTTTAATCTGACTTCAGATTATGGGCAGTATAAACGCATTTTCCTACGCCTATCGCTTCTGGAAGAGGGATATAATTTATTCCCTATTTACTGGACTATTTGCAACTGGAATCTTTTTTTTTCTGATCCATTCTCTCAGAATTCAAATCAATACCTCTGGCGTCATATCCTTTTCTAGTATCGAAGGATTAAAGAATTCTCCCCATCTCCTTTTTTATGCTATGGTAGTTTCTCTTGCTTTCTTATCATTAGGTACAATCTTTCCAAGAATAGCAGATTTTGGAGTTATGATGGCAGTAGGTGGCAATTCATGGGTTTGTGTCCAAATTCATTGTCTTCTTTTGCTTTTATTGATAACACCTGGTTTTCTATTTGGGAATTTCCTCCAATTTATTTGGATTACAGATTCCGTTTCTTCCATTAGCTTTTACGATCTCGTAATGGTAGAGCTGATAGCAGGCTTAACTGGCCTATTTTGCATCTTACTATTTGGTATTCCGAGTGCGCTACTAACAACTTTGCGTGATCCTTATGCATCCATCAGGAGAATGAAGTAATGATGCTAAAGGTGAATAATCTGACTAAGCAGTTTAAAGACTATAAAGCTGTCAATTCTATTAGCTTTGATGTGAATGCAGGGGATTATGTTGCCATCATCGGACCTAGTGGATCTGGTAAAACTACTCTGCTCTCCCTATTGACGGGACTTATATCACCTACTAGTGGTGAAATATTGTATGATCATAAGAAACTATCGAATCTCTCAAGAGCAGCTTTGGCTAAATTACGAGCTAGAGATTTAGGAATGATTTTTCAATTCAGCGAACTTGTACCAAATCTCACAATTGAAGAAAATATTCTTTTGCCTGTGGTTTTTACTAGAAAATTTTCAGAAGAAGAATACCATAGAAAATGCGAATTCCTTTTAGAAAGATTAGACATGAAGGATATCCGACATGCCCTACCTAGAGAACTTTCTGGTGGACAGATTCAAAAAGCTGCTATAGCAAGATCTCTAATTAATGATCCTCCGATATTAGTTGCTGATGAGCCCTCTGGGGATTTAGATCCAGAAAATAGTAATTTAGTTCAAATGCTTTTTATGGATTATAATAAGCTAGGACTAACTATTCTTTTGGTAACTCATGATATGAATTTAGCCTTCGATGCAAAAACAATTTATGAAATGAAGAATGGATCTTTTAACCAAGTGATAAAATCTTAGTAAATATGAAGTTTCTCGGTATAGACATAGGCGCAGGTTCCATTAAAGCAGGTATTGTAGATGAGTTTGGGTATATTGAAGATGAGTCTTCTAAGATAACTCACTCAAGAATGGAGAATTCCGACTTTCAGGATGCCTTAAAGACAATTATCACCCCCTATCTTTCAAGATACGAATTGTCCGGAATTGGAGTTGGTTCACCAGGACCAATCGATACTGAAAATGGTATTATCTTTTCATCTGCAAATCTTCCTAAGGTTGATAAGTTCCAAATTAAAAGAATACTCAATGATTTAACTAAAATGGAAATTTTCTTCAATAATGACGCCAACTGTGCTTCTTTAGGTGAATACTATTTTGGAGAAGGAAAAGGATCTAAGAATCTTTTTGTTTTTACTTTAGGCACTGGGCTTGGTGGCGGCTGGGTTTGGAATGGCAAACTATTTAATGGTTTCGAGGGCAATGGAATGGAAGTTGGTCACACAACTATAATTCGAGGTGGAGCTCTTTGTGGATGTGGGAATCTGGGATGCGCAGAAAGTTATTTTAGTTCTACGGGACTTTTAGCTAGGTATAAAGATGCCTCACTCAGCAAATTAGCTACTGTTAAAGATTTTTTTGAACAAATTAGAATAGGCAATGAAAATGCAAAAGAAGTTCTTAATTTTGGAGTAGAGGTTCTAGCAGAAACCACAAGAAATATCGTTAATCTATTAAACGTTGATACTGTTGTATTTGTAGGTGGTCTAGTACAGTCCTGGGATCTTTTTGGAGATAATTTAGAAAAAAGCATTCGTGCTAAAGTTTTTCCAGTACTACGAGATCGTTTACAGATTAAGAAAGGAAACAACCAAGCTATTTTAGGTGCGGTGAGTTTAGTTTTGGAGAAATTGAACAATGAATGATTGCCTCTTTTGCAAAATAGTGAATAAAGAAATTCCTGCAAAAGTTGCATACGAAGATGAGGAAATTTTAGGATTTTATGATATTTCTCCACAAGCTCCCGTACATATTGTATTCATACCTAAAAAACATATAGAATCCTTAGACCAACTCAAGACCTCTGATACGGACCTCATTGGAAAATTACATTTTAATATAGCAGAGACTGCTAGAAATTTGAAAATCAACCAAGCAGGATATAGAGTAGTAAATAATACAGGAGAGAATGGTGGTCAGACTGTATTTCATATCCATTTTCATCTCTTAGCAGATAGAAAACTGAAGTGGCCGCCAGGATAGACTTAAATGTTTAACAAGAAGTTCTTTTTTTCCCTTCTGATTTCGGCATTAGCTATTGGATTTCTTCTTTATAAATTCGATCTAAAAGCTTTCGCAAGTATCCAAGAAAGATGGAATCCGTGGTTTTTAATACCTGTCATCTTTTGGAATATTTTAGCTATGATCCCCTTTTCACTGAGATGGTATTTTCTTCTCGATAGAAAATTATCTGTCAAAAAATCTATGCTCTCTGCATATCTAGGAGTGGGAGCAAATATGGTTTTGCCTGCACGAGGTGGAGATATATTAAGATTGTATTATTGTAAAAATAATTCTGATATTCACTATGCTACATTGGTTTCTCAATTATTTATTGAAAAAATTTTAGATTTAATCATAGTTTTATTTATTGGAGCCAGCAGTTTTTTACTTCTAGGACTAGGAGAATCTAATTCTAGCCCTGCAGGTATTTTTATATCTGGATTGGTTGTAGTTGGTGTAATCTTTCTTTTGATCCTAATTCGATTTGCGAATTCCTTCTTAATCTCCCTAGGTAGAATGATCTTTTCGTGGATTGGCAAAGAATCCATTTTTATTCATAAACTAGAACCACATTTAATTGACTTGAAGAGCTTTCTAACCTTACGTAAGTTAGCGATACCAGTTGCTATAACTATCCCGACTTGGCTAGCAGGTTATGCTGTAACCTATATGTTTGAATCTTATTTAATAGGAATTCCTCTGGGATACAACAGTATTTTGTTTATGGTTTTTTGCGGAGCTATGGGTGTGGCGGTTCCATCGGCACCTTCTGGGCTTGGAGTATTCCATGCATCCATAATTTCAGGTTTTGTTTTATTAGGAATGAAAAGTGAAGATGGATTTGTATTCGCAACTGCAGTCCATTTACTGCAATTTATAATACTTTCCCTGCTTGGCTGGTTGGCTTATATGATTTGGATGATTGATAAAAAAGATGTGTCGAAATAAATGAACCGGAGTTGACGGGGTTCGAACCCGCGACATTCTGCGTGACAGGCAGATACTCTAACCAGCTGAGCTACAACTCCTTGTTCTCTAGCTACGATAATTTTGAGCCTTCCTCTGTCAAAGATATTTTGAAATTTTTATAGAGAGAAGCTTGCTTTTCTAAATAAATAAGTTATAATGAAATATAGATAAATGATCGTACAAGAAAAAAAAGCTAAAGACCTTATCCAGGATAGAATCTTCACACTATCCAATTTTATTTCCCTTTCTCGTGTCGCCTTAGTGCCACCTTTTTTAGTTTATTCTCAAGAATATGCTAAGAATCCAAATTTTAATACTTTTTTCTATCCTGCTTTAATTAGCGTTATAGCAGTGCTGACGGATTACCTTGATGGAAAAATTGCAAGGATACTTCGTCAAGAGACAATTCTGGGGAGATACCTAGATCCAATTTGCGATAAGATCGTTACTCTTTCTGCTCTAGGAATTTGTGTTGTTTATTTTCATTTTCCCATTTGGATATTGTTACTTTATAGTATTCGTGAATTTCTCGGTCTGTGGTTTGGAGGATATTTATTTTTTAAACGTGGATTGCAAGGCAAACCAAATTATTGGGGGAAACTTGGTGTAGGAATTGTTGCTGTTTCGGTGATATGGTACATGTCCATTCCTATACTTGTAACTATACCAAATCTTCCGAATCTATTCTTTCATCCAGAATGGAGTTCCTATAGTTTACTTTTCGTATTAGCTTTGGGTGTGATTGGGTATTTCCGTAGATATTGGACGATAGTCTTTCATCCAGAGAAATTAGTAATTGATCCTTCTGACCAATTGCAAAAGAAAAAATATGAAATTATAGAATAAGCATTAAATAGTTTACTTTATGTTTCATTAAAAATTTCTCATACAGTGGAATATTTACTAATAAATTATTTATTTCTTTTTGAAATATTTTTCTTTGATTTCTTGTCTCGTTAAGGTTTTGCTCAAATGGATTTGGTAAAAAACTTTGAAACGTGTTATAATAGGCTTATCTTCTGAAGATTCATGCTTAAATTGCCAACGTGTTAAATCATTCTGAATGATCTTTGCCACATCATTGATTCGCGGCACTCTTCGATCAAAATTAATAACTTCCATATTGCCAGTATTTGAATTTAGAGTGATATATAAATTACCTTCATCTACTAAATTTACTAAATCATAACCATGTATCTCATCTCTTGTGAGATCATCTGCTCCTGAATCTGGTATTCGTCTGATATATTTAGATCCGCGAATTTGACGAACTAAGTATTGATTTGCTGAAAGTATTACTCGAAAGTATTCTAAATTATCCTTGGAAGCTTGTTGAAAAAAAACTGGTTGTAAAATAGAGTTATTCACCTCATCACCTTTTTCATCGAGCATTATCTCACCTTCTACGGGTGCTGGCAAAAGCTCTTGCTCCGTTGGTTCCGGTATCGTATTCTGTGAGGTCAGTGAATCTTGGTCAGATAATTCTGCAGATTTACAAGCAAATGTAAAAGATAGAATTGCAATGGATATGATAATTTGAAAATTTTTTGCCATACGTTCCAACATTATGAATCTATTTAGACTTTCAAGTAAAGAATTCATTGAGAAAATTTCAAACAAGATAAGATATAAAAAATTGAGCAAGCCCCAAAAAGAAGAAAAATCCACAGATATCTGTAAAAGTCGTAACGAAAATAGAAGAAGCTATTGCGGGGTCAATACGAAGAATTTTTAACAGTAAAGGAATACAAGAGCCTATGGTTCCTGCTACAAAAAGGTTCACAAACATTGCAGATCCAATTATAAAAGAAAGCACGAGATTCCCCTTGAAAATGTAAACCATCATAGATGTTAAAATTCCAAGAAATAAACCATTTAGTGCACCTATAGAAACTTCCTTCCTAACAGCTTCCCACCAAGTATTTAAAGTCAATTCACCTGTTGCCAAATTTCGTACTACAACTGTTATGGATTGAGTTCCTGCATTGCCACCCATTCCAGCAACTATTGGCATTAGAGTTGCTAATACAACAACCTTTTGAATTGTTTCTTCAAACAATGATACAACAGAGGCAGCAAGCACAGCAGTAGCTAGGTTGACAACCAACCAAACAATTCTTTTTCTAAGAGACTCGAATACGGGTGTATTTAATTTTTCATCTTCAGAAAGACCACCCATACGATAGATATCTTCCGAAGCTTCTTCTTGAACAATATCAAGGACGTCGTCCACTGTAATTCTACCAATCATTAAATTTTCATCATCAACTACAGCTATCGAGACTAAGTCATATTTTCGAAACATTCTAGCAACTTCTTCTTGGTCAGTATTGAAGTGAACACTGAGTGGAGGTCCAATCATGATTTTATTAATCTTATTAGAAGGATTTGTAAGTAACAATTCTTTCAAGTGAAGGTATCCCAACAATTTACCGTCTTGATCGACAACATAAACTGTATATATATCATCAACAACCTTGGCTATTTTTCGAATTTTGGAAACTGCTTTTCGAATTGTATCTGATCCATTCACGGCAGCAAAATCACTACTCATAATTCTACCGGCAGAATTTTCATTAAATTCCATCTGAACTCGAATCTGTTGAGAATCTTCTCTGTCTAAAATTTTAAGAACTTCTTCTGCTTTCGATGGAGAAACCGAGGCCAAAATAAAGGTTATATCATCTGATTCTAAATGTTCGAAAATGGGAGAAATCTCTTTGGGTTGCAACCTCTCCATAAATTCAGATTGATAATCTTCATCTAATTCAACTAATACTTCACTTTGTCGTTCCGGTTGAAATAATCTAAAGACATAAAATGCTTCATCATATTCTAATTCATGTAATACTTCAGCAAAATCTGCATAATGAGATTCAGAAAGTTGATTGATAATTTCTTCATCACGACCTGAGCGAACGAGATGTTTAAATTCCTCAAACCAATCTTCAAATTCGTCAGTTTCGATTTCAGGCACCTTGTTTGATTCTTGGGTTGTATTTGCTTCCATTTCTAAATCTATTTAAAAAAAATATTATGGAGTTATCAATCGAATTTATACTTGCGAATTGACTTTTTTATAAAAATCTGGATGGAAACCCATGATTCATGATATTGACGCTTCTCATTTGCATTTTCTTTCCCATGAAGAATCTAAAAATTCTAAGAAATCTTTACTTATTTCTATGGGAATATCGATTCTTATCTTTATAGTGGAAATATACGGAGCGTATAAAAGTAATTCCCTATCTTTACTTACAGATGCATTTCATATTGTTACAGATATTTTAGCTCATACAATTAGCTTAATAGCCGTTAATGTTTCTCTCAAGAACCGCACTATGAAATACACATTTGGATTTCTTAGGGTTGAGATAATCGCTGCATTCATCAATGCCATTCTTTTGGTATTACTATGTGGATTCCTGCTTGTTGAGACATTTGAGAGAATTATGGAAACTCATACTATACATGCAAATGAAATGTTAGCTTATAGTTTGATAGGATTATTTCTAAATTCACTTTCAGCATTAGTCTTATTCAATGTATCAAAAACAAGTATCAATTTAAAATCTGCCTATATCCATGTTCTGGGAGATTTATTAGGAACTGTTTCGGTTGTTGTTGGTGCTATTCTCATTCGAATCTTCGAGGTAGAATGGATTGATACGTTTTTTAGTTTCTTTATTATCGTAATCATTGGAAGAGCAACCTATGGGCTTATTAAAGATTCAATCAAAAGCTTAATGGAATCTTCGCCTGATACACATAAGCTAGAACATATTCTTTCTGATATCAGAGCAAATCCTAAGCTAAGTAAAATATTGTCATTCCATCATTGGAGTTTAACGAATGGAGTTGAATGCATCAATCTCCGATTATTACTAAAAGAGAAATCATCTTGGGAAGTAGTAATAACTGGAACTCATAAACTATTAAAAGAAAAATATGGAATCACTCATGTAAATATAGAAACTGCTACAAAAGAATCTGATGCTCTTATTAAATCTCTGAAGATCAATCGCTCAGCTATTCATTTGCATGGCGGACACGGTCACCACCATCATTGATTTTAATTGCTGTTTAGAAGTAGAATTTTAAATAGATTCCATTCAGGATAATTAATTACATTATCTAGATAGATTTGAAGTGATTCAAGCACAGAAACTCCCCATTTTAGATCTTGTGAGTTTATATCAAATCGACTGCTATCATGGAGTTTATCTGTTATTAAATTTATTTCATTTTCAAATATTTGAAATGCTTGTTCTAACTCATGAGGAATTTTTAATTCAATCCGTATTCGATCAATAAAACCTAGCAAAATAAATTGTAATGAAAATATTTCTAATAAGCGTAAAGACTTAGCATGCTTACGATAATCAATTTCAAGTTTTATTAATTTAGATTCAGGTATTTCATGAAAAATAATTTCTGCATGTGTAGCTTCTTGGGCATAGTTTAGGTCAAATGGGTTCACTTCCAAGCCCGCAGTATTCAAAGGAACAAGATAAGAATTATAAATAAAATTATCTTTGGTTACAATTAAAAAATAATCAGGATTCCTTCCATTCGTTGCAAAGCCCTTATTTCCAACTAAAACTCTTCCAGAATTTGTTTCGATGAAACTAGTTTTAATATTCTTTATTCTTCCCTGCCAGCCTTTCTCAGAGACAGCCATAGAAAATATTTTATTTCCATCGCATAATTGATCTAAAAATATTTCTTGCTTAGCTATTGCTAACATATTTCCACATAAATTTACTTCTGGCATAGCAGATAAAGCGATACCTAGTCCCACTTTATCGATAGACAGAGCTCTAATCTGAGTTAGAAAGTCTATATAATCTTTCGCAAGATTAGATTTTAGATGAACAAAGAATTTTCTTTCTGCCAAAATAGGTGAAAAATTCTGGAACCTAGAGTATACATGGGTATTTTCGAAACTCTTTAGTTTAGTTTGGAAAAATTTACGATGGGACTCGAGGTTTTCCAGACTCATTTCTTTTTCTTCTTGCTTGCTACTTTTTTTACTGGAATCTTAACATTACCCTCGGATTCTAAAATGGAGTTCAAATATACACCAGTAAAAGAATTCTTAACCTTAGCGATTTCTTCGGGAGTTCCTATAGCTAAGACTTCTCCACCACCATCTCCCCCTTCAGGTCCTATATCTATGATATGATCTGCCGATTTGATAACATCTAAATTGTGTTCGATGATAACCATGGAGTTTCCTCTATCCACTAATGAATGAAGAACGTTCATTAGCTTTTGGATATCATCAAAATGAAGACCAGTTGTTGGTTCATCTAAAATATATAATGTCTTACCTGTTGGTCTCTTTGAAAGTTCGGTTGAGAGTTTGATTCTTTGAGCCTCTCCACCAGAAAAAGTTGTAGCCGGTTGACCTAGTGTAATATAACCAAGTCCAACTTCTACCAAGGTTTCTAGTTTACGTCTAGCCGATGGAATATTCTCAAAGAAGACAACTGCATCTTCCACTGTCATCTTTAGGATCTCACTAATATTTTTACCTTTGAATTTAACTTCTAAGGTTTCTCTATTGTATCTTTTTCCTTTACAAACATCGCAGGTAACATAAACATCTGGTAGAAAATGCATTTCGATTTTTAAGATTCCATCTCCTTGGCATTTTTCACATCGTCCACCTGCAACATTAAAACTAAATCTACCAGGATCATAACCTCTTAGCTTTGCTTCTTCCATATTAGAAAATAATTCTCGGATGGGAGTAAATAATCCAGTATATGTAGCTGGATTAGATCGGGGAGTTCTGCCTATGGGTGATTGGTCTATATTAATAATTTTATCAATATTTTCTACACCAGTGATTTTCTTGTGTTTGCCTGCTATGGTTTTAGTTCTCATGATATCATGAGCGAGTTTATTGTAAAGAATCTCGTTTACTAAGGTTGATTTTCCCGATCCAGAAACACCCGTTACAACAACCATCATACCCAAAGGAAATTCAACATCTAAGTTCTTTAAATTATTTTGAGAGGCTGACCAAACTTTTAAATTATTTCCATTCCCAGACCTTCTTGTCTCAGGTCTGCTTATAATCTTTTCACCCTTAAGGTATGCTCCCGTAGTGGACTTAGGATTTTTTTTAATCTCATCAGGTGTTCCAAAGGCTACAATGTTACCTCCATGGACACCAGCTCCAGGCCCCATATCTAAAATAAAATCAGCCTCTTCCATCGTCTCTTTGTCGTGTTCGACAACTATGACAGTGTTCCCTAAATTTTTTAAATTCTTAAGGGTATTGATTAGTTTCGTATTATCTCTTTGATGAAGACCAATAGATGGCTCATCCAATACATACATAACCCCCATTAGTTGAGATCCGATTTGGGAAGCGAGCCGTATTCGTTGCATTTCTCCACCTGAAAGTGTTGAGGCGGATCTTGATACATTTAGGTAACCCACACCTACATCCCTTAGGAAGGTTAATCTCTGATTGATTTCTTTTAAAATGGGCTCCGATATAGGAATATTTGAACCTTCAAATACTAAACTCTTGGAAAAATGAAGAGCCTTCTCAATAGACATTTCTGTAAATCCATCTATTCCTATATCCTTTATTTTAACAGCTAAGGCACCTGGACTCAAACGCTTTCCCTTACAAGAAGGACAAACATGATTCGTCATAAAACCTTCATACCACTGTCTCATAGAATCTGATTTAGTTTCTTTATATCTTCTAGATAAATTAGGAATAACTCCTTCGAAATTTCTGGAAAATTCAAAATGAGAATTTTCCTTCCGAAAGTCGTAATCGATTTTAATATCTTCATCGCCATAAAGAATGACTTCTTGAATTTTTCGAGAAAGCTTATTCCAGGCTGTAGTTGGATTGAATTTTAACTTTTTCGATAAGGCTTCTAGGGTTGCCATAAACCAATAGCTATTGGATTTTGCTCCACCCCAGGCTTCTATTGCTCCCTCTACCAAACTCAAATTTTCATCGGAGATGATAAGATTCTCATCAAACTCAAGTAAGGCTCCGAGACCATCACAGTTCTGGCAAGCTCCATGAGGAGAATTGAATGAAAATAATCTTGGAGTTAACTCTGGCAAGGTAACATCATCGCAGTTAGGACAGGCTAATTTCTGAGAATAAACATGGTCTTTTGTTTCGTCTTGGATAACAACAATCCCATCAGATTGCTTTAAAGCAGTTTCAACAGAATCTGATAGCCTAGATTCAATTCCATCTTTTACAACCAAACGATCTACAACGATATCTAAATCGGTTTTAAAACTTTTCTTTAAAACAATATCCTCATCTAAGGTTTGGATTTCGCCATTGATTCTAACTCTTTGGAAACCGTCTTTACGAGCTCTATCCAAAATATCTTTATGCTCGCCTTTCTTTTGTCTTAAGATTGGTGCTAAAATTTGAAGCTTGGATCCATTAGGAAATAATTTAATTCGATCTAGTATTTGATCAACGGATAAAGTGGAAATCTCTGTCCCACATTTAGGGCAATGAGGTATACCAACCCTTGCATAGAGCAGACGAAGGTAATCATAGACTTCCGTTACAGTACCAACAGTAGAGCGCGGATTTCTCGCAGTTGTCTTTTGTTCTATGGAGATAGCAGGACTTAGACCTTCAATAAGATCCACATCTGGTTTTTCCATCTGTCCCAAAAATTGACGTGCATAACTAGAAAGACTTTCGACATATCGTCTTTGCCCCTCTGCATAAATTGTATCAAATGCTAATGAGGATTTTCCTGAACCCGAAAGGCCTGTAATGACGACCATTTTGTCTCTTGGAATATCTATATCGATATTTTTTAAATTGTGCTCCCTAGCTCCGCGTATTTTTAAAAATCCTGCCACAATCATTTTCCTCTGGTTCCAGTCTGTTTTACACTAGCTTTCTGGAAACCTTTTTCGTAGGCTATCTGAAGAGGTTTTAGTCTTGAGATATTTTTTTTCCCTTATTTTTCTTCCCATACGACTTTTGTTTTTAGTTTATTATTTCTTGAGAAATTCATTTAATAAAGGAAATCATGTATATTTAGAAATTCCTTCATCATTCAATGAATCTCAAAAAAGTTTTCTTCTACGAAAAATCCAAGGAGATTCTGCAGATTCTTTTTTAATAGAATTTTTATCTGAACTAACTTTAATTAGAAAAGATCCAAGGGTAAAATACCTAAGTCTGCTGATTCCTAAAATTGAATTAGGATTTTCTGAAATTCAAACCATTTATAAAGAATTAGATCGTTTAAAGAAAAATGGAGTGAGCATTTTTGGCTACAGTGAAGAAGGAGATATCAAGTCTTTGTATCTACTTTCCATCTGTAATAAAAGATACAGCTCAGAAACATCGGAATTTACATCACTGCTTCCCTCAGTTGATTCCATGTTTTTTGGTGAACTAGCCAAAAAGTGGAAAGTTAAAGTGGATGTTTATAAATCAGGTGCATACAAATCTTTTGGAGAAATGTTTACGAGAAAAGATTTTTCTAAAGAAGCAAAATCAAATTTAAATATTTTAATACAAGACTTAAAAAAAGAAATTGTAGATACCATTCAACTTAACTCTAGCTTAAATGAAAAAATTCTTCAAAAGCCTATTCTAAATGCTAGTAACTTGAAAGAGATAGGCTTTTTCAATGAATTATTAGAATATGAAGATTTCCATAATAACTTTTTAAATACTAATCTAGATGAACTTGCAATAACTTTAGAAAATAATTGGGAAAAATTAAACGATGATAAAAAACAGCAAGCGGATTCTAAAGAGTTAAGTATAAAACTAATTCATTATCGAGATAGAATTTCCAATTTCAAAATTTTGAAACCTAAGAAATCCATAATCGCAATATTACCTATGAATGGAGAAATTTCAGAAGGAGATAGATCTGAAACAGAGATCAAATCAGGAGTAATCGAAAGACATTCTACCATTAAATTATTGAATGAGTTAAAAGATAAAAAAAATCTAAAAGCCTTAGTTCTTTCTATAGATTCTCCAGGTGGATCAGCTATCGATTCAGAAAAGATTTATCTGGCTTTAAAAGCTTTTGATAAAAAAATTCCAGTTTATACTTATATTTCAAACACCTGCGCTTCTGGTGGATACTATATAGCTTGCAGTTCCAGAAAAATTTATTCCAACTCAATTGGAATAGTTGGAAGTATTGGAACAATCATGATGCGATTTGATTTAGAAGGTTTATATAAACATTTAGGAATAACGAAAGACAGGATTGGATTTTATCCACATAGAGAGATCTTTACAGATTCAGGTAAACTTTCCAAAGATTCAATAGTATTTCTAACAAAAGAGATTCAAAGAGTAGAAAATTTATTTCTAAAAAGAGTAGAAGACGCTCGAAAAGTTGGAACAAGCACCCTATTAAAGATGGGTGGCGGTAGAGTATTTTCTCCCAAAAAATTCATAGATCATAAGTTAATTGATGAGAATTTATCTTTGATAGAAACTTTAGAAAAAATCCAAGAACAACATTCAATATTAAAACCCCAAATAGAGTTTTTAGCCCCTAATTATAACTTAAAATTAGCAATTCGAAAATCGATTCCATTTGTAAAATCTTTACTTAAATCTGATTTTAGAACAATAATAAATATCCTTTTGAAAAAATACAACAAGCATCCTGAGAATAAAATTTATTTTCTAAATCCTATCGTAGCTTCTCTTCAACATTGGATAAAATAAAGGATTTCTATTTTTTTTGTGTGATATTATAGGAATAAATCTTCTAATATGAAGAATTTTAAAATATCTAGATTTGAGATCATCTGATTATAAATATGCCTAAAAAAATAATTTCATTTAAGCGACTTATCTGGATAGTAATAGTCGTAGGTAATATTACTTTATTATCTTTGTGCTTGTATGTTTGGTCTGAAATTCAAAAAAGTCAACAAAACGAAATAAGACAAAATTCAATTGAAATAGCTAATGAAATAATTGTATCTAGCGATGAACTAACACGACTTGCCCGCAACTATCTAGCAACAGAAGAACCAATTTTTAAAGAAGACTATATATCCACTTTAACAATCCAGAGTGGAGAAAATCCAAGACCTATTTTATATAAAATTCCTCATTGGGATTATCAAACAGAAAATTTAAATTTAGAATCGAGGAATATTCCTTTTGAAAAAATTGTTGAATTAGGAAATTTAATTGAATTCGAAAAAACTTTAATTAAAGAAATCACTAAGCTATCTGATAAACTTCATTCATCTGAAACAATAGCATTCGAAGTTTATGAATCCAATAAAAACTATAAAAATAAAGCTCTTGGTTTACTTTATAATAAGGAATACAGAAATTTAAAAAAGGAATTGATGGGAAAATCCCACAGACTTTATCAAAGTATTGAAAGACGAACCAAGAATGATTTAGACTTTTGGTCTAAGTTAACGAATGTACTAAGAAATTTATTCTTTTTATTTATACTAAGTCTATTTATAATTTCTACTTATTTATACTTTGAACTCAGATCTATCTTGGGTGATAATCCATACAGATTGTATTATGCGATAGAAAGTATTGGCAATGGAAATTTCAATTCTGAGATCACAACAAAAGATGAGAAGACTTATAGTATACTTAAATGGCTTTCGATTATGCAAAATAAATTAGAACAAGCAAGCATCGAAAGATCTAAATTCGAAAAAACATTAATTGCTAAAGAAAATTTCATTCGCTCAGTAACAGATATTTTTCCTGGTATGCTAGGATATTGGAATAAAAATTTAATTTGTACTTACGCAAATTCTAAATATTTAGAATGGTTTGGAAAATTAAACAATAATATAATTGGCGCACATATTATTGATGTGATAAGCGAAGATACTTACTATAAAAATTTACATTATATTAACAAAGCATTAGCTGGAGAAAAAGTACAATTCGAAAGAACATTAATTAAAGCAGATGGATCAACAGGCTATACTCTAGCTCATTATATCCCAGATTTTAATAATGAGGGTAATGTTGCTGGATTCTTAGCAGTAGTGACAGATATTACTGAATTAAAAGAATTTGAATTGAACCTAAAAGAAAATAAAAAACATTTAGAATATGTATTGGATAATCTACTAACAGGAATAGTTCAAATTAATACTCAAGGTGAAATTATCTATGCTAACAAAGCAGCAGAAGATATTCTTAATATAGAAAAAAATATTATCAGTGGTTTATATTTCAATAGTAAAGATTGGCGGCAAATAGACGAAGAGAACAATCCCTTTCCTCAAGAAAAACTTCCATTAGCTATTGCTTTAACAGAAAATAGGGTGGTTACAAATATTGAACATGGCATAATTGACGACCACGGTAATTGGAAATGGTTGATAGTAAATGCATATCCTATCTACGATTCAAAAAATAATCTAATTGGAGGTATTGCAAACTTTTTAGATATCACTCAAAGAAAACTTGCAGAAAGGTCGCTTATTCAAGCTAAAAAAGTAGCTGATACAGCAAACAATGCAAAATCAGAATTTTTAGCAAATATGAGTCATGAAATTAGGACACCCCTAAATGGTATTGTTGGTTTCTCTGATCTTGTCTCTCAGACTGAATTAAATGAAGAACAGAGCTTATTTGTTAACTTAATTAAAAAATCATCACTAACCTTACGAAATCTTATCAATAGTATTTTAGATTTTTCTAAAATTGAAGCTGGAAAATTTGAATTAGATTATCAAAATATTCATTTGAAACAATTTATCCAACAGACTGTCGATTTAATCAGGTACCAAATTGATGAAAAAAACTTAAATTTCATACTAGAGTTTAATGTTCCAAATGAAATACAGATCCTTACTGATGAAATAAAGCTTAGACAAATTCTGATAAATTTACTAACTAATTCTATTAAATTCACAGAAAACGGTTATATTAAAATTACAATCAATTCAGAAAAGTTAGAGTATACGAATAAAGAAATGTTAATTTATTTCAGTATCGAAGATTCTGGAATAGGAATTCCACCTGAAAAACATAAAGATATCTTTGAAGCTTTTTCTCAAGCAGATTCCTCAACTACAAGAAGGTATGGCGGAACAGGACTTGGTCTAACAATTTGTAATAAAATTTTAAAATTATTTAATTCCACTTTAGAACTTACAAGCCAAGAAGGGATTGGAAGTAAGTTCCGATTTAAGCTTAAGGCTGAATTTGCTATTAGTAAAGAAAAACAAAATATTGAAGTTAAGAATAAAAATATTTCTACTAATGATAAACCATTAGATGAGTTAGAAATAAAACAATCAAGTTTATATGATTCCTTTAAGATTTTAATTGCTGAAGACAATTTAATTAATATGTTACTAACGAAATCTATAATTAAAAAGACTCTACCAAATGCTACTATACTGGAAGCAGTTAATGGTAAGATAGCTATAGATATATATCTAAGAGAAAAACCAGATATAATATTTATGGACATACAAATGCCCGAAATGAATGGCTATGAGGTTACTACTGAAATAAGGAATACCATCAAAGACAATTTAACGCCAATAATAGCTCTAACCGCAGACAACTTCTCTCTAGATCGAGAAAAATGTTTTCAAATTGGGATGAATGATTTCATAGGTAAGCCAATGGTTAGTGATGCTGTTGAGAATTCTTTAAAAAAATGGTTAATTAGAAAATAGATTTTAAATTATTTAACTAATCTTGTAAATACACCATCCCATCCTATTGGTGGAGGCTGTTTATAATATAATTTACATCTGTTAATTAATAATTGACAAGCTTTATCATCTTCACCTTTAATATGGATCGCTGTTTCAAAAAGATCAATAGCTTCTGACCATTTCATATTTTGATACAAATTAAATGCATCTTCGTAACATTGAACAAATTCATTTTCGTGAGAACTGCTTTGTCCAATTTGATTTCTTAAAGAATAGATTAACAAAGGTTTATCTTTCCCTTTAACTCTAATAGAATCTAATTTCCAAAAGTCAAAATTATCCTTACAAGAATTATAAATATTTTCAGATACTAAAATAGGAATTCCATAATCCTTGGCAGCAGCTTCCAATCGAGCAGCGAGATTTACAGTATCTCCCATCATCGTGTAGGAAGCCAAACTATCTGTCCCCATAAATCCCACTTTCGCTAAACCACAGTTAAGCCCAATTCGAAATTTCATATTCTGAGCTTTTATAGTATACTTATTTTCTATAGTCCAAGTTTGATTTAATTCTTTCATCTTAGCTACCATTGCGAGTGCAGTATTACAAGCATCTATTGGATGAGTTTGATTTTTAATGGGGGCACCGAATATTCCGACTATTGCATCTCCAATATATTTATCTAAGGTGCCATAATTAATCTTTAACTCATCTGTCATGGCACTAAGATATTCATTCAACAATTTAGCTAAATCTGTTGCTGAGAGTTCTTCAGAAATTTCAGAAAATGCCGCTACATCTGAGAAAAATGCTGTAATCTTCCATTCCCCACCTTCTTTTAAGGCTTCAATATCTTGTAATGCTAGTGAAACCACAGAAGGGTCGATTAAATTACGTAGAACGGAGTTGTATTTTCTTTTCTCAAATCCCTCCTTATAAGTTACGTATGAATAACCCAGAATAAATGAAATAGGTAGAGTCACAGTAAAAGGTGCGATGGGAATCAAAATATCATTGAGGTAAAGAATAAAACTCGATAAACCGATTAGAAAAAAAATTCCAAAAGGAACAATTATTCTTAATAAATTATTATCTGAAACCAAGAGAAAATATGCGATTAACAACAGAAAGATGAATGCAAAAAGATTTCCCCAATACATAGGAATTTCGAATAGGCTATGATTTTCCAGTAAGTTTGATATGAAATTTGCTTGGATAATAACTCCTGGAAATAAACCTAATGGTGTAACAACGTCATCATGTGTTCCTGGTGCTGTTGTTCCTAAAATAACAATTTTATTTTTGAAATTTTCTAATGGAATCAATAATTGCGATTCATCTTCTATAGTTCCTTCAATAATTCGAGAATATGTTTCTAACACATCACTGGCTGAATATCTTGGAATATTTTTAAGAGCATTTGATGAATAATAATAGGATCGAATGAATCCTTTTTGATTTATAGGAAATTCATAAAAATTTTCTTGCTTTTCAAGTATCAGCTTATCTTCATTAAATTCAAATTTCATAGGATCATTTTCGAAAAAAGCAACCATTGAAAGTGTGGGAAACATATAATCAGTCAAGGATACAATAGGAGCAAATCTTCTAAGAACTCCATCCTTATCTGGCATAACATTTACGACATGGATATGGGGAGCAGTCTCCCCAATTTGACCATTAGGGAATGAGGCAGATTCAAAATTAGCAAGCTTTAAAGTTTCATTTTTACCAAGGCTATACCTTTCATATAATTTAAAATACTTTTGACTTATATTATATTCATCAGCTCTAAAGGCTGCAGAGTGAGAAATATTTGGAAATATTGAATTCGCTAATACTAATGTTTCATCATCTTCGGAATTTTCTGTGAACAAAATATCATTCACAATGAAGTTAGCTTCTGCCATATTTAGAAATGCATAAATAGAAGGATAAATTGATCTTCTCCAGGGCCAACGTCCCACCTCAGGATTATTTGCATAATGAGCCAAACTATGCTCATCAATATCTAGTATAACTACATCCTTAGAGAACAAATGATGGTCAGGATAAATATATAAGGGAACATCAGATAGTTTTTTATTCCATATTTCTAGGATACCAAATGCTTCAAAAAAAAACAACAATGCAAGGGGAAATAAGATCGTTAAAAAGTAAGGAGTAATTTTATCTCTAATTTTCATAATGATTTCTTCGCCTGGATATAAGCCTCATCAGAATTCTTTAAATCACTAATTGAACCCATTGACTTCAAAATATTTTCTATTTTGTTTACTCTTTGTGAGGTAGATGGATGAGTTTTTAAAATAGAATTCTCATTTGGGATTTTGGATAAATTTTCTATATACTTAATAAAATTGTGAGGCAAGTATCCTAATTGTACCATGAGTTGAACTGCTGACTCGTCTGCTTCATACTCAGTTTCAATATCTCTCCCTTTTTCATAAAATTCTTCCTCGTAAGCCTCTAAGGCAGTCAAACTCGCTGTTGATACTATTTCTATGGAAGGAGTCGCAAGAAGAGATGATATGATTTCCAGAAAGGCATTGTCAGTTGCTATTTCACCGTGGTGGTTCAAGACTACATGAGAAATTTCGTGAGACAAAATTCCAACTAACTCAGATTCATTCTTAGTATTCTCAACTGCAGCTCGAGTTAAAAAAATAAATCCACCTGGACAAGCAAAAGCATTGATTTCACTGGAGTCAAGAATTCCAAAACGAAATGAAAGATCCTGTCTTGATGTTATTTGAGCTATACTTTGTCCAAGATTATTTAAATAAATCGTAAACTCTTCATTTTTAACTAAGCCATATTTTTGAATGAGTTTGGCTGCTAGAATTCTACCCATTTTCACTTCTGCCTTAGTCTCAGAAGGTAAGGGATTACTTGAAAAATCAAAAAAAGATGAATTTTTCGATTCATCAATTACCTGAACATTATCTAGAGATTGTTCTACTGAGGCTTGTCCAATATTCTCTAACCATCTAACTGAATCGAAATCAAAATCGCTACTAGCTCCTCTAAGGCGTAACTTTTCTGTTTCAGAAAGTCCTCTAGCAGCTGCAGTTTTTGTGAAATCAGAAGCTCTTTGTCTACCTAATGCTTGCTCATTGGATGAGTGAGTTGTTCCCAATTTAATCTGTTTACCTGGTGGAAATGCAGAGATAAATAATTTAGACACAAAACCTGTCTTTTCTCCATATCTGACTTGGTAAAATAACCCGGACTCTGAAACTTTCTTTAAGCTCGATCCTATATTCAAAGTGGCCCCTTGTGAATCTATCTTTGGTGCAACTAGTAATTTAGCTTTAGGACTCTGTACATAATATATTTCATTAGACAATAAATTATTTAAAACAAAAAAATAACTAAAAGCTAAAAACAATAAATCCTTGGCATTAGTTATTTTTGAAAACTTATTAGTCAACATAAATATATGGATATTGATCTATATAGCTTTAGAAAATTCAATTTATTTCTGTTATTTCTTATATTTTTTCACTGATGACCAATTCAATATTGACAGAATTAAACCTAATCTCTGTGATATCAGAATATGAATCGAAAGTTGATAATTTATTTCATAGTTTTTTCAACTTTATTCCACTGCAACTTAGGCAAGGATAAAAGTAACGATCCACTTGAATTACTTGCGCGTCTCCTCCTTCGTCTGAGTTTAAATGGTTCTGCAATTAATTCTGAATTACCGAGTAATGTTTCCGTTGCCGTTCCTAGATCCATACGTAAAGCAGATGCAGGACTATCATTTTCTGTTAAGCAAAAAAATACCAAAGATCTAAACACATTGCTCTCTACAGGAACAACAGGAATTGGGATTTTGCAAGAAGGTTCATCGATTATATCCAATATTCTCCAAGATTCAAAAAGGGATTTGGTTTTAGTCTCACCTGTCTATAGTCTTGCCAAAGCCTCACCTGGAGTTTGTATACCTGGAGGTAGGTCGAATACAACTATTGGCCAATTAGCAATTGATGAGATGATCAGTGGATTAATTCGTCTTGGTCTATCCCAGACAGAAGCAGAAGCACAATTAATATCCCTACAAGGACAAGGTGTACTTCCCAGAATCGGACAGTCTATCCCTACTCCAGCTATAGTTTATTTCCCTTCTACTGAAAAACCTTATAACCACGAAATCCGATTTAGCTTTAGTGATAGTATTTCTATTCCAAAAGCATGCCCTACCAATATCAATTCTAAAACTGCCTTTGATAAAACCATACGTTGGAAAGATGATAAGAGTCAAATTTTTAGCTTCATCCAAAAAAATTTAAAAATCTTGAATTTAACAATTACCGTTACTGGTTCATTAACTTATTTTACATCCAGTGGTAAGAAAGATAGATCCATTTTAAACACAAAATTAGTTACAAATTTTGGAAATAATAACACGAATGAAGTAACCAAAACTCTAACAGTAGAAGAATGCAACCAAGAAACAGAAGCGAATACTTCGAATTGTATATCCTTAAACTTCAAATCAAGAGAAAAAAAGTCTTCTGCTATAACTGTTGATACTAATATCAATGGTAGAACGGACAATGAAGGTGGACGTTCAATTACCACAATTAAAGAAACAGGTACTGGAGCAGCGGATGATATTGAAATATATGAAAGCTTTGATCCAGATGGGACAATCACTTGGTT
This sequence comes from Leptospira sp., assembly GCA_009991425.1. GTDB lineage: Bacteria > Spirochaetota > Leptospiria > Leptospirales > Leptospiraceae. Next base: position 37,628 of record JAACWH010000029.1, read on the forward strand.
GGAATACTATGAAGATGGTGTTTATACAGACGGATTTGGAACAGATGATGGGGATTATTTTTTCGATGAGAATGATCTATTTGATGGCTTCGTTGAATTAGTTTTAGATATAGGATGTGTCCCAGGAGGTATAAACGCTGATTGTATAGGTGAAAATGCTCCTGTTGATTTTTCTGATTATGATTTTTTTGTAATAGTTTATACGGGAGATGATCCCAATACCGATGAAGATTTAATCTTAGGCTATGGAGAATACGAAGACTTTGATCTGAGTGCTGATTATAATGACCAAACTGAAGTTGAAATAGTCTATTTCGGAGAAGAAGAAGACGTTCCTTTCTTAGAAGTTTGGCGTCTAGATTTCGATATAGATGATAATGTAATTTATGTTCAATTGAATGATACACTCTCAATTCTTTAATATATGAAAAAATACCATCATAATAATTTATTCTATACATTAGGAATTTACTTAGCTATAGTATTTTCATTTTTTCAATTACGAGCATCTGAACCTTATAATAATATAACAGGTTTTTATGGAGAAAGATCTCCAGGTCTTGCCGGTGCATTTACAGCTCTATCCGATGATCCATCGGGAGCTTATTACAATCCTGCTGGACTTGCTTTTTCATACAGAGATGGGTTTTCCATTTCGGCAAGTAATTTTAAAAATTCTGAACGAAAGTATATCAATATAGATACACCAGGTCAAGTCTACCAACAATCCCAGCAAAGCTTTGATCCAAATTTTGTAGGGATCTTAAAGTCTGTTGATAATTGGAAGTTTGGCTTTTCTATTGTAAATGCCTACACACTTAATTATGATAGAACAGATCAGGTAAATCTTCCTTTGATATCACCAACTATCAACCAAACTCGAAACACAATTAAAGAAAATAGCACTCAGATGTTGATAGGTCCGAGCGGTTCCTATCTCATAACTAATAAACTTTCTTTTGGTTTTACACTGTATTACTTGCAAGATGTTAAAAATTCATCCAAAAGCCAATTCCAACAGTTTTCAAATTCATCTTACGTTATGCGGTCTATTATAGATAATCGTATGACAACAGGATTACTACCAATTCTTGGATTCCAATACCAAGCCACTGAAAAACTTTCTTTAGGCCTAAGTATGCGAAGGATACTTGTAACTGGAGGAAACCGTCTTTATAATGAAGTCTATACTGATTCTCTTCGGGCATCTGGAGCAAATGCAGTTGATTTCATAGAAGGAACAAATAATCAATTCAACTCAGTCGAATCAGGAGTTATTACTAACAAGCCGAAATTAAATTCCTCCATTCCTGAGACATCAGAAGTAAGATTAGGTGCAGCGATATTTCCAAATTCTAAATTTCTAGCTTCCTTTGATATGATTTATACTACTGGATTTAAATCTTTTAAAAACCAAGATGAGATACAGGTCTTTGGGAATCGCACAAATTATATAGTAAATGATAAAGAAAATCGTGAGTTGACTCGAGTTTCGACTTTGAATTTTGCTACAGGAGTAGAATACTATTTAGTGGATACATTTGCAATTTCTGGTGGGATCTTTACTAATAATGCTAATACAAAACCTATTTCCTGGACTGAGTCTGCCATTGATTTAGGACTTCAGAATAGTTTTTCCAATCAGATTCAGTTAAGTAATGGAAATAATTCAATAACTTATAGAAATCCAAGAAGCGGTACCAATCCTAGAAATGAACATTCAAATAATAGAGGAATCAGTCTTGGGGTTTCTTGGGTTACTGCCAAATCATCTATATCCCTTACTTATATTAGGGAAATAGGTAGAGGTAATTCTCGAATAGATCCGAACTCTTTGTCACAAGCTTTTGAATATAAATCGGAAACTATTTATATAATGATTAGTTCTAGAAATTAATTATCTTTAAAATACTGAAAGCTATTTTTTAAAATACAATTTACTGCAAGCTTGCTTTCTTTAGCCTATCCCAAATTGTGTCTGCAAATTCGCCATCATTTGGTTCTTGGCAATAAATTATTTCAACTTTAGAATTATCACAGTCTAGTAAAAATTTATAGATACTACTCATATAATCCAAATTATTTTCAATTACTCGATCTAAAGACGTTTTATCATCAATAGAAAAACCAATCCTCGCTATAACTAGATTACTATAGTCTATTGATTTCAATTGATTCTTGGATTTTTGTTTTTGCATCGCTATGATTTCATTTAGAGATGGTATATATTTGGAAATAAATACTTTACCGTTAGGTGCGTAGTGGCGGTATTTCATTCCAGGACTGAGAATTTCAGAATTCATTGGGGATTCGATCTTAATTCCAAGTCTAGATTCTATGGTTTTCTGATCGATACTTCCAGTCCTAAGAAGTATTGGATTGCCTTTACTTAAATCCAAAACTGTCGATTCCATTCCAAAGCTTGGTTCCTCTGCTTGTAAAATACCATCTACTTTCCCAGAAAATTCATTTAAAATATCCTCAAACCTGGTATATGAAGGTTTACCTGATGGGTTAGCAGATGGAGCAGCAATAGGTCCTGTTAGAGCGATCAATTCTCTTGCTTTTGTATGATTGGGAATTCTTACAGCAACAGTATCTAATCCACAACTAAATAGGGATTCATTCTTTTTGTTTAAAACCAATGTTAGTGCACCAGGAGAAAATTCATTCAATAGACTTTCAGCAATTTTCGGAATAATACAGTTATTTTTAATTTGTTGCTTACTAGCAAAATGTACAATCAAAGGATTATCCGAAGGACGATTTTTTATCTTATAGATTCTTAAACAGCTTTCTTTATTCGTTGCTAAAGCACCGATTCCATATACAGTTTCGGTAGGAAAAACAACAATGCCCCCATTTTTCACAATGGAGGCAATTTCATCTACAGAGTCAGTAATCACAGAAGAGTTTTTATTCGTAGATAATGTCTTCTTTCAATGGTTTAACACTGGGAACTTCTTGTGGCTTGGCAGTGGGAAGTTCATTTACTGGAACAAGTTTGGAACTGGATTCTGAGATTTCTTTCTTAACTTGAGCATTCGGAATCTTATCCAGACTTGGTTGCAGAGCTTTATTCTCATCCAACTTCTTTTCCTTATCCTTTAATAAAGTCGATTCCACAGCTTTCGCAATTGTAGGTTGTTTCTCACGAATAGGATCTTGTGATTCTCGAAGTGTCGTATTCGTTTTGGATGAAGTTAATGTATTCAATGGAATTTTCTTAGCTTCGACATGCTTCTCGATTTTAGGTTGAGGACTAGCAATAGCTTTTTTGGATTTAGAATCTTTCCCCTTAACGGAAGGAGCAGAAGCTGCATCAGCAATTACTGTTGGTTTTTCATCTGCATACAAATCGTTTGCAATGGGAACTGGCGGAAGTTGGTTCGTTGCAAGAAGTTCTAAGTATTTATTTATTTCTGGATCATTATCAGAAATTAATTGCCAAAATGAAAATCCTGCCAGCTCATACTTTCTTAACAATGTCATCTTTTCTTCAAAAGCCTTGCGATTCATGAAAAATGCAACTCTATCACAACCACCTGCAGTATACCACATAGTTGGATCTTCATAGATTTTATTCTCATGAACAAATCCAAACTTACTTAAATTAGTCCAGCTTGTATTTCGATTTCCCTGGCTGAGGATAGTGGTAATATCAGTCGGTTGGTGGATGATGGGATTTAATGCTTTAATTCTTTTCACATCCGAATAATAAACTGACTTTGCCGAAGAATTGCAATTCAATGCCCAATCATAACCATAAGTTGGGATAGCCATATATAACTTTTCAGAAGGAACGCGTTTCTTCGCATACTTAATAATTTCTTTCAACCAGACATTAGGTGCTTGAGGGCCGGGTCCTGGATTTCTATATTTTCTAGGATGAAGTTCATAAGCCATAACCTTCAGGCGATCCACATGCTTACCTAAAAATTCATAGTCATGGGTCATTGGACCACGCCAATTTTCTTTAAAGTCAACTACGATGTCGTTTTTTAAACCTTTACATTTAGTGACTTTACCCTTAGGATTCGGAGTCTTAGGGTGAACAGCAACTGAAAGAAGTTTATTGTTTTTCTTCAATTCTTTGGAAAGTAAAACTATGAATTCTTCGAACTTCTCTTTCTTCTCACAGCTCATACCTTCGTAGTCGATATCAATACCATCATAGTCAAAGGTCATAACCTCATTTACTATGATTTGGATATGTTTATCTCTAATATCAGATCTACCGTTCATTCCGATATTTTCAGAGATCTTTTCTTTAGGATTTTCCCATCGGAAAATGGTAGGAATAATTTTTACTTTAGGATTGAGAATTCGAAGCTCAGCAACTCTTTCATGCTTAGATTTAGAACTCCAAGAATTAGCAAGTTCTCCATTATTGGTAAGTCCGCCTTTCATTGAATAAATAAAAGGATGAATCTCATCGTATAGATGAACTACCTTCTTCATAGCCTCATAATCAGAAAACCAGGTAGAAGATCGAATGCCACTTTTGTTGGAATCTTTAGTATTATTGGAACCGAGTCCATCTTCCTTAGAATCAGAAGAAAATAGTTCTTCTAAAACATTTTTGAATGCAAAGTTACTGGAAGAATCTTCAGATGAATCATACAAATCTGAATCTGTGGAAAGTTTGTTTTCCTCTTGGAAAGCTTTCACAACTCCATCACCCATGGAAGCATGGTAAACTTGTTTTGGATCTGATTCAGTCTCTTCCCAGTGGATAAGTCCTATACCCAAATAGAAGGAAAGAAGACATAAGAATAGCCATGAGCTAAAAATGAAATAGTATTTCCAAGAAACTTTTTCCTTGGAATTGGAATATTTGCCTTCCATTGGTTTATCTTCTGACATACACCGCGCCTAATAGTATCTTTTTATAATTATCGTAAGAATTGTCTTATCTAAGTAAAATAAAATAACATTCTCTCTTTTTTCTACTTTAAAGAAACTATCTGCCAGATAAAGTAAAAAATCATGCATCTATCTAAACCGTATAAACTTTTCCTTATTTTGAATAGTATCTTCCTTACTTTTCTCTTAATGGCGGAAGTAATTGGCAGTAAATTATTTACTTTTCTAGGATTTACGATGACTTTAGGTGTTATACCCTTCCCTGTAACTTTTATCATCACAGACTTGTTAAATGAATACTATGGACGCAAAGGTGTTCGATTAACTACAATTATTGGAATGGTAATGGTAGTGATAGCATACTTTTTAATACTAATTGGAATTGCGATTCCAGCTATGCCTGACTCTCCAGTCAATGATCAGGCTTTTGAAATGGTATTTTTCAATTCAAGTCTAGTCATTATTGGTTCTATCACTGCCTATCTTATAGGGCAAATGATCGACATCCAAATTTTCCATTATCTAAGAATCAAAACAAAAGGAAAAATGATTTGGCTTAGGGCAACTGGATCTACCATAGTCTCACAATTAGTGGACTCCTTCGTTGTAATTTTTATTGCATTTGGTCAATATCTTGCAATTGAAAAGCTATTCAATATTTCAATGACTAACTTCATCTATAAGCTATGCGTTGCGATATTGATCACCCCGCTACTCTATTTAGCTCACAACTGGTTGGATACCTACCTAGGAGAAGATGCGGACAAATTGAAACAACATGCAATGGATGGAAAAGAAAGCTATGGCAACACAATCGAAGCTGGATGAGGATTTAATATTTCCTTTACCTTTTGGTTTCCTAGTTTATTGTTTTTGGAAATATATTATTTCTATTTTTTTAGCTAAAAAGAGAAATAATTCTAATTTTAACCAAGAAAGTTCCCATTTAAAGCTCCAAAATTCTAGCGAAAAACTATCCTCTATTTTGCCATTACTCCCAACTAAGGTGATTGGCCACCGCGGAAGCAGAGCAACTGATCCTGAGAACTCTATGCAAGGCTTTCAGGTTGCTATGGATACTTCTGATGGACTAGAACTAGACACCCAAACTTGTAAATCAGGAGAATTGATTGTTCTTCATGACTCAAGCGTGGACAGAACAAGCTCAGGAAAAGGATTGGTTGCAAATTTCACAATTAGAGAATTAGATTCAATTCATTTAGAAAATGGGGAAAAGATTCCAAGACTTAAAGAAGTTTTAGAAAATTTTGCAGACAAAACCTTAATCAATATTGAAATAAAAAAGGAAATTTCAGAAGAGCTTACAAAAGCATCAGCCCTAGCAGTTGTAGAGTTAATAAAAGACCTGAATTTAGATTTAGAAAAGATCCTCGTATCCTCATTTTCACCCTTAGCCTTGTATTATGTAAGAAAATTCCAAGCCTCCATTCCTAGAGCGCAGCTAATTTCAGACAGGCGAACTAGCAAAGTTTCTGGCTGGAAAGGATCGCTTCTTGGTTCAAAATTTTTTGCAATTGCTCTTCGAGCAGATGCAATTGTTTGGGAAAAATCTTTTTTACTAGATAATCCCAAACTAATTTCAAAGCTTAAATCCCAAGGATTTTTACTTTATACTTATACATCCAATGAAGAAGTGGAATGGCGCTTTTTTCTAGAATACAAGCTTGATGGAATCATAACTGATTATCCAGCCAAAGCTAAACGTTTTGTACAGGATTTTTCTCTTTCATCCAAGAATTTAAAATAGGCCGAATCAATAGCAATAGAACTGCTGAACAAACAGCCATTACAACAAAAACACCAAAGAAAATCCTTAGAGAAATTTCAGACACCATTCCTGAAAATACGCCACCCAAATAATGGGCAACTGCATTCGAAAGAAACCATATTCCCATCATCAAAGAAGTTAGATGAGTCGGTGCAAGTTCGGAGACCATAGATAATCCCACAGGGGAAAGACAAAGCTCTCCTAAGGTATTGAATAAATAAGCTAGAAGTAGAAAGTGCATACCGGCAAATCCTTCTTCTGCAATCTGCCTTGCACCTAGCACCAAACAAAAGAAACCTGCACTCAAAAGCAAAAGACCGAAGGCAAATTTCACAGGTTTATCAGGTTCTTTGTTTCTTCTTGCAAGAGAAGTCCACATTTTTGCAAAAAGAGGAGCAAATAAGAGAATAAAAACAGGATTTACCGATTGAAATAGGGAGGCAGGAATTTGCCATTCTCCTATACTTCGATCTACATAACGATCTGCAAATAGGTTCATAGATGAACCAGCCTGTTCAAATGCTGCCCAGAAAAAAATGGAAAAGAAAGAAAGAACTAGGATAGTCTTAATATGATTCCATTCTACTTGAGTCAGTTGCCTTGCTCTAGGATTAAATTCTTTCTTCTTTTGAGGTTTAATTCCGATATGACTGGGCAATAATTTCTGTCCAAAATAAAAAACCAAGACTCCAATGCCCATACCAATTCCAGCAGCACCGAATCCATAATGCCAATCCATCTTTTCACCTAAGGTTCCGCAGATGATAGGTCCAAAGAAACCGCCAAGATTGATTCCCATATAAAAAATCGTATAGCCACTATCTCGCAGACTATCATTATTCTCATACAAGGATCCAACCAAACTAGACATATTTGGTTTGAAAAATCCATTTCCAAGAACGAGAAGGAATAGACCTAAGAAGAAGAATTCTATCTCTTCAAATGCTAGGCTCAAATGACCTAGTCCCATAAGAATTCCACCAAGTAAAATAGATCTTCGTAGACCAAGAAATTGATCTGATAGCCAACCACCAAGAATGGGAGTTAAATAAACCAAGCCTGTATAAGCTCCATACAATTGCCCCGCAGAACGATCGCTAAATCCTAAGAATTTAACTGCATAGAGAACTAGTAAGGCACGCATACCGTAGTAACTAAATCTTTCCCACATTTCTGTGAGAAAGAGTATGGGTAGAGCCTTAGGATGTTTAGAATTCATTTTCCTTTGACGCGGGAAATCCAAATCGGCTCTGTTACCTTAGCTTCTAAATTTGCAAAACGGGAGGCTACAAAAAGAAAATCGCTGAGGCGGTTTATAAAAACTATGGAACGAGAAGGAATGGAAACATGTTCCTTCGCTTCATAGACCATTCTTCTTTCGAGTCTTCGACAAACTGTACGTGCTTGGTGCAGAAAACTAGCAGAGTATGATCCTCCTGGGAGTACAAAATGTTTCAATGGTTCCAGCTTTTCTGTCATATCATCAATTTTATCTTCCAAATATTTTATGTCTGTTTCCTTTATAATGGGTATCAATTCTCCAGAATCATCCATCTTATGAAAGCCAGCTAATTCTGAACCCAATTCAAACAGTAAATTCTGTGTCCAAGAAAGACTCTCATGAAGTTTGGATGATTTAGGTAAAAAACTTAATGATAAACCTAAGATAGAATTCAATTCATCCGTCGTTCCGTACAATTCGACCCTAGGATCAAATTTTTGAACTCTTCCACCCATCGCTAGGGATGTTTCCCCTGTATCACCAGTTTTTGTGTATATTTTCATGTTTTCTCAGTATTTTAAGTATTTTATGGTTGCCAAATTCTTTTTTTACACTTCTTATGAAAGCTATAAGGTTTCCCATATCGATTATCGAACTTTGGGAGACCTTACTTGAATCACATTTTTCATTTTTTTTTGGACGGATCCAAAATTTTTACAAGGAAGTCAGCTTATGAAAATCAACCATAATATATCTGCACTCAGTGCCAATCGTGTTCTTAAAGAAACCAATAATGCCATGGATAAATCCTTGGAAAGACTCTCAACTGGTATGCGTATCAATCGTCCAGGCGACGATGCCCCTAGTTTCGCCGTTTCTGAAAGACTTCGAACTCAAATTCGTGGCTTAGCTCAGGCAGGGAGAAATGCTCAAGATGGGCTATCCTTTCTTCAAGTTACAGAAGGCTCTTTAGATCAGGTAAATGGAATTTTACAGAGACTTAGGGAATTATCAGTTCAGACAGCAAATGGGATCTATTCTTCCGAAGATAGACAATTAGTACAGTTGGAAGTATCCCAATTGATTGAGGAAGTCGATCGAATTGGAAAGACTTCTGAGTTCAATCGCATACGCCCATTAGATGGAAGGTTCTCTAGATCTCTAAGCAGTCCAATGATTCTTCACGTGGGAGCCAATCAAGATGAGAAGCTCTCACTTTACATTGGAACCATGAATGCCTCGTCGCTTAAATTGATTGAAGGCGAGAATAAATCCTCCCTTTCCACACCAGACAAGGCGAACTCTTTGATCAGTTTGATCGATGATGCAATCGGTAAAGTTAACAAACAAAGAGCAGATTTAGGTGCCTATTACAACCGTTTGGAACTCACTATCAATTCCTTATCTAACAATTATGTGAATATGGTTGCCTCAGAATCCAGAATTAGAGATGCTGATATGGCAGAGGAAGTTGTAGAATTTGTCAAAAACCAAGTTCTCACAAAATCTGGAATAGCTATGATCGCCCAAGCCAATAGCAGACCCGATCAGGTAGTAAAATTACTTTCGGATCGTTTTGGCTAAAACATAGGTCTTCATTTTACAAAATTTTTACAGGAGAAGAAAATTGAAGAAAATTACATTAAGTTTACTACTAGTTGGTATGTTAGTTACTAGTTGTTCAGAAAATGCTAAGAGATTAATGATGGCAACTGGTATAGGTTGTGGAACAGGTCTAGCATTTGGTGCAGTTTATGATGAAATGCAAAGAGCAAAAGCAGGTAAGGAAAGAAAAAAACTTGAAAACCAAGTATTCAATGTTTTTAAAAAGAAAAAAGCACAAAACAACGGTAAGATCGTAGGTTTAGCTGCTGGTTGTGCTGCTGGTCTTGGAACTGGTCTATATCTCAATATGATGAAAGAAGATATCAAAGAAAACTTTGGTAAAGATGGTATCGAACTAGAAGATGTTAAAGATAGAAATGGTGATTTAACAGCCCTTAAAGTTAAAATGGACGGAGATATTTCTTTCGAAAATGGTAAATCTGATCTGAAAGGTACTGGAAAATCTAATATTGACAAACTTTCGGAAGCTTTGCTTGCTTACCCAGATACAAATTTAAACGTAACTGGTCATGCAAACAAAACTGGTTCAGAATCAGTGAATTTGAAATTATCTGAGTCTAGAGCAAAAGAAGTTGTAACTATCATGGATGAAAACGGAGTTGAGTCATCTCGAGTAACATCTGTAAAAGGTGTTGGATCTGCAGAGCCTCTTCCTGGCAAGTCTCCTGCTGATGGTGCGAATAGAAGAGTAGAAGTAAGCATCCTTCCACAATCTTAATTCGATAAAAAAAGAGATAGATACTGAGTAGGTATCTATCTCTTTCTATTATAAATCAAAAAGTTTTAAATCAACAAGGCTATTTTAGCTAATCTAATTTATCAAAATCGATGTATCACAGTCTCAAAAGTTATATATAAATAACAATAAGCTGTATTCGTCAAAATAGCTTTATAAGCCTAGATTCTGTAAGCCACCCATTTCTTGGATTTTGTCTGCAGAACCTTTCTGAGCTGCAGTTAATGCTTTAGAAACGGCCTCAGCAACATGCTTTTCGATATTTTTCTTATCTTTAGAATCAATCAAGCTTTCTGCTATATCTAATTTCTTGATATTGAACTTACCATCCATAGTGCAAGTAACTTGGGCACCCTTTGATTCACCATTAAAATCAACTAAGAGTAATTCTTTCTCAAGATTCTTTACTTGAGAACGCATTCTTTTCATCTTCTTTAGATTTTCAAATTTTTCTTTTGCATTGTTAAACATAATGTCCTCTCACATCCAATTTTAGATTTGGAAGCTAACTGTCAATCGAACGTAGTAAAAGAAATCTTTATAAAATGGGGAAATTAAATAGGATTTTCTAAAAAATTTGCCAACTCTATGTCACGAGCGGGGCAAGAATCTAACAAAATACCATAGTGATTTTTATCTGAAATAGATAGGCATCTTGCATTAGGAATTTGATTTAACATAATCGCAAGACTCTTGTCGCTCACCAATGGTTTCGTTCCTTTAAGTGTAGGCTTCAAGGCACGAATGATTAAGGTCTTGGATAAAATTTCACGATAAGGAAGGTTTTTATTTTTACGAATTGTAAAAATCCAATTGGGAAAATGAACGAAAATTCGTTTTAACAAGCCAGCATTCGTAATAGATCCACCTAAACTTTGCAATTCGCTTTCGACAACATATGGGGGAATATTACAATGCCAGAGATTATCTTTCTTCTCAAGTTCATATAGCAAAAGATTTTCAAGATCCCTACTCCATTTGTCGACTAGTTTAGACTCTTTGGCTTCCTCTAAGTATGCATCTTTAGATTCAAAACTCTTTCCAATTCTTTCTAAGGAAGCACGAACCATTTGTAGATTTGTCCATTTATTTTGTAAGTCTGTGATCCCTGCACCATCAACTAATACCAATTTATCGACTAGCCATGAAAATTCTTTGGTAAAATACAATCCTACCCAAGCTCCCAGAGAATGACCTATGATATGGAAATTGTTCTCAGGAAGTTGGTCTAAGGCTAATTTTAAATCAGCAGCATGAGACTCAGCAGAGTAATCAATTTCTTCCTTACCGCTACCACCTCTTCCACGAAGGTCATAAGTATAAACTTTATGCCCTCGCTTAGAAAGAAATAAAGCAACTCTTTCAAACGAAAGTAGATTCCCTGTTAGTCCATGTATACATACAATGGGTTTTGGAAAGGAAATTTGCTTCGGTGAATATGATTTGAAATACAAACTCGAATTAGCAATTTGAATGGAAAATGTTTCAGTCTTAAGATTTAACATCAGCCATGAAATACTTTTTTAGGATTCATAATTCCTTTCTTGTCTAAACTGCTTTTCATTGCTTGCAATGCTGAAATACTTAGTTTGCCAAATTCCTTTTGGTAGAATTCTTTATGATCCATACCTATACCATGGTGGTGGCTGGCAGATGCTTTGTGTTTTAGAAATAATTCAGAGGCTATTCTTTTTAATTTAAACCACTGCTCAATGGGTTTCTTTGCATCTAGGGCAAATATTACCGTAAAATACAAAGATGCACCATTCTCATAAGAGTGAGAAATATGACAGAGTGATTTTGCCTTTTTAAATTGACTTCGAACTTTCGTGTGGAATTCATCTCGAATCTGTTCCAATTTATCGTAGGGAGCGGATGTCTCCATAGTATCAACACCAAACCCATATTCTACGATATGATTTCTGAGAAAAGGCATATTGAACCTGTTCTTGATCCAGTTTTTTCCTATGGAAGTCCCTGCATGAAATCCTTTGTGTTTTGAAATTATTTCTTTCAACTTCAATAAACGATGCTCGATGTCTGACTGATCACCTTCTAAGCCAATAATCAAAACGGACTTTTTATCTCTAAGTCCGTAAAGGTTTAAAACAAAATTCTGAATAGAATGCTTTAAATGGGAGAAAATTCCTTTATTTCCTAGAGTGCCTAATGTTCCAAACAATCTAGCTTCCTCCTCATCCGACAAACGCATCATTGAAGTTGGAATACCCGATTGTTTGATTTCTCGAATGCATTCTTTGCCTTCATGAAAGCTTGGAAAAAGTATACCTGTGTAATATCTCTTTTCTGGAAGCTCATGAATACGAATTGTAACCTCTGAAATAATTCCCAGTAAGCCTTCTGAACCTGCAATGATATGATTCCAATCTGGACCAGAGGAAGATGCAGGATAGTCGCCTGTTTGAATAATACCTGAGGGCGTGATTAATTTTGCAGAGACTAGCAGATCTTCGATTTTGCCATAACGATTGGATTGCTGACCAGCTGATCTTGCTGCAATCCATCCACCTAATGTAGAATATACGAATGATTGTGGAAAATGTCCTAAAGTGAATCCTTCTTTGTTTAGAATTTGTTCTAAGTGAGGTCCGTAGATTCCTGATTGAAAAGTCGCTGTTCGATTATTCGAATTTAAATTTACGAGTTTATTGTATTTAGTTAAATCTAAGGATAATATTTTAGATTGACCAGTACCTTTTGTAACTTCAACTCCACCGACAACAGAAGAACCTCCACCAAATGGTATTACAACTATGTTATTTTTATTACAATAATCCAGGACTTTGGTGATTTGATTTTCGGAAACGGGATAAGCTACTCCGTCTACGAAACTCTTCAAAAGGTTAAAATTCAATCTTATCGTATCATAATAACTGCGTCCAGCAGAGTGAAGGATTCTTTCTCTATCAGAACTCTGAAATTGTTCTTCGTCTAAGATTGCACTAAAGAAGGCAATTTCTTTGGGAGTAAATTTTGACTTGGAAATTGAAATGGAAGGAAGTGGAACCGATGGTGTAAAAACATCTTTTCCTACATCCATTTCTGTTCTAAGAAAATCAATGATCTCTGGCATAAGATCGCTCGCATAGAAATCTTCTTGGTAGGAACCCCAGCCATTCCATCGGAGGTTCTCACGTGAATAATCCAAATCTGGTTTGAATTCATAGTAAAGTTTAAGCATTATAGTGCGATAACCTCGTTGGCTAATTGATCAAAGGCCTCCCAGGCTTTTGATTTTATTTGTAATTTTGATCTTTTTTCCGATTTAGTTTTGATACTTTCACTTTTGGGAATTGGCGAAAGGGTTTTAAAATCTTCTAAGGATCGAATTCGATTTAGAAGATCTATGTGTTTATTCGATTTACCAAACATAGAAGGGACAAAGCAAATTGTATGTTCTTTGTTTGTAATCTCACGGGAATTTTTTATTTCATCTAACAAGAGATTCACTGCGCGTATTGCCCATTTACTTGGAGTAACAGGTACTAAGATAGTATCACAGGCAACTAAAGAAACAGTTAGCTCAGATCTTGCCGATCCAGGTGTATCGATTACAACATAATCATAATCCTTGTTTTCATTTAGAATTGTTCTTAATTTTTTTAAAATAGAAAAATTTTGAAATACTCGAGTAGTTAAATATGCTAAATCAATCGTTCCTGGAATTATATCTGCAAATTTGCCTTTGTGAATCGAACTAGCAAAATCAGATTCCCCAGTTAATAATTTAAAAATATTTCCTTTGTCTATATCTTCGGGACTAGAATTGGGTAAAAAATAATCAGTCAAGTCAGCCTGCATATCTAAATCGATTACGAGAGTTCTACCTTTCCGCGAAAGAGCCTCTGTGAGAAAAATGGAAGTTGTGGTTTTGGCTGAGCCACCTTTAATATTTGAAACAGTAAATATTTTCATAGCTAAGTACCCTAGATTTAGGATTGTAGAACGATTGTCAATTTTCTTTGTTTTTTTCTTGAATCAGCTACTCATTCACATTTATTGGAGTTTACAATGGCATTTGAAATCAAGTTTCGCATTTGGGATAAATCACTAAAGGAATTTATTTCCAAGGGTTTTACAATCACTCAACATGGTAAACTACTTAAATTCAACCAAGAAATAACTAATCCAGAGAACTACATTTTGCACCCTTTCTCAGGAATGTTAGACAAATACGATAAAGAAATTTATGAAGAAGATATTATTGAGCATACAGTTGCCCAGTCGGGAAATATTTCTCAGATCGTAGGAATTGTTCGTTATGATTCGACAAAGGCATTATTTTACCTTGATGATTTGAATAGAACTGCCCTCTCTGATCTTTTCTCTATTCGAAAAATTGGGAATCCTTATGAAAATTCCGTTCTCTTTGATCTTTATGTTAAAAAGAAAATCTCCTAATCTTTTTTGGATCTGCGTTATTCCTTAGCAATTTTAATAACTTCCTTAAGCTTCTCAAGCATAAGGTCTATGCCCAGTCGGAATATTTGGAAGTATTTAAACCTAACTGAAGAAAATATCTTTCAAAAAGAATTTGGTATCTTCAATTACAACCAACCAAAGGAATTTCACCAAGAAAGCATAGCTTTTCGTTTACATTCATTCTGTTATTACTTTATCAATAAAAATTTTCCTAATTATAAACAACCCAATCAAAGAAAAGAAATAGAATCTTTAGTTTGGAATTTTTATTACCAACAGGCTTTTAATATAAGGACACTAAAGCCGGAATTTAAATGTTTATCTTCGAACTCAGAAATTTCTAATCACATCCAAATCAATTTTCAATTAGATGCAGATCTAGGATTCTTACCATTTAAATGGGAAACATTTTCGAAAAACAATTTAATTTCGATTGGAATAGATGAATATCATATCGGAAAAATTACTAGCTTAACAGAATTTGAACCTTCCGTAAAGAATTGTGTAAAAAACAAAACTCAGGACACAAATCGAAATGGGATTCCTGATATATGGTATAAATTTGAAAACTGCAAATTGATTACTCATAAAGAAGATTTCAATGAAAATGGAAACTTCGAAAGAAGATGCTTTTATAAAAATGATGGAATTATAGACTTCTGTGAGGGCTTAGGAGAAAAGAATCTTAGTCTAGCTAGGGGATACGAAGAGAAAGAAGAATGGAATCAATCTATTTTCTATTACAATAAACTAATAGAAGAATACAACTCGGAATTCAAAGGCTACAGTAGACATATTTGCGAACCCAATTATAAAATTTTGCAATTCCATTATAATTTAATGAATTATGCAACCTTGAATGAAAGATATAAATCCTTAAAATCAAATCCTTATTGTAATAATTATGTAAAGAAATCACAAATCTTTCTTGGATTTATCAACCTGTATTCACTTCACAACTGGTCGGATGGTGTAGATCAGTTGGAAGAAGCCAACAAAACTTATAAGGAAGAAAAAGGTTGGGATTCTATAGAAATCAATTTAGCACTTAGCTATGGATATTTAAATCTGCAGAAATATTCTAGCTGCCTAGATTCTCTGCAAAAAATAGCAGGACGTCCCTTCAATCAAAAAGGTCGTTATTTTTACAATTATTACTTTGGTTCCTGTAAATTAGGAGCATCTGATTTTCAGGCAGCGCTACCAGCACTTCGAATAGCCTTAGATTCTGCAAAAGATTCCAATGAAAAAAGTATTGTTTATTTTAAATTAGGGATTTTATTCCTTTCTTCTGGAATTTCATCAGATCAAAAAAATAGTGAAAGATACTTCCATGAAGCAATCCGCCTAAATCCGAATTTGCTGACTGTGGTAGAAAAAGCTAGAAAGGAACACAAGGAGAGCAAAGATTTCTCAGATAAACCATAGAAATTACTTGTCAAAGGGTATGCTTTCCATAGAATTTACAAACAATGAAACCTTATACAACCATCAACCAAGCGATACTGAACTCCCTAGAACATTTTAAAAATACAAAATTATTCTTCGCTAAAACTTCTAATAAAGAATTCCAAGGTTCTACTTTGGGAATAGTCTACAACAAAGCAGAAAACCTAGGTTTAGCATTAATGGATCTAGGCTTAAAGCCGCAAGAGAAAGTTGGTCTTATGGCTGACAATAGAGTAGAATGGGCTATAGCGGATATGTCCGTACTTTTAAATGGAGCAGTCGATGTTCCCCGCGGGTCAGATTCTACTGCACAGGAAATCCAATATATCCTCGATCATAGTGAGAGTAAAATTTGCTTTGTAGAACATGAGAAACTTTTTCTATCCTTGAGTTCCATTCGTTCAAAAACTCAAGTTACTACTTGGATTATCTTAGATCCAAGCTATAAGCCCAAAGAAGAAAATGTCTACTGTATCACTGACTTAATTTTAAAAGGCGAATCTCTTAGAAAGGACAAACTAGCAGAATTGCATGCAAGAATGAATGCAACCAAGCCAGATGACCTTTTTACTATCATATATACCTCAGGAACTACAGGTTTACCCAAAGGTGTAATGCTTACTCATCAAAACATGGTCTATAATATGACTGAGGTTCCCACTATGGTAGGCCTCAGAGAAAATGATAGAGCCTTATCTATTCTCCCTGTCTGGCATATTTTCGAAAGAGCCATTGATTACTCTATGATGGTAGTTGGTTGTGCAATTTATTATACAAACATTCGAGATTTAAGAGATGATTTCCAAAAAGTAAAACCTACATTTATGGCATCGGCTCCAAGACTTTGGGAAAATCTCTATATGGGAATTAAGCAAAAAGTTGACAAATCATCTGATATACAAAAGAAAATTTTTGAAACAGCATATGAAATTTGTAAAGCTTGGAAGGATGGTGTAGACTACCTAGCAGGCAATAGACTATTGCAACACGAAGAAGATCTCTTCACTAAAGGGAAAAATACTGCTGTAGCATTAGCTAACTCAATCAATCTTTTCTTTCCAGCACAGGTTGCGGATAAGATCGTTTTCAAAAAAATTCGGGACGTACTAGGTGGTGAGTTACGTGGAACCATTTCTGGTGGTGGAGCTCTTCCTTCTCACGTTGATGAATTCTTTAATGTGATTGGAATTCCTGTTTATGAAGGTTATGGGATGACGGAATGCGCACCAATCATTGCGGTAAGATCTGTTGGAAGAGTAATCCAAGGCTCTGTCGGTTTTATGCCAAAAGGAACTGAAGTCCAAATTCTAGATGACAAAGGAAATTCTGTTTCTAAGGGAAAGATGGGAATCATCCATGCAAGAGGCCCTCAGGTTATGAAAGGCTATTACAAAAATCCAGAAGCTACTTCCAAGGCATTGAATAATGGTTGGATGAATACAGGAGATTTAGGATTTTTCTCTACTAATGGCACTCTTTCTGTCAGAGGGAGAGTAAAGGATACTATTGTCCTACTTGGTGGGGAAAATATCGAGCCAGTTCCAATAGAAAATATCATTACTGAACATGCCTACATCAACCAAGTAATTGTTGTTGGCCAAGACCAAAAGAACTTAACTGCTCTTATATGGCCCGACTATGCTAGGATGTCAGAAGCGGGAATGAATGTGAAAGAAGGTGATGATCTAAATACAAATAAAGAATTAAGAACAGAATTTATGGCAATCATCAAGAAATCTGTCTCTTCTGAAAATGGCTTCAAATCTTTTGAAAAAATCGCTGACTTCCGATTCTTGCCAAAAGCTTTAGAAGTTGGTGATGAACTTACCAACCTATTCAAAATGAAAAGAAACGTGATTATGGATAAATACGATAAACTAATTAAGTCTATGTATTAAAATTTCCAGAATTCAATATCTCTATTAATTAAATCCACTCTTTGCTGAATGCATCGCAGTGGATTTTTTATAGAAATTAATTTTGGCTGAAAAGTATTTGAAAAAAAATCTACTTCAAAGAGAAAAGAGACCTTGTATTAATCTAAGGTCTTGTTCAAAACTTCGGAGACAGTTACAAAATGATAGCCCTTCTTTTGCATAGTTTCAATAAACTCTGGCAAAATATCAATTAGCTTATCAAATTTTCTAGGACTTCCTAAATGCATGAGAATGATTGCACCATTCATTCCACTTTTATCTCGGTTTTCCCATTTATATAAAAAGTCTAAGGTTTCTCTACCGGTCTTATACAATGGATTTTTGACAACTTGAGGTTTTCCTTTCTCATTGTACCGGGTGAGAAATTGCTTGTAAATGTAATCAGGCAAATCCAAGGAACCAACAGAATTTTTAGACCACATGATATGATTTGAATAACCAAAAGATGCATGAGCATTTAGGATGAGTGAGTTTACTGCGCCATAAGGAAGACGGTAGTATTTTTTAAGTTTTTTATTTGTAAGATCTTCAAACTTTAATTCAACACGGAATAATTCTTCTGCCATTCTTTCTAAGGTTAGAACATCCTTAGAAAGATATTCTAAGACTCGCCTTTTCTTTTGTGAAGTTTCATGAATACTTCTTACATAATTGTAGTGACTCCAAGTATGGTTTCCAAATTCTACATTCCCTGATTTAGCTAGAGATCGAATGTATTTCAGATTGGAACTTAGAAAGAAGGATCCTGAAGTATCTTGAGCTCTTTCATTGGATAGAAAGATTGTAACTTTAATTCCATACTTTTGAATTAAATTATTAACATTTTTTAATTCATCTCCAGAAGCTAAGTCAAAAGTAAGTGCTATTTCTGGAAAATCAGTATTGCCTCGAGAGATATTATTCCCTTTATAATCTTTGGAAGCAGCCTCGATAATTTTCAGATTTTTCAAAACCTTTCTTTCTAAAGAATCAGTAAAAACTGGTTCTGAATCTTCAGAATTTTCTCGGATTTTAAGAGTTTCCTCTTCACGTAATTGTTCTGCATACATCAGAGAGTTCAGGCTGGATTCTAAATCATCTATAGTATTTTGCTTTAAGGCTAGATCTTCTTCAACTTTACTGAGTGAAAATTTTAAATATAAGAGATATATTCCAATACTTAATAAAAAAACTATAACAGAACTTAAAGCAATTCTAAATATGAGTGTCTTTATTTTATCGCGTAGTTGAGCATCCCTAGATATATCTTTAGATAGCTCATTAACTAGGTCTTGGACTTCTTTTTCTTCCAATGAAACCTCAGCTATGAGACAAGTTTGATAAACTTGCCTTTCTTTCCTTGACGGATCGTATATTCATTTCCTTTTTCTAAGGCAAAGGATTCATCGGAAATTTTCTCTTCATTCACATAGATGCCACCGTTTTTAATCAAACGACGACCCTCAGAGACAGAGGCCGTGAATTCAAATTTGTTAAGCAAGAAAGCTAGCTGTGGATTCTTCTCTTCAAAATATTCTGAACCAACTTGTACGGTTTGTATATCATCTGGGATGGAACGGTTTTTTGGATCATGGATACGATTCCATTCTTCAATTGCAGAACGGTTCTCATCCCTAGAATGAAGTTGGTCCATAATTGCTAATGCCATTTCAGTTTTCACAATCTTAGGGTGAATACTTCCTGATTTCATACCATTCTTCCATTCGTCGATTTTTACTAAATCCACATCTGTAAGAAGTTCAAAATAATTCCACATGAGATCATCACTGATAGACATTAACTTACCATACATATCGATTGAAGGTTCGGAAATTCCTACATAATTGCCAAGTGACTTGGACATTTTCTTCTCACCATCGAGACCAACTAATAGAGGTAATGTGATGACGCATTGAGGTTCTTTTCCATAGTCCCTTTGCAGCTCTCGTCCGACGAGTAGATTGAATTTCTGATCTGTTCCACCTATCTCCACATCTGAATCCATCATTACAGAATCATAGCCTTGGAATAGTGGATACATAAATTCAACAAGTGAAATAGAATTACCAGACTTATATCGTTTACTAAAATCGTCTCTTTCAAGAAGTCTTGCAACGGAATACTTAGCAGTTAATGCTAGAACCTCTTCCACCTTCATGGGAAGACACCATTCAGAATTGAATACTATTTTCGTTTTTTGCGAATCAAGTATTTTGAAAACCTGATCTTGGTAGGTCTTAGAGTTTTGTAATACTTCTTCTTTTGTTAGTTGCTTTCTTGTTTCAGATTTTCCAGTAGGATCACCTATCATTCCAGTAAAATCACCTAAGAGAAAATGAATCGTATGACCCAGGTCTTGGAAATGCCTAAGCTTTCTAAGCAGTACAAAATGTCCCAGGTGCAGATCTGGTGCCGTAGGATCAAATCCTGCTTTGATATTTAGAACTTTCTTCTTTGCAATCTTTGAGCTTAGTTCAGCCTCGCTGATTACATCAACCGTTCCTCTTCGAATAATTTCAAGTTGAGATGAAATGTTGTCTGTCACAATTAATCAATATAGTCCTTAAGTCGTTTTGATCGAGATGGATGTCTAAGTCTTCTAAGAGCTTTGGCTTCAATCTGACGAATCCTTTCACGTGTAACTTTGAATTGGTAACCTACCTCTTCAAGAGTCTGAGCGTAACCATCATCCAGACCAAATCTCATACGTATAACCTTTTGTTCCCTGGCTGGCAAGGTTTGCAGAACTTGGCGAATTTGTTCTGCTAGAATCTTGGATGCAGCATGATTCACAGGAGTCATGACATCCTTATCTTCTATGAAATCTCCCAGTTCAGAATCTTCTTCCGATCCAACAGGAATCTCAAGCGAGATTGGTTCACGAGCAACGTTCTTAACTGCTTTTACTTTGGCAACAGGCCAGCCTAGTCTTTCTGCTATCTCGTCATTGGAAGGATCTCTACCAAATTCTTGGACAAAAAGTCTAGTTTCACGAATTACCTTATTTACCTGCTCTATCATGTGAACAGGAACTCGAATGGTTCTAGCTTGATCTGATATAGCGCGAGTTATAGCTTGTCGTATCCACCAAGTAGCATAGGTTGAAAATTTATAACCTTTCTTATATTCGAACTTATCCACTGCCTTGATTAGTCCAATATTTCCTTCTTGGATTAAATCGAAGAAGTGCATTCCACGATTTGCATAACGTTTTGCAATAGAAACAACCAAACGCAAGTTAGCGCGAACTAATTCTTTCTTGGCTTGTGAAATTTCCCTTTCGCCTTTTATAATTTTTTCGCCCCATTCTTTTATTTCAAAAACAGGGGAACCAGCTTCTTGTTCCATACGTCGAAGCTTTCTTTCATTATTGCGAATATCTTTGATTACTTCTCTAACTTCATCGATATCAACGCCCATCATCTTTTCAATTTCATCTAGGTTTTCATTCTTTTCGATGAAACGATTGAAAGCTTTGATTTCTTTGACATCATGACCGTATTTCGCTTTGATCTTTAAGAAATGTTTTTCAATTTCCTTAATTCGAAATACCATAGATTTGATTTTCTGGGAAATCTTTTGAATTTCTTTTTGGGATACACCAATATTTCGAATGGCTTCATCGATCTTGTTTGATGAGTTATCAATTTTTTCTTTTAATTCACGGAATTTTTTCGAATTCTCAGAATACTTTCTGATACGATTGGTTGCTTCATTAAAAACTTTTTCATCTTGTTGGATGATATCCATATTATCGAAAAAGTTCTTTTCTAATTTTTCTGCTTCATCTTGGTTGAGGGCGTACAGCTTGTCCACTTTAACCAATTCGTAGACGCGGATTTTTTTACTTTTGATTTTGGGAATTAATTTAGCAAAGTTTTGGCGAAGGATACTAGAACTAAGAATCGTTTCTTCAATAATTTTTTCGCCCTTTTCTATTCTCTTGGCAAGAAAAACTTCTGTCTCACCAGAGATAAGAGATACCTTTCCAATTTCTTTTAGATAAAGTCGAATAGGATCTTCTGATCCTCCACCAGCGGCATCTTTTTTCTTCTTAGCTGCTTTTTCTTCTTTTTCTTTTTTATCTTCTTTTTCTTTAACTTTAATTTCTTTTAGTTTTTCAGGTTTGGGAGGTGCAGCTACAGCTTGTTGTTGGATAGCTTCTTCTACAGCTTCTTTTGTATAATCTTCAACAACTTCAATTCCTAGCTCGTGTAATAATGTAAAGACATCATCAATCTTTTCTGAATTTAAGATTTTGTCTGGTAAGATCTCGTTAATCTCATCATAACTGACTTCGCGATTCGCTTTGCCTAAAGCGATAATCTTCTGAACTTCAGGCATTTCTTGTAAATTTTCTATCATTCCAAATCCTCTTTGTCTATAACATCTAATCTATCGAGCAATCTTCACAGAATTTCGTTGTGAAGCATTGATTTGTTCGATCTTATCTTTATGAAATTTAATCCAAGAGATGCGATCGAATTCATCCTTGGATGCTGTCTTGTCCAGCAAATAGCGATCTAATTCAGATTGGTGGTAGTATCTTTTTTGATACTGCAACAATCCTTCAAACACTTCGAATTGGTCTTCCAATCCGCCCATTTCTTCCTGCATCAAAAAAGGTGCATACATTTCACGAATTTCTTCAGGGATAGATTCCGTAGAAAGAAATTCAGCAGGAACAATAGTTTCGCCCATATGAAATTGCGTATAAAGCCATTCCCACACAATTACAGAAGAATCCTCTAAGAACTCTAATCCATCAACCTCATCCGCATATCGGAATAAATCAGGATGGGATACTAACTTAGCAAGTATGGTTCTCTCACATTCAATAGCACCTTTAGTAATTGGACGATTTACAACAACCTTACGAATTACCTTATTCTTATTATCGGAAATGGGTACTGCAAACTGTTCTGTGTTCGAGGTAAAATCTTTCCATAATGCAGAAACGGAAAGCCCTAATTTCTTGGCAGCTTCCCCAATAAATAGCTGTTGATCCGTTTGTTTTTCCCATTTTTTAACAAAAACAAACAAGGAATCAATAGCCGCTTTCTTTTCTTCGGGAGTCGAGCCTTGGTTCTTACCCAAAGTGGCATCTTCAATAAGAAATTGCCAAGCACTCAAGGAATCATCTAAATATGTTCTAAGTTCAGACCGGTTCACTTTACGTGAAAAATCAAAAGGATCTTCCCCTTCCTGCATACTTACTACTGAAGTTGCACATCCTTCTTTGAGTAGAATTTCAGAAGCTCTCAGTGCTCCTTTCGTTCCTGCTCCGTCTCCATCCATTACAAGTGTAACAGAATCAGCCAGATTTTTCAAAATTTTTGCTTGGTTCTCTGTAAAAGATGTACCCAAAGGAGCGATTACATTCTTAATTCCTCTGGTGTATAAGCCGATGGCATCCATGACTCCCTCAACTATAAAAACCTTTCTTTGGTTTCGAATCTCTTCTTGGGAAAGAAAAAGATTGTAGATCTGTCGACCCTTATCATAGATCAGCGAGTTGGGACTATTGATGTATTTCGCTTCTGTTGAATCTGGTCCAGTTGCAAGAGTTCTACCTGAATAACCAACGATTCTTCCAGAAGCATCCTTTATTGGAAACATAACTCGATTTCGGTAGAAATCATAGACATTTCCCTTATCGTTCTTTTTCAAAATTCCAAGTTCAATAGCCAGGTCTTCTTCGTAAGCTGAATGCAAAAGATCGGTCTTTAGATTCTGAAAGCCTTCCGGAGCAAATCCGATATCAAATAATTCTACTTCTTCAGGACTTAGTCCTCTTTTATCTAAATAATTGCGTGCATTTTGTCCGATGGAATCACGGAGGCATTTTTTAAAATACTCTGTAACCTTTTGATTTAAACGATAGGCCTCATCTTTGCGTTTAGCCTTCTCAGTGTCTTGGGGAGATTTTCCAATGTGCAGAGGAATGCCAGAAAATTCTGAAAGAATTTCCATAGATCTAACAAAGTCAACTCTATGGTAGTCCATCACGAACTTAAATAAATCACCAGATGCCTTGCAACCAAAGCAATGGTAGTATCCACCTTGGGGATTAACATGAAAAGAAGGGGATTTTTCTTTATGAAATGGACAAAGTCCAGTGAAACTTTTGCCCGCTTTTTTAAGGGGAACAAAGCGTGTTACATAAGTTTCGATGGGAACTTCCCTTCGAACTCTATCCTTAAACTCAGTTCCCGACATTATTAACCTAATGCCTGTAAAGCTTTTTTGACGGCGTCTGAAACTTTTGAACCGTCGATATTTTGTCCTTTAAAATTTTGCATTACCTTGCCCATCACCTTTCCTGTATCAGATGGCCCTTGGGCTGAAAGAGATTGAATTGCTTCTTGGATAGCAGCTTCTATAGTCTCAATGGAAACTTCTTGCGGAAGATAAAGTTCAATTACTGAGGCTTCTTGATCTTCTTTGGTAGCAAGGTCATCTCTGCCTGCTTTCCTATATTCTGAAGATGATTCCTTTCTTTGGGAAAGATTTTTCTTCAAAAGTTGAATCATAGTAGGATCAGCAAGTTCCTTGGCGCCACTTTTGGTTAGTTCGTATTGAATTTCAGACTTAAGCAGTCTGAGCGTAGAAAGATTAGGCTCTTTTTTGGATTTAAAAGCCTCTTTCATATCATTGTAGATGATTTCCTGGATAGTTGGCATGGTTAATTAGGGCCGTCTCCTGGAAGGAACGTTAGTTTTTCTTTGGAGTTGCGGAATTAGGCTTTGTCTTTTTTAGCAAAAAGTCTTCTTTTTTTGTCTCTTTTTCTTTTCGCTGCTTCAATCGCTTTTTTCTTAATAACACTAGGTTTTTCGAAGTATTCTCGTCTTTTGATTTCGCTCATAATACCAGCATTGGCACAATCTCTTTTAAATCTTCTTAAAGCGGCTTCAATAGACTCGCCTTCTTTTATTACTATTCCTACCATAAATGGGGACCTATCTCCTAAATTCCGTGAATAACCTATATTTTTAGGTCAAGTTTATTTGTCAAGTAAGCCGAAAACTTCCCGTGGATCAATTTCGATCTAAAACCAATTCCGACCAGACCTGCTTAAGATCGCTATCGGAGGTTACTTCACGAAATCTCATTCGGTAGTCAATGATGAGATGATGAACTTGGATGAATACATCTTCGAAACGTTCCAACACAATCTGCGATGTGCATCTTGGGGAAAATGTGAAAATCGAACGAGGACTTACATGAATGAAAGAATCATCCTTTTTTAAATGTGATTGCAAAAGAGTATGAACTGCCTTGAGAATTTCAAATGACTTCTGCATGCCCATATTCTCGAAGTATTTATTTAAATCTTGGATATAAAAATGCGTTAAGACACCAGTGCCTGATTCTATAAGTTCATTTTGAACCCTATGTAAAAATCTCTCAGAAATATCCGTAAATAAGGGTTCATAGATATTCTTCTTTCCACCTAAGGCAAAACCAAGATTTTCTATCAATTGAACGAATTCCTTCCATTTCTCAGCCGAGATCTCTGCACCCTTTTCGATTACAAAAATTAAAATTAATTTTGAATTATGAACGGAATGAATGGATGAAAAAATCTGAAAATCATGACCAGCAACACTAAAACTACCAGTTTGGATGCGTTTTTGGGGAGTATTTTCTCGGAATGCCTTATGCTTCCATTTTTCCAATTTAGCATTGATCTTGTCTAGATTGAGAAGTTGAAATCCCGATTGGTAGAGTATGCTATCTTGGTATAGAATCGATTGAAAAATACCGAGCTCCGCTGCCTTAAGTGCGATTGCCTTCCCAAAAAAATCCCAGGAATCATTATCCCAAGATTCTATAATTTTGAAATGAGGGTCTGGTTGTCCCAATTCTTGTGACAATTGGTCACAGATAGTTAAAAAGTCCTCTTTCAATTCATTCATACTTGTTTCAGATTTTCCTTTACCGAGAAGGTTTTTTCATTATTTTGGCATTACGGTCTAAGATGCAAGTAAAACCACAAGACAATCTCATTTCTTTATCACAGTTTTTAATCGAAGAACAATTAAAATTACCTTACGCTACGGGTGGTTTTACGGCACTTATGAGCCATTTGGTGTATGCTGCAAAAATTGTATCTCGAGAAGTTAGAAAAGCAGGACTCTTAGATAATATTCTAGGTAGCAATAGCACCCAAAACGTACAAGGTGAAACTCAGATGAAATTAGATGATTATGCAGATCGCATATTCACTAATGCACTTACTATCTGTGGGCATCTCTGTGTTATGGCATCGGAAGAACAGGAAGACCTAATCCATGTTCCAGAAGGCTATAAGTGTGGAAAATATACTATGGCGATTGATCCCTTAGATGGATCATCTAACATTGATTCCAATGTTTCTATAGGGACAATTTTTTCCATACACCGTCGCCAAGATATAGAAGCCAAAACTCCTGGA
>JAACWH010000030.1 GCA_009991425.1 Leptospira sp.
TAAGAAAATCTCAATTTATAATTACAAAAATTAATAAAAAAGCGGACACGATGTCCGCATTAAAGTGTGATGGCGGTTAACTACTTCTTGTCGTATTTTATAAGCGATAATTAAAACATGTTTTGTAGAATAATTTATTCAGATGATGTATAGTCGAGATAAAATTGCATTAAATTTATTCTTTCGTGAAGAAAATCGTATTGCGTTAAATATGCTAGAAGAAAGAGAAATCCGAATGAGTTTATAGTAATCTAAGTTAATATTTTTCTCTTTAGATATAATTAAGAATTTTGGCGATCAATCAATTGATCGTAGGGACTTCTGATAGTGTGAAGCTTTTGCAAGGTTACTCGTGTGTACATTTGGGTTGTTCTTAGAGATTCGTGACCTAATAAAGATTGGATATAACGAATATCAGTTCCTAGTTCCAATAAATGGGTAGCGAAGGCATGACGAAGAGAGTGGAAGGATACTTTTTTTATTATTTTTGCTCTTTGTTTTGCTTGTTCGAATACTTTTTCTGCAGTGCGAATGCTAATCGGCATATATGTTTGTTTGCCTGAGGGGAATAGCCATTTAGGAAAAATAGGAAAACTATCTAAGTATTTGGTAATATCTTTAAAAACTCTATCAGAGAGAATAGAGAGTCTGTCCTTTTTTCCTTTTCCTTGAGATATACGTAAGGTTTTTCGGATGGGGTCAAGATCAGAAGGCTTTAACTGAACTGCTTCACTCACTCTTAAGCCGGCTGAGTAAGCAATTTCTAATAGCATTCTGTGTTTAATATTTTGAGTTAGTTTAATTATTTTCTGAACTTCTTCAAAAGATAGTATTTCAGGAAGAACCTTTTCTTTTTTAACGGAAGGGAATTTTAGATTAGGAAGAAAACCTGTTGCATCTTTGTAATAGAATAGCAAGGAAGATTGGGCAGATAAAAGCGTGGTTCCTCTAACGTCTCTTACATTTTTTAGATAAAGAAGAAATTCAATCAATTCTTCTTCACTAACAAATTGAGGTTGGCATTGGATGAATTCTAAAGCTTTATAATTCCAGAAGAGATAGGTTTTTTTGGTTCGTTTAGAATAATTTTTAAGTTCAATTTGATTTATTAGCTTCTGGAAGAGAGGGGCAATCTGTTGAAGAAGGCTAGGATGTAAGCAAATTCTCTCAAATTTAAGCAATTCGATCCAGGAAGGGTGATTTTTATATAGAGATTTAAAATAGTAACTATTCCTTTTAAAATCAAAATTTCTATCAGGTATAGAATCTGTTAAGAAGACTAAATCCTTTCGTTCAGAAAAATGGAAATCAAAATAGTATCTTTTATCTTCCAGGTAAAGGCGAGGGAGGCTTAGTGACATAGGGACAATTTATTTTAGTTAGATTTTTAATCAACTAAATAAATGTATAGTATTATTTGATCGACATAGCTCCGCCCCCTGAGTCCCATTTAATTTTTAAGAAAGTAACCATAAAATTGGTGATAGGTTTATTAATGGCAAGAGATTATTTCAAATTTACGCACTTTATACAAAAAAACTTACAGTAACATAAGGATTTAACTCGTTTTTCCTCATTTAAAAGCAATAAAAAAGGTTAAATTAAGCATAGCTCTAATATATTTATAAATTTATTTTGCAAAAGTTTCTATAATACGATGACATATATGATTCTCCAATATTTTCAAATTTGTATCAATGAAAGTAGGGATTGATTTCAGTTGTCCAACCTTAAAAATTAATTGAGTATTCGCACCCCTTTTAGAGACTATCATCATGTCTTTATTTAGCGTAACTTTTCTTATTTTAGCATCAACAATTAGTTTAAGTCTTTATACAATTTACAAAAACCAAAGTCTATTAGATCAACTGATTTTACATCCCTTTAAAATGAACAGGGATAATAGTTACTACAGAATGATTACAAGTGGATTTTTACATGCAGATCTGAATCATTTAATTTTTAATATGCTTTCTTTTTATTTTTTTGCCATTCATTTAGAAGGATTTGTTGGATCATTTATTTTCTTTTTATTTTATATAGTAGCTATTGTGATTTCTAATATCGATTCTTTTCTTAAAAATAAAAACAATCCTATGTACAGAAGT
The DNA here is from genome assembly GCA_009991425.1 of Leptospira sp. GTDB lineage: Bacteria > Spirochaetota > Leptospiria > Leptospirales > Leptospiraceae. The sequence goes on from JAACWH010000030.1 coordinate 2,109, forward strand.
CTTGGAGCAAGCGGTGGTGTGGCTGCTATAATTTTTAGTTATATCATTTTCAATCCATCCACTACCTTATATTTATTGTTTGCTATTCCTATTCCAGGTCCTCTATTTGCAATTGGATATTTAGTTTATAGCACTTATGCTTCCAAAGCTATGAATGACAATATCAACCACGATGCACATATTTGGGGTTCAATTACAGGAATAGTTTTTGCATTGGTTTATGACCCAACATCTATAAGCCGTTTGATAGACTTTGTGTATGGATTTTTTTAAAAGTTAAATTTTCAAATCTCATCTTTTTAACTTAGAGAAATTAATAATACAGATTCTGCTTCGATAACCCAATTCTATAATAGAAATTTTAATAAAAAAACTTTTGATTCAATATTTTTTTTTAAACAAAAAATAAGACCGAAGGAACGTGCTTTAATTATGTGGAAAGTAGATATAACAAAATCTGTGATATTGGATCAAGCTTTGAAGATGTCTAGTATCCAAGATCTCGAGGGAATTACAATCGGAAGCATAGCTGCAGAATTAAAAATGTCTAAAAGTAGACTATTTGGTAAATTTCTATCCAAAGAATTTTTACAAATTGAAGTGTTAAGATCTGGATTCGAATTATTTTGAAGGAAAGTTGTATACCCAGCTTTCAAAGCAAAACCTGGTAAGCATAGAATATAGATAACCTTTCAATCTTGGTTAGATTGAGTGAGTGGATCTAACCTTTCTGGTGGTAGTATTTTCCTCTCTAGCATTTCTGAGTTAGTTGATAAACTGGGAATAGTTAAGGATTATTTATTGAAAAATCAAAAAAATAAAGTTAAACAAATATTTAATAATTTTTTAGAAGATTATAAAATTACCAATTAAGGATTAAATATGGAAATAAATAAAGAACATTTAAATACAAATAATCCTAATATAAATTCTAAAAAAAATAAAAATATTTCTAATCAAAATGAATTCTTATCATTTTCCCATAAAAATACATCATCAACAATTGTTGGACTATTTCAAGTAAGTTAGAATTCTATAAAACAAACAAACGTAATATGGGAAAAGTTGCCACTCATATTTTCCTTTCAACTAAGAGAGTTGAAGCATCCAGAAAAGAAACAGATACAATTGTTTCTAGCCCTAGGTTCAACAATCTATGGATAGGCTTTGAGGCATTTACTATTATACTTATAGGAAAAATTTAACAATACTTCGTGTTCCTTTATGATTTTCTATTATAAAGGAACCGTTTAGTTGTTCACATAACATTTTAACTAGTTTTAGTCCAAATCCATTCGAATCGTTGATATTAAAACTTTCAGGAAGTCCGTTTCCATTATCTTGTATTGTTAGTGTTAATTGATTCTCTATATTTGTAAGTGAAATATTGATAAAACAAGACTTTTTCCCAATAAATGCATACTTAAGCGTATTAGTAAGCAGTTCATTAAGGATAATACCAAGAAGAAATAATTTTTTGGAAGGTAAATTAAATTGGTCAATCTGTTTTTCTGTAGTAATATATAAATTGTGTTGAAATAATTCCACTATCGCATCAATCAGATTTTCTAAATATTTTTTAGCGGGGATACTACTATAATCATCACTGAGTAGAAGTTTATCATAGAGAACACTCATACTGAATATTCGAGCCAAAGTATCTTGTAAAATGGAAATAGCTTCTTGATTACTAATAGATTCTAACTGCATTGATAATAAATTAGCAATTGTTGTGATATTATTTTTAATACGGTGATGAACTTCTTTGAGTAAGGTTTCTAATCCTTCTTTTTCTTCTTTTTGAAATATGATTTCTTTATTAGCAATTGTTAATTCAGATGCACGTTTTTGTTTTTCCTCATTCTGAAATATGAGTTCTTTATTAGCAATAGTTAATTCTGAAGCTCGCTTTTGTTTTTCTATATTCTGAAATACAAGTTCTTTGTTAGCAATAGTTAATTCTGAAGCTCGTTTTTGTTTTTCCTCATTCTGAAATACAAGTTCTTTGTTAGCAATAGTTAATTCTGATGCACGTTTTTGCTTTTCTTTATTCTGATATACAAGTTTATTATTAGCATGAATCAGTTCATTCTGAAATTTAATTTCCTTTTTTGCTATAATTAATTCAATATCTCTTTTATTCTTTTCTTTATTTAGTTCTTTCTTTTCGATTAATTCTTTTTTTAATTTAATATTAGCATTGAAAAGTTTAAATGCCATTTTTATTGAAGCATCAAGAACTGTACTACTGGAATTTTTTACAACGTACCCATATGAGGTAATCTTCTCAGTTTTTTCAACAATTTCTGATTCGGTATGGCTCGATAAAAAAATAATGGGTATATCTTTTTCTCTTAGGATGATTTCAGCAGCTTGGGTTCCATCCATTCCTTCGCCCAAATCAATATCCATGAGAATAAGATCGATTTCACCTTTATCTTTGAATTCTTCAACCACAGTATGGGAAGTATTTATTGGTATAATATCGTTTTCTACTTTTTTGTGATATATTTGCTTGCTTTCAGGGAGTTTCACAAGTTCATCAGTTTCTTTTTTTATCAACTGGATTGCTTTTTCACCACTATCGATAGTTATAACATTATACCCATATTTTTCGAGATTCTTTTTTGAACTCAATGCAATTAAGGCTTCATCTTCAACGAGAAGAATCGTTTTTTTACTATTTCTCATTATATTTTATTCCTGCTTTCAATTCTAGCGCTTTAATAGGCGGCTCTACCGAATCTTTGGACATGTCTTTGTCTAATTGATTATTAATTTCTAAAAATAAGATACTTGAAGTATGTTACGTTGAGTACTTTATTAGAATGATGAAATGTCAATTTAATATTTCTTTAAACTTTAAAATATACGAAAATCATTTTAATGCTCTTTAATCGAAAAAGGGAGGTTATTCGGAATGTATCTCGACTCAAACTAATTGAATCAAGTTCACAAAAATTTACATAAGATTGTCTAAAAAGCATTTAAACTTATATCATACATGCAACGAGTCCCGATTTTATAAAATTATATTTAATTTTAATTTTTTATAAATTTCATTTTTATGATAAATCTCTAGCAGGACATATTTTCAAAAAAAATATCTTGCCCAAATTTCTACTGAATTATCAAATATCACGATGTCTTGGCGAATCTTTATAATCATATGCACTCTTTTTTTCCTTACCTGTCAGGATGAAATTCAAAACGGGCATAATAAGCTTCTTCCTAGGGTGGAAAAGGGTATTCTAGATCTAAGGTCTTGGGATTTAGACAAAGACGGTCCAGTCCCCTTAGCTGGGGATTGGGAATTCTATTGGAAAGATTTTATTGATATTAATTTATTTTCTTCCTCAACAGAACCAAAAGCACCATCCTTTATCTATGTACCAGGAATATGGAATGATTTTGCAGTAAGCAAAACTATATCAGATGAACAATCAAATGAAAATTCTATTGGTGGAAAAGGATATGCAACCTACCGATTGCAAATCCTAATGCCAGACACAATTCATTTCAAATCAGATCGTCCAGGAATAAAAATTTGGGCACAAAATTCTTCTTACCAATTGTTTATTAATGGTATTTTGTATTCAGAGGTTGGTAAGATTGCAAAAAATGAAAATGAAAGTTCTCCTGCATTTTTTCCCCAAATTATTCCATTAATAAATCAATCTAAAATCTATGATGTTGTTTTTTATGTATCTAATTATGATCAGGCGAAAGGAGGCTTATGGAACAAAGTTCTTTTTGGAACTGAAAAAGATTTAATTCAAATCAGAAATAACAATCTATTCTTAGATTTATTTTTATTTGGCGCTTTAACTCTTATGGGTTTTTACCATTTAGGTTTGTTCAACCTAAGAAGGAAAGATCAATCTTCTCTTTATTTTGGCATTTATTGTTTGTTAATGGGAATACGCGTTGTAATGACAGGAGAGAAGTTTTTATATAATATATTTCCTAATATTCCACTCGTCATTGATCTACAAATCGATTATCTATCCGTATATCTGGGAGGATCTTTATTGTTACAATTTGTTCACTTGGTATTACCAAATGATATGCCCCATACTTTCCGAAAGATCTTACATGCTATTTCTGGATTCTTTATTTTAACTCTTTTTGTTATGCCGCCATTTTATTTTTCTATGGCTTTGCCTCTCATGGAAATTATTATTTTAATAATTATTATAACTATCACATATACAATGATTGTATCGATCATAAATAAAAGGGAAGGTGCAAAATCCTTTTTTGCAGGATTTATCGTCTTTGCAACAATAGCCATTAACGATGTATTCCATGACAATCATATCATTCAATCGGGATACTACGCTCCTTATGGTTTTTTAATTTTTATATTTTCTCAATCCTATGTCCTATCTAAAAGATTTGCCAATTCAATGAATCGGGTTGATGATCTAACAATAAATCTTGAAAATAAAGTAAATGAACGTACAGAAGAGTTAGAAAAATCCAAAAAAGAAATTGAATCCTTAAACTCTTTCATAAGTATCATCAATTCCTCCTCAGATTTGGATAAAATATTTATGGAAATATCCAAGTATGTAAATTTGAGTTATGGAATCAACGGAACTTGGCTATTTCTTCCCGATGAGAATAGTGAATTTCTATATGCTTATAAAGCTTATAGTTATAGTAAACTTTCAGAAGATAAGCATTATTATTTATTAAATCAAAAAATCCCTATGAGAGAAAAAGAAGGAGGGATGTTGTTTAAAACTTTTCAAAGAAAGAAACCCTTCTATCTAAATAGGATACCTAAATTTGAATATGATATCGACCGAGAAATAGTAGATAAACTATCGATTAAATCTTTTTTATATGTGCCTCTTCTGATTCAAAATGAATGTGTTGGGGTTTATGCTTTTTCCAATTTGTTGGAACCCATGAAATTAAAGCGTAATCAAATTTACTCAATATCTAATCTATGTTATCAGATTGCTGGACCAGTCAATACAAATCATTTACTGCAAAAAGTTGCACAGGCAAGAAAGGTAAGTGATAAACAAAAATACGAAATTGAAATGCTCAATGAATTCTCCAAGAAAATCAATGAAAATTTTAATCTAGATGAAATCCTTGATCTTGTAGGCGAATACATTACACAAAATTTTAATATAAGTCATTATTTGTTGTGGAGATTGACAGAAGATGAAAAGGCATTGTTTCCCTACAAAGGTACATTTTCCGAATCTATCCCTAAAGAGAATATTGAAATTTTCGTAGATTTAAAAATTCCAACACAAGAAGATCTTGGAATCCATGCATTAGTTTGTAAAAATAAGAAGAATGTTTTTTTAAGAGGAATGAAACGCAATCGCAAATCTGAATCCAATATTGAAAATCAGATCCAAGAGCTTTTGGATTTTGAATCAATCCTGATTGTTCCTTTAGTGATACAAAATAAAGTTATTGGTACTATGGATTTTTCAGACTACTCCCAAAAAATGCATTTAACTAGGGAAGATATAAAAAAAATAGCTATCTTTTGTGAACAAATTGCTGGGGTTATCCAAGCGTCTATACTGTTTCAAAAAGTTGAAAAGGTAAAAGAAGAAACGGAAGGTTTGAACCAATTAATAAAAAGCCTAAATGAGAAATTGGATTTAAAATTAATTATGGATAAGGTATCTATTTATGTAAGTCAAAATTATTCAATTCAAAATATCGGCTTGTATATAGTAGACCCCGATAAAGAAAATATTTCCATGTTCTCTTCCACCTTCCCAGATTATGTAACTGAAGTTGAACGACAAATTATATTTGATTCAAAAATTCCTGTTCAAGATAATACAGGAGCTCATTCGTTTACTTATCGAACGAAAAAATATTTCTATATCCCAAATGCTCAATCCAAAAGAGCCTTGGGTGCTGCATCACCAGAAGAATTGTATGTAATCAAAAAATGCAATATCAATTCATTTATGTTAATGCCGCTTTTATTAAACAATGAAGTAATTGGTATTTTAGACTTTTCCAATTATGAAAATAAATTAAAGCTAACAAAAGAAGATATTTCTAAAATATCAATATTAGCTGAACAATTAGCAGGAATTATCCACGGTTCCAATCTTTTTAAGCAAGTGCAAGAAGAGAAAGAAAAAGCTATCCTTGCGAAACAAGAGACCGAACGAGCATTATCCGATTTAAAGGCATCCCAAGACCAACTTGTTCAATCAGAGAAACTAGCAGCTCTTGGACAGTTAGTTTCTGGAATAGCGCATGAAATCAATACTCCCATTGGCGCTATAAAAGCAACAGCATCAAACTTGAAATATTCCTTGGGTGATATATTGAGAGATGCTCCTAAGATTATCAAAATTTTGGATGATGATATGATAGCACTTGCTGAAGCTTTAATACTTAAATCCTCTAAGGATAATTCCCTCTCCATGAAGGAAATTCGTAACTTAAAAAAGAATCTAAAGAGTAAGCTTGATGAGTTAAATATAGAAGCCGCTGATGAACTCTCAGAACTCTTCGTCGAAATGGGTGAGAAAACGGTTCAGGAAGAATACCTCCCTCTTTGGAGGCATGAAAGGGTAGATGACATTATTAAATTTATTTCCAGTCTGATTGGATTAAAAAATAAATCTGACAATATCAATACAGCAGTAGAAAAGACAGTCAAGATTATCTATGCACTCAAGGCTTACTCCAAGAAAGACAATTCGGGAGTTCCACAAAAAACAAATCTACACGAAGGTATAGATACTGTTCTTACAATCTATCATAATTATCTTAAACAAGGAATTGAAGTTTCTAGAGAATTTGGAGAAATACCTGATGTAAGTTGTATAGAATCTGATATTAACCAAATTTGGACAAATCTAATCTTCAACGCTATTCAAGCTATGGAGAACAAAGGCAAGCTAATCATTCGCACTTGGTTGGAACAAGGAAATGATACCAAATCAGATCGGGTTAGTATCCAAATCGAAGACAATGGATTAGGAATTCCTGATGAAATTCAAGCCAGGATTTTTGATGCATTCTACACAACCAAACGAGAAGGAGAAGGATCAGGTATGGGACTTTTTATTGTGAAACAAATTATTGATAAACACAATGGAACCATTACTGTAAAGAGTGAGCGGGGCAGAACATTGTTTACGGTAAGTTTGCCAGTGGGTGAATAATGGATATCTTGGAATCCTATTATTTCAATTATTATGCTGCTCTACGCAATAGGGGCGACCACTACTCGTACATACTGATGTTCCACTACCTAGCATATTTAAATTGGTTAAGTCACTCCGACCGAGCACTCCATCACCTGTTGTCTGTGTCCAGTTAGTACAATTATCTCCGTTAGTCCAATTATTATTCAGCCCTGTCCACTGAAGCCCGTTAAAAAAACTATCTACTGAGTTGGTCAGTGTTCCGAAAACAAAAATAGCACTCGCGTTAGTTGTAAAAATAACAGTTGAACTGTCGATACTGCGTCTATATTCCATGTTCTGTAGCAGAACCCATCCAATGTTTTCATTAATACCACTACCAGAGCAATTTGCCGTAGAACAAGCCTGTCTTACTCCAGGAACACTCATCATGGCTTTGTAAGTTCCAATTCCCGGATATTTAGGGTCAGCCATGCATGCTGCATCCGCACCACTAAGTCCCATATTGCCTAACAGAGGATTGGTTACAGTATAGATTCGTAAAAAGCTCGGTAGCGGTGTGGACGAAGTAGTCGTTGGTGTAGTAGAGGTTGTATCGGCAGAATTCTCTGCACTAGTTCTATTAGTACTCAATCAAATTAATACCAACAAATCACAGTTTATTGAACAGCCTTCTGAAGATTTTTCTAAATCTTGCCCGAGCGGAATCAATAATGGATAACAATTTATAAATAGAAAAATAGATATAAAATTAAGAATTTTGGAAGGCAAATAGATTTTATTCATTTTTGACTTCTTCTTGGGAGCTTTGAATTAAATTAGGATCTAAATCGCAAATATCTATGGTTAATGTTTTTCTTGAAATTGATGTAAAACCACCTGCAAAAACTGATATAAGTGTATCCGACCAAGTCGAAGTGTAGTGAATATTTATTGAACTTGATTTTTTGGGTAAAATGGACTGCCAAGGATCATTTGAAAAAGGGAAATTTCCATAAAGCCAGAACCATTGCTTCATAGATGAATAGGGTTTACAATTTTTTTCCAAATGATTTAAGAAAAAATATGGCGTTTGGTTGATAGATTTTTCGGATTTTATGAGAAGATTGGATTCTTTATTTTTTAATTCGTCTTCACTAACAATCTCGTCTTTATTCTTTATTTCGCCTTCAATAACTGTCTCATCTATATTCTTTTTCTCGGTTTCAATGGTCCGCTCTTCTTTTTCTTTTTTTAAATTTATTAATTTTTGTTCTTCTTTTTGACGAACTTTAATAATTTCTTCTTCCGGCAAATTTCTATAAATAACTTTTAGAATGCTTGATTTTAGAAAGGATTTAGATTCTCCAGATTCAGTAATGATTTGTATAGAATCTCCCTCTTGGTTGGTAACAATGCCTTTCTCATGGGCACCAGATTTGAGTAAAATTGTATGGGATAGAATAGATCCAGTAAAGAGAAAAAATATTAAAATAAATCTACGTATAAAAATGCACATAGTATTCATTTTTTTAATTCCCTTATCTTAGCAATTAATTTAATAGCGGTTAAAATAATTTTAAAATATTTATAAAATCATTATTGCACAAATTGTCCCAATATTTCCAAGCCTTGGTAAATTTTTATTTTCGCAATCTCTCTGATTTATATTTCCTGTGGAGATTCAAAGTATAATCCACTCCATAAGGCAATTTCTGAGTCAGAAAAGGGCGCACTCTACATTAGGGAATGGAGTTTTTAATAAGATGGCGCTGTATGAGAAAGTTGATGGAACTTGGGACGATATCGAATTCGATGTGGAAAACTCTGAGCCATTGGATATGCCAGCCTTCGCCTTAGGATACTGCAGATCGGTATTTCTATTAAGACGACTAGAATATTGCTTATTTAAAATTTTAAGATTAATTTCATTTACGGATTTCAAACGGAATCTAGGATAAAAAAAAGTAAAAATAAACCGTCAAATTACCTATGATATTTTTTTTTATTCAATATATTATTATCACGTTAATATAAATACAAATGCAAGCAATCTTAAATAAATATTTAAAGTTAAGTAACGGTGAATATGCCAAATAAAGAATTACTTGAATTGGAAAATGAAGCATTAATCAAGCGTTTGAACTATGTGTTGGATGCATCGATTGATGGAATTTGGGATTGGACTCCTGCTGATGGCATAATCATTTTCTCGAAGGCATGGGTAGAAATGCTGGGTTATGAGGTGGGCGAGCTTGCTTCCTTGGCGAGTGAATGGTCGGACAGATTGCACCCTGAGGATAAAGCATGGGTTTTTGCAGAAATTGGTAAAGTAACTCAATCTCCTGATAACGGAGATACATTCACCCACGAATACCGATTTAGAAATAAAGCAGGGGAATATTTATGGATTCTGAACAAAGCAAAAGTTGTTGAGCGAAATGAAAAAGGGGAAGCAAGTAGAGTTGTCGGTACACATACCAATATAACCGAACGTAAAAGGGCAGAAGAGGAAATCAAACGTACTAATTTGCTTTTATCAGCTGCTCAACACCTAACAAAAATGGGAGCATGGGAGCTTGATTTGGCAACGGGTAAAACTTTCTGGACTGATGATGTATATGATATTCATGAAGTTAGTAAAGATTTTAGTATAAATAATATAAATACGTTAGAATTTTATCACCCTGATTACAGATCTTTAATTTCCAAAGCCATTTCAGATAGTATTACAAAACAAACACCCTTTGATGAAAAATGTAAATTCATAACAGCTAAGAACAATCTGCGTTGGGTTCGTGCTTCGGGCTATCCAGTAGTGAAAGATGGTAAAGTGAATAAGGTCATCGGGATGTTTACTGATATTACACAGGAGGAAACCGATAAAGAAGAAATTGCTCGAGAGCAACTTTTCTCGAAGCAATTGCTAGAAAATATGGCTGATGGCTTTTCCGTGATTGATCTTGAGGGAAGGCAGACTTTGGTGAACAAAGCATTTTGTGATATGACAGGGTTTTCGGAAGACGAGCTCATTGGTCAAAAAGCTCCGTACCCTTATTGGCCTGCTGAAGAACTAGAAAATATAGCTAAAGCTTTCCAGAAAACATTAGATGGTGAGCTGAGCAGTTTTGAACTCACATTCCAAACGAAGAACGGAAAGCGTTTTCCCGTTCAACTGTCCACAAGCGTCTTAAAAGATGAATTCGGAAACACAATCAACTTCTTCGCTAACATTAAAGATATTACCGAAAAAAAACAAAGTGAATTTAAATTACAACAATCGAGTTTATTGCTTTCTTCAATAAATAAAATCAATAATTATTTGGTTAACGAAGTTCTTGTTATAAACGAGGTTACTAAAATATTGCAAAAAATTTGTTCTATATTAGTAAACGACACAAAATTTCATATGGCTTGGGTTGGCTTGGTAAATGATGTTACACATGAAGTTGAAAAAATAGCTGAAGAAGGTGATGAATTTGGTTATTTAAAAAACATAAAAATATTTACTAATAATCCCACACATGCTAACGGACCAATTGTATTGTCATTAAAAACAAATAATAGTATTATTGTAAATGATGCAATGAATGATGAACGATTAAAATCATGGAAGACTGAAAGAAAAAAAACCAGTTGGAATTCGTCTATAGTTATACCTATTTTGATGCCATTAAATAAACAAGCTGCTTTGGTAGTGTATTCAAACACCAAAAACTATTTTACTGCTGAAATAGTAGAAATGCTAGAAGGCTGTGTAGCAAATATTCAAATTGCATTTAATCAAATACACACGCAAAAAAAATTAAAAATTAGCGAAAACCGATTGCGTGCCATAATTGACTACACTCCTGAATGTATAAAAGTTATTAACTCGAAAGGTGAGTTAGTAGAAATGAATGCATCTGGATTGGCAATGTTAGAAGCAAATACAATTGAGGATGTAACTTCAAAATCATTAATTAATTTTGTTTTACCAAACTATAAAGAAGCATTTAGAGATTTGCTTATAAACTGTATCGCTGGCAAACGAGGTAATTTAGAATTTGAAATACAAGGTTTAAAAGGCACCAAGCGTTGGCTATCAACTACAGCTATACCTTTTAAAAGAGAAGATTCTGACGAGAAAAAAGTATTAGGCCTAACGCTTGATATTACGCAACGTAAAATATCGGAATTTGAATTATTAGAAAGTGAAAAGAACCGCAATGAAGCCCAAAGCATGGCCAAACTTGGTCGGTGGGAATTGAATCTGGTGACCAACCAGCTGCATTGGTCTGATTCGGTATTTGAAATATTTGAAATTGATAAAGAACAATTCGGCGAAAATTACGAGGCATTCTTAAATATCATCCACCCCGATGATCACCAATTGGTATCTGAAGCCTACGCTCGTTCTATAGAAACCAAACAACCTTATAAAATAGAACATCGCCTGCTAATGGCTGATGGGCGTATAAAGTGGGTAAAGGAAAGTTGCAAAACCGATTATGATGAAAAGGGCAAAGCCTTAATAAGTGTAGGCATAGTTCAAGATGTTACTGAAATGCGCGAGAGCGAAACACAGCTTGCGAATGAAAAATATAGACTTTCCCTTATCCTGGAAGGAACCAACGTAGGCACCTGGGAATGGAATATAAAAACAGGAGAAACAGTTTTTAATGAGCGTTGGGCGGAAATAATCGGATATACTCTGGAGGAGATCTCCCCAGTTTCAATAGAAACCTGGAAACGGTTCACACATCCTGATGATCTGAAATTGTCAGGTGAATTGCTGGAAAAGCATTTTAATGGAGAGCTGGATTATTACGAATATGAAGCGAGGATGAAACACAAAGAAGGGTATTGGGTATGGGTAAATGACAGGGGGAAAGTCCATAAATGGACTGAGGATGGTGAGGCACTTCTCATGTCTGGAACGCACCAGGATATCACCGAACGGAAGGTAATTGAGAATGAACTAAAAATTACCAAACAAAGAACAGAAGAAAGTGAAGCTAGACTTATCCTTGCTCAAGCGGTAGCAAAAGTTGGAAGCTGGGAAACGGATTTGGAAACCTTAGAAGTAGTTTGGTCGGAGGAAACCTATAAGATTTTTGGAACAGATCATTTAAGTTTTCAGGCATCGCATTCTGCTTTTTTGGAATTTGTTCATCCAGAAGATAAGGATATAGTAGATAAAGCTTTTTTGGAGTCATTTACAAAAACAGGTATCAACGTGGTAGAGCACCGAATCATAACCCTTGATAATATTGTAAAACACGTAGAAGAACGTTGGCAGATTCATTTAGATTTAAATGGGAAACCTATCCAGGCTGTGGGTACTTGCCAGGATATTGGTGAAAGAAAGCTTGCTGAAAATGAGCTAAAGCGGGCCAAAGAAAAAGCAGAAGCCGCAAATAATGCAAAGTCCGAGTTTCTTGCCAACATGAGCCACGAAATCCGTACTCCGCTCAATGGGGTAATTGGTTTTACGGAATTACTTACACAAACTCCACTAAACCCTATTCAACAACAATATGCTAATTATGCAAATGTATCTGGTCATGCACTCTTAGGAATTATCAATGATATACTTGATTTTTCTAAGATAGAAGCTGGTATGTTAGAGCTTGAAGTAATGAAGACAGATCTGGTAGAGCTTTTAGAAAACAGCATCGATATAGTAAAATTCTCAGCAGCAGACAAAAAGCTTGAATTATTATTGGATATCGATCCTTCTAACCCTCCTTATGCTCATATTGACCCTATTCGCACCAAACAGATTTTAGCAAATCTTTTGAGCAATGCAGTAAAATTTACACAAAAAGGTGAAGTTGCCCTCAGAGCAGTCTATCAGGCACTTGAAGGCAAAAAAGGTAAACTTTCCATATCAGTAATTGATACGGGCATAGGCATTACTGAAGAGCAAAAATCAAAACTTTTTAAATCTTTTTCACAAGCTGACAATTCCACCACACGTAAATTTGGAGGTACAGGTTTAGGGCTTGTTATTTCGCAAATGATTGCAGAAAAAATGGGAAGCAAAATCAAAATAGATAGCACTGCTTATGTTGGCAGTAATTTCTCTTTTGACATCATCACGGATTTTGAACAGGTAGAAAAACTAGACAACACACAGATTAAAGACGTAAAGCATGTTTTGAAGATTGATGAGAATGTTAACAGTCTTTCTCATTCCGGTCAGACAATGGAAACTATCCATCAGCAAGTAACTGAAAAGTCATTACCAATTAGCAATACTACTGCAAGAATAAAAATCCTTATAGCTGAGGATAATTCTTTGAATATGATGCTTACCAAAACCATGATTTCAAAGCTTATACCCAATAGCGAATGTTATGAAGCAAAAAATGGACTAGAAGCTATTGAGCAATACCAAAGCATATTACCAGACTTAATATTTATGGATATACAAATGCCTGAACTCGACGGCACTGAAGCTACTAAAAAAATAAGAGAGTTGGAAATTAACAAAAGCAAACAAGTTCCCATCATTGCTCTCACAGCGGGTGCATTAAAAGAGGAAAAAGATAAATGTCTTGGCGCAGGAATGGATGATTTTATAACTAAGCCAATTGAATCTTCTAAAATAAAAGCAGTATTGAATAAATTCTTAGAGCAAGAAAAAAATGGTAGCACTGATAAGTAAATCATAAGTGTTTAAAAAAGTTCATAGTAATGTCGTAGAAGGATCAAATGGAATCCTTAAGAAAGCTATGAAACAATACAAAGTTTCAATTGTAAGTATAGTCAATTGTATTTGAATGAGTATGCGGTTGGAAAGAATATACGCTTCTTTGATGTAGAGAAGAATGTTATATTTGGTAATTTAGATACATCGAAAAATTGTGGAAAGAAGATAAGGGAGATACATGAGGAATGAGACCGTTTAAAGTTTTAGGTGTACAACAAATCGCAATCGGTGGAGAAGATAAATCTAAGCTAGAAAAGTTCTGGGTAGATATTATGGGACTTGCTAAGGTTTCTAGCTTCCGTAGTGAGAAGGAAAATGTGGATGAAGATATTCTCTCAATGGGTAAGGGTGCATTTGCAGTTGAAGTTGATATTATGCAACCAATTGATCCAACTAAGAGTCCAAAAGTTCATGAACCAAAACTCAATCATATTGGACTATGGATAGATGATTTAGCTAGAGCAGTCGAATGGCTAACTGAACAAGGTGTTCGATTTACTCCAGGTGGAATTCGAAAAGGGGCTGCAGGTTATGATGTATGCTTCATTCATCCAAAAGGTAATGAGCAGTTTCCACTATCTTCAGAGGGCGTGCTAGTTGAACTTGTGCAAGCTCCTCAAGATGTTATATCTGCTCTTAGTAAATAAAAAATACAATTTGTAGTTTTGTTCTAGTAATAAAATACAATTTGTTCAGAATCCATATTTACCTTTTCTATGGATTCTGAATTTAGATTGTAGATTATTTTTTGAAAAGGCGAACAATTACTGAGTTTAGTTCTTTAAACTTAGAATCTTTTAATGAATAAAAAACTTGATTGGATTTTTTTCTAGATTCAAGTATTCCATTGTTCTTCATTTTGCTAAGATGCTGAGAAGCAGCTGATTGGCTAGTTCCCAATAATTCTACTAAGTCACCCACAGATCTTTCTTCTTTAGCAAGGGCGAACATAATCATTAAACGGATAGGATGTGCTATCCCTTGAAGCCCTTTAACAGCCTGATCAATCTGTGTTTTAGAAAGTTCTGATTTTAATTTCATAAATGTATATAATACTTCTTAGGTATTCTCCATTTACCATTTAAATAAATGGTACTTGAAATATATATCTTTCTTTAGGGCTTTACGCTTCAAGAAAAAAATTAACAAATCAAAAAAAATTAAATTCTTACTCCACCAGATATTTCTAATACAACACCTGTAATCAAATCATTTTCGATTATAAACTGTGCAGTTGAAGCGATTTCATCTGGTTCTCCCAATCGACCAACAGGAATTATTTTTTTCCATTTTTCCAGAGCTTCATTATTCATATCTTTAAGCACCATTTCAGTTCCAATAAAACCTGGAGCAATACCAGCCACTCTAATTCCGTAACGAGATAATTCTTTTGACCATGTAACAGTCATTGCTGCAACTCCCGCTTTAGCAGCAGAGTAATTAGTCTGACCTGCATTCCCATGCATTGCAACAGAGGCGATGGGAATGATAACTCCTGACTTTTGAACAGCCATTACACTAGCTGCTTCTCTTGCTGTTAAAAATACGCCAGTTAGGTTAACATCAATAACAGATTGCCACTGTTCTATAGACATTTTGCTTTTTATCTGACCAGTTTCTTTGTCAGTTCGAATCAGAAGTCCATCTCTTAGTATTCCTGCGTTTAGAATAGCTACATCCAAGGAACCAAATTCTTTTTTGGCTCCTTCCATAAGTTTTGTAGCATCCTCTTCTTGGGAGACATTGGCTTGGATACCAATAGTTTTTATTCCATCTTTTTTAAATTCTTCAACGGTTTCTTGTAGTTTCTCATTTTGGATATCAGAAAGAACAATGTTCGCGCCTTGCTTTCCTAAACGATGTGCCATTGCTTTTCCAAGTCCACCAGCTGATCCAGTGACTACTACAGTTTTATCTTTTAATATCATGCTACTTCTTTTTCCCTTTCTATGTTTTCTATTGATCTAATGCTTACGTAATTTTCGTTAAATGGTATTTCAACTCGAGCGATCGTATGAGTTTCTGTTGTAATGATTCGAAATAAATTTGGATCAATTCCTTCGTTTTTCATTAATATCATAATCAATGCAATACCAAGTCCAGCTCCCTCAGTATTATCCATATTGTCCATATAGAACTCAGCGATATCATTATAACCCATAGCTTTTTTCATTTTTTCCCGCATTCTAGTTTCTTCATCTTTGATAACAGGAGTGTTATTTTTAACTTCTACGTAAAGTCCATCTTGGCAATAGTGAAATCTTATATTTACAAAAACCCCACGGGCAAGGCATCGTTTCCCATATTCTTCTGCCATCTTTTCGGAGAATTTTTTCTTATAATTTTCAAGACCTTTTTCATAATCATGAGGATCTGTTATGTTAAGACCTTCATCTTCGAAGAACACTCTTTTTTGATTTGCTTTAACACCATTAATTGCTAGTTCTTTTGTAATTGTATAAAGCATTTCTACAAATTGTTCATTTTCTAAATGTTTACACATTTCAGTTATGATTTTTAATACATATTTTTCTAAATTGGAGTTCATTCTAGAGGATCGAATTGTAAATTTATTTGTTCTGCTGATTAAATCAGGGATCTCATCTTCTAATTTTTGAAAACTTTTTGCCATAATCATTCATCCTTCTATAAATGTAATATTAGAGAGCTCTTTTGGAAAATCAATATATTTATTTGGACATAGGTGATACCGTTCTGCACTTGAGGCAATCACCAGGTGAAATATACTTAGATCTCATAAATAGCTTCGGCATGGATATAAGTGGTATTGAATCTATTAAAGCTAACGAAGCCTTTTATAAGGCTTGGAAATATCTTGATAATAAATTTCAAAAGCCAGATTATAGAGATCGCTACTCATTTCATCCGAAAGGATCAATTGGTTTTTGGAATGATTTGATTGCATTTTTTTTAAATTCCCTTCATTTGCCCAATCATGATTCCCTTAGGAAATATATTTTCGAATCCTTTGAGACTGGCGAGCATTGGGAGATAGAACCATCATTCTTTGAATTAGTTCATCTAGCCCAAGAAAATGAAATTAAAATGGGTGTGCTATCCAATTGGGACAATCGTCTTCGAAATTTACTCAAAAAGAAGGAAATATATGATTATTTCGATGATTTTATTATTTCAGGAGAAATTGGATTTGAGAAGCCCAGTTCAGAGATATTTATGGCAGCAGAGAAGAGAATAGGGCGTTCTGGAGACTCTATTCTCTATGCAGGTGATAAGTTGAGCCTAGATTGGATTCCTGCCTCAGAAAGAGGTTGGAAGGCTTTCTTATTTCTTTCTGAATGGAAAAATCAACCTGCTCAAAATAATTTTACAAAGGCAGAAAATCTACCAAAAGGATGCGACATAATCAATAAATTGGATACAATACTCGGAAAGCATATGAATTCAATTGACGCAAAAGCGCCTTAAAAAATATTGTATATTTCTAGCCTTTTCAAAGAAGGGAAAGTCGTATTTTGCCCTCTTAGCTCAGTGGTAGAGCACTTCCATGGTAAGGAAGGGGTCACCAGTTCAAGCCTGGTAGAGGGCTTGTAAAATAGGGCCGTAGTTTAGTGGTAGAACAAGGATCTCCAAAGTCCTTGGTGGTGGTTCGATTCCATCCGGCCCTGCCAATAGACTCGGATATGAGCGAAATTGAGCTAGATTGAAGGAATATAAATGAAAGCACAGACATTCATACAAGAATGCAAGGCAGAGTTGGAGAAAGTCCAATGGCCAACTAGAGAAGAAGTAGTGAGCTCAACAATTGTTGTTTTGATAACAGTTGCTGTTTTTTCTGTTTTCTTATCTTTTGCAGATCAGTTTTTTATTCGTGCTCTTAAATGGTTTTGGAGTCTGGGAGCTTAATTTACTTATATGGCATCTGAAGATAAAAAATGGTATGTTCTTCAAACCTATTCTGGTCATGAGAATAAAGTTAAGACCAGCATAGAAAAGTTGATCATCCAAAAAAAATTGGAAGAAACTGTAGCTCAGGTCAAAATTCCAACTATGGATGTTGCCGAAATGAAAAACGGCAAGAAAAAGGTTACCAAGAAGAAGCTGATGCCAGGTTATGTATTAGTCGAGATGGTAATGAATGATGATATTCGTTTTTTACTAACTAGTTTACCATCTGTATCAACTTTTGTGGGTTCCCAAGAAGGTCCACAGCCTCTAGAGCTAGAGGAAATTAAAAACATCTTTGCTGATGTTGAAAATGTAGAATCGGAAGAGACACCAACTCGACCAAGATTCTTCTATAAGGTTGGAGAAACCTTGAAAATTGTAGACGGTCCTTTTGCTAATTTTAGCGGCGTCGTAGACGAAATCTTTCCAGACAAGGGAAGGCTTCGTGTAAAAGTGGAGATCTTCGGTAGATCAACTCCGGTTGAGCTCGATTATCTCCAAGTAAAATCTGAGAATTAATATTAAATAAGAAGTGCAGGTAAGGTAATAATCTAATGGCGGCTAAAAAAGTAGTCAAACAAATCAAACTTCAAGTTGAAGCTGGAAAAGCAAATCCAGCTCCTCCCGTTGGTCCTGCGTTAGGTCAAGCTGGATTGAATATCATGGAATTTTGTAAGCAATTCAACGAGAAGACTAAGGCGCAAATGGGCTTAAAGCTTCCTGTTGTAATTACTGTATTTTCTGATAGAAGTTTTACTTTTATTACAAAATCTCCTCCAGCAGCACTTCTTGTAAAGAAGGCTCTTGGCTTAACTACAGCATCTGCAACTCCTCATACTGTAAAGGTTGGAACTATCAACCGTAAACAGTTAGAAGAAATTGCTAAAACTAAAATGAATGATTTAAACGCAAATGATCTCGACATGGCAGTGAATATTATCGCTGGAACCTGTCGTTCTATGGGCGTTGTGGTAGAAGGTTAATCGATGAAACACGGTAAAAAATACAGAGCTCACGACGGCAAAATCGACAGAACAAAAGTTTACGTTCTAGATAACGCAATCCAATTAGCCAAAGATACTTCCTACACTAAATTTGATGGAACTATCGAAGTTACTGCAAAAGTAAATTATAAATCTCTACAAAACATTCGTGGAACAGTGAGCCTTCCTCATGGAACTGGTAAGACAGTTCGAGTGTTGGTGTTCTGTAAAGGCGACAAACAACAAGAAGCACGTGATGCAGGTGCAGAATTTGTTGGTGATATGGACATGATTGAAAAAGTGCAGGGCGGTTGGACTGATTTTGACGCCTGTATTTCAACTCCTGATATGATGAAAGAAGTTGGTAAGCTAGGCCCTATACTTGGTAGAAAGGGTCTTATGCCTAAGCCAAAAGCGGGAACTGTTACTCAGGATGTTGCGAAGGCAGTGAATGAAGTTAAAAGTGGTAGATTAGAATACAGACCAGACAAGGGCGGAGTGATTCACCTTGGTATTGGGAAATCTTCTTTTTCTAATGAGCAATTGTTAGAAAATATCAAGGCTGTAGTTGGTGGTTTGATGAAAGACAAGCCATCTGATGCAAAAGGGGAATACATTAAAGGGATTTCCGTATCAGCGACTATGGGCCATGGTGTAAAAGTGGATGTAAAAGAACTCGTTAATTCGGTAATTTGATAGGATAAGTCATGGCAAAACAAGTTAAAATCGATGCAGTATTAGAATTGAAGGCAAGATTGGAGAAAAAATCCAATTTCATTTTAGCCTCTTATAGTGGACTTACTGTAGAAGATATGAGTAACCTAAGAGCAAAACTTCGTACAGAAAATTCTGAAATGAAAGTTGTAAAGAATAATTTATTCTTAAGAGCTCTTAAAGAATCCGACCGTCATAAAGATGCCAATATTGATTTTGGTGAGGCATATAAAGGACCAATCGCTGCAATTTTTGCAGATGAAACTCTTCCTTCTGTTGCAAAGATTTGTAAAGAATTTGCAAAAGATAAATCAGCACTTGAAGTAAAACTTGGTTATTTAGATGGTCAAATTTTAGATAAGAAAAACGTGGAAGCTATAGCTGGACTTCCATCTAAAGCAGAGTTACTATCTAAGGTTTTAGGGAGCATAAACATGCCAGCTACTTCTATAGCAAGCGGTATGAATCAAATTATGGCAGGTCTCGCTCGTGCCATTCAAAAAGTCGGCGAGAAAAACGGTTAATAGCTGTTTAAGTTTATTGGACTTATTATACTTGTAAGTTAAAGTTTAAGGAGATATAAGAAGATGTCTGTAGATGCACTACTAGAAGAAATTGGGAACCTTACACTGGTTCAAGCGTCTGAACTAGTTAAAAAAATGGAAGATAAGTTCGGAATTTCTGCTGCTGCACCTGTTGCTGCTGTAGCGGTTGCCGGACCAGCAGGAGCTGCTGGAGCAGAAGAACCTGCGACAGTAAATGTCGTCCTAAAAGCTCATGGCGATAAAAAAATCGACGTGATCAAACTAGTTCGAGAAATTACTGGTCTAGGCTTGAAAGAAGCTAAAGACTTAGTTGAAGCTGGTGGAAAGACTGTTAAAGAAGATGTTTCAAAAGATGAAGCAGCTGAACTCAAGAAAAAACTCGAGGCAGCAGGAGCAGTTGTCGAGCTCGTTTAAGGTTTCTCTGAATAAGCACCTTCAACTCACACCAACCAAAGATCCCGGTAGGGGAAGGTTTTGCCTTCCTTCTACCGAGTTTTTTATCTATTCATCCACCTATTCAGCGTTTAACTAGGGAGAATAAGTTATGTACGGCCTAACAGAAAGAAAAAAGGTAAATTTTGGCAAGATCACAGATTTAAATCTATTGCCCAATCTCATCTATGTTCAGAAAAAATCATTTGATTGGTTCCTTCAAAGAGATACCGACCCACAAAAAAGGGCGAACCAAGGTTTAGAAGCCGTCTTTCTCGAATCATTTCCTATCGAAAGCCCTAACAATGATATGGTTATGGAGTTTGATCACTATGTATTAGGTGATCCAAAAAGAACTCCTTTAGAATGCAAGGAGACTGATACATCCTATGCACTACCTTTAAAGGCTGTTATTCGCCTTGTTAAAAAAGAAAATTATGAAGTTATAGAAAATATAGTTTATATGGGTGATATTCCCATAATGACAGAGCAGGGAACTTTTGTAATCAATGGCGCTGAACGCGTTGTTGTATCACAGTTGCATCGGTCCCCAGGTATCTTTTTCTCCTATGATGATGTTCGTTCTACTTATTCTGCTCGAGTGATTCCATATCGTGGATCTTGGTTAGAATTTGAAATGGACAATAAAGGCATACTTGTTGCCAAAATCGATAGAAAGAAAAAATTCCCAGCAACCCTTCTCATAAAATCCCTAGGTCTAGGAACTAATGAAGAAGTTTTAAGACTATTTTACGCATCCACTAAATTACGTATTGCAGGTGCAACACCTAAAGAATTGAAGAAGCTAATAGGTAGAAGAACCATAGCTGATATCATCAATTTTGAAACGGGTGAAGTAATGTTAGAAGCTGGTGCAAAAATCAACGAAGATAACATTACTATTCTCAAAGAAATGAAAGTAAAAGAAGTTGAGACTATCGACTTCCCAAAAGGAAAAGATAACGCAACTATTATCAACTGTCTCGAAAAAGACGGTGTGAATGATTACGAAGATGCTATCAAAAAGTTTCATTCTATTATGAGACCAGGTGAGCCTTCAACCCTAGAAAACGCAGAAACTGAAATCAACAGACTCTTCTTTTCTCCTAAGACATTTGATTTAGGTAATGTGGGTCGTTATAAAATTAATTCTAAATTTGAATACCATAGCCCTAAAGATTTTGCAAATTGCCTTGAGAGAACTCTTAGAAAGGAAGATATCATCGCAACTGTGAAATACCTAGTAATGCTGATGAGCGAAGTGGAAAACTACTTCCCTGATGATATTGACCATTTGGGAAACAGACGTGTTCGTTCCGTTGGTGAGTT
Source organism: Leptospira sp. (assembly GCA_009991425.1). GTDB lineage: Bacteria > Spirochaetota > Leptospiria > Leptospirales > Leptospiraceae. The sequence goes on from JAACWH010000030.1 coordinate 23,866, forward strand.
AATTGCAAACCAGTTGAAGCTTGGTTTTTCTAGAGTTGAACGAGTTATCAAAGAGAGAATGACTGTTCAAGAACCTGAGCAACAGACTCCTCAATTATTAATTTCGATCAAACCAATCACAGCAGTGATTAATGAATTTTTCGGATCTTCACAACTATCACAGTATATGGATCAGACAAATCCACTTGCAGAACTTACCCACAAACGTAGGTTGAACGCACTTGGACCAGGTGGTCTTTCTCGAGATAGAGCTGGTTTTGAAGTTCGTGACGTTCACTATTCTCACTATGGTCGTATGTGTCCTATTGAGACCCCTGAAGGTCCAAACATTGGTTTGATTCTATCTATGTCTTCCTTTGCTAGAGTAAACGATTACGGTTTTCTTGAAACACCTTACAAGGTTGTTAAAAACGGAAAAGTAACTAAGCAAGTGGAATACCTTACTGCTGACAAAGAAGAATACCATTATGTGGCACAATCTTCTTCAACAGTGGATGATAAGGGAGATTTTAAGAGTAAATTAATTTCTACTCGTCACAGATCCGACTTCCCTTTTAGAAGCCCAAACGAAATTCAATATATGGATTTGGCTCCTCTTCAAGTAGTTTCTGTTTCTACAGCATTGATTCCATTTCTAGAGCATGATGATGCGAACAGAGCCTTGATGGGTTCTAACATGCAGAGACAAGCAGTTCCACTTTTGAAAGAAGAAGCCCCATTTGTGGGAACTGGAATGGAAGGCAGATCTGCTTATGACTCTGGAATTTGTATTGTAGCTAAGAAGAGTGGTGTAGTTCTAAAAGTTGATGCTGATTCGGTTGTAGTAAAAGAAGACGGCGTAAAAGAGCCTTTCGAATACAGCTTAACTAAATTTAAGAAAACCAACCAAGGCACTTGCTTCACTCAAAAGCCATCCGTATCTGTTCTTTACAGTGAGGGTGTTGGAAAAGTTGCGAAAGTAACGAAAGAATCTATAGAAGTTCAATATGATACCAAAGGTTCTCATACTTACCCACTCAAAACACAAAATCGTGAATTTACATCACTTGTTAAAGACGGTGAATCCATAGTCGCAGGTTCTATCCTTGCAGGTCAGACAGTAATCGGTGAGAAAATTGATTCCATGGGAACCATTCTTCAACCAGGAACTATCTTGGCAGATGGGCCATCCGTTGACAAAGGAACTCTTGCCTTAGGAAAAAATGTTCTAGTTGGTTTTATGCCATGGGAAGGTTTTAACTTTGAGGATGCCATCCTACTTTCTGAACGTATCATCAAGGATGATGTTTTTACATCCATCCACATCGAAGAGTTCCAAATCCAAGCTCGTGAAACGAAACTTGGCCCTGAGCAAATCACTCGAGATATTCCAAATCTTTCAGATAAAGCTTTTCGAGATCTTGATGAAACAGGTGTAATTCGAGTTGGTGCTGAAGTGAAACCTGGCGATATCCTAGTTGGTATGGTTACTCCAAAAGGTGAGACTGATTTAACTCCTGAATATAAATTATTGCATTCTATCTTTGGTGAAAAAGCCAAAGAAGTAAGAGATTCATCTCTTAGAATTCCTAATGGTATGGAAGGAACCGTTGTTGATGTGAAAAGATTTTCCAGAGACAATGGGGATGAGCTTCCTGCCGGTGTAGAAGAAATGGTAAAAGTCTATGTTGCACGCAAGAGAAAACTTCTTGTGGGTGATAAAATGGCTGGTCGTCACGGTAACAAAGGAGTCGTCGCAAGAATTATGGCAGAAGAAGATATGCCATACATGGAAGACGGAACTCCAATGGATATCGTACTTAACCCATTAGGTGTACCTTCTCGTATGAACTTGGGGCAAATTTTTGAAACTCAATTGGGTTTTGCAGCAAGCAAATTAGGAATCAATTTCGAAACACCAGTATTTGATGGTGCATCAGAAGATGATATTCTAGACTTTTGCAAGCAGGCGGAACTTCCAGAAAATTCAAAGTTCCAACTCTATGACGGTAGAACGGGTGAACCATTCTTAAACAGAGTGTTCTGTGGATACATCTACATGTTGAAACTAGCTCACTTGGTGGATGATAAGATTCACGCAAGGTCAACTGGACCATACTCACTTGTTACTCAACAACCACTTGGCGGTAAAGCGCAGTTTGGTGGTCAGAGATTAGGAGAGATGGAAGTGTGGGCTTTGGAAGCGTATGGTGCATCCCATACACTCCAAGAATTATTAACAATAAAATCAGATGATATGTTGGGTAGAGCAAGAATCTACGAAGCGATTGTAAAAGGAATCCATTCTATAAAACCAGGAATTCCCGAATCTTTCAACGTTCTTGTTCAAGAATTACGTGGACTGGCCTTGGATATCATCATCCAAGATGTCGAGGGTAACAACGTCGATATTTCAGACTACGAAGACGAATTTTCTAGGCCGAACAAAGCCATTAAATTCGAATCCATTGAGAATAACTAAAGAGGATCCATGAGAAACTACAATAGCTTCGATTCAATTACAATTCGACTCGCATCTCCTGAAAGAATAAAAGAATGGTCTTTTGGTGAAGTAAAAAAACCAGAGACCATCAATTACAGAACTTTAAAACCAGAAAGGGATGGTTTATTCTGTGAGAAAATTTTTGGAACTACAAAAGACTGGGAATGCTACTGTGGAAAATTCAAATCAATCCGATACAAGGGTGTGGTTTGCGATAAATGCGGTGTAGAAGTAACACATTCTAAAGTTCGTAGAGAGAGAATGGGTCATATTGAACTAGCTGCACCTGTTTCTCACATCTGGTATTACAGATCCGTTCCTTCTAGAATGGGTCTGCTCTTGGACATGACTATCAACCAATTGAAGTCTGTTCTCTATTTTGAAAAATATGTAATTATCGATCCGGCTGATTCAGGAAGAAGTAGAGGAGAACTCATCGATGAAGATGAATTCCACAACTTCCTAGATGAATACGGTGATAAATTTGTAGCTGGTATTGGTGGAGACGCAATCAAAGAACTTCTTTCTCGTATTGATGTCGATGCAGAAGCTCGTGCCATCCGTCAGAAAATCCAAGACAAAGCAAAAATCACTGACAAAAGAATTCTAAAAAGATTAGAAGTTCTAGAAGCCTTCCGTGATTCAGGAAACAGACCTGAGTGGATGGTTTTAGATGTAGTTCCTGTCATCCCCCCAGAACTAAGACCTATGGTTCAGTTAGAAGGCGGAAGATTTGCAACCTCTGACTTGAACGATTTGTACAGAAGAGTAATCAACCGTAACAACCGTTTGAAGAGACTCTTAGCTTTAAAGGCACCTGAAATTATTGTAAGAAACGAAAAGAGAATGCTTCAAGAAGCAGTAGACGCTCTTTTTGATAACTCTCGACGCAAAAGAACAGTTAAGGGAAAGGGAAACCGACCTCTTAAATCTATCTCTGATATGTTGAAAGGTAAACAAGGACGATTTAGACAGAACTTACTCGGTAAGAGGGTGGATTATTCTGGTAGATCGGTTATTGTTGTCGGCCCAGATCTAAAATACCATCAAATGGGTCTTCCACGGAAAATGGCATTGGAACTTTTCAAGCCATTTATCATGAAAAGATTAGTGGATCTTGATCTAGCTCCTAATATCAAATCTGCAAAGAAGAAGATTGAAGCCGAAGAAAAAGAAGTATATGATGTTCTAGAAACTGTAGTAAGAGAACACCCTGTAATGCTGAACCGAGCACCAACTCTTCATAGATTGGGTATCCAAGCTTTTATTCCTAAACTAGTTGATGGGAAAGCGATTAAACTACATCCACTCGTTTGTCATGCGTTTAACGCTGACTTTGACGGTGATCAGATGGCAATTCACGTTCCTCTTTCTCCTAAGGCTCAATTAGAGACTTGGATGCTCATGCTATCTCCGCATAATATTTTGAACCCTGCCAATGGTCATCCGATCTGTGGGCCAACTCAGGATATCGTTCTTGGAATCTATTACTTAACTTCTGAGATCAAAGGTGGAAAAGGCGAAGGAAAATTTTTCTCTTCCCTAGAAGAAGTTGAATATGCAATCGACAGAGGAGTTGTGGATCTTAGAACAAAGATCTCCGTTCTCCACTTAGGTAAAATCATTGAGACCACTCCTGGTAGATTGATTTTCAATACTGCATTCCCGAAGAATTATGACTATGTAAATAGAACTCTTGGTGATAAAGAAACCAACAAAATCATTGCTGATGTATATGATAAATTTGGTCCTGGTGCAACAGTAGTTATGCTTGATGAGATCAAGAAACTTGGTTATCACTATGCAACCATCTTCTCTCCAACAATTTCAATTGAAGACATCCGAGTATCCCCAGCCAAAGAATCTTTGGTGAATGATGCTAATAAGGAAGTTGAAAAAGCGGATAATGAATACCGAAAAGGTATCATTACGAACGAAGAGCGATATAAAAAAGTAATCGAGATTTGGACTAAGACCAATGATGTGATTACAGACGGGATGTTCAAGGAACTAGAAAAAGATAAAAATGGTTTCAATCCTGTCTACGTAATGGCGGCTTCTGGTGCAAGGGGTTCTAAACAACAGATTCGACAGTTGGCTGGAATGCGTGGTCTTATGGCTAAGCCTTCTGGTGAGATCATTGAACTTGCGATTCGTTCTAACTTCCGTGAAGGTTTAGGAGTTCTTGAATTCTTTATCTCCACACACGGTGCTAGGAAAGGTCTTGCAGATACTGCCTTAAAGACTGCCGATGCGGGCTACCTAACAAGAAGACTTGTTGATATCTCCCAAGATGTTATTGTATCTGAACCAGACTGTGGAACAAATAATTCAATTATCCTAGGTGTTGTAAAGGAAGGGGAAAATGTTATAGTTTCCTTATCGGACAGATTATTCGGAAGATATACTGCTGAGGACGTTCTTGATCCAGTTTCCAATGATGTTGTAATTCCTAAAAATACTCTAGTAACTAAGGTTGTCGGTCAAAAAATTGAAAACCTTGGATATGAAAAAGTAAGAGTAAGATCTCCTCTGACTTGTCAGTCTAGACATGGAATTTGTACACATTGCTACGGTATGGATATGGCTCGATTGGTGCCAGTTGAGATTGGTGAAGCTGTTGGAACTATTGCTGCTCAGTCCATTGGTCAACCAGGAACCCAGTTAACAATGAGAACCTTCCATATTGGTGGAGCTGCATCTGCAACCATCCAAGAGAAAGAGCATAAACTTCCTTTCCGATCTATCATTCAAAGTATCAATGGTCGATTCGTAACAAATTCTCTCGGACAGTATGTAACAATTAGCCGAGGTTCTATCTATTTAAAAAGATTAATCCAAATCTATCCTATGAATGAAATTTCCAACTTAAGAGTTGAAAATGGAGATAGAGTGGAGAAAGGGGAAGTTTTCGCTTCGAATCTAGCTGGTGATCAATTGATTACAGCTGATATGCCTGGAAATGTATTAATCGTCGATGATACTTTAAAAGTATTAGGTGATGAGATTGTAATTCCAATCAAAGCGGGAACTATAATCAAAAGCAAGGAAGGCGATACTCTTGATGCTAATATGCCAATGGCTGAGTTTGATCCATACAACGAATTGGGTCTTGCAGAAAAGTCTGGTAATGTAACTTGGGTTGATCTGGAAATAGGTAAGAACGTTAGACGAGATGTGGACCCTAAGACATCTAACATTATTTTAAAAGTAATTGAACAGAAAAAAGAAAGATTAAACCCAAGACTCTTGATCAATGGGCCAGATGGTTCAGCTGAAATCACTATTCCTGTGGATGCGCTACTAGGTTTCCAAAATGGAGACAAGGTTGTAGCTGGTGATCTTCTCTTTAAGATTCCGACTATCGCTGAAAAAACGCGAGATATTACGGGTGGTCTTCCACGAGTAGATGAGCTGTTTGAAGCTAGAAGACCGAAAGATGCATGTAATTTAGCTGAAGAAGACGGTAAGATCGAAGACAAGGGTGAAATCGTTAAAGAAAAGCGTGTTCTCTATATTATTCCAGATTCTCCAGATTTGGAAAAAGTAAAAGTTACAATTCCTATCGGTAAGCAAATCCGCGTTAGAAACGGGGATTACGTGAAACGTGGCGATCAGTTGGATGATGGAAATCTAGATCCACATGATATTCTTGCAATTAAGGGAACAAATGCACTTCAAAACTATTTAGTTCAAGAGGTCCAGGAAGTTTACCGTTTGCAAGGAGTGCATATCAATGATAAACACATAGAAGTTGTTATCCGCCAGATGCTTAGAAAGGTTATGATTACCGATCCTGGTGATACAATTTTCGTGAACCAACAACAAGTTGATAGATTTCAATTTGATGAGGAAAATAGAAGAGTTGAATTAGAAGGGGGATCTCCTGCTTCTTGCCAACCGATTTTACTTGGATTAACAAAAGCATCTTTGAATACAGAATCATTTTTCTCTGCAGCATCCTTCCAAGAGACAACTAAAGTCTTAACTGATGCCGCTATAAAAGGGAAGACTGATAATCTTATGGGATTAAAAGAAAACGTAATCATTGGTCATATGATTCCTGCAGGAACTGGAATGAAGAACTACCGAGATATCGATGTCTTCAAGGAAATTCCTGGGGATCTAGATTGGGATCTAATCGAGAATGAGGACGAGGAAGATGCGGATCATTTAGAATCAGATTCATCTTCAGCAGCGTCTCCAACTCCTGTCTTTGAAGAAGACGGAGAAGAGGATGATGATGATGACCTCGGTGAAGAATTAGAATCTGATTACAATGTAGATGAATTAGTAAAGGGGTCTGATAAGTCAGACGATGAAGAAGAAAGTGATGAGGAAGCCGATGAGGACGAGGAAGAAGAAGATTAGTCTTCTTTTTTCCCTTTACTTAATCGCCTTTCTTTAAAATTTGGTTATAAGGATCCAAAAAAGGTAATATAGACGATGCCAACAATCAATCAACTCATTCGCCACGGGCGAAAATTGCAAAAAAAGAGGACTAAATCGCCTGCTTTAAAGAGCTCACCACAAAGAAGGGGAGTTTGTACTCGTGTAATGACTTTTACACCTAAGAAACCAAACTCTGCCTTAAGAAAGGTTGCAAGGGTAAGACTTACTACTGGCATCGAAGTTACTGCTTATATTCCTGGTGAAGGACACAATCTTCAAGAACACAACGTGGTATTGATTCGTGGTGGAAGGGTAAAAGATTTACCTGGGGTTCGATATCATATTATTAGAGGAACACTTGATACACTTGGTGTAGACAAGAGAAGAAAAGGAAGATCTAAATACGGAGCTAAAAGGCCTAAGGCTTAAGAGAAGAGGAATCTATGTCTAGAAGAAGAGGAAAAGTTGAACCACGTGCTATTGAAGGTGATCCAAAATACGGAGACCAAACTATTTCTAAATTCATTAATTGTTTAATGGAAGATGGAAAAAAAAGTACAGCGGAAAAAGTATTTTACGATGCTCTCGAAATCATAAGCAAAAAGACTGGATTGGATCCCCATCAAGTTTTTACAGAAGCTTTAGAAAATGTAAAGCCTCAAGTCGAAGTAAAATCTCGAAGAGTAGGTGGAGTTACTTACCAAGTTCCTATCGAAGTTCGCCCCGAGAGAAGACTTGCTCTAGGAATTCGTTGGTTGATTAAATATTCAAGATCCAGAAATGAAAAGTCTATGAAAAATAAACTTGCCAGTGAATTTATTGAAGCTCAGAAAAATACGGGTTCTTCTATTAAGAAAAAAGAAGACATCAGAAAAATGGCAGAGGCTAACAAAGCTTTTAGCCACTATCGTTGGTAAAAATTTCTTATTAAAGAATTACTATCCATTCTTAAAGAATGGACACCATTTAGCGAATTGGATCAGTGGGAACACTGATCCTTTCTTTTTTATACGGCTATGAAAATAATTAATTTAGGAATATTCGCTCACATTGACGCTGGGAAAACTACACTTACCGAGCAAATCCTTCATATGGCAGGAGCAATACGTTCTGCCGGAAGCATAGAAGATGGGACTACAGAATCAGATTCGCTGGATATTGAAGTAGCTAGAGGAATTTCAATCCTATCAAGTCTTTTGCAATTCGAATTTAAAACCAATAAAGAAAAAATTAAAATTAATCTTTTGGATACACCAGGCCATTTAGATTTTAGAAATCAAGTTGAGTCAGTTCTTGACTCAATAGATATCGCTATCATAGTTTTGGATGGAAATAGAGGAGTCGAAAGTCAAACCGTACTCATACATAACGAACTTATAGAAAAGAAAATTCCAATAGTATTTTTCATTAATAAATTAGACCGCAACTCCGAAAACCTTTCAGATGCAATTCTAAGCATTCAAGAAAATTTAGGTAAATCACCTTCTATTCTATTTCATGAAGAAGAATCATCTGTGATTTGGAAAAATCCAGAAAAATTTTTAGAGAGAGAACATCTAGAGCTATTTGAATGGAACGAGGATCTCAGTTCAGAGTATCTAGAGCATCCCCAGCGAATTTATGATATATCAGCCAGAGGTCTTTTTCTTGGAATTATTGAATCTAAAATAACTCCAGTGCTAGGTGGTTCAGCTTACTTTGGAAAAGGAGTAGCTGAACTTTTAGAATTGATTTCTCATTTGGATTTTCCTATCCCTATAGCTCTAGAGGGAGCTGAAATAATTTTATCAAAAAGAATGAACCATTCTGAATTAGGGAAGTTAACTTTTGCGAGAGCACTTAGAAAAATTCATAAAAATGAAGAATTGAATTTTAAAGGTTCTAATATAAGACTCAGTCGAATCTATAATATCTTTGGTGATAAAGCTGTAGAAATGCTAACTGTTTCACCGGGTGATATGTTCGCATCTCCTGATCTAAATTCTCTTGAACCCGTAAGACCCATTATTGATTCCCCTTTTGCTGTTATAGTTGAACCAGAATATTCAGAAGATCGTAAAGATTTATGGGACTCTATGGTCGGAATCGTATGGGAAGATCCATCTTATCGATTGGAAGAAGATATCGAATTGGGTAGTTTTACACTTTGGGGTCAGGGGGAATTGCATTTAGAAATATTTCGAGAACGATTGATGAAAAATTTCTTGAAAAAATTTACTTATGGTGAATTGAAGGTTGCAAGATATGAGCGCAGCAAAATCATGGAAAAACAGATTGTTTTTGAGCACACTGCCTATGGAGATAAAGTTTCCAGTGGCACCATCAGTGCAACTCTGCGAGATACTGCCGGATTTTCGAAGCTAATAGCCTTTGAGGTAAGTCTCCCAGAAAAGATACAAAATGTAGTTACAACAGCTTTCTATGAGGCAATGTCTCGTGGAAGATATCATTTAGAAGTTTTAGGACTAGAGTGCATTGTGCATTCATTCGTATCGCCTGAAGTCGATTCGGATCAATTCTTAGTTCTTCTTAAGATCGCTGTTGTGAGTGGAATTAGGGGTGCACTAAGTGAGGGAACGGACATAATAGGTCCAATTTCTGATTTGGAGATTCTCGTGGACGATGTCCATCTGGGATCTACTTTATCTCTGCTTCAGAAGAGAAACGCACAGGTTCTTGAAATTCAAAAGAAGAACGCAACTAGTTCCATTGTATTAGCCAGAGCAGGTACTGAAAACTTGCTTGGCTTTTCGGGTGCCCTTAGAAATATGACCAAAGGGACTGGTATTTCTTACCAAAGAAACTCCTTTAACCCCGAAAAATACAACGTTCTTAATGACAGACAGGCCCGTTAGGGACCGCATAATTATTTGAGGAGATTGAATAGAGCATGGCTAAAGCAAAATTCGACAGAACAAAACCACACTTGAACATTGGCACGATAGGTCACGTTGACCACGGCAAAACTACCCTAACGGCTGCTATTACTACTACCCTAGCTAAAAAACTAGGTGGAACTAATAAAGCCATAGCTTACGATCAGATCGACAACGCTCCTGAAGAAAAAGCTCGTGGGATTACTATTGCTACATCACACCAAGAATACGAAACTGAACAACGTCACTACGCTCACGTAGATTGTCCAGGTCACGCTGACTATGTTAAGAACATGATCACGGGAGCTGCGCAGATGGATGCCGCTATTTTAGTTGTATCTGCTACTGACGGCGCTATGCCTCAAACCAAAGAACACATCCTACTTGCTCGTCAGGTTGGTGTTCCTTATATCGTTGTTTATCTAAATAAAGCTGACATGCTAGCTGCGGATGAAAGAAACGATATGGTTGAGATGGTACAAGAAGAGATTAAAGATCTTTTAAATAAATACAATTTCCCAGGTGATAAGACTCCTTTTATTTCTGGCTCTGCTTTAAAAGCGCTAGAAGGTGATGATTCTGAATTAGGTATGCCGTCCATTGAGAAATTGATGGCAGCGGTAGACACTTATATTCCAGATCCACAAAGGATTATCGATAAACCTTTCCTTATGCCTGTAGAAGACGTTTTCTCTATCACTGGTCGAGGAACTGTTGCAACTGGAAGAGTTGAGCAAGGTATATTGAAGATTAACGATGAAATTGAGATCGTTGGAATCAGAGATACTACTAAGACTGTAATTACAGGAATTGAAATGTTCCGTAAACTTTTAGATGAAGCTAGAGCAGGTGATAACATCGGAGCTCTTCTTCGTGGAACTAAGAAAGAAGACATCGAAAGAGGTCAAGTTCTTGCTAAGCCAGGTTCTATTACTCCACACAAAAAGTTTAAATCTGAAGTTTACGTATTAACTAAAGATGAAGGTGGAAGACACACTCCTTTCTTTAACGATTACAGACCTCAGTTCTACTTTAGAACAACTGACATCACTGGAGTAATTAAACTTCCTGATGGTGCAGAAATGGTAATGCCTGGTGATAACATCACTATGACTATCGAGCTTATTCACCCAATCGCTATGGACCAAGGTCTTAAATTTGCGATTCGTGAAGGTGGAAGAACGATCGGTTCCGGGGTTGTTGCCTCGATAATCGAGTAAGAGCAGAGCATGACAGGCCAACGAATCAGAGTTAAATTAAAAGCTTTTGATCATAGGTTGATTGATCAATCAACCTATGAAATCGTAGCCACTGCGAAAAGGACTGGAGCTACTGTCTCCGGTCCAATTCCTCTGCCTACTAAAAAGGAAATTTATACAGTTTTACGTTCTCCTCACGTGAATAAAAAAGCGAGAGAGCAATTTGAAATGAGAACACACAAAAGGCTAATTGATATCCTCAATACTAATGAAGATACAGTCGAAGCTCTTATGAAACTTCAGTTACCAGCTGGTGTTTCAGTTGATATAAAGTCGTAAGGATTATAGAAAATGGCGAAAGGACTCATCGCAGAAAAAATCGGTATGGCTCAAGTCTTTGATGCAGAAGGGAAAGTTATTCCAGTGACTATCCTTCGAGTCGGTCCTTGTGCTGTTTCCCAAATAAAAACAATCTCCAATGATGGATATGACGCAGTTCAGTTGGCTTTTGGTATTTCCAAAGAGAAATCTTTGAACAAAGCAATCAAAGGACATTTGGCTAAAACTGGAATCACTTCTCCTAAACGCCATTTTAAAGAATTTAGAGATTTTGGTATTGAAGTGACTGCAGGTTCTGAAATTGGAATTTCTGATGTTTTTGAATTGAATGATATTATTAAAGTCTCTGGAACTTCTAAAGGGAAGGGATTTCAAGGTGTTGTTAAAAGACACAAATTTGCGGGTGGACCTCAAGCCCACGGTTCAAGGTTTCAAAGACACCCTGGTTCGATAGGAGCAGGCTCTACACCTTCAAGAGTTTTTAAAGGTATGAAAATGGGTGGTAGAATGGGTGCTGATAAATCAACCGTTCGAAATTTGAAAATTATTAAAATCAATGTTGAAGAGAATCTTCTATTCGTTTCTGGGAATGTCCCAGGTAGCGATACTTCAATAGTATCCATCGAGAAGATATAAGGACTTAACCTAATATGAAAGCGCAAAAATATTCCAAAGATGGAAAGCTGATCGGAGAAGTTGAACTGCCTGTTGCAATATTTGGAGCAGGAGTTTCTACAGGCGCGATCTACGATGCTATTAAAGCAGAAAATGCTAACTTACGTCAAGGGACTCATTCTACTAAAGATAAGTCTGAAGTAAGAGGTGGTGGTGCAAAACCATGGGCACAAAAAGGAACTGGTAGAGCAAGACAAGGTTCTTCGAGAGCTCCTCATTGGGTTGGTGGTGGTATTATACATGGACCTAAACCAAGAGATTACTCTTCGTCGCTTTCTAGAAATGTTAAGAAAAGAGCAGTTCTTTCTATATTGAATAAAAAAGCAGAAGAATCTCGAATTAAAATCATTGAAGATATCAGTCCTGAGGAATATTCCACAAAAGCAATATTTGGAATTCTTAAAAACATGGAAGTATCTGACAAAGGGAATGTAGGTATCGTTGTAACTGGTGAAAACCAATTCCTTAAGAGATCTACTCGCAACATTCCTTTTTTGAAGTATGTTAACTCAAAAAGGATCGTTTGTAGAGATATTCTTTATAATAACAACTTAATTATTTCTGAAAGTGCAATACAAGAAATGTTGCAACAATACGGTAAAGGAGAAGGAAAATAATGAGTCCAGAACAAGTTATCATCGCTCCTATGATTACTGAAAAATCGCAAGATTTAGAAGTAATACATGAAAGAATTGAAGCAAAAAGAAAAACATCAAGAAGATCATCTAATGGTAAAAAGATAACAAAATATACTTTTAGAATCCACCCAGATGCAAATAAAATTCAAGTTAAAGAAGCTATTAAAAAAATCTTTAATGCGAATCCAGCTTCTGTAAACATCCAAGTTTATAGAGGTAAAATAAAGAGATTTCGTTCCATGCCAGCTCAAAAAGCTCATTGGAAGAAAGCTATCGTTACATTTAACGATGGAACTACTTTGGATATAGTTAAGGTATAATTATGGGTATCAAGAAACTTAAACCATACACAGCTACAACAAGATACACATCTAAGTTAGATTATTCTGAGGTAACTGTAGATAAGCCTAAGAAAAGTTTAACTTCTAAAGGTAATTACAAAGCTGGTAGAGGCGATGGTGGTAAAATTTCCGTTCGTCATAAAGGTGGTCGTGTTAAGAGAAAATATCGAATTATTGATTTCAAAAGAAAGAAATTCGGAATTCCTGCAACTGTTAAAACAATTGAATACGATCCAAACCGTTCTTCCTTTATCGCATTGATTTGTTATGCTGATGGTGAATATACTTATATACTCTCTCCTGCAGGATTGAAAGTAGGAGACAAGATCCAAAGCGGTCCTGATTCCGAAATAAAAGTAGGAAATTCTCTTCCACTTTCTAAAATTCCTCCTGGTACTAACGTTCATTGTGTTGAAATGCAACCTGGACGTGGTGCTCAAATTGTAAGAACTGCAGGAACTTTTGCTGTTATAGCCGCTAAAGATGGTGATTACGTAAGCTTAAAGCTTCCATCTACTGAAGTAAGAAAGATTAGAAAAGATTGTTTAGCAACTATTGGTGAACTAAGTAATAAAGATCATAATCTAGTTGCAATCGGTAAAGCTGGAAGAAGCAGATGGTTAGGTAAACGTCCTTCTGTTAGAGGAGTCGTGATGAATCCTGTAGATCACCCTCATGGTGGTGGGGAAGGTAGAACTTCCGGTGGACGCCATCCAGTTTCCCCTTGGGGTCAACCAGCTAAGGGTTATAAAACTAGAACTAATAGTACGACAGATAAATTCATCGTACAAAAAAGAAAAAGGAACCGGAAGAGATAGGTAGCAGCATGGCAAGAAGTTTAAAAAAAGGCCCTTTTATCGATGATCACCTGATGAAAAAAATAACCAAAATGAATTCAGAAGGACAAAAAAAACCATTTAAGACTTGGTCACGTCGTAGCACCATCTATCCTGATATGATTGGACACACAGTAATGGTTCACAATGGTAAGCAATTTATTCCAGTTTTTGTTAATGATAACATGATTGGTCATAAGCTTGGAGAATTTGCACCTTCAAGAACATTCAGAGGACACTCTGGTGATAAAAAGGCAGTGAAAAAGTAGGATAATATGGAAGCCAAAGCAGTTGCTAAACACGTAAGAATTTCTGCTAGAAAAGCTAGATTGGTTGCCAACGAGGTTCGTGGGTATGGTTACCAAGAAGCTATGGATATTCTTAAATTTACTAATAAAAAAGCATCAGATATGATAATTGATCTACTAAATTCAGCAGTATCAAACGCAATTCAAGTAAATGAAAATGTAAATCCTCAAGAACTATTTATCAGTAAGATTTATGTAGATGATGGTCCTATCATGAAGAGATACCGTCCTAGAGCGAGAGGTAGAGCTTCTCGTATTCGTAAGAGACTTAGCCATATAACTTTGGTTTTGTCTGACAAAGCTAAGGAAACAGAAGGGAAATAGTATGGGACAGAAAGTCAATCCAATCGGACTCAGACTAGGTATAACTCGAACTTGGGATTCAATTTGGTATTCCAAGATGGATTATAGAAAAAACCTACATGAAGATCTTAAGATCAAAAAGTTTTTATTAAAAAAACTGAAAACTGCAGGCGTTGTGAAAATCATCGTAGAACGTTTTCCTGAAAAAATAAATGTTAATATTCATACTTCTAAGCCTGGTATGGTCATTGGCCAAAAAGGTAATAATATTGAGATGATTAAAACTCAGCTCAAAGGCATGGCTGAAAAACCAATTAGCCTAAATATTATAGAAGTTAAAAAACCAGAAATCGTTGCTCAGGCAGTTGCTGAAACTGTTGCTATTCAAATCGAACAACGTATGCCTTTCCGTCGTGTTATGAAGCAAGAACTTCGTAGAGCGATGAGAGGTGGTGTTGAAGGAATTAAAATCCAAATTTCCGGAAGATTAAACGGAGCGGATATGGCTCGTGTAGAAAAATACATGGAAGGCCGAGTTCCCTTACACACACTTAGAGCAAAGATTGATTACGGTTTCAAAGAAGCACTAACAACTTATGGTCAAATTGGTGTTAAAGTTTGGACTTATACAGGCGATCACTTCCCAACAAAAGAAGAATCGGATGATGATAAATACGCTGTCAAAAGAAGGACGAGTTAATAGGAGTTCTTAATGTTATCCCCCAAAAGAGTTAAATTTAGAAAAAGACAACGAGGCAGACTCAAGGGCAAAGACGAAAGAGGCTCAAAAGTTTCTTTCGGTGAGTTTGGTTTAAAAGCCATAACTTCTGGTCGTTTGACTGCTCGCCAAATTGAGGCAGCAAGGATTACTATTAACCGCCAAGTTAAACGAGGTGGTAAATTATGGATCCGTATTTTTCCACATGTTCCTATTACTAAGAAACCTGCTGAAACCAGGATGGGTAAAGGAAAAGGAAATCCTGAGTATTGGATTGCTGAAATTCGTCCAGGTAGAGTTCTTTTTGAAATGGCTGGTGTTGATGAAGCTACTGCTAAAAAAGCTTTAGAACTTGCATCATTTAAACTTCCACTTCAAACAACATTCGTTAAAAGGAGCTTATTGTGAAAAATAAACTACACGAATTATCTGAAAAAGATTTAAATACCCAATTGGATGAAGCAAGGGAAGAAATTCGAAGCCAAAGATTTAAATTTGCCGTAGAAAAGAACTTGGAAAATCCTAAGAAAATTAGAGATACAAAAAGAAAAATAGCCAGAATTCTTACGATCCAAAGAGAACGTGAGTTAGCTAAAGGCACTGGCAGGTAAATCAATGGAACACGCAGAACAAAGAAAATCTCTGACAGTAACTGGGAAAGTAGTTTCTAATTCAATGGACAAGACGGTTGTCATAGAGTCCATCACTAAGAAAATGCATCCTTTATTTAAAAAGATTACTACCAATACATCTCGGATTAAGATCCATGATGAAAAGAACCAATGCAATATAGGTGATGTTATCCTCGCAGTAGAGACTAGACCTTTATCTAGCCAAAAGCATCATAAACTTGTTAAAATTCTTGAGAAGGCTAAACAACTATGATTCAGCAAGAAACTATTTTGCAAGTAGCCGATAACTCTGGTATCAAAAAAGTTATGTGTATCAAAGTTTTAGGTGGTTCTAAGAAAAGATACGCTACTATTGGTGATGAAATTATTGTAGCTGTGAAATCTTCTCAGCCTGGTTACGGACTAAGAGACGGACAGGGGAAAAAAGTTCATGGTAAAGCAGTTCAACGCGCTGTGGTTGTCCGAACTAAAAAAGAAATCAGAAGACCAGATGGAACTTATATCCGCTTCGATGATAATGCTGTAGCAATCATCGATGATAAAGGAAATCCAAAAGGTACACGTATTTTTGGACCTGTTGCTAGAGAGCTTCGTGATAAAAAATACATGAAGATTGTATCTCTTGCTCCGGAGGTTTTATAATGCCAGCTAAGTTAACGTATAGAGGATCAGACTATACTAAATTTAAGAAGATAAAATTACAAAAAGATGATGAAGTCATTGTAATTGCCGGAAAAGACAAAGGCAAAAAAGGTAAAATCCTAGCTATTGATAAGAAAAAAGACCGAGTCTTTGTTGAGGGCGTAAACAAAAAAAGAAGATTTGTTCGACCTACTCAAGAAAATCCTCAAGGCGGTCAGATTGAAATTGAATTTCCAATTCACATTTCTAATGTCATGTTTTTTGACTCTAAGAAGAAAACAGGCGTTAGATTAGGAGTGGGCGAATCAAAAGGCAATAAGATCAGGATTTCTAGACCGGAAGGGAAGGAGATTTAATCCATGCAAGTTCCTCGTTTAAAAGAGAAATATTTAAAAAATATTCGTCCAGAACTCCAAAAAAAACTCGGACATAAATCCGTAATGAGAGTTCCTAAATTAGAAAAAATCGTATTGAATGTTGGTATGGGTGAAGCTCATGCAAACCCCAAAATGATGGAAGCAGCTTTAGATGAATTAGGTTTAATTACTGGCCAAAAAGCAGTAAAAACTATCGCTAAGAAATCAATAGCTGGTTTTAAAGTTAGGGAAGGTATGGTTCTAGGTTGTAAAGTTACTCTACGTGGGAATTACATGTATGAGTTTCTAGACAGGTTCATCAACGTTGCTCTACCTAGGGTACGTGACTTTAAAGGTGTAAACCCGAAAGGTTTTGATGGTCGTGGGAATTATAATATTTCTATCAAAGAACAAATTATTTTCCCTGAAATTCAATTTGATAAGATTAATAACATTTATGGAATTAATATAACTTTTGTCACATCTACGGATGTGGACACAGAGGCTTACGACCTATTCAGTGGGTTCGGAATGCCATACAAGAATAAGAACTAATAGGAGAAGAACATGGCTAAAAAATCAATGATTGAAAGACATGCAAAGAAGAAGAAATTTCAAGTAAGAGAATATACTAGATGCCCACTTTGCGGTCGTGTTCGAGGTTATATTAGAAGATTTGATATGTGTAGAATTTGCTTTCGTGATTTAGCAAGTAAAGGTCAAATACCTGGCGTAGTGAAAGCTTCCTGGTAAACAAAATTAAGAGGTTATTATGAGTCTATCAGATCCAATCGCAGATATGCTAACAAGAATCAGAAATGCACAACGTGCTAAACACGAATCATGTGTAATTCCAGGTTCTAAAATTAAGAAAAACATTTTAGAACTTTTGAAAGATGAAGGTTACATTGCAGAAATCAATACTGTAAAAACAGGAAGCTTTGATGATTTTCAAGTAAAATTGAAATACGATTCCGAGAAAAAGCCTGTAATCAGAATCATTGAAAAAGTATCTAAGCCAGGAAGACGAATTTATATTCAATCTTCTGAAATTCGCCCTTTCCGAAATAATTTAGGAACATTAATTATTTCTACATCGCAAGGTGTAATGACTGGAAAGAAAGCAAAACAACTCAAAATTGGAGGGGAAGTAATCTGTAAGGTATTCTAACCAAACAGAAGAACTAATCATGTCCAGAGTAGGAAAAGCAATCGTAACAATTCCACCAAAAGTGGAAATTAAAGACAACGGAAATTCAATATTAGTAAAAGGTCCTCTAGGGGAAATTTCTACTCCTATATTTGAAGGAATTTCGTTAAACCAAGAGAATGAAACAGTTTCTTTCGTTAGATCTTCTGAACAAAAGAAGATAATCGCCCTGCATGGACTTGTTCGTGCACTTTTTAATAATTCAGTTAAAGGCGTTACAGAAGGCTGGACTCGAAATCTTGAAATTACTGGTGTAGGTTATAGAGCACAGGTGAGAGGAAAAGATTTAGTAATGAGTCTTGGATATTCACATGAAGTTGTATTTCCAACTCCAAACGGAATTAAGATTGAAGTTGCTGATCAGTTAAAAATAAAAATTTCTGGAATCGACCGCCAATTGGTCGGTCAAGTTGCAGCTGATATTCGTTCAAAACGTCCTCCAGAACCATATAAAGGAAAAGGAATTCGTTATTCTGATGAAGTTGTCAAGCGTAAGGCTGGAAAGACAGGTAAAAAATAAGCCATGATCAACAAAACTAAGAAGAATATTAATAAAAAAAGAAGAGCAGAGAGAGTTCGTTTTACTTTAAAGAAAAATGGGAATAGACCTAGATTGGTTTTCAACAAATCTAATAAATTCCTTACTGCTCAGATTATAGATGATACTAAGGGAGTTACTTTAGCTTATGCTACCACTCTTGAAAAATCATTTCCAAGTCATGAAAATAGCAAGAAAAGCAAAAGTGCAGCAACTACTCTCGGTAAGGTAATTGCAGAACGTGCTTCTAAGGCCGGAGTTAAAATCGTAATGTTGGATAGATCAGGAATGCTCTATCATGGTGCTATTTCTGCTTTTGCAGATTCTGCTAGAGAAGGTGGTTTGGAGTTCTAATATGATAGTTGAAGAAGAACAAAAAGAATTTACAGAGAAGGTCGTAAAGATCGATCGAGTTGCTAAAGTTGTTAAAGGTGGAAGACGATTTTCATTTAATGCTTTATCAGTGGTTGGTGATGGAAAAGGAAAAGTAGGAATCGGATTTGGTAAAGCAAATGAAGTTCCAGATGCAATTCGTAAATCTATTGAAAGTGCTAAGAAAAATCTTCTTAACATTGATTTCAATGGTCATACGATTCCTCATGAAGTTATAGGCCAATTTAAATCAGCACGAGTTCTCTTAAAACCAGCCTCTGCAGGAACTGGAATTATTGCTGGAGCACATGTTCGATCTGTTGTAGAAAGAATTGGAGTCCAAGACTTACTTTCTAAGACATACGGTTCTGGAAATGCTATGAATATTGTAAAAGCAACTTTAGATGCATTGACTCAGCTACAGACTCCGTCTTCCGCTTTAAAAAGAAGAGGAATTTCTTTCTCAAAATTATTTGGTAAGGATTGATCATGGAAGAAGTAATTGTAACCCAATCAAGAAGCTCAATAGGTACCATTCCAGCTCACAGAAAAACTTTGATTGCCTTAGGTCTTAAAAGAAAAGGCGCACAAAGAAAACACCAATTGACCGCTCAGATCAAAGGTATGCTGAGATCTGTTACGCATTTGGTAACAGTAGAAAAGGTAAAATAAAATGACTGAATCAAAATCTCAGAGAATAGAACCTTCTAAAGCATTTGGCTCTGATAGAACCAAAAAATCAACTTCTCTTGGTAATAAAAATACAATTACTATTCCAAAAGGTGCAAAGACTTCCAAGAAAAGAGTAGGTCAAGGACCAGGATCTGGACTTGGTAAGACTTCGACACGCGGTCAAAAAGGCCAAAAAGCTCGAGCTTCTTCTATGAGAAGAGGTTTTGAGGGTGGTCAGATGCCACTTCATAGAAGACTTCCAAAACGAGGATTCACAAGTAAGAACCATAAATTATACCAATCAGTAAATCTTGGTTTACTTGCAAAACTTGGAATTAGTGGTACTATTACTCCAGAAATTTTGAAGCAAAAAAATGTAATACAAGATGAAAATCTTTTAATAAAAATTTTAGGTGATGGTGAAATTACCACATCAATTCAAATTACTGCAGATGCTTTCTCTGAAACAGCAAAAGCAAAAATTGAAAAAGCTGGTGGATCTGTAACAATCAGAACCCAAGCAAAAACTACTAAGGATTAAAGGTAAGTTCCATTGTTGAGTACTATTGCGAATATTTTTAAGATTCCTGAACTTAGAGGAAAAATTCTATTTACCCTATTCATGCTTCTATTGTTTCGTATGGGTACTCATGTTACCATTCCTGGTATCAATTCTCTAATCGTTTCAGGAATCACCTCTGATCCTGGAGAAGGATTTTTAAATATGGTAGACCTTTTTGCTGGTGGAGCTTTACTCAAGTTTTCCATTTTTGCACTTGGAATCATGCCATACATTTCTTCTTCGATCATTATGCAGTTAGTTATGGTTTTAATTCCTTCTCTTCAAAAACTTCAAAAAGAAGGCGATGAAGGAAGAAAGAAAATCCAACAGTATACTAAATACGGAACCATCATTCTTTGTGCGGTTCAATCTCTAGCAGTTTTACATCTTGCTAAATCTTGGTCTACAGGAACTGAATTAGCTCCTGCAAAATACCCTGGTCTTATCAATCCATCTGTAGAACCTTTCTTTTTCTACTTAGGTCTTCTATCCATCACTACAGGAACCATCCTTTTGATCTGGATGGGTGAGCAGATTACAGAACGAGGAATTGGAAATGGAATCTCACTTCTGATTTTTGCGGGTATAATTGGAAGAATGCCAGAAGCAATGATATCTATGTTCACCACTGATACTTCAGATGCTCTTTCTATCTTAATATTACTATTAATCTTCGTTGTTTTGATCTCACTGACTGTAATTCTCACACAAGGTGTCCGGAAGGTTCCCTTGCAGTATGGGAAGCAGATGGTTGGAAGAAGAATGGTTCAAGCGAAAAGCCAGTCCATTCCATTCAAAGTGAACGGAGCGAATGTTATGCCAATTATCTTCGCATCTTCTTTGATTCTTTTTCCTCAGACTATCATTCAGTATTTCTCTTCCAATTTTGAAAGTTGGAATGGTTGGGCTGTAGTAATGGATTTTTTCAACCCTTTCTCTCAGATATGGTATAGAGCTGGATTCTATTATATGATTTATACAGCATTGATTGTATTCTTTGCTTACTTCTATACTGCAATTCAATTCAATCCTCAGGAACTCGCAGATAATTTGAAAAAATTTGGTGGTTCAATTCCTGGGATTCGTCAAGGAACTCCTACTAAGGAATATATTGAAAAAGTTTTAAACAGAATTACGCTCCCTGGAGCAATATTTTTAGCTGGACTTGCTCTTGCTCCCTATCTTATCATTAAGTTCTTAAATCTTGGAAACAATACAGGGGGCGGTGCTCTCGTGTATACATTTGGTGGAACCTCTCTTCTGATTATGGTTGGGGTTGCTTTGGAAACATTAAAGCAAATTGAAGCTCAACTACTTATGAGAAACTACGAAGGATTTATGAAAAAATCTAGGATCAAAGGTAGGTAGGATATGAATCGACTTATTTTTATGGGACCACCAGGTGCTGGTAAAGGAACCCAAGCTGATATTTTTAAGGATCGTCTCTCGATTCCACAGATTTCAACTGGTGAAATTTTGAGAGAAGCTGTGAAAAATTCTACTGCTATGGGCTTAGAAGCTAAAAAATTTATGGACGCGGGAGACCTCGTTCCAGATGTTGTAGTAATAGGTATTATCAAAGACCGCCTTGCTCAAAAAGATTGTGGAAATGGCTTTATATTGGATGGATTTCCTAGAACAGTCGAGCAAGCAGAAGCACTATCTAAAATCCTGAAAGAAACAAAAATGGATTTAGATGCAGTTATCAATCTTGCAGTTCCTGACAACGAACTTATTCAGAGACTTCTGAAAAGAGCGGAGAAAGAGGGACGGGCTGATGACAACGAAGAAACGATTAAGAATCGTCTTCAGACTTATAATTCAAAGACACTGCCTCTTATAGACTTCTATAAAAAAGCAGGAATACTCCGAGAAATCAATGGAGTAGGTTCAATGGAAGACATTACAAATGAAATACAGAGGGCACTGGGGTAAATTTTGGCAAAAGAAGAAGCTATTGTAATCGATGGAGTCGTTTTAGAGCCGCTTCCCAATGCTATGTTTAAGGTAGAATTAGAAAATGGGCATAAGGTTCTAGCTCATATCTCTGGTAAGATGAGAATGCACTACATTCGAATTCTACCAGGTGATAAGGTAACAGTGGAACTTTCTCCTTATGATTTAACAAAAGGCCGTATTACTTACAGGAAAAAATAAGGGATTAAGATGAAAGTAAGAAGTTCAGTAAAGAAAATTTGTGCAGATTGCAAAGTCATTCGTAGAAAAGGCGTAATCCGAGTAATTTGTACTAACCCAAAGCATAAACAGAGGCAACGATAGAATATGGCTAGGATATCAGGGGTAGATTTACCCAAAGAAAAAAGAATTATTGTAGGTCTTACCTATGTTTATGGAATCGGTCCTTCTTCTTCCAAAAAAATACTAGATCAAGCAGGAATCGACGGAACTATTCGAGTAAAAGATCTTTCCGATGACCAAGAAGCTGCTATTCGTAAAGTAATCGAAGAAAGTTTCCGAGTAGAAGGTGATCTTCGTGGAGAAATCAATCTTAATATTAAGAGATTAATGGATATTGGTTGTTATAGAGGTTTGCGTCATAGAAAGGGTCTTCCTGTTCGTGGTCAAAAAACTAAAACTAACGCTAGAACTCGTAAGGGTGGTAAGAAAACCGTTGCGAACAAGAAAAAGGCAACCAAGTAATAGGAACTGATTAATAATGGAAAAAGATAGTAAAAATAAAAAAGAAAAGAAACAAAAGAAAAAAGAGAAGAAGAACGTCCCTAAGGGTAAAGTTTATATCCAAGCTTCTTTCAATAATACTATTGTTTCGGTTACTGACATGGCTGGAAATGTTCTATCATGGGCATCTTCCGGTATGATGGGTTTTCGTGGATCTAAAAAATCCACTCCTTATGCAGCACAAATTGCAGCATCTACTGCAGCAGACAAGGCAATTGAAATTGCTGGACTTGCTGAAATAGATGTAATGGTTTCAGGTCCTGGAATAGGTCGTGAATCTGCAATTCGATCACTTTCTGCAAAAGGTTTGAATGTGAAATTTATTAAAGATGTTACCCCACTTCCGCACAACGGATGTAGACCGAGAAAGAGAAGAAGAGTTTAAGGAAGCAGTATGGCAAGATATCGCGGACCAGTAGTTAAGTTAAGTAGAAGAGAGGGAGTTAACCTCCTACTCAAATCCAGTCATAATTTCAACAAAGAGAAATCTAGTTTTGAGAAGAGGAAATATCCTCCTGGTCTACCTCCTAAAAGAAAAGGTAAAATATCAGAATACGGCTCTCAGTTACGTGAGAAGCAAAAAGTTAAACGTGTTTATGGTGTTCTTGAAAAGCAATTCCGTCGATACTTTGAAGAAGCAAACAGAGTTCCTGGCATAACAGGTGAGACTCTTCTTCAATTCTTAGAAAGAAGACTCGACTCTGTTATTTACAGAATGGGTTATGCAGTAACAAGAAGACAGGCGAGAAATTTTATAGCTCACAGACATATTTTAGTGAACGGAACTAGAGTGGATATTCCATCTTTTCGAGTGAGTATTGGTGACAAAATAGAAATTCGTGATAAATTTAGAAGCTCATTGTTTCTAGAAGAGAATATTAAATTAGCTCAATCATTGAATAGAACACCAGCATGGTTGGTCGTTGACTTTTCCACATTTTCTGGAGAAGTAACAGGTATGCCAGCTAGAGAGGATATTGAGATCCCAGTAAAAGAACAAGTTATTGTGGAATTGTATTCTAAATAACCAAATTCAGGAAGTAAGGAAAAGACATTGTCTCCCAAAAATTTACTAAAAGGTTTCAAAAGACCAAAAAAAATCGACTTCGTAACAGAAGTAAACAACCCGAATTATGGGAAATTTGTAGCTGAACCCTTTGAAAGAGGATTTGGAACTACATTAGGTAACTCTTTGAGAAGAACTTTAATGTCTTCCATTGAAGGTGCTGCGATTTCTGCCATAAGAATCGAAGGCGTCAACCACGAATTCTCTTACATAGAGGGTGTTGTCGAAGACGTAACTCGAATTATTTTGAATCTTAAACAAGTAAGAATCAAGTATGAACCTGAAGATAAAGACGCTAGCAAAGTTATCCATTTTGAAATGAATGGAGCTGGTTACTTTAAAGCTGGTGACCTTGCAGTTGATTCATCTATAGAAGTTATGAATCCTGATCTTCATATTGCAACTTGCAATGAAGATGCCAATCTAGTTGTAGATTTAGAAATCCAAAGAGGCAAGGGATTTATTCCTGCTGAAGATAAGAAAAAGGATATTGAAGTTTTAGGAACCGTTCCTTTGGATTCTATCTTTTCTCCAGTTAAGAGAGTCGTATTTGATGTAAGTGAAGCTAGAATTGGACAAAGATCTGATTTTGAAAAACTTACTATGGAAATCTGGACTGATGGTTCTATTTCTCCTGAAGATGCACTTGCTCAGGCTGCCAAAATATTAAAAGAACATCTTACTGTTTTCATTAACTTCGAAGAAGAAGTGGAAGAAGAAATAGATGAACTTGATGAAGCTGATGAGAAATTAAAAGCATCCTTATCAAAACATGTGGAAGAATTGGAATTATCTGTAAGATCTTTGAATGTTCTAAGAAGCCTTGAAATAGATTTCGTAGGCGAACTAGTTAAGAGAACAGAAGAAGAAATGACTAAATCAAAACACTACAGTGACCAATCCCTAGACGAAATGAAAGCAAAACTTTCCACTATTGGTTTAAGTTTTGGAATGAGAGATTTCTAAAATGAATAAAAGAAATAAAGTTAAATCACTTAATCGTAATAATAAGCACAGAAACGCTATGCTTAACAACATGGTTACTAGTTTATTCTTGCATGAAAGAATAGAATCAACTTCTGCAAAATTGAAAGTTGCTAAGACTTTTGCTGAGAAATTGATTACTCGTGCTAAGAAAAATCTTGCTCCGGATACTAAACCTGAATCTAAGCTTCATAACAGAAGAGAAGTAATGAAAACAATTACAAATCCTATGGTTGTTGATAAGCTTTTCGAAGATTTAGCCGTTCGTTACCAAGAGAGAAAGGGTGGTTACACTCGAATTTTGAAATTAGTTAATAGACCTTCTGATAATTCTGAAATGTCCTTACTTGAATTAGTTGATAAAAAAGAGCAAGTTGAATTAAAAGAAGCAGCTATAGCTAAAAGAAAAGTTTCTAAATCTTCTCCTAAAACTGCAAAGACTCCAAAAGAGCCGAAAGTTAAAGCAGAGAAAAAAGAATCAAAGCCTAAAGCTAAAAAAGCAGCTAAAAAGTAAATTTAGTTCGGTTTAATTACTGTTAAGAAATAAGGGATCTGAATTTTTCAGGTCCTTTTTTTATTCTAAAAAGCTCAATTTTTTTTTGAAGTAGTATTAATCATTATTCCATTGAAAACGACTTCCCCCGCTACCATTGATGGAATAGATTTAGCTAAAAACCAATTGATTTCACCTGAGCTAGAATAAATTCTTCCTTCAAATTCCCATTTTGAAATTTGAGCGGCAGCGATTCTAACAGACTCTATAAATCTCTCACGATCATCTTCATGTATATTTTTTCCTAAACCCCACTCAGGACTATTTGGATTCTTTGGCAGTCCAAAAATCTTTAAAGCTTTCTCACTTAAGAAGGAAAAATAACTTGATCCATCTGGACGAATACAAAATTGAATGATAACCCCTGGTACATTATCTACCATGTCTAAGAACATTTTTTTATTCTCTCTTAGATCTTTTTGTATACAAAGCAGTTCTTTATTTTGTTCATTTAGTTTAGAATTAACAGAAACTAAGTCTTTGTTTAAGTTTTCTAATTGTAGGTTTTGTAATTTTATTTTCTGATGAGCTTCAAATAGTTTAAAGGCCATTTTAATTGATGCATCGATTACTGTTAGATTAGAATTTTTTACAACATATCCAAATGAGGTAATTTTTTCTGTTCTAGCAACAATATCTTTTTCTGTTCGAGAAGACATGAAAAGAATAGGGAGCATATTTTTTTCTAAAATTATTTTAGCTACTTCAGTGCCATCTATTTCTGATCCTAAATCTATATCCATTAGAACTAGATCGATAGCATTTAAAGAATTTGTAGCTAAGTCAATTGCAGCTAAAGGATTACCTGCATGTAATACTTTGTAACCAATACTTTCTAGTTGTTTGATTTCACTAAGAGCAATTATATATTCGTCTTCAACGATTAATATGATTTTTTTCATTTCAAATTATTAAATAAAATTATGAATTAGTTTTAATTATTAATGAAAAATGTATATAAATTATTGAAATATTTACAAAGAAAATTATGTTTTCCTAAAAAGCTTAGGATTTTTTTAATCTAATATTATTCCAATTATAAATAGTTAATTAATATTTTAGCAAAAACAATAATACTTGCACAATTTGATTTATTATTGTGCCAATAATTGTTTTATACTAAAATCTTTTCAGTTTATCTTGTAATTCAGATACTATCTTATCAAAATCTACTTTCTGAATAACTGTAGCATAGGCAGAACTTAAGATAGGGTATTGGCTTGGGTCTAGTTTAATCAGGTTTGGTAAAACTTTTAAACCATAGAAACCATTTGTGATTTTTTCTGGGGTTGTTCCATTAGCTATATCATATCCATACTTTCGATCTCTAGTGTCTGAGCCAAAACAAGCCAACATAAAATCTGTAAGTCCAGATAAACCATTGAAGGTTCCAGCCTGTCCACCTAAAGAGGTTCCCATATTTACTAATTCATTAAAGAATCTGTTGGATAAATGGAAGAGTGTATTATCTACGTTTCCGCCTAGATTTTTCTTGAAGTATCCTTCAACTAATCCCATAGAAAGAGCAAATACTGTCTTCAAGGCTCCACCCAACTGGACACCTTTAGTATCTGTTGGATTGATCGCAGGTCTAGAGAAAATATAGCCTGTATTGAAGAGTACTTGGATTCTATGTTGTAGAGAAGGATCAATTGTAGCTACTTCAAAGCCTGATATTTTTCTTTCCATAATTTGGTCTGGATAATTAGCTCCAGATACAACACCCAATCTCTTGGGATCTATTCCAAAAATATGTTCTAAGTCTTCTAGAATCAATCCATGCTGAGAACCTGTAAAACCTTTGATAACATTGATTATAGGTGCTTGGTTTTTCTGAATATTTTCTTTTATAGAAGGATAGACCTCATCCATCTGCCAAGGATTTGCACCTTGGATGAAAAGTGTTGCTTTTTTGCAAATATCTGGATCAGCACTGAATTCAAAATTAGGTGGTAGTTTATAGATTGGATAATGAACAATATCTCTTTGCTCTTCATTAGATCTACGGCATTCTTCTTCATTAGGATGATAAACAGTTACTTTAACTTCTTTATTGGAAAGAAGAGTTCCTATTGCAACAGACATATTACTCGATCCGAGTATAACTATTTCTTCCTTGGGAGCCTTAGGGATTTGGATTAAAATATTTTGCTTTGTATTATCACCATTATAAAGGTTACGATACGTGCCATGTTGGTTTTTGTTGAGATTAGAACCAACAAGAAGTGCTAAATTATCTATTAGAAATTGCTTCTTATCACCTTTTCCTGGGAACTGAACTTGTTCCATGTCAGCAGGGAAAAATTCTTGAAGTTTCTTAGGAAGATCTCCAACAAGCACTGGTTTGCCGATGGTTAATTTTCCATTTGCTTGGTTGAATAAAAATCCACTGGTAGGAAGAATTTTATCTGTTCCTTCCAGTGAAATTGGTAATACAATTTTATTGGCTACATAATGATAAACAGTATCAACGAATGGCATCAATCTTCCGTCTCGAGATCTTGTTCCTTCTGGAAATATAGAAATGATATTTCCATCAGATTGCAATTTCTGGGATTGGCGGAAAGCTCTCATGTTGATCTTAGTCATGATGTCAGAGAGGCTAGGTGTGTCGGACATATCTTTTTTGGAACAGACTAGAAGAGTTCCAAACATATAAAGACCAAGTCTTGTAAAATCAGGTTCAAATGCAAGTCTACCTGCTATGAAGATTAATTTCTCAGCGATCTTGCGGCCATCTTCCCCTGAATTGTATAGAAGTGCGAAAATGGCAGGGGCATCTAAATGGCTTAAATGGTTAGAGATTAAAGTGACAGGAATTTTGCCAAGAACAGGATCTAGAAGTTTAAGATTTTCTGTTCCTTCGACCTTGAATTTCTTCATGATAGGATCTAAGAATCGCAACATGAAATCTCGCGGTTGAGGGTTCATTTCAGTTAAAACGCCAACTTCCTCAAGTTTGGAAGGATCTGTGAAAATTTCCATTACCTTAGGCTTGGGTGTTGCATTGGAAAGAATGAGAAACTCTTCTAATATTTTGCGAGCATCAGCCTGTGACATTCCCGATTTAACAAATAAATGAATGTTTTCAAAAAACTCTTTGGACCATCTGCCAACCGTGGCTTCTTTTTCTGTCATTTTCACTCCCTAGAAGTCTTTATTGCGTTCTTTTGGGCAGGTTTTGTCTATCGAATTTTTTTTTAGTTTGGATGGAAATGCACTATAAAGAAACTTGTATAGGAACTAAATATACGTGAATTTTTCTGAAAACAGCGAAACAAAATGGCTTCCGGATGGATTCCACTTTCTCGGACCGACTGAGTCTGCGAAGCGTAGAAATCTTTTGGATCCAATATCTCAATACTTAAATAATTCAGGCTATAGTGAAGTAATTCTTCCAGCTATGGATTATTCTGCTTCTTTTACGAATCTTTTAAATACAGAAGACTCTCAATCCATATTAAGATTTCGTGATTTACAAGGAAAAGAAATCAGCCCTAGTACGGATTTAACTTTGCAAGTTGTAAAAGGTATGGCTGGTCTAACACATCTTTCCGAGAACCAAAAAGTCTATTACACTGCCAAAAGGATTAAGGATCATAAAAAACGGAATGCATCTCGTCGCGAAGTCCTACAAGTTGGAGCCGAGCGAATAGGAATGTCTAGTGCTAAGGATATTTCTGAGATATTGATAGAAGCAGATTCCATTCTAAAAATTGCGAATCCAAAATTTCGACCGACCATAGTTCTTGGGCATAATTATTTGATTCGAAGCATTTTAGAGAACCTTTCCCTTAACGAATCAGAGAAAAGCCATCTTACAGCAATGATTCATAGCAAGAATCTACCTGTGATCCAATCTTTTACAGATAATAAGAAAATCCCTTCTGAAATAAAAAATATGTTAACAAGCATTACTATGCAAATTGATTTTGATACTATGAAGAAAAATCTAGAGTCTTGGAAGCTACCTTTTACCTTTGATATGAATTCATTTCTAGACTCTTTTCAAAAAGTTTATGATACCTGGAATGCCAAAGATAGATTTTCTGATCTTTGTGTTGATTTTTCCATAGTTCGTGATCTGAATTACTATACTGGATTTTTATTCCAAGGCTTTATTCATTCAGAATCAGAAGCTGTACTGAATGGTGGTCAATACGATCATCTATATGAAATCTATGGCACCGAGCAGAAGGCTGCCTGTGGTTATGCGATTCAAATTGATACCTTAGAAGCATTTTTAAAATAATTAGGAGATTTTATGCCAGCAAATTTAGTTGTAGGTGCCCAGTGGGGTGATGAAGGGAAAGCAAAAGTAATTGATGTTATGTCAAAAGATACTGACATCATAGTAAGATACCAAGGCGGTGCTAATGCCGGTCATACTGTTGTTGTTAAAGGGAAAAAATATGTATTCCATTTGATTCCATCTGGAATCATCTATGATAATAAAATCTGTGTAATTGGAAATGGAGTTGTGATTGATCCAACTTATTTTCTGGAAGAAGTTGCCTCCTTAGATAAAGAAGGCTTTGATGTTGCATCTAGAACTTATATTTCTGACTCAGCTCATCTTCTTCTACCTTTCCATAAGATGATAGATGCTGCTAGAGAAGGAACAGCTTCCAAAAGTCAAAAAATTGGAACTACTAAGCGCGGAATCGGTATTTGCTACGCTGATAAAATGATGCGGACAGGAATTCGTGTTGGAGATCTTCATTCTAAAGAATCGGTAAAAGAAAAATTACAAGCAATACTTAATGAAAAAAATCATGAACTCAAAGTTCTCTATAATTTAGAAGAATTAAAATTCCAAGATATTTGGGACGAAATGTACACATTCTATGATATCTGGAAATCTCGTATTATCAACACCTCTTATTTTCTAAATGAGGAACTCAAAGATGGTAAGAGAATTTTATTAGAAGGCGCACAAGGAACAGGGCTTGATGTAGATTTTGGAACTTATCCTTTTGTAACTTCTTCTAATCCAACCACGGGTGGTGCACTCATTGGCTCTGGTGTAGGCTACCATTTTCTAGAAAAAGTAATTGGTATAAGCAAGGCATACATTACACGAGTAGGGGAAGGACCTTTTCCTACAGAGCTTTTCGATGAAGAAGGTGAAAAATTAAGAAAGTTAGGTGGAGAGTTTGGTTCCACTACAGGAAGACCAAGACGTTGCGGTTGGTTTGATGTAGAACTTCTTAAGCATGCAGTTAGAATCAATGGTATGAATGCTGTAGCTCTAACTAAGATAGATGTTCTAAGTGAATATGATACTATTCCTGTTGCCATAGGATACGAGTTAGATGGCAAAAGATTGGATTACTTTCCATCACAAGGTTTGGAAAGAGTAAAACCAATCTATAAAGAATTCCCAGGTTGGAAATCTGACATTGTTGGTATAAACGATTTTAAAAAATTGCCAAAGAATTGCCAAGATTATATAACTGCCTTGCGTGAATTGGTAGGAGTTCCAGTTCATATGATCTCAACTGGCCCTGATAGAGATCATACAATTATTTTATCGATGTAGGAATTTTTTGCCAAAACACCTTGACCCAGTACCCCTTCTAAAAATATTGTATCTACAAGACAGTCGAGAGTCGTTAGCTCAGTTGGTAGAGCATCTCCCTTTTAAGGAGAGGGTCTTGGGTTCGAGTCCCAAACGACTCATTTGACTATCTTCCTATAACGGTGCCATCGTCTAATGGTTAGGACACAAGGTTTTCATCCTTGCAATCGGGGTTCAATTCCCCGTGGCACTACTAAATGAATCCTTTTACTTAACCTTTATCAATTTAATCTATCTATAGAAGTTTTTTATTTCCTATAAAAAGTTTAGAATTAGTCTATATCAATATGGCAGATTTAAAACTTAAAGGCAATTCCATTCATACAGTTGCAGACCTTCCCAAAGTAGGCTCCGCAGCTCCCTCCTTAAAATTAACAAAATCAGATTTATCTGATGTTAGTTTAGAAAACTATAAAGGCAAAAAGAAAATTCTTAATGTTTTTCCAAGTATTGATACACCAGTCTGTGCTACTTCAGTACGTAAATTCAACGAGAAAGCAAGTAGCCTTCCTAATGCAGTTGTTCTTTGTATCTCAGCAGATCTTCCATTTGCTCAGAAGAGATTCTGCGGGGCAGAAGGTATTGCAAATGTAGAAACACTTTCCGATTTCAGAAACGAATCCTTTGGAAAATCCTATGGTCTTGAACTAGCTGATGGGCCTATGGCTGGTCTTCTTGCTAGAGCCGTACTTGTTCTTGATGAAAATGATAAGGTTCTTTACACTGAGCTTGTTGATGATATCATTCATGAGCCGAATTACGACGCAGCACTTTCATCCTTAGGATAAATTGACAATAGAATCAATATCCATAGGTTTGCGATTAACGACTTAAGGATATGGTACAAACTGTCCTCAATTTACATTGTGGGCAGATATTTTCATCGTATTTTCCTCTGCATTTCTCCATGATTCCGATTCTACTCAATGCAAAATCAAACCGAACAGATGGTTCTCCTAGAATATCTGTAAGAGCAGATGTGATTTCTTCTGCCATTTTTCTATCGTTTGACTTTCTATTTGTAAGATTTAAAATTTTTGCCATTCGAATAATATGAGTGTCTAAAGGAAAAACTAAATCATATTCAGATAGTGATTGGTAGAAATTTAAATCAGGGAAAGTTGCTAATACCATCCATCTCAAAAACATAGAATATCTTTTGTGGGCTGACTTCGCTAAAGCCTTTCCCACAAGAAAATCTAATCCATAAGATTGGAATCGCAATTTAGATCTAAGCTTTGATTGAAATCCGATGATTCCATTATCCAAAAAATATTTTTCAAATAGGGGAACATTTTCTAACGAATCTTTATTTGGTAGAATGTTATTTTGGTTCAACTGCAATTTGCTTTCGCGGATGAGTTCTGAAATTCCAAATAAAAATTCTGCTATGTCTTTTTCTTTTTGGAACCTATAGCCACCAATTGATCTAACAAGCTCATCAAAATCTTTTGTTTTTGAAAGTGTTTGATACGGAGAGTAAGCTAGGCGGTTAAAAAGATTTTGTAAAAAATTTCTTATAGCTCTTACATTGCCATAAGAGAATAAAGCTGTAATGAGAGCCACGCATTCTTGGTCGAGCGGATTCTTATAATTATAAACAATTTCAATAGGATCAGATTTCAAATATTCTGGTTTAGAATATTCATCTCTTAGCCTATTTAATATTCTTTTCTTTGCTTGTTTGGAAGAAGTGGACAAAATTAAATAAACCGAATGAATAATAAGCCATTGGAACCCAAATCATCATTACCAAAGCAGATTAACTTAGATAATTGATTCAAGATAAAGATGCTAGCATTGCTGTGTAGGTCTTACTCATCAATTTTCTTCCGAGTTTTTCTTCAATGTATTTTGAAGCTTCGAGTATTTTATCTAATTGAATCCCTGTATCATAACCTGAGGTATGTAGAAGATAAAGAAGATCTTCTGTGGCAAGATTTCCTGAGGCTCCTTTAGCGTATGGACAGCCACCGAGACCTCCTGATGAAGAATCAAATGATCGAAGACCCAACTCCAAACTTTTTTCTACATTCGCAACTCCCATCCCGTAAGTATCATGAAAGTGACCTGCAAATAGCTTAGCTGGGTATTTTTTTAATAGTAAAGTTAATAATTTATCAACATGAGAAGGAGTGCCTTTTCCTATCGTTTCCCCTAAAGAAATTTCGTAAACTCCCTCATTCATCAATTGATCAACCACCTCAAGAACTTTGTTTGGTTCTATCCAACCTTCATAAGGACAGGCGATTACAGTAGAAATATAAGCTCTTACTTTAATATTATCTTTGCCAGCTTCTTGAAAAATATTACGAAAAGCTTGGAAAGATTCTTCTATTGTTTTGTTGATATTTTTTTTAGTAAAAGTATTGGAAGCTGCTGTGAATACTGCTACTTCTTTATAACCGTGATCTAAGGCTCGTTTATAGCCTTGTAGATTTGGAGTTAAACAGGAAAATTTCTCGTTAGATGATTCTTTTAAAAAATGTTTAGAGACTTCAGAACTGTCTGCAAGTTGGGGAATAGCTGATTCTTTTACAAAAGAAGTTAGTTCGATATGCGAGTGATTCGCAGAGATTAGCTTTTTGATAAATTCAATCTTAACTTCAGTAGGAAGAAATGCTTTTTCATTTTGTAATCCGTCTCTTGGACCCACTTCTGTGACTTTTACTTTTTCTTTCACTTGATTCCCCTTTGTCTTTCTCTAGTTTGGAAGAAAGTTTGATTCCCTCAAGAAAAAAATGATATCCATTGATAAGCTTACTGTTTCCATCCAAAATCAAATTCTAGTCCAAGACATTCAAATTAAAATCAATAAGGCTGAAATCGTTGGTTTGGTGGGAGCATCTGGATCAGGTAAATCAACTATCTTTAAGGCAATATTTCATAATATAGTTCCCATTCATGATTTTCATATCCAAGGCGATATCAATATTCAAGATGGAACTGTTCAACCAGTCTTTCAAGATTCATACTCCAGTTTCAATCCTTTTTTAAAAATTCGAAGGTCACTACAAGAGCCAGCTATTTTAAAAGGAATGGATATGAAATTAAGTTTAAATGAGATTAATAATTTTTTGCCTATATTTTCATTAGATAAAGAGATTTTAGATCATTATCCATCGCAATGTTCAGGTGGCCAATTACAACGTTTAGCAATCCTTAGAGCTGTGCTAGCCAAACCTAATTACTTAATCATGGATGAGCCTATAAGTGGTCTGGATCATATAGTTAGGAAAAAAGTTATAGATTTAATTTTAGATTTAAGAAATCGTTTGCAATTAGGAATTTTGTTTATTTCTCATGACTTAGATGTAGTTGAAAGTATATGTGATAGAATTTATGTAATGAACCAAGGAAGGATTATAGAAGAGGGCAGTAAAGGCTTTCTGCCCAATAAGAACTCTCAAGAATATACGAAACTTTTATTCAATCCTTGGGCAGATAGTAAGTATTAGATATCGATTTGGTATTCGTTAGATCTGTCTTTTCTTTCTTTAATTAGTACAATCATAACATCAATTCTGTAGAAAGCATTTCGCAAAGATGATTCTACCAAACGTAGTGCTCGAATTTGGTTATCTAAAGAAATATTTTTGATCATTGTCTTTTGCTCTTCATCAAAGCGTGATAATATAACTTCAGTTTTCATTACATCACTAGGATTTATGATCATAGTTTTGTTTTCAAAAGCGAATTCATAAAAGATTCGTTTCTTACGAGATTCTAGTTTTACTTCTTTAATTTTATTATTTTCATAGATAAAGGAAATATATTTTAATAAGTTCGATTCATATCCTTCGTCAACTAAATAAGGTACATCTTCCGTAACAATTGTATGCTTATTTTTGTATTCAGGTTTAAGCAGAACTAATTGCGAGTGTTTTAGTTCAATATCCCCGATTCTAACTTGTATGAGTTCTTTCAAATCATCAATAATTTTGAGAAGAGATTTTGTATAATTACTATCTTTATCAACAAAAATGTCGCTCTCTGATATTTGTTCAGAATTATTTTCCTGTGCAGAAAATGGACTTACTAAGAGAAGTAGGAGAGGCAGAGCGATATATATTTTTTTCATTCTTTTCATCGAGTTTTTATCCAAGTCTGGTTTAGTACTTATAATTATCGGATGAAAAAAATGGAACTTAAATTTCCTTGATATGAAAAATTTCATAACCAGAATCTTTTTTCTCGAAGTGTATTCTACCTTCCAATTCAAGTTTTTTAATGATCGAGTAAATTAAGCCAAGAGCTGTAGTCAGATGCCCTCCAGTATGCACTTTCTTGCCAATGGCAGCTTCCATCAGGTTCAAAAGGTCGGATGAGCCTTCTCTTAATCTTCGAATAACTCCCTTTTCTAGAATGGAAAGAGTTTTCTTGACTAAGGTAATAGTTCTTTGCGGATCTTCAATTTCCGCTCCATGAGCAGGAAGCATTCTGCGAATAGGCTCTTCCAAAAGTTTTGCTAAGGTAAAATGGTAATCATTTAGGCTTCCATCCAATTCAGAATAGATGGCTGTCAAATTAGCAATTATCAAATCACCGGAGAAATATATTTTTGACTTTTGTAAAACGGGAGTAATATGATAGAGATTATGTCCTGGCGTGTAAATAAATCTAAAACTATGTCCATCAATTTCAAGACTATCATTATGGTCTATAGCCTTATCAATTTGGAGGTAGGGGGTTCCTTTTTTAGTTTCATTGAATTTAGAAAAGAATGTATTCCATCCTAGTCTCGATTTTACTAAAATCTTTTCTAATTCAATAGGATCTCCGTAAGCAATATGAAATAAGTCTTCAGTAGCTTGTTCAAACAATTTCATAGACTCGATATAATTTCCAACTCCATCTTGCATAGCTCTATAGCCATAGTAGGTTGCTTTCTTGGCATAAGATTTCAAGACTAAAGCAGAGGAGATATGATCAAGATGATTATGCGTGTAAATGATATGTTTAATATCACTTAATGAAAATCCTCTCGTCTTTAGAGATGCTTGCAATAATGGAACAGACTCAATGTAACCTGAATCTATTAAAGTTAATCCATTATTAACAAGAATATAAATATTATTAGGTGCATAAAAAGGTTGTGGTAGAACGATTTTAAATAAACCATTCCCTATTTCATCCATAGTAGGAATTTTGTTTTGTTTGGTAATTTTCATATTATTTAAAACTATTATTCACTTCTACGTCATCCTCTTCAAGTTGTGATTTTTTTGCTTCTGCAAATTTTTTGCTAATATCTCTTCGTCTTTGAATCACCTTATAAGAAAAATCTGCAAAAAATGGATCGTTAGGATATTTTAATAAAATGTCATATTGATTTTCTGAAGTTTCGTAATCTAATACCCTTGAAGCAGTTTCAGCAAAATAATAGTGAAATCTTTTGCTATAATCTTTTTCTTTTCCTTCGGGTGTGCTTAATTTTGTTTCATTAAGAAGTTTATAAGCTTGGTAGTAATTGCCTGCGTTGATTTCTAAGCGCGCAAAACCTACACGAGCATCGGGGCTTTCTTCATCTATTTTCAGAGCCTCTTTGAGATAGATACTCGCTCGATTTCTAATCCCACTTTTTAAATAGTATTCAGCAAGTAAGACAAGTGCTTCTGTTTTATATTTATTAAGAGAGGCAGCTTTTTTATATGATTCAATTGCATAGTAGGGTTCATTTTTTAATTCACTTAATAATCCAATATGAATATAAGTTTTGTAAAATTCAGGGATTTCTTTTTTTGCAAATTCAAAATGTTCTAGTGATTTATCATATTTATTTTGGATATGAAGCAATCTTCCAAAATTATATCGAAATGGAAAAAAGCGAGGATCATAACGAATTCCAGCTTCTAACATTGAGTAGGCTGTATTTCGATCATCCTCTTTACCACTAAGAATGAGGGCTACTATTTCATTATTGAATTTACCACAATTGGCAATGTTTTTTTCTTCAAATAGAAAACTACCCATTGATCGCGGTGGTTCTCCTTCCCAAAATTTCCCAGTAGCTACTATGAAATCTTCTGGAATTCTTTTGAAACCACCCTTGTTAAAATCATCTGGATCCTCTTCACCTTCACCCCAAAGTAAATCTGGATAGAGTGTTCCGTTTACCATAACCTGGCTCAATAATGCATTGTTGAAAAAAAATATAGAAAAAATTAGGCAGCTTCTTAGCAAAAATAATTGGGTAATAGGTTTGCTTGATTTCATCATTTTTAAAAAGAAAAACTCGTATTTATGACTCAGATCTATAATCTGGACAGTACGGTTATCTCTATTGCACTTGCTCCAGATTCAAAATCTCAATTATAGTATCGGGTTTAAATCAATTTTAGAAAAGGTCAACTTGAAACTTTCTCAGAACAAGAGATATGCTCTACGCGGTGAGAACGGTGCCGGAAAATCTACTCTACTAAGGTGCATCCTAAATTTTAGAAATTTCGAAGAAGCCATAAGCTGGAACGAGGAGCTTGTTCTGCCACGCAATCGAATCTCTTATTTGGGTCATGATTTGGGTTTATACAATTCCTTGAGTTTATTGGAAAATTTAAAATTTTTTTATTCGATCGCGGAATGTCCGATTGCCTGGAATCAGGTGGAAGGTTGGGTTCAAAAGTTTAAACTCCAACTGAGATGGGACGATCCAATCTACACTCTTTCAAGAGGAATGAAACAAAAGGTTGCATTGATAAGAGCCTTAATTCCTAATTCTCATTTACTTTTGTTAGATGAACCATTTACTGGACTCGACCAGAAATCAAATATTGAAATTAGAGAGATTTTGAAAGAAGTATCCCGACAGTCCTCAATTCTTGCTGTAATCCATGAAGAAGAAACTGCTTATTGGGACGAGATGATAAACATAGCTGGGAAAGGGATTAAATGATACTTTCCTTACTCAAAAAAGAATTATTACTCATTGGCCGAGGTTTACATGGAATTCTATCTATGTTTGTACTTTCCTTTACGTTGTTATTTCTTTTTCATTTTTCTTTTGAGAAGGATTCTTCTTTAACTATACTTCCTTTAATAGGAATTAAATGGTCTATCCTTTTTATAACTTCATATGTATTGATTGGTCAATCAACATGGGAAGAAAGGGAATCTGGTGCTGGACTAATTGTACAATTATCGATTCCGAATTGGATGATATTTTTAGTAAAGTCCATTGTTGTTTGGTTCTTTTTAATATTCGTTTTAGGTTTGGTCTGCTTAGGTATGAATCTCATGTTTTCGAATTTTTCTACAATAGGGCTTTTCAATCATATTATATTTTTAATACCAGGATCTCTTTCTCTTTCCTTCCTTGGAGTAAGCCTTGGTTCTATAGCTGCATCAACTCGGATGAAGGAAGTGATTCTTCCCTTACTTTTGATTCCTTTTAGCATACCCATTTTTTTGTTCGGCTTGAAATCTGAATTTCGTTACATCGGCGATGCGATGAGTTTGAATCAATCATTGATCTTAATGATTTTTTTCTGTTTCTTTTATGGTGGTTTAGGAGCCTTGTTCCAAGAGTTGCAATCGGAGAATGTTGATGGATAAAATAAAACAGAATCAATTTAATTCATGGTTTTGGGACATTTGTCTTTTTATCATTCTATTTTTTGTAATGATGTATTCTCTTTATTATGTTCAAAATATTCCTAATGTGATATTGGAACAAGGTCTTGCACATAGGATTTTTTATTTTCATGTACCTGTAGCCTGGGTTGCCTTGTATGGACCTTTATTTGCTTGTATAACTTCCATTGCTTATTTAATCTCGCGTAAAAACATTTTTGATTTATATTCTTATTCACTGAATATTATATCTTTGGTGTTCTCATTCGGAGTTTTATTCTCCGGACCTATTTGGGCTCTGAGTGCCTGGGGAGTTCCTTGGGATTGGACTGATGCGAGGTTGCAGTCTTTTTTCATTTTGTTTCTTTCCTTGATTGGATATTTTATTTTTAGAAGCTTGGTAACTTCTTTTCAAAAAAAGATGCTGCTTTCTGCTTATTTAACACTTCTATGTGGAATCAATTCTGTTCTAACCTGGGGAGCCATTCGTTGGGTCGATAATCCTGGAAATCACCCAAGTTCAGTTTTAGGAAAGGGTGGAATGGATGCTGATATGAAGTTTGGTTTCTATTTTAGTGTTTTTGCCT
>JAACWH010000094.1 GCA_009991425.1 Leptospira sp.
GGGGAATTGATAAGATATGGATTGTCGATAATTTAGGGCAATCTGAAAAATGGAAAAACCTCAAACGCTTATCCTATGTTGATTATTTTGAAAAAGAGGACTTTATAGAAAGAGTCATTCATGAAGATGGCTTTTTACAAGCAGTATCTCATATCTTGCATTTGGGGGCTTGTTCTTCCACTACTGAAAAAGATGCTAGCTACCTTATATCAAATAACTACGAATATACTAAAATTCTCGCTCATGCCGCATTGCAAAATGATGCAAAATTTGTATATGCATCTTCCGCTGCAACCTATGGTGAAGGTAATGAGGGATACAATGACCTTGATCCTATCCAAAATCTAAAACCTTTAAACATGTATGGTTATTCGAAACATATGTTTGATTTGTATGCTTTAAAAGAAGGAATATCGGAACGAATTGTTGGATTAAAATATTTTAATGTATTCGGTTATGGAGAAGCACATAAGGGCGAAATGAGAAGTCTAGTTCTAAAAGGCTATGAACAAATTCTTGAAACTGGAAAATTAAGCCTATTTAAATCCTATCGTGAGGAGTACAAAGACGGAGAGCAAATGCGCGACTTTCTATACGTGAAAGATGCTGCGAAAATGAGCTTATTCTTTTTATTCAATGATGTCAATGGACTTTACAATTTAGGTCGAGGGGTAGCTGAAACATGGAATACTCTCGCCAAATCTCTGTTCGATGCAATTGGAAAACCCGTAAATATAGAATATATTGAAATGCCAGAACATTTGAAAGCAAAGTATCAATACTACACCTGTGCAACAACTGATAAATTACTCAAAGCAGGATACGAAGATGGCTTCACAGCAATCAAAGATGCTGTTGAAGATTATGTTAGATTGCTTAAATCATAAATACAGGTAGTAAGTTAGATCTATTTTCTCAACTCTGTTCAAAAATTATGAAGACAAAATATACTTTCAAATTTTTGAAATTAATTTGAAAGTATACCTTTATTTCAAATTATCTATTTGAGTATGCTGTTCGAAATTTTCTATACAAACTTCCCCAATACAGTTTCGCATCATAAAGTATTCTATAGAAAACTGGAACTACTAATAAGGTAATCAAGGAAGCGAATACTAGTCCCCAGCCAAAAGCAAGAGCCATAGGAACAAGGAAGGGATCCTTTCCTCCAATTCCGTAAGCTGTGGGAAGTAAACCCAATACAGTAGTCACGGTAGTTAAGACTACAGCTCTAAGTCGAATGGATCCAGTTTCAATTAATAAATCGTAAATGGGCATTTCTGGATTATCCAAGCGTAATTGGTTGGCACAGTCCACTAAAACTATAGAATCATTCACAACAACTCCCGCAAGACCTACTATACCTAAAAAAGCTAAGAAGGAAAAATACTCTCCGTGGAAAACAAATGCAATTATCACACCAATTAAAGCAAAGGGAATAGCAGACATTACTAAAAGAGGCTGAAGTAATGAACGGAATAGAGATGCTAAAATCATAAAGATGATTAAAAGACCGACTAAAAATGCACGACCAAGAGAAGCCAAGGATTCTTCTGTATCTTTATTTTCACCTGAGAATCTTACATTATAACCAGGGTATTTATCAATAATTCCAGCCGCTAGTTCAACTGCTTTTGAATTGGCTTCTCTTGAAGTAGTAACTGATTCATCTAAGTTAGCCGCAACTGTTATTAGTCTCTTTCCATCGAGGTGATTGATGGATGCTCTGCCAGGTGATCTTTCATAACGTATCATCTTTGACACAGGAATTAGATTGCCCGCCATATTACTCACAAATATACTTTTTAATGAATTAAGAGAATCTCTAAAATCGATTGGAAAACGCACTCTAACATCTACTTCTTCATCGCTACGTTTGATTTTAGTGGCAACAGTTCCTTGGTAAGCAGTATTGATTGCAGTTGCAATTTGAAATACTGATACACCAGCAAAAGAGGCTAGGGACTCATCCACATAGACTCGAACTTCGTCTTTTCCCTCTACGAAATCATCACCAATATCTGTGACTCCATCTATTTTTGTTAAAACAGATTTATAATCATCAGAAATTTTCTGTAGTGTAGCAAAGTCATCACCCTTAATTTCGATTGCAATAGGTTTACCGACTGGTGGACCCCCAGCTAACTTTTCAAATTCAAGATTGATCAATTGACCTTGCAGCTTAGAGAATTCAGAGGGAGCAGTTAAAACTAGATTCGATTCTGCGGAAACTTCCTTTCCTTTTTTACGCAATAATTCTTTCTCTCTTTCTTCTGCTTTCTTTCGAATCTCCAGGGCTTTCTCATCTAATAGATAGGCTGTTTTGTCACGGATTAGATTTATAATTTCTTCAGTTGTTCTTTCCCTATCATCATCAGGTGTTAGGTAGACTAGAATTTGTGCATAATTCTTTCCACGTTTCGTAAAGGGATCATTGGCATCTTTTTGAATGATGCCCACTCGTGTGACAAAATTTTCTACTTCTTCATCTTCCAGAGAAAGTATTTCTTTTTCAATTGCATCAGTAAATTGTTCTGTAGATTCAAGGCTTAAGCCTGTATCACCAGTAATTTTAATTTGGAATGTTTCGATAGCTCCTGGGAAAAGTTTAAATTTTCCCAGTGTTACTTGAACAACTAGGCTACCGAATAAAAGAAGAACGATAATTCCGACTGTTTTGTATTTATTTCTAAGAGCTAATGCTAAAACAGGAAGATAAGTTGATTCTTTAAATGTTTTAAACCAATTTCCTTCCTCCTTTATTTCACCAGCTACATTTGAATTTTTACTAATATCATATAAATGAGAAGGAAGAATAAAAAGTGCTTCGAAAAGAGAAGAAACCAAACATAGGATAACAACCAATGGTATAGATTTAATAAATTTTCCAAAGATTCCAGTCATAAAAAGCATGGGAGCAAAAGCTGCTACAGTTGTAGTAATAGTTGCTGTAACAGGAGCTATTACTTCCGAAGTCCCTTTTAGAGCAGCCTCATAGGGGTTCATGCCTTTTTCAATGAGGCGATACACATTTTCACAGATGATAATGGCATCATCTACAATGATACCGATAACAATAATTAAACCTAGCATTGTAATAAGATTCAATGTCATGCCAAAGTAATTCATAAGAATAAATGCCATTCCAAATGAAATAGGAATTCCTATGGCCGTCATAATTGCCATTCTCCATCCTAAGAAAATAAAAAGAGATGCTGTAACTAAAACAAGTCCTGATGCAGCATTGGATAGAAGAACTCCTAATCTACGTCGAATGAATTTAGATAGATCGTTCACAAAGGATACTTCCACTTCGTCCTTGTAGGTTTCTAGAAATTTATTTACAACAAGCTTAGATTCATCAACAACTGTAATCGCATCTGATTTTTCTCTCTTAATTACCGTTAAGGCAATGGAAGTCATACCGTTTACTTTATCTAAGTATTGACTTTCTACAAATCCTTCCGAAATCTTTGCCACATCCTTTAAAACGATGGATCTTCCGGCATCATTACTTCTAACATAGACTTTTTCAATTTCTTGTGGTGTATCAAATTCTCCAACAGTTCTAACTATGATTTCTTTGTTTGTTCCCGTAATGTTTCCACCAGGGAAGTTAATATTCCTGTTTTTGAGAGAGGAAATAATTTGTGTGCTAGAAATGGATAGATAACTCATAGCCTGCGGATTTAAATCCACATGCATTTCTGTATCGTTCCAACCACGTTTGGTGATTCTTGCTACACCTGGAATATTTTTTAATTGTTCTTCGAGTATCTTAGCTCTTTCTTTAAGAGCCTTCTCATCCAGTAAAGCTACTCCATTTTCCATTTTGGAAGAAATGTCAACTTCAATAACTGGTTGCCTAGCAGTCGTTATTTCATTGACTATTGGATCTTCTGCTTCTTCTGGAAGATCTGTTACTCTATCGATTGCAGATTTAATATCATCTACAACCTTATTTGTATTTTTCGTATTAGGATCAATCGTAATCACAATACCAGAACGATTTTCTAAAGAAGCAGAACGGTATTCTTTGATTCCATCCACTTCCTTAATGGCATCCTCTAGTGGTTTAGTGACAAGTTTCTCTACATCAGCAGGACTTGCTCCAGGATAGATAGTGGAAACTGATACTATATCAAAATCTATATTAGGGAAGGCCTCCCGATTCATGCTTGTTGCAGTGTATGCCCCAACCAATAATATTAACACAGTTAATAAGTTAACAAAAATACTTTTATCAATAAAATATTGAACTAGTTTAGAACCCATAATAGTATCTCACTTTTTTGAATTAATCTAAATCTTTTCCGTTAGTATCGATTTCATCATTGTAACCGAACATTTTGGGACTTTTCAAACGATCTACATAGAGAACTCCGAATAAATGATCGCATTCATGCTGCAAAACAACAGCTCTAAATCCTGAAATAATTTCGGAATGTTCATT
Source organism: Leptospira sp. (assembly GCA_009991425.1). Taxonomy (GTDB): domain Bacteria; phylum Spirochaetota; class Leptospiria; order Leptospirales; family Leptospiraceae. The sequence goes on from JAACWH010000094.1 coordinate 4,454, forward strand.
GAATTTTTCATCTCGCCAAGTCATTTTTATTTTATTAGGTCGTTCTACATATCCACGCATTCCTGGAACGGATAAACAACCTTCCCAAAATCCATCAGATGGTTCTGATAATGGTTCAATGATAGGATTTATTATTATTTGCTTAGGAACCTCGGGAGCTCCTTTGTATCTTTCTGGATCTTCATCAGACCCAACAACAACAAGTTTCTTTAAAATACCAATTTGGGGTGCAGCTAGTCCAACCCCATCTGCATATTTCATTGTTTCAAACATGTCTTTCAGTAGTTTTTTGAAATCTTTAGTATTGACTTCGTCTTCTGTTATATCTTCACTTATCTCTCTTAAAAGAGGATTTCCAATTTTTAAAATTTTTCTTATCGCCATGACTCTATAAAATCTATAATTGAAGAAGTATACTCCAAATCCTATCTTTTTTTATTTTTGATTCATCTGCAAAACGAGAAAGTATTAATTTTTTGACTGCGACTGAATTCTTTAAAGTACTGAAGTCTTCTGAAGGAAAAGAATACCATTCTGAACGAATCGAGATACCAGACCAATCATTCGATTCTTTCTCGATAGGGTGACTTTCATCCTCAGATCTTATATGCATAATAGAGAAAGGAAGAGTTTCATTAGATCTTTGCTGAAGAAATTGCAATTGAAAAAGAATTGGTTGAAATGAAAGCCAATTCCAAAATGTAAAGGAAGATTTTCGACGGAAACTGTTCGTTATATCTTGGAGAAAAGGAAGTAAACTAATTTCCTGCATTTCAGGATTAAATAGTACACCGAGTTTGAATAGATCTATTTGATTCTTTATTAATATTTGCCAAAAATGAAAAGTTGTTCCACTCCATATTGCTATTTTTTGATTTTTAGATTCTGCTAGTATGGGTGAAATTTCCTTCTTGAAATGAATTGAGAAATTTTTCATAAAATCTAATTTCGTCCATTCTAAAGTTTGTGGAAGATTCACATAAATGAGTTTAAAGAATGGCTCTAAAGGTTTACCTAAATTTCTAATACTTTTCTGATGATCAAATACGTCTTGAAAGATAAAAATTTCAGGTGCTTCAGCTTGTCCTTTTCGTTCGTAAGAAAAAATCATTTAGTTAATCCAGAAAAAAGAATTTGACAGAAATAGTTGCAACTGGGAGAAATTGAGTGGAGTCATGGAGACGAGGGGAATCGAACCCCCGACCTTTTGAATGCCATTCAAACGCTCTCCCAACTGAGCTACGTCCCCGCATATGTCGTCAGGATTTAGGAGTTGAACTCGATGTCAAGATTTGTTTAGTAGCAAGGAAAATGTATGTCTCAAGAAAATATAGATGATTTGAAAAAGAAAAATAAGATCCAGAATGATATAATCAAAGGATACGAAAAAGTATTAAAGTTAAACGAAGAAGAACTTTCCAATTCAGATGAAATCATTCGCATGTATGAACAAATCATCGATTACTCTAGGTTAGAGCTAAAAAATGCTCAAGAGACCGTACAAGCTAGCAATAATGTGTCTGGTTTATCAAGAGATGAACTGATGACTGCTCTTGATAAGATCAAACAGCTAGAAGGTGCTAATAAAAGGCTTCGAGAAGAAGCATTGAAATTCGGAAGAATTTAACAAAAGGAATCTTTGGATCTTCATTCACAATCTATTGTTGTTTCTACAGATGAGAATAGAGTTTTTGTTCGTCACGACCCTAAACTTGCCGATATTCTCGACTTTATTTTGGGTCAAGCCAAAAGACTTGTAGGCGCAAAGAATGGAGCCTTTTATTTAATCAATGAAACTGAATCTTTAGTTAAGTATGGTAAGACTGAGAATACATCAACTAGTGATTTAATTTCAAAACATATTTTCAAACATCGTAAAAATCTTTTACTTAAAAAAGGCTCAACTTTAAAAACCAAAGAAATCGTTTTAGGTGAATCATACATTGCTTGCTTCCTTGGCCAAGATACAGGTATTTTGGATCTCGGTGTTTTTATCTTAGAAGGCATCAACCATTTTGAAAATTTTTCCACACAAGATTTCGAATTAATTTCTTATTACTCTTCTAACTTGAGTTTGCTGTTAAGAGATTCTATATCTTCCGAAACCAATGAAGATGTTTATACATCTTTAATAACTTCTATTCTTCTCCTTTTAGATAATTCCAACATCCACCAAAAAAACAATAGATTAGAATACCAAACGGAAGAAATCATCCGAGTATCTGGATTAATTAACTCATCCTTAGATATCAATAGCTTATTGGAATCTATTATGGAAAGTGCCAAATCAGTCTTTCGATCGGAAGGCTCATCTTTGATGCTAGTAGATCCAACTAAGGAATTTCTATATTTTCATATTGTTACTGGTGATAAAAAAGAAGAAATTTCCAAAATTAAAGTTCCCATGGGCCAAGGAATAGCAGGATCAGTTGCAATAACTCGTAAGCCTATGATTATCAACGATGCAGTAAATGATCCTAGGGTATATAGAGAAGTTGATCAGGCTTCTAATTTTACAACTCGAAATATTTTAGCTGCACCATTGGTTGTAGAAGATGAAGTTATTGGTATTATTGAAGCAATCAATACAATTGATAGGAATAATTTTTCCCAGGCGGATTTAGATTTATTTCTTAGCTTTGCAACATCTTGTGCACTCGCAATTCAAAAGACAAGACTTTTGACAAATCTAGAAGAAACCAACCATACCTTAAAAGAAAAAGTAAATACATTAGCTTCTTTATTTGAATTAGGCCAAGCGGTGATGGAATCTCACACAGAAGCTGATCTAATAAAAAAATCCAATCAAATCATCGCGAACGAAATGAATGCTTCTATTGTCGCAACAATGATAGTCAATCGAAGTAAGCAAGTCATTGAAGTAATTGCAATAATTGATGGAAAGGAAGAATGGTTTAAAGAAAATTTCATTCGCGATTCAGTAATAATAGAATCTATTTTATATAATAATACAATCGTTAGTTCAAGTGGATTACAAGATGGGATTGAGGATTATTTAGATTTAGAATTTATATTAGGATCTCATATTCTTTTACCACTATCTATTTCTGGAGATAAGCCCTTTGGTGTTCTTTGTGTTTCGGGAAAAACAACAGCTGGACCTTTTGGGGAAAACGATCTAATGCTTCTCAAGACTATAAGTTCCCAACTAATTAAGGGCTATGAGAATATTAAATTAGGCATAGAGATGATAGCCAAAAAGGCGATTGAAAAAGAAATCGAAATTACTAAAAATATACAAAATAATATACTACCTGATAAAATTCCTACTCATTCTAATTTTGAATTGGGCGTAAAATCAGTTGCTGCAAAAGAAGTGAGTGGTGATTTCTACGATATTCACCAATATGAAGATGGTCAATTTGCGTTTTTAGTTGCAGATGTTTCTGGCAAAAGTCTACCAGCAGCTATTTTCATGGCTATTTCTTCTTCTATAATACGTACTCTTTCTAGAAATCATTTATTGCAACCAGATGAAATTCTCACACAAGCTAATTCTTTAATCTATGAAGATTCCCAATCGGGAATGTTCGTAACGCTATTTTACATTCACTATGATCCTGTAACTATGGAAATTCGTTATGCTTCCGCTGGTCATAACGACCAAATTTGGATCAAAACTGATAATTCCTATGAATTATTAAAAGGAAAAGGAGCACCTCTCGGTGTTGTTCCTATGGGGAATTACAGAGGTGGTAATATCAAAGTTTCCCCTGGGGATCTTTTCGTCTTTTATACCGATGGAGCCATAGAAGAGAAAGATTCCAGCCAGGAAGAATTTGGTCTAGAGCGATTTATTCAAGAAATCATCCAAAGAAAACACTTGAGTTCTCAGCAAATAATCGATGAACTATATAAATTAATTGTTGAATATGCGGATGGAGCGGAGCAATTTGATGATTTTACGGTAATGATCTTGAAGTTTAAAGATGACTTTCAATTCAATAGAGTTTTCTCAGCCAATACATCTCAAATTCCTAAAATTCGGGATTTTGTGAATGATTCATTGCGGGAACGCAATATTTCTGATTTTATTTTAGAAGATATCTTACTTTCTTGTGATGAAGCTGCTACAAATATTGTCATGCATGGCTACAAAGGTATCGAAATTGAAAATCCATCTATTAGCTGTGCTATTAGTTTGGACGGAAGTAAAATTACAGTTCGTCTCCAGGATAATGGAAAAGAGTTTATTAGAAAAGAAGTTAAACCACCATCAGTTCAAGCAAATCTTAGTGGAGAAAGACGCGGAGGATTTGGTGTTTTTCTAATGGAAAAGTTGATGGATAAGGTAGAATACAAGAGAGAAGAAAATACAAATATTTGGCTTCTTGAGAAAAATTTAAAATAACGGAATAATCTTATGGAATTTAAAGTAGAAGTTCGAGATCACACAAAAATAATATATATTTTTGGAAATATGGATGTGCATAGTATCCACAAAATAGAGAAGATATTTCTCCAAGAAATTCAAAAGAATGATTCTGAATCCATTATTTTAGATTTAGAAAACGTGCCATTTGTATCCTCATCGGGACTACGAATTTTAGTTGCATCTTTAAAATTTGCGAAAGAACAAGAAAATAAACTTTTCCTTACAAATTTAAATCCTGCTGTAGAGAAAGTTTTTGAAATCGTTGATCTCAATACCATGTTCCATATTCGTAAAACAATAGAAGAGGCTATTAGCTAGAAAAATATCTTTCTTTTTTCCGTATTTTTTAAAATCTGGAAGAAGAATCTATCCAGGTATAATACTATTTATGGAAAACAACACACTATCACTGAATGATCCTTTAAAAGACTCAACCCAAGACAATACCTCTAAGAAAGGTATCTATGAAGAAGCTTTAGAGCTAGGTCATGACCTCGTTAAGAAGCCATTTGTAGGCGGAGGCGAAGATCGTATACGCGTTCAGCATTCGAAACATAGGATGACAGTATGGGAAAGAATCAAAGTTCTTACAAATGAAGAACCGAATATTCTCTACCAAAACTGGGGTCGCAATTTAGACGGAGCTTCTATTATAACAGGAATTATTCGAATAAAAGACAGAGATGTCGCTATCTATGGCCATGATTTTACATTACGTGCTGGTTCTATGGACGCGACCAATGGAAATAAACTAGCCAGACATATTTTAATGGCAGGAGAGCATGGAATACCCCTTATAGGTATGAATGATTCTGCGGGAGCCTATGTTCCTGCGGGAGTTGGTGGACTTGATGGCTACTCCGATGCTTTTACAGCCTTAAGAAGAATCTCTGGAGCTGTTCCAAGTATTATGTTGATGTTTGGATTCAATGCTGGTGGAGGATCTTATCTTCCAAGACAGGGATCTTTTATGATTCAATGTGAGAATACATTCTTTGGATTAACTGGTCCTGGAGTAGTAAAATCAGTATTAGGTGAAGATATTTCCGCAGATGATTTGGGTGGACCAAAAGTTCACGGCCAATCGGGTGTAGTTGATTTAGTTACTGGTGATGAGCTAGGAAGTCTTCGAACAGCTATTCGTCTACTTTCCTATTTGCCAGACAATAATAAATCTAATGCACCTTTCCATCCAACCTCTGATACAATTGATCGTTTTACATATGAAGAAGATATTCTTTTCCGCAAAACCTTTAACTCACCAACTGGAATGAATACTCCTTTTGATATTACTCTGTATTTGCAACAAATTTGTGACCATGGAGAATACTTTGAATTGCAACCTCAAAGATCTCGGAATATGATTACAGCATTTGGAAGAATTGGTGGTCATGTAGTAGGTTTTCTAGCTAACAATTCTGCTGTTTCTTCAGGTCAGATTGATATCGGTGCAGCGAGAAAAGGCGCTAGATTTGTTAGATTTTGCAATCTTTATAATATTCCAATGATCTTCTTAGAAGATACAACTGGATTTCTCCCTGGAAAAGACCAAGAGCACAATGGTATTGTTCTTGAAGGACGTAAACTTCTCGATTCTATCATTGATCTGAGAACTCCTAGAATGACTTTGATTATTAGAAATGCCTTCGGAGGAGCTTATGCTACCTTCAACTCCTATTTTACTGGTGCAGATTTAGTATTTGCTCTTCCTACTGCAAGAATCGCAGTTATGGGTCCTGCAGGTAAAGAATATGTATACAAGGATGAAGTAGGAGCTATTCACAAAGAGTTTAAAGCAAATACTACCAAGGGAATGTCGGTTGAAGAGGCTACTAAAATTAGAGAAGAAAAGCTTTTGAAACTATCACAACAATATGAAAGAGAACTGATGAATCCAAAAGAAGCTTTGGCATTAGGCTCAGTATCAAGTATTATCATACCAGGGTTCACTCGCAGAGTTTTAGCGAAGAATCTTAATTACCTAATGAAACGTTACCAACCCTCAGCTATGGGTGGAATCCAAAGGGAGTTCGAATAAGCATGCTCGACCAAAATTTAAAAAGAATTCAATTCAAAGACTCCAACTCAACTTGGATTCAGTCTTTTGACCTCTCCAGTATCAAATGTCTAATTGTTTGTCGTGGTCCAGTTCGAAAAGAAGCTATTGAAGTTTTTAAACAAGCAGGAATCTCTGAATACGGAATTCTGCTATCAGAAAAGGACTCAATTGTCTATCCAAAAGCTCTTGCTCCCGAATTAAGAGATTTTGAATTCCCAGATAATGTTCACCGAGTTCCTGATTATATGGGAGCTGGTGCTGAAGAAAAAATAGAAAGAATCAAACAGATTATAAACATTGCAAAAGATAATGGATACACACATATTTTTGCTGGCTACGGCTTTATGGCTGAAGATGCAGAATTTATTGAAGCCATAGAAGAGGGTGGAATTACTTTCATGGGTCCATCTTCCCATGTGGCTCGCCAAGCGGGTGCTAAGGATGAAGCTAAGAAATTAGCTCGATCACTAGATGTATCTGTTACTCCTGGCGTGGATAATGTTACTGCCTTAGCTCTTGTTCGTAAATTCGGAAATACGAAAGAAATTATCTTAAAATTAGCTAAAGATCATTCTATAGATTTTTCCTATGATGAAAAATGTTCCGTAGAAGAAAATGCGGAATTCCTTTTGCAAGCCTCTTATGAAAAATCCATTGAATTAGTTACAATTGTTGATCTACAAAAGGAAGCCGAAATTGGAACTGATGAAATTTGGAAAAAATTTCCAGGAAAAAGAATTCGATTCAAATACATTGGCGGTGGTGGTGGAAAAGGTCAGCGTGTTATTCAGAACAAGGAAGATATTCCTTCTGCTGTTATGGAGATCTTAGCTGAATCTAAAGTTGTTGCGCCTGGTTCCAATAGAAACTTTTTAATTGAACTCAATATCGAAAACACACGCCACAATGAAATCCAAGTTATCGGAAATGGGGAATGGTGTCTTTCTTTGGGTGGTAGAGATTGCTCTGTTCAGATGCATGAGCAAAAACTTCTTGAATTATCTCTTACCCAAGAACAACTACAAGCTGAAATCGCCGAATATAAACCGCATTCTCCAAGTAAGGCATCCGTTCTGGAAGCAGATTTGAAATGCTTACAAGAGATGGAATCTCAAGCTGAAGTATTTGGTGGAGCTGTTCAATTGAATTCTGTATCTACTTTTGAATCCATAGTAGAAGGAACCAATCATTTCTTTATGGAGATGAATACTCGAATTCAAGTAGAACATAGAGTAACAGAAATGGCTTACCGATTGAAATTTGTGAATCCAACAGATCCATCCGAAGTATTTTATTTGGATTCCTTGATAGAGGCTATGGCTCTTCTTTCCTTGCATGGCAAAAGAGTTCCTAAGCCAGAAAGAGTTGTTCGCAATATTTCCGGTGCTGAAGTTCGTATCAACGCTACAAATAGATCTCTACAACCTCACGCAGGTGGTTTGATTAATTCATGGTCAGATCCTTCTCAAGATGAAATACGCGATGACCAAGGAATCGGAACACGTAACCCAGATACGGGAGCCTTTGTTCATTACAATTTAGCAGGAGCTTATGATTCCAATATTGCTCTAGTGATTACTCATGGGGTAAACCGAAGAGACAATCTAGAAAAATTAACTAACATTTTGCGGACAACCGAACTTCGTGGCCAAAATCTAGAAACCAATCTTCAGGTTCACTATGGTCTTGCTTCTTGGTTTCTAGGTAAAGATGCGATGGCAAAACCATCTACCCAATTTATGACTGCCTATTTGGCTGCAATTGGATCTATTGAAACCATCAATCGTGATGTTGATATGGAATTACTTTGGAAAGAATTTTTATCCAAGGCTTCCACAGAAGAAAAAGCGATTCTAAAGAAAAAAGAAACTCTTCTTACTCGTCCTTTAGAGAAACTCTTTTCTAATCCTCACGTTTTAGGTGGTTTTATTGGACTTCATGATGGCAAATCATGGGATTCTAAGAATAAGATCGAATTTAAGATTAATCCAATTGAAATCTTGGACGCTTTGTATCATTACACTCACTTAGAGTATCGATTGAATGACCCAGCTTCTGAAATGATATGGGATCATGATGAAAAGATTCTAAAGGAAGCTCGTAGTTTCTACAGCAACCTAACAAAACTGGGTTTCCCAGGTGATTGGAAAGAATTGAATAAGAGTCTAGCTTCTTCATCAGCTCCATCTACTTCTAAACTATCTGCTGAAAAATGGAAGGAAGTGCAGGCAGCTCATGCGGGTTTTCAACTGGGACTTGAGCTACTAAAGATTATACCAAATATAGGTGTAAAGTCAGGATTTTCCAAAATTCAAGTAGATGACAAGTTAGAATTAATTGTCCCAGATGAATTCAAAACAGCTAAGACAAGAGATGCATTTATCAAAGCTCTTTCTCCACCTCCAAAAGCTAGCAGTGATGAGATCATAGCTCCAATGGGTGGAATGTTCTATGCAAGGGAAGCTCCAAATCTTCCTCCTATCGTTCAAGAGGGAGATAGGTTTAAGGCTGGGCAACCATTGTTTATCATTGAAGTCATGAAAATGTTCAATAAGATTTCTGTTCCATTCTCGGGAACAATAACAAAAAATCTTATGGAAAATTCTGATGGTAAGATTATAAGCAAAGGACAATCTATCTTTAAGATTACTCCTGATGAGCTCATTAAAGAAGAATCAGAAGAAGAAATTCTAGCTCGTAAGAAAAAAGTAAGTTCAGATCTATTGACCTATTAAAAAATCTTTCAAGAAATTTCTTAATCTAAAATAGATAATCTGATTTTACAAATCTCCAGCCCGAATTGAAAAGGGTTGGGGATTCGAATCGATAAAATACCATTCAATCAATTGATTTCTATCTTAATTTATAATCTTAAACAAAGTATAAATTTGAGGAATCAGACTAACGTGCAGAGGAGGATAAGTTCCCACTATATCCCATCCATGTTCTCTCATAAAGACTGGAACATATACATAGAGTTCGTTACAATCTCTGATCCATAATTTCCCTATGGATATTTTCTAGACCAACTATCTTGTCTACTGCTCCTTTCCGTATGGCCTCCTTGGGCATTCCAAATACCACAGAAGTTTCTTCATTCTGAGCTACTGTAAAAGCACCCATTCTTCTCATTTCTAATAAGCCAGCAGCACCATCATCACCCATTCCAGTCATAATTATACCTCTAGCATTTTTACCTGCTTCCATTGCTACCGATCGGAACAAAACATCCACAGAAGGGCGATGTCGATTTACGAGTGGTCCATCAGAGATTACTGCTAGGTATTGAGCACCAGAACGTTTTACTTGCATATGCTTATTCCCAGGAGCTATTAGAGCTAATCCAGGAAGCAATCTCTCTCCATTCACAGCTTCACGAACTTCGATCTCACATATATCATTCAATCTTTTGGCGAAACTTTTAGTAAACATCTCAGGCATATGTTGGACAATTAGTATTCCAGGAGTTTTAGCCTTTTCACATTTAGAAAGAACATTCTCTAAGGCAATTGTTCCACCTGTGGATGTTCCTATTGCAACTATCTTCTCAGTAGCGGAAATGGAAGAAAGACCCGATTCTTTAAAAGATGAAACAGCTGCTTTTGTTAGCTTTTTATTAGAACTGATACTATCAGTAGAATTTTTTCTCGCGATTTTGATATTTGCTGAGGCAGCTGATTTAATAGCATCGGTAATTTCAATAAATGATTCTTCCAGAAATCCCTTCAATCCTACCTTAGGTTTCGTTATTATCTCAACAGCTCCTTCTTCTAATGCGATAAAAGTTGTTTCAGAATTCTCTTCAGCTAAGGTTGAGCAGATAACGACAGGAGTAGGGGTTTCCTTCATTATCTTTCGTAAGAAACTTATACCGTCCATACGAGGCATTTCAATATCTAAGACTATAACATCAGGTAATTGGTTTCGCATTTTTTCTATAGCGAAAATAGGGTCGTGTGCGACACCAATCAATTCAAGGTCTGGATCTTGGCGTATATAATCTCCGAGGATTTGACGAACTATAGCAGAATCATCAACAATCAAAACTTTAATCGCCATATTTTTCTCCTTGGATATTAAAAATCAGGAATCTTCTATAGGTTTTTCCATCCAAACCTCTCCATCCCAAACTGTGAGATAAACTTTACGATGTTTAATCCCACCGAGATCTTCACTTAAAATGGGTATATTAAAAAAAGCTAGCATTTGTTTAATGAATTCTATATTTTTCTTACCAATTTGAATTCTATCATCTAACTCAGAATAAACATTTTTCTCATCATCAGAAAGGGCTTGGTATTCTTTAGTTTTAAAATTAGTAAACATATTCGCCCCTCCAAATAATTTTGCTTTATATTCAGAAAGGTCTGTTTTAAATGTTTTGGCAGATGCTTCAAAAAGTTTAAATGAATCATCTGCATATTTACCTGGGCGATCATTTACAGAAGAATGGTATTTTTTTCTTTCGGGAAGCATGATATGAGACATGCCACCTAATTTTTTTTCAGGATGAAGCAATATTAAGGCGACGCAGGAACCTAGTAAGGTTCGAATACGAAAATTATTCGAACCAAAACAATAGTCACCAGGATAGAGAAAAAAATCTTTTACAATAAGTGGACTATGATCCATGAATCATTCAGATAATGCTTTTTCTTGTTCAGTCCATTCTGTTAATTCTCTGATATCTAAAACTGTATCAATATTCAGAATAACAACAAACTTCTCATCAATCTTACCAATTCCTTCTACAAATTCTAATTTGAGTGTAGAGCCAAATGTTGGGGCATCTTCTACCTGGTTGATTTCTACAACTTCATTTACGATATCTACTAAAACTCCAACGTCTATTTTCGTATCTTCTAATTCACTTTCTAGAATGATAATACAAGTTTTACGATTTATCTTGGTTGGAATATTATAGAATCTAGAGTTAAGATCTACCACAGGAACTACATTCCCGCGGAGATTAATAACTCCAGGTATAAATTTAGGCATCATAGGCACACGGGTTATTTCCGTGTGCTCAATAATTTCTTTGATCTTGAGTATAGGAAGTCCAAAGGCTTCCTTTTCGAGAAGAAAAATGAGATATTGATTATCTTCTTTATCTGAGCTCACGGCTTTTCTCCTAAAATTTTGAAAATCCTCTATCATCTGGAGAGTTCATATCAGAGGAATAAACTTGCGATTGATTCTTTCCACTTTCTTTTATCCCAGTGTTAGTTGTCTTTTTCTTTCCAAACAAAGATTTACTTTGCATATTATCTGCTAATTTGAAAAATGCTATCGATTCTAATAATTGACCTGCTTGAGATTTTAATTCTTCAGCAATAGCAGCTAACTCTTCAGAAGCAGATGCAGATTGTTGAGAAACTTGATCTAATTGAGTCATTGCCTTATTGACTTCATTCACTCCAGATGATTGCTCTGAACTTGCAGCAGATATTTCTTGAACCAAGTCGGCTGTCTTATTGATTGCTGGTACAATTTCGTTAATCAATCTTCCAGCAGTTTCAGCGATCTGAACGGAGCCAGATGCTAAAGAAGAAATTTCATTTGCAGATTTCTGTGACCTTTCAGCTAATTTTCGAACCTCACTAGCAACTACAGCAAAGCCTTTACCATGTTCCCCAGCTCTAGCTGCTTCTATCGCAGCATTTAATGCGAGTAGGTTAGTCTGGTAAGCAATATCTTCGATAATCGATATCTTATCAGCAATTTGTTTCATTGCTTCCACAGTATTGATTACAGCTTTTCCACCTTCAGCTGCTTCTTTCGCAGATTTAGTAGAAATAGATTCTGTTTGTTTTGCATTTTCAGCATTTTGGTCAATACTAGCTGTCATCTCTTCTAAGCTGGCAGAAGTTTCTTCCACAGAAGCTGCTTGTTCACTTGCACCTTGGGATAGTGTTTGAGCCGTAGAGGTTACTTCTTCTGCAGCTTCGACTAAAGTATCAGCCTTAGTTTTAACTTCAGAGATAGTAGTTTCTAATTTTTGAACAGTATTGTTTACATATTCTTTTAATTCACCAAAGATACCTTTGTAGTCTTCAGTGATTTTGGAAGAAAGATCACCATTGGAAATTTTACCAAGAGCATTTACTACATCTTTCAATCCTTTAGAAGAGATATCAAGAAGTTGATTAATTCCTTCACTTATCTTTAAAAAGAATTTTTCTTTACCATCAAGAGAAACTCTTTTGTCAAAATCTCCTTCAACTGCACCATCAATAATAGTTTCAATTTCTTTTTGAACTGCTAATTCATTGGTAACATCAGCCCATTCAACTACAGAACCAAGTCTCTCACCTTTATCAGAAATGATAGGATTTGCAATTAAATCAAAATATCTTCCACCTATTGTTATACTGGAACGAAAGGTTGTTGCAAGGCTGCCTAATAGATTTCTTTGGCGAGAAGGATCTTTATGGAAGTCATCTATATTAGTTCCTATCAACTTTTTAAGTTCGAATCTATTCAATTGATTTTTAATTTGTGATTCACTATTGGAGAACATTTTTACAATTGCACGGTTCATGTAGGTAACATTTAAATCGCTGTCAGCCATCATTACGTTGGTTGTTACATTATCTAGGGCTACTTTGATTCGGACCATTTCATTAACATCTTTAATTCTTGTGAGTGTATTTGAAAGAATCGATGCAATGTTTTTAAATATTTCTGAACGAGATGAAGATAATTCGATTTCTTTCATAGTAAAGAAATCCATAGTTCCAACAACTTCTCCAGCAACTATAATTGGAAATGCGATACCAGATTTAACACCAGCTTTTCTAGCAGAAGGAGCACGGACGCAGTCTGTTAATTCAGCTAGATCTTTAACGAATACTAAATCTCTATTTTTCCAAGAACGGCCGTTTAATCCTACACCTTCTTTAAAAGTTGAGTTCATACTCACTTGTTTAAACTCAGAGTTCACTGATCCTGATTCAGCAGAATATTTTAATTCACCTGAAGCCTTATCAATCTGCCAAAATGAACCATAAGCCCATCCAAATTCATCTCGAACTTTATCTAAAGCATACATTATAGCAGTGTTTAAATCTCTTTCATTAGATAATTTCTGCATTAAATCAGAAATAACATTAGAATTTTGGTTTAATTCAAAAACTGAATCAAGCATTGAATTGATTTCCGTTTGGAAAATTCCCAATTCATCTTGGCTCTTAACAGGAATCCTCTGAGAGAGATTTCCTTTTTTGACAGACTCTATTGTTGTTAATCCAGCTGAAAGAGGAGTTGTAATTGATTTTATTATCCAAAAGAAAGAAATAAGTAAAATTATTAATGTTAAAATTAGAATTACTATAAAATTTATAAAAATACTCTCTGATAAATCTAGTATCTTTTTATTATTGATTTCATTGTCAGCTTGTATGCTTTGATTAAAGTTTTGTAAAGTCTGTAAATAGGCAATTAAAGCTGGGGTAGTTTCTAACAAGATAGTTCTTTTGATTCGATCCAAACTATCTGCTTGAGATTCAAGACTTTTAATCGAATTAAAGGTATTGCTTAAGAGTGCCCTTTTGGTTTGAACTGTATCTAAGGCCTCACTACTATTTTTACCAAGGTCTATTGCTTTAAATTGCTCATAGTATTTTGATATTTCCTCCCTTGAAGTAGAAATATCTTTGCTACTGGAAATAGCAAAATTGCTATCATTTGTTGTAGCTATCTGATTTAACTTAGATTGAATTTCATTGTTTTTTAAGAAAATGTTAGAAACATTTACCATAACAAGAACTTGATTATCAGACAACCTAACAGTTTCGTTTTGCAATTTAGTCATACTATAGTAAGTATAAACTGATAACGAAAATAGCGAAATAGCCGATACCAAAAAGAAGAAAATCAACTTATGGCTTATTTTTATTTTACTCATCCTAATGCTCCACCCTCATGTGTATCAATATTAACTTTATCAAATTTTATTTCTTGCAAATCTTTTAAGGATTCATGCAAGTCTGCAACATCTAGAATCAATGCAATTCTTCCATCGCCTAAAGTAGTCGAACCACCTATACCACGAATCTCACTGAATACTTTTGCTAGTGGCTTAATGACCGTTTGTATCTCACCATACAGTTTATCAACTACTAGCCCGATTCTGTTTCCTTGGTATTCTGTTATAACGATATTTTCTCTTTCTTTCTTTTTAACTTCATTGTGAAAAAAGAAATCCAATCTAGTATAAGGTAATACTTTTCCACGAAGATTAAAGTA
>JAACWH010000031.1 GCA_009991425.1 Leptospira sp.
AAAAGGTGGCGTAAAAATCGAGACATGACAACACGATGGACAGCAGCTCTCCTATATGCACAAGAGCTTCATTTTAGAAAAATAAAAGGATACCAAATATTTCAAAATTAAATTACAATATTGATACACAAGAAATCAATCTTTCTTTCTCAGATTCTAAAACGCCTTTTTTTCCTTTAGATATATCCCCTAATAATGGCATTCTTTTAACAGATAGATCATCTAACATTTATGCAAGGAAGATAAAATCAAAATTTTGAAATTAAGCAACAATTCATCTAATTATTTCAAAATACAAAAGTAGTGCCATAATCACTGATACAGAAACAAAGAATAAGAATTCTTTTCTGATGCCTTTTTTTGACTTAGAATCATTTGATTCGAACATAAATTTCTCCTTATTATATAGCCTAAGGAATCCCTAGGCTATATCCGAATACTAAACCCATTAAACCTACAATAGAGTAATCCCTAATTTTGATATATAATGAAGGTTTATAAACATATTGAGGATCTAACCAACAAAAGTTCTTGGATGGACAATATTCTGTTTCTACTAATACCCAATAAGAATCGTAACGAGTTTCCACTACGGTTTTTGCTATTGGATTTTTAGGATCTCTTAGGTATTCCAATTCTGTGAGAAGCTCTTGGATGCACTTAGTTCGATTAGATCCTTTGTATTCTGAACAACCGTTAGTGAAGTTAGGAGTAACTAGTTTTTCCGTGGGTTTAGGAGTAGTTAAACAGTTCACTGAACTTGATAAAATTAAGAATAGACTTAGAATAAATAGAATTATTGATTTCTTCATTTGCTTTTTCCTCCAAATAGTTGATCACAAATGTCTTCAGGGCCACATTCATCAAGAATAGATATCGCACTTCGGTCTTTGACCAAAGCTTTATACGTGCAATCATGTTGATGTTGCCTACAACCTAGCCAAGATTTATCAGATGAGAAATCGGCTTTTGAAAACTTATTAGTGACTTTGCTTTCACTAGGTTCGAATCGAATGTAATCTTGCAAAACAATCAAAGCAATAACACAGATGATCATATAAATCATAACTCCCCAATGTTGCTTAATTCCTCTCCCAAAATCTTTGAGGATCGACTTGATCCCTTCACCATTATTCTTTTGATCCAATTACTTCTTCTCCTTGTTTGGTTTTTGATTTTGAATAATAAATATTCCATGCTAGTTCCAAGTAAGGAGCTGCAAAGATCAAGAGTCCAATGCCTGATAAGATGAGAAATGCTGGAAGGTTCTGTCCCAATACCTCTGCATCTGAATTTGTCCCTTCCAATCGAAGATAGAATTCCCCTACTCCTGAAAAAAAGCAGATGATAAGACCTGGGATTCTAAACCAAATATCTCTAAAAGATATCTCTTCCTTTTTGTAATATTTCTTTCCCATTTAATTACCTTTCTTCAATTGAATGAATCCAAACTGTCTTGGCTTATCGATTGGAGAATTTACCATCTCTTTCCAATCATCGATAGGAATAACTATCGATTCGCCGTTAGTTTCTTTATAGTTTGTTAAGATATTTCCAAAAGGATCATCGAGGATGAATGCTGAGATTTTCCCTTGGCTATCAAGGATATAACCTTTTATTACAACCAAGTGACCTCTGCCAGACGGATACCATGGTTTTATCCAGATCGATGCAATAACAACAAAACCGAAGTCTATGCAGTCCTTGATGCTCTCTTCTCTTCCTTTGCTATTTCGATAATGAAATTCTAATTTAGATTTAGCTAAAATCTTATTCAGGACTTGCTTGTGGGAATCCCACATGAACCTGTTTTGCTTATTCTTTAAGTTGCTAATTACAAGTAGGTGATATGCAGTTTCATCTAGAGGACTAGTAAGGACACCGCCTTTCCATAAGCTTTCGGTAAACATTGATCCAGAAGAGATGAAGCATTGAGTAGTTCGGTCAAAAAGCTCGCCTTCCCTTTTATCAAGGTCTTCCACTGGGAAGAGAATTTTTCCATTGAAATCTACTACATTCTTTTCATCGATGAAATAGAGTTTTTTGTTGTCTCTTTGGCTTTTATAAGATCCTACGAAATCTGCAATCTTGCGCATAAGCATATGATTGCATGGAGGGATTTATCGGATTTTTCCATGCTAGAAAAAGATATTTTTATTTAAAATGTATTGATATTTTTGAGTAATCTTCGAGAATATTTACAAAAGGATATTATTAAAAAATCTATGTATAATTTTAAAATTGGAGATGTTCACTCATTCGGTAAAAATATTGTAGAATTCGCTGGGAATAAATATAAGATACATTATATCGTCTTCAAAAGGACTATTGACGAATCATCGAGTGAATTCATTGCTGTTGCGCTAGATTTTGGATATTTTGGAGTTGCATCAGAATTTAATGAGGCAGTCAAAATCGTTTTTCATCAAGTTACCGGATTAAAAAACCGTGTAAAATCTAAGAATGAATTCCTTTTCAACATCGAAGGTGTAGATATTGAAGAATATTGGGAATTATACAGAAAAATTAGCTATATCCATGGAGATTCTGAAATCCAACAAATCGAAAAGCTTGAGACTCAAAATAAAGCTTTGGAAGAAAATGAACGAGAACTTATCGAAGAAATTTTCTCGCACAGAATAACTATAGATATGCTTCAAAAGGCTCTCGAAGTTGAATCCTCAAAATCTCCCACCAGAACGACTTGATTATAGTAAGGTTATTGAAAAGCTTATTAATAATTTTCCTGGTCTACAAGAAAAGGAAGAGAGTAAGCTAAAACTAGGTGGTTCAGATTCCTTTACAATTATAGTAATTAACATTCCAGGATTCCAATATACACTGCCTATAGCTAAATATTCAAATAATTCAGTTATTAGAAAGTCTTTCGAGGGCATAGCTAAAAAAATTAGAATTGATATTGAAGAGTTTGATAGAGATTGTGCGTTCCAAGATAATTGAAATATTCAATCAGGCAAACCTGGGATTTCCATCCAATGTGTTATCCTCATAATGTGATTAGGGTTATTAATACCTTTCCATCCTTCAAAGAGAAAGGTTGCGTGAGGATCAATATAGAAAACCATTCTATTTTTTATCTTACTTGAAAGATTTTCAACTACAGTCAAATACTCATTAGGTTCAGGTGGAAGTTGATCTTTTACTGAAATCCATTTCATTAGAGTGCTCCGAACTTTATTCCAGAGTATCTACCTTTCGATTGCTTCCACCAATCTTTAATTTCATCGCTTAACTGCTTTATCCTAGCACCAAAGAAAGCTGAAGTGGCCGACATGGTGGTTCCTAACGATTCATGAACAACTCCAACTGATGTTGAGAAGTTGGCCACCCCTCCTATTATCCCATCACCAAAAGAGGACATTACACAAATTGTAAAGAACTTAGTTATTATCTCTTTAAGCTCTCTAGGAACTCTATTTGCATGATCGTATCCGGTAGTGTAATCTATTTGGTAAGCAGATGGAAAACCTTGATTCGATCCTAGTCCTCTCCATGCTTGAAGTCCAATAGTTTGAGGCGCTAAATTTGCCCAAGGAGTCCGAACAAAGACCGCTTCGAGTAATCCCATTTTATATTTAGGAGTCATTCTCTCTTTTAAATCAATTAATGTTGATCCTGTCCAAGGAGATTGCAATATCCATTTATGAACTCTTGCCACGTTCTTTCTTCTTAGTCTAACGAGAAATCGAGATGATTTTGTTGCATCGAAATCATAAAGATCTTCCCATTCCGCAAAGTCTTCAATCATCCCATCTGGAGATAGATCAATTCTTCCTTGGGAATAAGCAGTAGGTCGATGTCTCCATAACCTTGGATAAATATCCCATTCAATTTGATCTTGAAAAGAAAGAACTGTTTGATCGATCCAATTCTTTAATTGGAAGTTTTCCAGCTGAGTACCTCTGGTAGTCATCAAAGGTTCATTGCCAAGAAACATGATACGACGTGCTTCATCTGGATGAAATAAGCATCCCCATTTGGGAGGTATTGGATCTTTAGCCTTTTCTGGATATACTTTGATTGCTAGATCCGAATAGCTATAATCCTCGATTTGGGAATTTAACTGACCTTCGTAGCCATTCATTGATTATACTCCGAAGATAATTGATTAAAACCAAGGTAAGATTCAATTCTATTTCGAAAGTCTTTCAATCTCAAAGGTGTTAAAATTATATCATCTAAATTTGATAGAGGAATGTTTTTGATTTCATTGATAGCCAAGTACAGAGATCCTGTTTTTAAAGCATTAATCACCTTACTTGTTTTCTCAATTACTTGGTCAGTTATTCCTAGTTGTAAAATCCCAAGTGAAATACTATCAGCTGAAAAATCTATTATTAAACTTTCACCAAATTCAATAGCTTTTTTAACAGCTTCTTTAATTTTTGCTTTTTCTATTGATGAATCTACATTAGAATTTGAAATCAAAGATTGAATTTTTGAAATTTGGATTTCAGATAATTCTTCCTTTGTCATTATTCTTAGAGTATTTTCAAATACATAACAACCTATAAACAAATCTGGATATAGTCTTGTAATTTCGATAGCTATTTGATTCACATCCGAAGTAGAAACCAAATCAAAAGATCTTGAATATCCTGTGGTTGATTCTTTAATTAAACTTTCATTCACTTATTTTTCTCACTTTAAAGATTTTCTCCCAGGACTCATAATTCCCATTACGTCCAGTTCTTCGTGCTTCGATTTGAAGAAAACCGGGCTCATTAAATTGTTGCTTTAAAGATAAATATTTAAAACAACTTCGGTTAGAGTCTCTTAACAAGTAAGATATTTCGGATTCTGGTATCGGAACTCCATTAAATACCAACCGATGAGAGTGAGTTCGATTACTTGATGACGTTCTTGAATATGCTATAAACTCTATCTCATATAAACCTTGAGTTTGAATTGGAATCCCTAATAAGGGAATGATTGTCCAAATATTTTGAGCAGAGAGGATAAACTGAGAGTTATTGAATTGTATTTCTAAATTCCTATCAGGTGGATCAATGAAAATGATTCCACTTCCAGAAGGATCGACAGCTAATAGTTTCCCTTGTTGCCAACTAAAGGAACTTGGAGTATCTGGTAGCTCTAGAAAATTCTTTGGTATATTAGCTAAGGCATTTTCGACTCCTTCTATATATTGAATAAGATTTGCAAGATCACTTTGAAATTCATTTCTAATACCCGAATCTTCTTGAACTCTTGTTTGTGATTCATTTTCCAATTGCTGAGAAAGATTATTTAATTGTGTTATCAAAGATGAAATCTGGTCGTTTAACGATTGAATTCCTGATTCTCTACTTTGCTCTTCAGACTCTATTAAACTTTCTAAATTTGTCTTTAATTCTTCGATTGCTAGATGAACAGCTCTTTGAGATGCCCCTCTTTGTATTTCTGAAGGATTTATAGAATTTTGAATGGAAGCAAGTCTTGCTCTAGAATCAGTGAAATATCTATTTGAGCCTTCAGCTAAATTTGAAGTCGTCTTTGTAGAAAATAGATTTGTTAGGTTAAGAGATAAAGAATTTAATTGATTTTGTAGTTTCCCTAATGCCGTGATTAATGCATCTCCATTCTGTATGGAGCCACTAAGATTTAAATTTAGGCCATGAAGAAGAGAATCAATAACCTCAGCATCTGTATCTAATCCAACTTTTATAATTTCATTGGGACTTATTTGAATTAATATTTTTTGATCAATATCAAATACAATAACTGGCTTGGAAACTAAATCCTGAATAGCTTTTAGATCTAGATTTTTAACTTCTGGGAAGATAGTCTCTTGTTGAAAAACTGCATTTTTTATTCTAATTGGTAAGTATACCTCTGGGAATTTTCTCGACATTATGTATTCCTTGACTCTTTTTCTTTTTCAAGAGTTTCATAAAGAAGAGACTTAGCAAAATGCAATTGCTCTAAAGGAAACTCATAAGTCTTTCCAGAAGTTAACATTGCAAATACCGATTTCCCATCTTCCGCTATTCTTTGAACTTCAGCTAACATCCCACCTACATTTACTTTACCTTGAGCATACACTCTCATAATGATTCCAGGTTTAGGAAGCTGTGGACCAGATCCGAATACTCTCCTTTGCTCTTTAGCTTTATTTTCAAATTCTTTATGACGTTTGGTGATCTCTTCGATTTTCTTTTTATCTTCTTCAGAATGATTGAGATGAGATATCTTCTTTCGTTGAGTTTTAGCCTCTTCCCTTTTCTTTTCAATGGGAGTTTGAACCTCGTTTGGTCGAACCCATTTTGTTTGTCTTCTACCTCGAGAATCAATAATTTGCTTTTTGACCAAACCTTGTCTAGGTGTAGATCCGTTAGATATTAAAGGTTTGGGTTTTGAATTTCCTCCAAATCCTAAGAATCCTTTTGATATTTCCTTATCATTGCCCATTGTATTATCCTGTTTTTTACTTGCTTTAATTGCCCATTGGTATAGCTTTTCTTTAGGGAGCTTTTCCCCTCCCCCCTGCTTTGTGAGTTGGTGTGGATCGAGGGGATTGGCAACCTTTTTAATAAGATCGCCCTCAATCAAATGATGGTCGTAGTGATATAACTCTACAACATTGTTCATTTTCCTTAACACGAATCTTATGAAGTATTCCTTTCCATTGAGTCTACTTTTTACCCCTCTATTTTCAAAAAATTCTATATTGAATTTATTTTTAATATTAGGCTCTCGATATAAAAAAATTGACTTAT
Source organism: Leptospira sp. (assembly GCA_009991425.1). GTDB lineage: Bacteria > Spirochaetota > Leptospiria > Leptospirales > Leptospiraceae. Next base: position 6,738 of record JAACWH010000031.1, read on the forward strand.
AGATTAGTCTAGGGATATCTTCGATGATCTGAAGACCAAGAGTATCAGCTGAATGCGAAAGGATTTTGTGGAATCCTTTTGTTGAAAATGCAACCCTTCTTCCATCTGGTAAAACTGCTCCCTTATCTTTTAAATTAAAGAAAAGAATTTTTACTTTAGCATTGATTTCTTTTCGGTCAAGGTTGCCAAAATCAACTGGCTCAGAAACATCTACAGGCTCCATTTCCAAAAGTAATTTCAGTCTCTCAGAATCACTGAGATCACTTTCGGATTTGGTTCTTCCACCAACCTTCTCCGGAAATTCAGGATTATCAGGATTATGACTTGGTATCCTTCCGATCTGACGGTATGGCTCAACGAAACCACGATCATTCATCCATCGGCTTCCATCTTTTCGGTACCAATTTCCTTTGTTGATATCTATATCTTTCTTTCGTTTAGAAATAGATAATAAAACTTGCTCTCGAACTTTATTCATCAATTGACTAGGTGTTAGAATTCAGATGCCGAAGACCAAAATCCCATAATATCTTGAACCCCGGTCATAGACTGAATAGAGTCAAAACACAATGGAATGTAGAATTGCTCAGTTCCATTACCTGAAACTGTTCTTATTCTTTCTTCAGGATCTTTCGAGTTACCCTTTCCATTGATGGTCCAAGATCCAGTTGCTCTAACTCTTGTGATGTAATAGATTCTTTTGGGATCGTTTAAAGGTAAATTTCCTGGTCTAGTGAACTGATTTTGGAATTTAAGTAGTTCATAATCTTGAAGAGTGATTGATTTCATTCCATAAATTTAAGCTGAATTGAAATATCGGAAAAAACTATCCATAGATTTTTCCGATACGACCTTGCGAGAAAATAGGGTTTTGCAGGGTTTTTCCGTTTTTTCCGCTTAGAAAGATGAAAATTCAATCTAAAAATTCCAACCGATAAAAAAGCATCTGTTATATTGAACGCATGCCAAACAAGCCTGGAAGACCAAGATCAGCTAATTACCATAAGAACCTAGAAAAGAGAGTAAGACAATCCGAACGAAAGCTATCTCAAGGATCTGATGGGATTTATCGCGAAACTATTCAAAGCAATTCTAAAGAACTTACAAATCAGGTAAATGAAAAGCTCCTTACCATGGCTAAATCCTTCCTTGGTTATGTCGATTCTCCTGGAGTAGCTGGAAAGTATGCAAAGTCTCCAGTTTATACCTATGAGCAGTATCAGGTGATGACTGATGGTGTTAGGCTTCGTCCTGTTTGGAGAATTGACTATACTATGCTTAGGCAAGCTGCTATGGGAACCTCATTGATTTCTGCCATCCATACTGTGAGAGTAGATGATCTATGCAGATTTGCTCGTATCTCTAAAAAAGAAGGTATCGATTTCAAAATGGATGAAGAATCTGAGAAGATTTCTCCAGAAATAGAAAACCAAATGGGTAAATTCGGACAGTTTCTTAAGTTCATGGGTGATAAGGTTGAAGGTTGGACCGAAAGAGATCAACTTTATCCTGTTTTTGAAATGAAACTTCGCGATACATTAACCGTAGATTCTATTGCTCTTTGGATTGTGAAAAATGGATTTGGAAGACCCATTGAAATTAAGTATTTAGATCCTTGTACGATTTTTCCTATTGATGCAACAAAAGGCTATAGAGGCGATAAATCAATTCGTTTCGTACAAATGGTAGATAACACCGTAGTAGAAGTATTTGGCGCTGATGAATTGCTATGGATGCATAAAAACCATCTTTCTGATGTTCAGCTAAGAGGATGGGGATTTGCTCCTTTGGAAGCTGTAATGCTTGAGCTGGTTGGAGTTATCAATTCATTAAAATTCAATAGGGAGAGATTTACAAGGCAACCTCCTCCAGGATTTCTTTCTATCATGGGTGATATCTCTCAAGACGCTATTGATGCGCTCGAAATTCAATGGAAAGAAATGGTATCTGGCTTAGATGATAATCATGCAATTCCAATTATGAGCTCATCTGCAGGAGAGATAAAATGGACCCCTCTTAATTTAGCAAATGATATGATGTTCAAAGATTTTATGCAATGGTTAGTCTCTTTTGTCTTAATTGGGCATGGAATGGATCAGGCAGAATTAGGATTACGTCTTTTGGGTTCCCAATCTCTTGGTGAAGCTAATCAAAATGATAAGATTAAAGCTTCAATGACTAGAGCCAAAAAAGCCCTACTAACATATTTTGAGTCGGTTTATGATAGAATTAAAGCATTTTTCCCAGAATACAGTATGTTTCATGTCGAGTTTGCTGGAAAAGATCCTGAGGATGAGAAAGATAAATTAGCTAAGATTAAAGAAGAAAGCTCTACATTCAAAATGATCGATGAAATTAGATTGGAACAAGACCTTCCAACTCTTGGTGAAAAGATGGCTGAGATGTATGGTGTTGATATAGAAGAAGTTAAGAAAATGGGAGCTCTTATCTTAAATCCTACTTATCAGCAGTATGCTATGAGTCAATCTCAACCTCAAGGAATGGATGAGATGGGTATGGAAGGAGAGGACGAATTTGGTGATGAATCCAATCAAGAATTTGATGAAAACCAAAATGCTGAAATGAACTCCAATAATGAAGACGTAGAATTTGAGAATTCAGGCAATGATCTAGAATTTGAAGATGAGGGTTTCGCTGATTCTCTTGAAGAAGATGCAGACTTAAAAATCTAATCATTCACTAGAACAGCAATTGCGCACTCTGACTCGAATTGTTTTTCAAGCTTCTTCAAATTTTCATACAGGCTTCTAGTATATTGTTTGTTCCCACAAATTACTTTCAGTTGGATACCATTCTCTCTGCCTACTTCTAAAAAGAAGTGGGCAATTTCCATCGTTGCCCATGAATTGATAAACTCTGTTTTTGAGAGGTCTAGTGTTAGTCTTCGATCTGAATACTCAAGTTTCCGAACAAACTTAGCATAAAAATTAAGAAGATTCTTAAGGTTATTAGTTTTATCTAATCGTAAATTTCTAGCAATTGTAACTGTGGCTCCAATTCCTTGAATATAAACTTTATTCGGATCATTCTGAATATTTTCAATTATTTCCAACATCTCTTGATTTTTTGAAATAATTATTTCTAATTCTTGAATTCTATGAGCAAGATCTCTATTTAACTGTTTTAATTCGGCAATCTCATCCATTAAATGCATTCCAGGAGAATTTTTTAAACCATCACTTGATTTGGTAAATAAGTCCGATAGAAATGATTTTATCTGTTTTGAATATACGATTAGAAATATCAATAATATATTTATTGAAAGTAAAATTGAAAACCATGCTGGAATTTCTGTTAGTGCTGATATTGTTTCTTTGTTCATATTTTTTTATTCATTTTCTAAATTTTAATCGCACCTATTCGATTTCTAATTTGTCCACCAAGGGTAGCAAAATTACCAGTTATGTATAACGCATCTAAATTTTGTGCTAACCTACTGACCGTATTATCCGCTCCATTAGTTGGATACCAAGAAGTTACTGCACCTGTGGTCATATCGATTGCACCTATTCGATTTCTAGTTTGTCCACCAAGGGTAGTAAAAAAACCACCTACATACAAAATGTTCGTCCCCACTTGAGGAAGAAGAGTAAAAACCGTACTATTTGCCCCACCAGGTGGATACCATGAAGTCACCGTACCTGTAGTCATGTTGATTGCACCTATTCGGTTTCTAGCTTGTCCACCAAGGGTAGTAAAAAAGCCACCTACATACATTGTATTATTAAATATTTCAATAACATTGATATTTCCATTAGCACCACCAGGTGGATACCAAGTGCTTACGAATCCTGTAAATATTTCAATAGCACAAATTCGATTTCTAGTAGGGCCAATAATACCGCCCATTGTAGTAAAATCTCCACCTATATACAATAGATCGTTACTATGCGTTATCCATCGAACTTGGTTATTCGGAGGACCTGACGCAAAATTAACATTTGGTGTTATTTGCCAAGAAGTAGTTGCCCCTGATATTAAATCAACTGCACCAATATTTGGTCTTTCTAATCCTCCTAAAAGCGAGAAATTGCCCCCGACGAATAAAGAGTTGCCTACAGCATGAAGAGAAAAGATTGTTCCTGTTCCTTCTACCCCACCAGGTGGATACCAAGAAGTTACTTGACCTGTGGTAGTATCGATTGCACAAATCCCATCTCTGGATTGTCCACCAAGGGTAGTAAAATTACCGCCGACGAATAAAGTATTTCCTGATACATGAAGTGCAGTGACAATATTATCTGCCCCACCAGGTGGATACCAAGGGAGCACCTCACCTGTGGTCATGTCGATTGCACAAATATAATTTCTTGGTTGTCCACCGATAGTTGTAAAATCTCCACCGACAAATAAAGTATTTTCTGTAATAGCATAACAACATCTAATATTTTGATTTGCCCCACCAGATGGATACCAAGGGAGAACAGTTCCTGGAGGAGATTGGATGTTATGGATTTTTCTCTTCATTAATCCTAATGGTGGAATCATTTGTTTAACCTTGATTCAATGCAACTAATGCATGAATTCTAGTTCCAAAGTTTATAAAGGTGTAAATATCAAATCTATTAGCCGTGACAGTGGGTGTTGGTTGAGTTTGATTTTCCCATCTAATTGGTAGAGGAGCAGAAAAGGTTAAGGAATACGCTGACCCAGTGGATGCAACCTCTAGGACTACAGTCTGAAGAATTGACATATTCGAAAGAGTTATGGTTGCGTTCCCACCTGCTTTCGAATAATAAGAGAATTCAGAGCAATTTAGAGTTATATTTCCTGAAGGAATTGATGGAACTGAATCAACATTAATCCGTGCATGTGATTTGATATCAAATTGCAAACTTGGACTTAGGTTAAGAATATCAACCCAATCAAACCATGTAAATTCTCCTCCTCCTATATCGAACATATATTTTCTCATAAAGACCTTATCTCTCGTTAATAGACTATCACCTTTAACGGGAAATAAATGCTGAACGATTGAATTACCTACCCCTTTTGTAACTACTAAAATACATTCAATATTTCCGAGAGATATAGGAAGAAAAAATACTGGTCTACCTGCCGAAATCGTAGTAAGTGTAACGGAATAAACTCCAGGGGTCAGAGTAGTATTAATATTTGTTACTGTAACAGGTGAATTTTCAGGTGGTGTTCCCGTGATTTCAGAATAATCTATTTGCTTGAATGTTTTATCTGAATGCAAATATTCACCAATGCTCCCAGATGGTAAATTATCTTCTTTGTTATTTTCTAAATCGTTGATAGAATTAGTAATCGCGTTTAAACCATTTTCGAGATCTGATACATCTGATTGCTGAATTAATCTAAATGAGTTGCTTCCATCTAAAAATTCATTCGGATTAGTCAATGATGGTAATGTGATGATATTCCCTAAGTAGGTACTAATAGAGTTGATATCATTGATGATGTTTGAAAGCTCAGTTGCCAAACCTTCAACATTTCCAATTGTTATTGATACAAACTCTTTTAATCCATTGAAAAATTTATCAACATCTGATGGTGAGATATTAGGCTCCTTTCCAGCTAATGCTAGGAAGACTGCCTTTTGTGATGGTGCTTTTAATTCTTCTAACTCATTGATATCATTATCAACAGCTGCTGACTTAGCTCTCTCATCTGTAAAATAAAGATTAGTTGAACCTTCAGCTAATTTATTAGTGTTAGATTCGATATTTCCACTGCTATCTAATCCTTGGTACCCCGTTGGTTGATTTCTTTCAGATCGTAGTTGGTATTGCGGATGATCGTCACCAGAATCATTTCCAATCAGTTCACTATGAAACTGAATTCTAGCTTTTGTTTTTATCCACCTACCAGGAGATGATGCTACAATATCATTAGGCAAGATAACTAAATCGGGAATTTCGGGATTTGGTACACTTGCAACTGATTGTTCATCAAATTGATAGAAGGCTTCAATGTCCTCTACATATCGAATTTGTTTATCTCTTCTTTCTGTAATAGGAATAGAAGTTAATTCAGATAGATTTTGAACTGGTAGTCCAAAATTCAATAGCACATTTTCTCTTAGAAACTCAAGATTGACCGAGTCTTTTGGATCAACTGGATTTTTCGTTCTTACTGGAAGCAATTCCAAAGCTGAACTAAGAAATTCTATATGAGAATCCTTTTCAGATTTTAAAGAATTCCCACCTTTTCCTAGTTTTACTAGAGAATTGATTCCAGAGAGAAGAAAATCAAATGTTTTATTCAAGATTAGTCTATAACCTCGTTAGATGATAACGACTATCCGAAATAACTTTCGAATTTGATTTTGTTCACATCATAAGTCGTAGCAATATGCAACTGGTTAAGGTCTCCCGTCCAGAAAATAACACCATCTGGGAACTCGAACTCATCAGCTGATCCATTAAATCTCGCTTTCAATGGTGCTGGATCATCTTTTTTAATTGAGTTTGCAGTATCATCTTCAGCATAAGTAGCCATCAGTAAAACGTATTTGAATTCAATATCCGATGGGATATTAATCTCAACAAGGTTGTCACTTGCCTTTAACTTCCTGGTGATTCTCTGTGGCTCATGCACTTGATATTCTTTCTCGAATTTCTCAATTAATCTTTGAGGTGCATTTCCATCTCTAGCCAATAATTCCAATTTTAATGTATGAATTTCTGCCATTTACTTTTTACCCTCAGTTTGTGCTTGAGCACTCAACTTTTTTGTTCGTTCAATTATATCCTTCACAACTGCTTCAGCTTCATCTAAAGCTGTCTTTGGATCCTTCCCCATCATAATCCCTTGGAAGGAGAGTTGTGAAACCTGTTGAAAAATCATTTGTTCATTCAAAATACATACCTCGAAAATTTTAATAATTCACTAAGGAAACTGTATTGGATTTTGAAATATCGGAATGAATTAGTAGGATTTTTTAAGCAAAATAGATTTTAAGATCGCAATATCAATAGCAACAGCTTTTTTCAATGCTTTACTTTTTAGAGCATCATCTTTTATTTTTCCTATAGTTTCGTTATGCTTTTGCGCATTTATCTTAGGATAAAAGAAGCCTTTTGATTTATCGGATAAAATTACAAACTTTGTTGAGGATCTATGTACATGACCGCTTTTATAGACCTGTTCGCTTACACTAACATTTCCCTTTCCAGTCATTCCAGGATCGACTCGGGTTTTATATTTATTTCGAACTACTTTTGATGTTGAATCTTTAATTGAAGGTTCCTTTCTACTTCCAGTTTTTGTCAGGACATTGGATATTGCATTATTCTTAGGACTGACATTAGAACCATCCTCATTCTTCGAAAAAGGAATTATCAAATATCTTCCATTCTTTCCATGTCTAGCCTTGGATGAATTAAGAAGCCCTGGCTTCATGTCGAATCTCGCTCTACCATTTTGGATCACAGCAAGATAATTATATCGACCTTTATTGGCGTACATAATTCTATAACTTCCAGGATCTCTTTGTTTTATTAGAAAACCACCTCCACCACCAGATCCTTCAAATACAGCCATCCTTCCCCACCAGGAAGGTGTAGTATGGTTGGCCACTAAGTCAGTCCATGTTCTTCGTAATTTTTCAGATATCTCTAATAGAATTTTATTAGTTGTAGTAAAATATCCTTGATTCCAAAGCCGATCAAATTTTTTATTTATACTCATATTTTTTATGAATGTTTAACAAATGAAAAAGGCTCCACTTGATTTCTCAAGGAAGCCTTCTTTATACTTTGAAACTTAAGATTTGTTACAATCTGACCGGAACGTTTTTCCAGACTCGAAATTTCTCAGGAGCAAAGTATTGAACTAACCCGTAGAATTCTACCATTCCTTGTTTAGTTCTTAGCTTACCACCTGCGCCATAAGGGAAAAGTGTCTTGGTGAACGATAATAACTCTGTTAGAACATAAGTTCTACTCTCATCTACTGTAGAACGTGAGTTAAAATCTCCCATCACGATGATTGTTGTTCCAGGAAGATCTTGATTCATATCTAAATGAACAGTATCACCCGATGGATTTCTTTTCAATTCAATCATGTAACGAATTGTGTTCGAACCAGGTTTAATTGATCTGAAAACTACGAATCTAGTAGCTGGTTTTCCACCAGAACCAGGTGTAATTGTAATTTCAACCGCCTCACCAGCTGCAACTGCAATTGCTTGCTCTGGACTTGCTTCTGACCAATCTAAATTGGTTCCCGCAGAAACTCGATACTTATAGCTACCAGCATCTGAAGAAGAAAATAAGGATCCAACAGTTGAACCGTTATTTGCTAAAACTACCGAAGGAATAGCTGGAGCTTCAGTTAATGATGTTGGACCTTCAACATAATTGCCTGTGGCTTCATCCAAAACCATAGGGACTCCCCAATTGTGCTTATCCATGAATATATCTGTTTCAAAATTGATATACTCATCTTTAGCATTGGAATCATACATCCCTCTGATAATATTGGACATTCCTACATTTCCAGGATTTTGGTTTGCATTTTGGAATACCCAAGACTTACCATTACCATCATAAATTTGATCGTAAAGTGCCTTTGTAGCATTATGCATCCATGCTTTGTTAGGAAGACCGAAATATTGAGTTCGGATTTCTGCACTGTAATGCTTCATTTCATCAGCCGTAGGAAATTGACCTCGTGCATCGATAACAAACTCAGAAGAAGCCGCTAAACATTTTTCTAAAATACCATCTTGAGTAAGTGGATTGTTTGCCTTCTTATGAAACCAAGAAGCTCTAGTTAGGTTTTCCATGGCTCTTCTAAGAGCACCATTCCCTTGAATTAAGGAAGGATCTGCAACATTATCCACGGTATCAACTACTTTGTTATAATCGAAACCTTCTCCAACGTAGCATACTTCATCGAATAGCCTTTTTAGAACTACGTCTCTAAATCTTGGCTCGTCTGATTGACCGATATGGGAAGATCGGTACCAACCACCGCCATGAGACTTGTTTTTATTGTATTCTGCAATGACTTGTTTGACAGATCGTTTAGGAACTTGAGATAAAAATCTAAAATCTTTATCTGAAGAAACAAGACTTACAAATGTCTTGTCCAATGACTGCATTGATAATGCAGCTCCCGAACCACCATCTACAAATGGTGAAATTCCACCTTGTGCAGTGTTAGCCTCGAATGCTTTTCGAATTTCGAGGATCTGATCTAATGAATATTGTCCTGGGATGAAAGACATTATTTTCCCTCTCTTAGTTTAGAATCTACATAGCTTTGTGCATTCTCAGAAAGCTTTCTGTTATGTTCGAAGAATGTCATTTCTTCAAGTGCTAGATCGCCAGCTTGGATGCCTTTCAAAATAATTAATTCAGCTTCCTTCATCTTCTCGGGAGACATTACAGCTGGTGCAGAAGCAGATGCACCTTTAGTTACATCCTGTTCTATAACTGGTGTTTTTTGTGAACTAGGAGCTGGGGTAACTTGAAGCTTTGCGATAGTTGATTTCAAGACTTCGATTTCCTTTGACATTTCACCCATTTTCGTTTGTTGCTCAATTACCTTATTGAGACCTTCAGCCAGCAAAGCCTGATTTTCGTTAATCGCTAAAAGAGATTTTTGAATCTCGTCATTACCCATATTTCCTTCTCCACTTTCATTCATGATATCATCTTGAGTTCCCACAGTATCAGTTGCATCATCTTCAAAATATCCATCGATTACTGAATTGCTGAAGTCTTCCAAGTCTTTCTCTTCTACGCCTTGCGACTTTGCCCATTCACTAACAGAGTCAAGGTCAGGAGCTAAATCTCCTGTCTCGAATAATACTACGGCCGTTGAAGCCAATTCACCTAGATCTAATGAAGATGGATCATCTATAGGAGAATCATCTCCAGTTTCTGTTTCACTAGGAAGGTTAGATTTTTGAACATCTTGTTTACCAAGAGACTCACGAAGTTTTTTTAAAGCTTCTTCAAACATTAATTTCTCCATTTAGTTTAATAAAGAAAGTGTCTGTCATCTCTTCTAACAGATCCCCTTCTAAACCATATTGTGTACTAATCCAATCTCTGATTGATATAGTTTTCACAGACATTTCCTTAGAAATAACACGGGAAACAATATCGGAAAAAATTTTTTCCATATATCTTTGAGAAGCTATTGGATCATTGGAAACAAAATCATAGAGAGCATTGTATTTAACTTGCAATTTACGAAGTAATGAAAGGTCTTCTATGTTGCTTTCTTCAACAAAGGATGAATCCTGGCTTGCGAGAAAAGATTTTTGAACATCTTTCAGCATGAGGATGTTGCTTTTCATCAAAGTCACTGCAGTGTCATTGTTAATAGAATCACTCTTGGGTTGAATTGCACATTTTCGAAGGTGAATTCTTTTTAAAGTATTCCCATCGAAATCGGATCTATGAGCCTTTCCGGATACCGAAGCTCCCCAACCTGCAAAGCCAGCCTCAAGCCCTTTCCTTATTTCTTCCGCATAAACATTGCCAGGAATCAATGAACCGAGAATATAAAAGCCATCATCTACCAATTTATATTCAGAAGGAAACTCATCTCTAGTGCCTACGGCTTGGGGATATCCAATAATTGCTTGAATCTTAGATTTTTGAAGTTCGGTCAAACGTTCAGGGGAAATCTTTCCTCCTGAATTGATAATTTCTTTATCAATTATATCTGTTAAATGATTATAATCTAAATAGCCTTCATCAAGAAAGTTACTCCTCATTTGGGTGTCTGCATAAGCAGACTTTAGGATCACTTCACCTACTCTATCTTCTTTCTCGGTTGAGGCCTTAATCAATATCCTAATCCCATTGCCTCTAGGCATAGGGAATGCTTTCATAATTGAAAAATCGTGGATAAATTCAGCTTGTTGCATCATCAATCCTGATTTTATGTTAATTCAGTTTATCGGAAAAAAAAATTATGGATCGGACAACAAAGCGTACACATCCATCTCTCCATTAATAGCACCATTTGGATTCCAATAGCACTTTATCTGTGATGCAAATTCCAGTGTCTCAAAACTCATACCTACAAATATTCCTTGAGTTGAAAAATCTACACTTTCACTTGAATCTGCAAATTTGATTGGTTCTGAATTCGTTCCTATTGTTAAACTAGGTTCAGAGTTCTCAAAAGGATTTCGGATCTTTATGAAAAACTGAAGAATCTGGGTACCAGCTTGGAGAATATCGCCTAAGTTATAAGTACCTGGATTGCTACTGCTATCTATAGTGATCTTTACTATGTTTATCTTTTTCAATAGATTATCCTCTGGAAATTCATCTAAGCTGTATGGTCCAAGAAAGCTTGGCATTATTACGCAAAACCTAGAACCATATTCAATGCTCTGGCAATAATCTTTTTTCCTTTGAATGAATAATGAACTGGATCAGATAAATATCCATACCAAGAATCATTTGTCCAAGGATTCAAAAAGAGTAATCTAAGATTGATTGCCCGGATTCCCCAAAATCTCATAATATATGAGTTAATTATTTCAACATCATATTCATAATCGATATCATTTGGAACTGACTCTAAAAGTGAAGTATGGATAGGTGGGATTAGTATGTTGAATGAATTAGGAAAAAGTTTCCATAATTTTAAAAGAGATTCTTCAGCTTCAGACATCAAACCTTGAAGGACAAAATTTCCTCCAATATTCCAGCAAAAAATATGTTCTTTATCAATCCAATCTAATAATGATTTCAACTCTTTCGCTTCATCTAACTCTAGTAGTTTATTCCATTGTAGTGATTGAGTACCTGGAACTCCTAAAGTTATTGTTATGGCATTGAATCGAATCGCAGAGGAATACGAATTGAAAACCCCAGAATTGGAATCCCCAATCAATAATAAGATTTTTACTTTAAATATATTAGAAAGAAATCTAGCTAGTTTTATTTGAAAGGTGAACCTTTCAATTGAACGAACTAAAAACTCATCTAACGATAATGTCTTTTTAGGTGAAGGATTAAAGATCGAGAAAATGCTAAACCATAGGAATTGATAGATAATGTTAATTGACTTTGCTTTCATTCTTTCATTCTGAATGAAAGCAAATTATCGGAATCAAGATGCGATTTTATTTTTCCTTACATCATTCATAGCCTGTTTTACGATCCTCTTCATAATCTCTTCCTTTCTGTTTATTTGCAAGTCCCCAAAAAATGATTTTAATACATCTTGTTTCTCTTCAAAAAACTTTTCAATTAAAGGAATAACTTCTTTTTCATAATAATCGAGTTTTGGATTTGCTCCTCCTCTATCATCATGAGGCAGAGACATTTTTTTAGTAAAATAACATTCAAAGGCTCTAGCAAAGCATTCTATTGATCTCGCCCAGTATTCTTTTTGTTTATATTCTTCTGAAATCCCTTTTCTGAATGTATCAGCAATTTGATTTTCAATTCCATACCCTGTTGAGGCATAATTTGAACCTTTTGCTCCATTTTTCTTTCCAAGGTAATAATCCATAAAATGAGCAAATTCATGAGCAAGCGTTATACTAGAATGGCTAGGATCAGCAAATGAAACTCCAATTGCATTCATTGATGGAATAAACATTCCCACAGCCTTTGCAGCGTGCATCATCTTTTCACCAGAATGACTAATTTTTAATCCAAAGTTTTTTGCCATGGTTGATCTATCACCAAATACAGAATAGACTTTAGATAGAGACGATTCAATATCCTTTAAACTCTTCGGATCAACTGGTTTGCCATTTTGCATTTTGACTAATACACCATGGGAATTCAAAATATTGGATACTGTTCTGGAATCTCCGTAAGAAGTTTCCTTGCCCTTTTGATAAGTCGATTCATCATAAGCGTCCAAGAATCCTAATCGCAAATCAATCTCTCGATACTTCATTTCTTCGGCGATATTTTTCCAATACTTCCATAATTGGTCTCTTTGTTCCCGACTCAAAAGCCCTTTTTTTCCAAATAGTCTTAAAGCTATCAAATCATAATGATCATAATTCAGCTTCGTAGCAGACATAGGGATAGGCTTTTTGTAATGCTTTCTGATCTCAGGATCCATCTCTTCTCGATTCTTAATCTTTTCTTTATAAATTTTATGGAGTTCCTTTGCTTTATTCAAATAATATGTTTCGATAGAAATAATTTGTTCTTGGGTGAAAACGTAATTTGTAAAATTTGCATCTACCCTTACTACCCTTCTAATTCCATCTGGATAATCATCTTTATACACTGGAGTTAAAGTATTTAATCTGCAGAGAAATTTACGTTCGCCGTTAATTTCGATATCAACATAAGGTAATCTGTAGCTTAGGCGTTGTGCATTAAATTCAGGCATCCATTTCGGTTTTGGCAAATCAGCAAGACCCATCTTTGAATCATAGGGCATTATATCCGATGGATCCATTCCTGAGTAATCAAGTAATGTTTCAGTATTTCCATCAAAAAAAGTAAAATTGCTTATTTTTGGGGAATAGTCTTTATCTATTGATAATCTTGCCCAATCATACTTTGTTATGTTCTTATCTTTTGTTCCTAACAGTTCTTTATTAGCTTTTATCCTATTCTCTGGAGTAACCGATTTAATTATTTCAGTTATCTTAGATGAATCTAGTTCAGGAGCAGATCGAAGTTCTCTGGCTTCAACAGATTCTCTTGAATCTTTAAAGTCCTCAATTTGAGAAGCACCTTTGATTTTTGCTGGTGAAACTATATAAAACAACTTGTCATCTTCTACAACTGCTTCACGAACAATTACTCTACCTTCATCTTCTCCTCGATATAGAATCTTCCCAGGATCGAAGGAATTCTTCAGTAACGATTCAGTAAGTTTTCTTTTCTTTGCTAACTCATCCTTAGTTTCTGCAATGTTATCTTGAATTTTTGATTGACTTTTTTTATTGATGTTTGAGAATAATAACTGAGAGTTTGAGTCTAAAATCCCAGTTTCTGGTTTATCCAGATTCGTCCTCGACTCACCTTGTCCAAGAGGGTCAATTAAAGTCTTGGAGGCTCTTTTTTCAAAAGCAATTTTCGAATTGACTTTTCTTTCACTATCAATAATCTTTGAAATGAAATCTGCTCCCACTTTGTCGTGACTAGGAATAGCGAAATTGTGCGTAGGCAAGGCTAAGTCAGACTCCTTACCTTGTCCAACAGATTTCTTTTCATACCCCGTTAGAATCCAGCTTCCTTCTCCTTTTACAAGAATCACACGAATATTGCCCAACTCAACTATAGCTCTTGTCTTATCTTTTCGGAGAGATTCCTGTATAAACTTACCCTTTGCGATTGTTTCAATTATTCCATAGAGAAACTGATGGATCTCAGGAATAGACATACCTTGGAAATACCTAGCAAGAATTATGTGCTTTATACCTGCACCGTTATGATAGCTTTTGTCTGGTGTTCCTGAATTTTCCCCAAGAAGAAAATCTATGTTACCGATTTCAGGTCTGTACATTGCATTTTTTATATCTTTTTCTAATTTGAATAGATTGATAAGATTCTCTTTTCCTCTTTTTATTTCTGAATCATCTCCTCCCTCACCAATCGAAATTGGAGTATCAGTTGGTGGATTCCCAGCGCCTCCCATTCCAGGATTCACATTATGCTTTCCTTTTGCATTTTGATTGCCTTGCATAGCTTGAGAAAGTTTTGAAGTATCAGTAGCTTTCACTCTCAATAAAGCTCTTTTTTGTCCATTTAATATATTTTTACCATTTGTAATAAAAACTGTATTCGCTAAAGGTGAACCAGCTTTTCTGTCAATCACCCACCCTTCAGGCAAAGATTCATAGATGTCCCACCAATCTTTATATCTTTCCAATTTGGAAGCTTTTATCTTTGGATCTTTAGAAAAATCAACAGCAGGTTTTGTTACTTCTTTCGCTTCAACCGGATTTAACCTAGGTGCTTCGATCTCAGGATTTTTACCTTCAGCTGATAATGTTTGTTTTCTGGCATTTGGATCTAAGAGTTTAGATTTAGTATCTTTGGCACTTGATTTGATAATTTGTTTTCTAATTTTATTTGCTACTTCACAAGAGATTAACACATAATTATAGGCAAGATTTAAGACATTTGTCATAGTTGAGTTTGTGCTATAAGTTGCATCAATCCACTCACTTGCTCTTTTCTCTAATCCTTCCTTGAGTAGTGTTGATTTAACTTCTGTAACCAAGTCACTGATATTCATAATCTCTCGAGAAGGATTGAATTTAGGTTGAAAACTTTGGTTTAAATACTTTCTTTCGGTTTGTTCTGTTACTCCAAAAAGATTAGGTTCGGAAGATATCCCTTTTTTGTTTGATGGTGAAATGGCTTCTTGTTGTAATTCAAATTTTGGAGCCTGATTATGAACTTCTTTGGATTGACTTATATCTGTTTTTATAGTAGTTGATGCAATCGGTTTAGGTGTGTGCGGAGTTTGATTCTTAATATCCTTAATAGTTTTTGTTACAGCTTTCCTGGCTTTTAAATATGAATTGTATTCTTTATCATTATAGAAATATAAGAATGGCCTTTTGGGATTCCCAGTGGGAACTTTATATTTATATTTAACAGGTCTTGCTTTTATTATTTCATTTATTTCATCATTATCTTCATTAATGAATTTCAAGACGATCGATTTGAAGATATTAGTTGGACTCGAACTATCTTTGAGAAATTTATCATAAACCTTTAAGAATTTTGTGGGTTGCCATTTTGTATAACTTTCAAGGTTATTTCTAAAGTTCTTTGTTTGTTCTTTATCAAACTTCATTTTCTCGGAATAAAATTGGATCATTTTATTCCCGTTTTCATTGAATAATTGTTTTGCATTTAATTTATTTTCTTTAAATTCTTGCGATACTTGCTTCCGCATTTTTCGGTCTTCCTTCTCTTTAGCTTTCCTGTATCTATCTAATTGGGCATCGATCGAGCCTTCTCCTCTTTTGTGTAAAGGTAAATTAAGTATCCCATGATCTAAACGTGATGGGAGAGGAACAACATTTGTTTTTGTTGTAGAAGTTGGTTCTTTAGGAAGATTCTCCAATATAGGCGGATTATTACTTTGAGAATCTAATTCATCGATATCAATTTTTGCATAATCTCCCTGGACAGATGCACCTAATGCTTTTACTTTGTTTGCAATTATTGAAGTTGCCCACTCATCGGTTAGTGATCCATTTAATGTAACGATCTCTGCATTTGCTTTGGATTTGGTAGTTAATCGATTAACTCTACCTATATCCTGAATGAATTCTACAGCCGAAAAAGGAGGTGTAAGTATAAACATCTTTCGAGGCTTATCGCCCTCAACATCATCAAGCGATATGCCTGTTCCACCAGATTTTGGAGTTCCAACAAGAACTTTTAATTTCCCAGATTGGAAATCTTTGATATCCTGGCTTATTTTTTCGGATTTTGATTTTGAACCTTTCCCACCTGCTACAGTTCCAAATTCAATACCAAGCTTTTGAAGTTCCTTACCCAATAAATTCATAGTTCCATCTATGAAATGCTCTTTTACCAACTTCTTCGATCCATCTTCAAGATAAGCATATTCTTTGTAGACAGAACTCAATTTTACACTTTCAGCAAATACTACTGCTTGCTCACCTTTCGCCAAAGACTCTTTAACTTTTTCAATGGTTTTAGCGACTTTTGCACGTTCCATGATTCGGTTGAGTTGCATAAGAGCAAAACCCTTCTTCTTGTCATCGTCCAAAATCATTTTAGTATAAGCTTCGATAGGAACTTTATACTTTTCAGCGAAGTCTTTAGGTAAATCTGATTTGCTTATACTAAGATCAAGATTGGTCAATGGAACTTCACGCTTAGTGCAAAGACCTTTTTGTGTTAGTTCGGTAAAAAACTTATTTAACCTACGTGCAACCTCTTCCATAGGAATGCTAGGGTCTTTAACCATTCTGAATTCTTCAGAAACAACACCATCCTTTTTGATTTTGAACTTTTTATATTCATAACCCATGGATTCTGCTAATTGAACATGATTCAATCCCAGAGTTTCAGCAATATAAATGAGATGATCTACTTTATCAAGAGGAGTTGCAGAGAAATTACATACGTTTTTTGAGTTTTTAATTATTTCTAAGCCTAACTTAGATTTTTCTGAAGATTCATTCTTTAAGTTATGAGCCTCATCAAATATTACTAAGTCGAAGTTCTCTTTATTAAATTTGTGAAGTTGAGAATAAGGTATAATATTTGCTTTATCGGAAGATAACTCTGATGGGTCATTAGGGATATTGAGTTCGCCTAACCCCATTGATTTGGAGTCTTTTTGAAAGGCATCTTCAATTATTGTACTGTTTTGTGTTACAATTAATACTTTCTTATTTTTTGATTGATTATAAGTTTCTGCTAAAGCTAAAGCTTGTCTTGTTTTACCAGCTCCTGTTCCATCAAAATTGAATGATCCTTTTTCACCTTCATTGAACTTTTCAATTGCAAGGTTAACAAAATCTTTTTGATGTTGTTTTAAATATCCATCAATACTCTGGGGAATGTAGTTATTTTTTGCGAATTGCTGTTCTTTGGCTCTTCCGATTGCGATATTATCTGCTTTATACCGTTCGAAGTCATAGCCTCGAGCATTAATTCTTGAGACAGATTCAATTCCTGGTCCTCTTCCATCTCCATCTGCTGCTGTTCTTCCAGCCTCATCTTTTCCAGATTCTTCTGATTCCGAATTCGGATATCTTCCTCTGTCATATTCATCTCCGTAAATTTTTTGTAAGAATTTCAATAGTGCGATAGAATATTTTCTTTTGCTACTTCTTTTTACTTGTAAATTTTTATTTTTGTTTGTATAATCTTTACCTTCTAACCAAGGCTTGTTTGTTTTTCTCAAGAAATTTGCAAGCTTATCTCTGTTTGCCCAAAAGTATTTAACAGTTGCAATGAAAGTGGGGAAATCGACTTTAAATCTTTTTGCGATATTAAAATAATCAAAGTCAAATTTAAGTTCTTTGGGGATGGGGAATTCTTCAGCTTTTACCCAGACAGTTTGCTTTCTTCCAATCTTATTAATTATCTCCTTCCGAATTAAGTGGGCACGAAAATTCTTTTTAACAAGATTAGATTTTAATACTTCTAAACTATAATTAGGATTGAGAATTCTGATTAATTTTTCTTGAAATTCCATTCAATGAAAAATATACTAAATTCGGTAATATCGGTGTTTCTTTTTGCCTTCCCTCTCCTTTGAATCTATTGACATTTTACCGATAAATAGAACTATAGAGATACCCAAGTGATTCTAGCCGAAAATTGGGTATTTTACTATCTTAATGACGGTAAATCTACTATGTTACAAAAACCTAAAATTTATGAAAATCTTGTTCCTTTCTCTCTAGCTTACTATGTTATAGATTGTAGCGAAACATTGAACGGGCTAGAATTTGACCTTCATGTCTTAAAATTTTTCGATCCGGAAGAAAACGAATTTATAATCGATTGCATAGATTTGGGATTGGTTGCTTCTGGAAGATCTAAAGAAGAAGCTGATGATTCTTTAATTGGAATGATTGACCAACATCTAATGACTTTGATCCATGAAAAAATTATAAGTTTCTTAATGGAAAATGAAGTCGATCACGATGCTTTGAAATATTATCACGACTTAAAAAGAGAATTTTATAAAAATAAGTTGAAAGAACTTGAACAAACTCTTAATCATCCAGATGAATTTTTTAAAGAGATTATCTCAGAGAAAATCACAGAATATAAACTTAAAAATAAGATCTATATGGTTAGAAAAGTTCAAGAGTGGCTTATAGAAAAAGCGGCTTAGCTATTTTTATTTCATGGTACGGATTAAATTAAGATGATTCCTCCTGTTGATTTAGCAATAAAAGATCATCTCAATACTTTTTACACACAAGGAAATTTATATGAACAAACAAATACCAATAGATATTCAAATTGATCAAGTTCTTAATTTATATAATGAAGAATTGGAAAGTGATCCAATCTATATTTCATTAACAGAGGCGAATGAGAATTTTAAACGAATGGTTAAAAATGGAACTATCGTTCCAAGAGAAAGTCAAGCAAAATCGATTTTGGATACTCATTTGGTTTCATTTAAAATTAATGGGAAATACTAAACAAATAGGTGGATGACACCGTGTCACCCTCAATTTTAATCGGGCTTACCATAAGTCTCTAGACCAAAGCTACCCTCAAACCTCGTTTTTGATCCTTTGAAATGAACTTCGAATTTTTTAGTTTTTGGATAAAGGAAATCAGGTTTCTCTCTCCAAGTATTCCTTGTTTGTACAATCAATACCCTAATTTCAAATCCAAAAACAGGCTTCCCAAAGTCCGTAGAAGATAAATTGGGTTCTGAGTCAGGATTTAATAATACAGAACACCCAGGATAATAAATAGGAATATCATTTTGAATTAATGGAAGTAATCCATCGCATACTTCAAACATCCATTGATTGACTCTTCTTCCAGACATACCAGAAGCAAATCCAGTGATAATTACTTCAGATTGTACAATCCATTGGAATTGCTGTATTCTTTTTGCTCGAGAAAGTTTATCTAAAAACTCTTTTGAAGGCATCCTTCTACTATCAGGAAGTTGAGCCAATTCATTTAACATATCAAAGAAGTTTTGGTCTGGCTTAGTTGAAATTTCGTTCATACCCAATGACTCAGTTCTATTGTCTCTTGCCCATTCTATACCAATTTTAGGGAGAAGACCATCTACTCCAGATTCTGAAATTCCCTCTTGAAATAGAGGATGACCTTTAATTATAGGAATATCCAATTCTCTTCCTGTAAGACCCGTTAGTGGAATATTTTCATTGAGAAAATCAAATATCGAATCTTCAGGTGGAGCAACATAAGTTGTTAGTATAGCACCCTTATCTATACCTGATTTTTGTCTTTGTTCTTCTTCTAAAAGGGAATCGCTCATGGTTAATCAGACATTGCCCATTTAGCCGCTTGTAAGCCTGGGTTTAATCCACCTCCACTTTCAGAGAGTGCTTTTTGGATGATCTCCTTTAATACTCCAGCAAAGTCGCCCGATGCCAATTTCGTTAATGACGGAGCCATTACCTGTAAAGTACCTGTTAGTTCTTTGAATGCAACATCTTCCAAAGATTTTATGGTTCCAGCTAAAGCCTTTATTGGTTCATTCAACGTTTTTACGGTTTCTAACATACCTTCTGTTAAAGTAAATCCAGTTTCTGCAGCTTGAGCTCCTGTGGAACCAGCATACTGTTCGTTTATTGAATTATTCATCTGGGTGACTCTTTGACCGCTAATGTTCAAATCAGTTGCAGCTGAAATTTGCTTATTAGGATCAAATGAATAACCAGAGCCCTCAGTATAAGAACCAATTCCTTGTTGTTTGAATAATACTCCTCTAGTCATTGAATCGAATCCGCTTAGTGCATTCATTCCATACTTATGACCATCTTTACCTTCGAGTAATTTCATAGCAGAGTCAAAATCACCGCCACTCTCTTTTAGTGCTTCAGCCATTGCCAAACCACCTACTACTCCACCACCAAACACTCCAGAACGACTCTTTTCTCCAATCGATTCTGCGACTGACATCTTTCTAGAAGGATCACCAAACCCACCGATGCTTAATCCAGCTAAAGATGATGCAAAAGAAGACATATCCCCGGAATATCCCTTTGATCTAAGACTTTCGGACATATCGCCTAATTTTGTTAAGTATTCAGATTGTCTTAAATTAGAAAATCCAGCTTGCTGGGCTGCTCCTCTATAGAAATTCAAAGAAGATCCATTTTCTTTTTTTAACTTTGCCATTGAATCTACAATTTCAGAAAGACCTCTCCCTTGAGAGTAAGCGAACATCATCTCTTGTTTATCAATATCTGGATCAGTCGAATTTCCATTTATTCGTGAACGACTAACTTTTGCAGATGCAACTTGAGAATTGTCAAAATATCCTTCGCCACCGACAACATAACGACCAGTTGCTCCTATGGTTCCAATTTGAGATTGAATAGCCGAAACGTGTCTTTGACCAACATCACTTACTAATTTGAGAGCTCCAGCAGTTGCTGCAGCAATAGCACCACCAATGAATGGAATGGCTCCTCCTATTTTTGAGATAATTGATCCTCTACCTCCTTCCTCTCCACCTGAGAAATCTACTCCCCCCGAAGCTGGGCTCATTCCGGAAGAAGGACTAGAACCTCGAAGATTTCCTATTACATTTGAATTTCCGTTCATCTTTTCGATTTTTACATTTTTAAAAATCGCTTCATTTATTTCCTTTTTTCCATTATCTAAAGAGGTTTTTGCTGATTCTTTGTTTAACAGTGGTTCATTTGTTTCTATATTTTTATTTGATCCGATACCTTTAAGGAGGTTTACTTTTGAATTTAATGCGTTGTAGAAACCCCCTCGAGCACCTTCATCAATATCAGATGAGACCATTGAAGCTGCAACTGCTCCTCTATCTTTTGATTGAAAAACAGAATTTGTAGAATTGCCAGATGCTTTGTTTGTAACCTTCGATGCAGGTATTTGCTTATTCGATGTTGAAGAGGAAGTAGGATTTGGAATCCCTATTTTTGTTTTCTTGGCTTTGTCACCAATTTGCTGAAGCTTAGATTCAACATCTCCAAAATCTGGAATTCCTTTTACTGATATATCTATATGTTCAGACATTTTCTTTGAGGATTCCTAATTCTTTTCTCAGTTTATCTATTTCAATTTGTTTGATAGACTCGCCTTGTTTCTCAATATCCGTTTCGGTGTACCCTTCCACTTCCACCAGGAAAGTTTGAATTCCCTGAGGAATGTACATTTTCGGATCGGTTGCCATGATCTCTTTGAGTTTGTTGAACTGCCTGATTCTCAAAAGGTAGGTCTCGAAATTCCCCAGTATCGATGTTGCCTCGACGATGAACATTTTCTGAAACGGGTACAGATCTTGAATCGTGTTGAATTCCTTGCTCATTGTCATTTTGTATTTTTGAATGAGAAAAAGATCTTGAATCAGTTCCGGATTTTGAATCAGTGCTTGTTCTGTTTTTATTTTTTTTTCCCGATTCTATAAATTCACTTTTGAGTTTTGAATACTTTTCAAAAATATTAATCACAAAATCATAATCAGGGACTTCTTCAAATGATTTCCATGAAAATGATTTAGGTTTATCAGTTATTACATGATCAAGAGTTTTACAAGCAACAATATATCCATAGCTTGCAGAAGGAAAAGAATCTAAGTTTGCTCCTTGCAATCGTTTAGCAACCGCAATATCTATATCGATATCTACTGAAGGAGTAGAGAACTTTCCATGAAATACTTCACCTGTCTCCTCATCTTCTATAATGAAATCTCTTTTAAGATTTAAAATATTGTACATAAAAAATACTTAGTTATAAGCCTCCAAAGGAACAAAGTCCATAAGCACGATGGAAACACGTTTACCAGAAAATTCATTATTATTCAAGTTGAATCCTTCTGTTCCAATTGCTCCCCAAAGTTCACAAACTCTTTTCCCTGATTTTTTATCGATTACCAATAGCATAAAGATTTCATCTGCCCTTTCATCATCACTTGTGTTGATATCAGCAATTCCTTCTTCTCTTGTTCTAAGAATATGAAATTCACCTTGCGCCTCTCCAGACCATTGAAGTGATTTTAATCCTCGAGGTTTTCTGAAACCCAGTGCTTGGATCGGTTGAACGTTATTATTAATATCAACCGATAATGATTTCATGAATCCTAATGTGGTTCCATTCCACTTAACCAAGGCATCGTTACCTGTTAAAACATTTGGATTTGGTCTAGTTCCTTGTGTAGCCATTATTGATTTCTCCTATTTTATCCATTAGATGAACCACGAACTACATCGAGATTCATCAAGAACATCATAAAGTTAATTGGTGAAACTGCTTTCCCATCTGGGAAAATGAAGAATAAAGCATCGCCATCTCTTCTGATAGTATAATTCTCATTGAATGCTGCTTCACCAGTATAAATGTTTCTAGTCAACCATCCATATTGTTGAACATAAACATATTTGAAACGGTTGTTAATTTCAGTACGAATATCCGCATCAGTAAGTGCACTTCCTTGAGCATCTGGATCAGTAGGAACTTCTCCTAAGTAGGTGTTATCCAACCATTCTCGAAAATCTTTTACCAATCCCATAGATGTACAAATCAATGAAGATTGATTTAGAATGATATTTTCCTTTTGGTAAGAGGTTATTGCGAAATGAATTTTGAATGGTCCACGGTTAGGTTTTCGAGTTACAATCATCCCTCCTGCTTGAAGGATTCTCACCACCTCGGTATTACCATAAGTCTCAGGACAAGAAATAATATTCAGATCTTTGTTTGTAGGAGTTTCTCTTAAATTTGCAGATGCTTTGATCGCATTATGAATAACTCCCATCATCCAACCTGAGAATTGTTTTTGTGAAATCTTATCAGCCTGTCTAGTGATAACAGGAGAAAAGGAAGGAATAAGAAACTCAGAATTGATTAATTTGAGTTCATCTATTCTCTCGTTAATTGATTTTTGATCACTTAATCCAGTGGTTCCAAACTTTTCGTTGGATCCATCGGGTGAAGCACCGAAGGATAGTTTATCAGCTAAATGCATAGAAACTGGTAGAGAATCAGTGCATAGAGATATGAAAAAGCCTTCAACATTATTTGCATAAACGAAATCGATTGCTTCAATCCAATCAGTTGGTGTTGGAGTAGCTGTATTTCCTCCTGATAGATAGAGAAAGCTTAACATATCACCTATAGGCTTTTTGATTGCTGGTTGTACGATTTCAGCAAGCCCAGTGCCTCTCATAAATCTTTGTTGTTCATTAAACAAAGAACTAAGAACTTTAGGAGTTCCACCAGCCAAGTTGATCGATTCACTTATGTCGAAATGATCGAGATTCTGAGTCAATCTATCTGGTCTTGATAAAACGATTGCCTGGAAAAACGGTTTGGAGTTGATAACATCCACCAATTCCCCAATGGAAGAATAATCTTTTAGCAACAAAGTAAAGCTCACAGATGTATCGCTTTGTCCTGAAAGTTCTACCTTTAGTTCCGTAGCATTTAAAGTCAAAATTGCTGAAGAAGCATCTCCTAAATAGGAAATTGAAATATCATCAGCTTCTAGTGTCGGAGACGTATTGATATTAGCATTGTCACCTAATTCAATTACTTTTCCTTGAGATGAAACTCGAAATCGAGTTTTATTTCCTTGAGGACCGGGTATCAATGCCTTAATTGATACATTACTTCCAGTTATAGTTAAGGCATCTGCTGAAGCCTTTGTATTATTTGAAACACAAATCGCTCTTATCAATTGTGGACCATTCGCAAATCTCTGATCTCTAGAAGGAGTAAAGGCATTCGCTATAGCATCGGCTAAGTCTCCTTTGGTTCCAAGGACAGCAAGTGCTTCATCATTGTTTCCAAAATCCATGATTCTTTGCTCAGTGGGAACCGATGTATCTTTAAAATACCATCCATTCTCAGATGCTCCAATCAAAATTAGTGTAGTGAAATCTGCACTTTGGCCAGGAGGTTGAGGTTTCGCACGAAAAGCACCCCTCGCACCTGGTGAATAATATAATCTTCCTAAAAATTCAACTGCTCTAGGCATAGATTGATCTCCATATTTCTTCGAGAGGTTTTTTCTTATCTTTAGTATAATGATAAAGGAAAAGAGATTTCGTTCTTTCTGTTAAAGGTTTACCGAGTTTCTTTTCTTTTTCCGAGAAAAAAGTCAAGATTGGATCGGGAGATTTTTTCGAATCATTAGGCTTATTGTCTTTTGATTCAGCTTGTTTATTGGGTATAAGTTGCTCTTGGGAACCTGAATTTTCAGTATCAGGATTCTTTCCTTTCTCATTTGCCATGAATAGAATTATGGCAAAGAATCAATTATCGGAAAAAATTAAATATCATATTGATGATGAGGATCTATTCCCCATTTAAAATTAATTGAAGAATTGGCTTTTCCCACAGGATCCAAAGTATCGGTTATAGTTTCGATATATCCGTATCTTCCCATTAACTGCTCAATTTCAGAGAATATAGAACTTTTATTTTCCTCTCCATAATTAATATAAAATGGAACTCCTGGACGGATAAAAGCAAAAGGCAAATCAAAGGAACCTACAAGAGTTTTCATTTCTTGAGGATTACAGAAAATTTCAAAAAGCATATCTCTAATTAAGTCCATTTCACTTTTTGCTTTATCTACTTCCTTTCTCTTAGGATCAGAAACAGTTTGAAGACCGGCTAGATTCACCGAAAGCAATCTTTTCCCAAATATTTTTAATAAAATTGAATTGTACTTTGGATAATTTAGAATCAAACTAGATGATTCATGAAAAGATAATCCAACATGAACACCTGACTTATTATTATCATCAGGATTGGAGGAATAAAAGTTTTTTATTTCAGAAATATATATTTCGTAAAATGGATCAACCGTATTGTCCCAAGCACCTTCTTTAAAATACGCAAATGGAGTTTGTCTGAACACTAAACTAGATGAATCTCTTTCAACTGAATAATTACCAATGTTAAATTGATTTGGTAATCCAATAGAAAGTATTCCTTCAAACGGATTTTGAGGATCATCTTCAAGAGAATCTACAAACAATTCATATAAAGGAGGACTTGCATAAGATCGCATAACTTCTAATAAGTCAATTTTTGAACCTGGATTCAAATCAGACATGAACTGAACGATATGAATGAAATTTGATGTATAAGATTTCGTTGTCGGATAAAATTTTAAAAGAGTATTTGCTTGATCTGTTGATGTTTCAGATAGTAAATTCAATCCTCCATATTTAGGAGCTCCGCCGATTACCTTTCCCAGTAGAAAATTGCAAAACAACTCATCCCATAATGTATTAAGAGTCGAATTTATATTCTTCGACTCTTTAAGCATTTGAGCCATACCCTCGAGAGTTCCTTCAATATTTTCCGATTGGCGCTTAAGATTGTTTTCATCAACTGTCTGAAAATCAAAAAAGATATCATTGTTTTTGAATATAGAATCCATCCCCTCAATAACTAATTTATATAACAACTGCCCAGAAGCACTAACTTGTCTTGTAACATCCTTTACAATTCCCATATTCAATTGTCTAAAGCCTTGTTGATTTCTATTAACTTTTAGTTGAACTACACTTCTGATTGAGAAGATCTCAGTTATTGTATAATTTTCAGTTTTGAAATCAGAACCTTCAATTGAGTATTTGAATTGGGATTTAATTGGTATTTCAATTTTATTCGAACCTAGATTAATTGATCTGGTAGATGTTATTGCCCCAGAAATATATTTCACTGGAAAAGAAATTCTATCTGAGAAATTTGGATTATACACAAATAGTTCTATCTCTACATGGCAATTAATACCATTTTCAAATAACCTTTGCATTGATTATGCCCCTCCAGACTGAGCTGGTCCGGTAGGAGCTACTGGAGATGGACCAGGCGAGTATTGGTGAGTATGAGGCTTAAATTTAATACCAGCCGCTTCAAGATCTTCATCTGAAGAAACCAGTCCAGTAGCCGAGAATTTACCATCTAACTCAAAATCACCTTTCGATTTTATTTTTCCTTCAATTTCGATATCGCCTTTGATTTTTACTTTAGATTCTATATCAATGTCTTCTAACTTCCAAGTTAACTTTTTAGCAGAAAAATCAATTTCTCCTATAAGTTCCTTTTCTTTATCATAAATTTCAATTTTATCAGTTGTTTGTCTGATGAAATACCCTGATTTATGAAAATCAACGATATCATTCTCCATGTCAAACTTTGAAGAAAACTCGTCCCAAAACTCTCGAACATTTTCTATATCCTCATCAATTCCATAGTGAGAATAAGCTCGAATGATAATTGGAGATCTATGCGATCCGAATGAAAATCCGACGAGAACAAGTTGATTCTTTTGAATTGGGTAAGTTCTTCCATGTGCTTTTTTTCCAGTTTCCAAAAGGAATGGACCAGGGATTCTCACGTTTTCAAAGATTTCTCCTGATTGCAAAATGACATCTACTCGAAACCGATCTCTGAGTTTTGTAACCCTTGCGAGCCTTGGATGGAACTTCATCCCATCCAAATTTCTGGGTGCTCGCTTTATTTTTATAGATGCATTATCATAAATATCTTTCATAATTGGATTGTAAAGTTTTCCCCTGACATTGAAGTAATATCGATTAAGATAAGATACCTATCCCCATTTTGAATAACTCTATTTAACCTAGCAGTTTTTATACGACTATCACTTCGGATTTGTGATATTAGATTTTGAAGATAATCAGAGTTCCTAAGATCATTTACAATTTCTCCTATTGGAATTGGATTCCCTAAATCTGGATAAAGAGTCCAAGATTCAATTGGCGTATCGATTATATCTAGAATGTTGTTAATAAGCGATTCGTTCCCTTCTACTAAACCTAAATCTCCATTAGGAGCAACTGCTACATCCCTTTGTTCGGTTAATTTAATATCTGTTCCTATGAGTCCAATCTCTAGATCTTTTCCAGTAGGAGCCTCTGGGAGTGAACTAAAAATCCCAGTATTAGTACCGAAAGGAATCTTAATGGCTTGTCTTGTTAATTCCTGTTTGATCTCATCGTTATTCCATAGAGCGAGAGCCCCTGCTAACTCTTTATTTCCTAGAAGTTCTTGAGCGATTTTTTCATAAGTATCCCCAGAAGAAATATTATATATATTATAATTAGGTTCTGATGACGCATAATTCATTTCTGCCTGAACTTGAATTATAATATTTTGAATACTTACTGCCCAAGTGTATGCATCCTCATCCAATAATGGAGTAGAGTCTGCATTTGGTAATAATGCTTCTTGCTCAAGAGGCCTTGAGGTTCCTAATGCATAGCCACCTAATGCTGAAATTAAACCTGATAAGTTAGCGTCTACTTTTGCTATTTCTTGTCTAAATTTAGCTTCTATTGAACGAGATTCTTTATAAGTATCATCTATCTTTTTTGAAATTTCTTCTATACTTAAATGCTTTTTCTTTCCGAAACCAAATGCACTACGTGTTTGGTCGATTGCATTTTGAAAAGTTTTACGTGCAAGTTTACCATCTTGTGAGAATTGCTTTTTCATTCTGTTAAATGTTCCTGGCAATGCTCGAGCAGAAGTTATTGTATTATCGAAAAATCTTGCAGAACTTACTAAAGCTGATGAAGCTCTTAATGGAAGATTGATTAAAGTCTCAAGTTCATTCATCAATCCAGCAATTCTAAATTCTGGATTAAAATTGGATCTTACTAAAGGTGATTTGATATCTTTTTCTAAATCTTTAATTACTACAAGCTTAATTGAATATTTATATGTATTAGTATCTTGCACAGAACGAGTTATTGAAAATCCATCTGAAGGGATTATCACTTCAACTATGCGTCCTCTATCATAATCTCTAAATACTAACGCATGGTATGCATAATTAAAACCACCAGCTGCTTCAGGAATTCCAGCTATTAAATTAGCTGTTTCATCATTGGATGTATATCTTACATCCTCATACCTTGAAAAATAAAAGAAATATAGCAAATCTTGAAATTCTTGTAGCCCACTTCTCATTTCTCCACCTGAAAAGTTTAGGAAAGTATTTCGGATTTTATCATAGTAGCTTGACCCTGCTCCTACTACAGCAGATTTTCCAGCAGATAGAAAATCACCTCCTTCGATATCCGACTTACTTTTTGGTGGTAGTTGATTGTGATATATGTGAAATTCGCCTTCTAATCTAACTTCAGAATTCCCTATACCAAAATCTGTTACTGCAGTCCCACCAAAAGTTGGATCAATCGAATTTCTAAATTTAAACGATTCATTGTATTGTAAAGGACCAACGGTTAAGAAATATTCAGGAATAGTAGTTGAATTGATTTTTGATAAATCATAACTTCCATTTTCATTTCTTCTTAATATTTTGAATGAAAATGCATTTTTAGGTCTATAGGTTTCTCTGAGTGGGCCACCAAAGGAGTTAGAAGTTAAAGAATTGAAACCACTACTAATTGAGTCGCCTATGGAACTCGTAAAATTTGTAGCACTATCAATAATAGACATGCTCTTATGATATGCAATTTGAAAATATCGGTTCTTTCCGATATTTAAAATTCCTTTACCCTGAGATTGATGAATCAACCATATCAGGGCAAAACTCAGTTAGAATATCGTGTATCATTACAAGATTACCTTGTAGCCAGAAATTCTAGGCTTAATAATTTCACTCGTGGTTCAAGAATTTCAACTCTCTTAGATGCTATATCCTTTGTTTTATCACTTGGAGATATCGATGCAATTAATGGATTCAAATATGCTATTCTAGAAGGTGTATATTCTGCCTTCGGATTTCCTAGACTCCCTGGATTAAAAGCAGTTGGAATCCTAAGAATTGAAAGTGAAGGTCACATTGAACCTGTAATTATTCCTCAATTTGAAATCGATCTTTTTGGATTAAAATTTGAAACTATCTCCGCTGTTGAAATTCCAGTTGGAAGCACATCAATAGAAATTGAAGCTCGCGCTCTTAACAATGGTTTAGACTACAATATTCAAATTGGAACCATAGACACATCTGATGGTCTAGGAACACCTAATATTGCACTGCCCCAAGGCTTAAGAATTTGGAATCCTTTTGCATTCACTGGGGGTACTGACTTAGAAACTGAGGAATCTCGTTTAAAGAGATTCCAGACCTTCATTTTAAATCTCGGTCGATCTACACCATTAGGAATTTATAATGCTGCCGTTTCAATTCCTGGGGTAGCTGGAGTTCAATTAACTGGTAATGTAAATCCATTTTCTGGACTCTTTGAACTTGGATGGGTGAATCTCTATATCTCTGATGGAACTAGCTCTCCACCTCAATCACTCTTGGATCTAGTTAGAAAAACAATAGAAGGAGATCTTAATGATCCAGAAAACTTTCCTGGCTATGCTGCTATGGGAACCTTTGTTTATGTAACCTCAGTTCCAATAGCTGGAATAACAGTTGAGTATGAATTGCAAATACTTCAATCATCTAAATTGAAAGTAGAAGATGCAGTTACAATAGCAAACCAAGCTTGTGTTCAATTTATAAACACTAGACCCATTGGATTTGATGTTTTACTCCAACAAATTGAAGCTTCAATCGTTAAGGCACATCCAGATTTTTATAAGGTAAATATTTCTAAGTTCTATGGTAGAATAACCAAGGAAGATGCAGCTTTAATAGGTGAATGGTTGCCAGGAAACATTTTTAAGGCTTTAAACAATGCAATCCCTCTTATTGAACCTATTCCAATTCCTTCGGATATAAGTATAGATGGAAACATTTTACCAAGAACCATGGGATCATCGGGAGGTATTGTAAGTGGAACAGCTATTAAAGTAGTACCTACTTAATAAATATTTATGAGTGAAATTAATAATATATCTGCAGAAGAACTTTTAAATCAGCTTCCTCAATTCAATAAAACAGGAAAAATATTTAAGGAATTAATCGGTGATTCTGAAAGACCTGAACTTTTACCAATCTCAAACATAAATGATATAAATAAAGGGTCAATTTACAATTCGGTAGAATGGCATTTAAGATTTCAACGTCTAGCTCATAAGTCTGCAGTATTAAATCAAGCTGAAGGATATTTTCTAGAAAAATGGGCTGAGTTGTTAGGTGTGGAAAGACCTCCAGGACTTTCAGATGAAGAATTTGTTGGTTATATTATAGGCTATGTTCTATCTGGCCACACTACTTTACCAATGGCATTTCAAGTGATTAATACACCTGGGATTTGGTTGTTTCATGCAAGAGATGTGGGATTTGCTGCTGATGTTTCTGCAACTGATGTTGGAATCATTGAACCTAGTGGGATTTATTCACTAAGTCCTTGTGGAATAATTTTTCCCGATAGAATGGGAGTATTTATGATTACAGATGATTTAAACAAAATCACACCTTTATTAATCGAAAAAGTATTGAGAATGGTAGTCGCAGGATCGGCTATTTTTGTAGGAGAAATAGAAGATGTCACTTAATGAAATTGAACTAACTAATAATGAAGTAAATCTTTATTATCACGAACCTCTTCAGAGATTAAATGCTGAAGATATTAATCGAATGGCTGGATCAATTGCAGATGATTCCGCATTCTTCCATCTGATTCTTGCTATGCAAGCTACAATCGGTAAAGCAGGTGAGATTATTCCTATGGGATTTAAAATCTTGAGCATTACACCAGATTCAATTGTACTTTCGCCTGGTTTCATACTTTCATCTTCAGGATTATATCAATTTCCTGGAAAGACAATTACAGTTGATCCGAATTCTTTATATGGAAAATTAGAGTTTAAACTTGAATCTAAATTAGATAAGAATGTTACAAAATTATTTTGGAATCTTAGTGCAAAATCATTCAATCCTCAAGTTGGTCAATCACGCAAAGTTCATCAATTTTTATTGAGAGAAAACTTTAGTGAAACTATTGATGAACCAACAATAACACCTGGGTACTATCCTCTGCTTGAATACAAGAGAAATGCCATAGGTGAACCTATAGCAGATGTGAAATTCCTCCTGCAGATTTACAACTCTGGTGATGGTTTAAATGGAGCTACAATCGAAAATAACACTATTGCAAATGATAAGCTAAGTCCAGATGTTAAAATTGGGTCTCTTCAAGCTTTGTCAGCATCTTTTACTGGTGCGGCAAGAGAATCAATTACAAATGCCCTCAATTTTCTAATGGCTTTTTGCGAGCAAAAGAATTTCATTCGAACAGTAAATTCATCTGGTTATGATGATGGGATTTTTAGAGTTCGCACTCAAGGGAACTTTGCTTGGTGGGATAAAGGAGATTTTGTTTTCCGCCCTTTCGCATAACCCCACCAGTGGGACCAACCATCGGAAGTTACGGTGGTCATTGGTGGGGAAACATAAGCGATACACGATATGATGTTTTTCCAAGTGGTAGTTATTCCGTAGGAGATGAATGGAGAAGAGTTTCTAATCAAGTGGATCTTGGTGGAAATATTGTAACCTATGAATATTTCCAAACAGACAATAATAGTCCATTTTGTTGCGCCACTGGCAATTTCTGTAACGGAGAGCCTTCTGGGAGCGGATGGTATCTTATTGAAGCTTGTAATCCGCTAACAGGTGGAACCAAAAAATGGAGAAGAGATATTAACACCTATGTCCCGAACTGGTTTACTGACTATGAAAGGTTCAAATATGAATATTTTCAATGGAGTCTTCTGGGTGGATATCGAGTTGCTGGAAGATTGAATAGCTAATGGAAGAAGAAGTCAAACAAACATTCTCTGAAAAACGAATCGCTATTTGTTTGGAATGTGATTTGCTTTGGAAGAATATTCCATTCCTCGAGCAATGTTCAAATTGCTTTTGCTTTGTTAGAGCAAAAACTAAATTAAAATCTCAAGCTTGTCCAATAGGGAAATGGTAACTATTCAAAGCTTCCCATTTTAGAAAATTGCTCGAATTCAATTTCTAAATTCTTTTCTTTAATGAATCTTCTAAGATTCAATTCATTGATGAATATCTTATTAATATCTTGTATGCATCCATCAAATAAATCATGCCTTAGAATCCCGAAGGCAATCCCTTCAGTTAAACTTGCTCGAATATTCAAAGCCCTTGAGTCCATATTGCGAAAGAAATTTATTGGTGATAAAGGTTCATTATTCTCCATTATGCGACCTTCCCTTTAATTACATCTAACAATTTGTCTTTTTCTTCTTCGAACAAATTTATCAATGAATTTGTTTTTACTAAAATCGATTTCGCAAATCCAAACATCATAGGAGTTTGTGAGTCTGCTTCAATCTCTTTCATCTTTTGGCTTATCTTATCTTTAATTAAAGATAGATCTTGAATGACTGCTTCAAGTTTTCCTAGTACTGGAGATCCACCTACTGTTCCACCAGAAAGAGTTAATGAAGCTGCTAACTCTTTTACAGTTTGTGGATTAATTTCGCCGATGTTGTCGCCTAATATTCTTTGATAAGATTTCATTAGAGAATCAAGCATTCCATCTATCATCTTTTTATTGGATAATGCTTTCTCTTGAGAACCGATAGTTCTTAGGGCTTCTTTTTGAGCATCGGATGCAACTGAATCAAAATCCATACCTGCTAAATCACCCGATTGAAGATCTTTGATATATGATTGAACTACAGATGGACCTCTTCCTGGATACTTTGATCGGTTCTCTACATACCACTTGAAAGCTTTTAGTTGAATTGTATGTGAAGGATTGCCATTGACATCTTTCCCAAACATACCCAGAACCTCAGCAACTCCCAGAGGTAGAGATCGATCTTTTGATTTAACAAGTGCAAATAAATTTGATTCTAGGTTATTTAGTGCTAGACGTTTATTAACATCCCCAGGTTTCTTTCCAAGTTTCTCTGCAATCTTCTTTGCATCCCATCCATTTTTCTGCATTTTGCCGTAAGCTTTTGCTTCATCTGTAGGCAATACATTTCTTCTTTGATTCTCAGATACTTGAGCTGCAATACGATCATTATCAGAAGCAAACTCTTTTGTTACTACTGGTATCTGAAAATTAGTTGGGAGTTTTCCTTCTTCGATTAATTGCTGAACTGCAACATGCCTATGATGACCAGCTACAACTGTCCATACTCCATTCTGTTTATCTACCATGATTGGAAAAGAAGGATCATATCCATTTTCGAGAATTCTTTCTTTAAGAGAATTTATTGTATCTTTATCGAAGTCTTTTTCAGCAGTATATTGCTCTGCTCTTTTAATAGATCCAAACGGGAGGGATGTCGGAACTGAAATTCCTTTTTCAGTTTTAGTATTAGTTTTAGCTAATAATTCTTTCTTCTTTAACTTAACAGCATTATTTACTAATTTGGAAATATCTTCAGTTGTTTTTGCAAAACCTCCAACCTTTGATTCTTGAATTGCTTTATCAGGAAGGCTTCCTATTTCTCCACCTAAAGAAATCATTTTAAAAGTAGCTTCATATTTCCCTTGTTTATTTTTGGAAGGCGCAGATACTACTTCATAAGTCTTATCACCTTTTTTGATTCTTTTTCCTACAAATAACTTAGAGACATCATATCCATCTTTGATAGTAGCTGTGAAGGTTCCATTTTGATTACTTTTAGTTTTGCTTAATTTCGAATCGTTAAGATTTTTAGATTTTTTCTCAAATACAGGAATGATCTTACCATTTTTCTTTGTTACTTTACGCCCCGAAGGTTGAGTCCAAGTTTCTCCATCCTTTCTGCGTTTACCTCCTTTGAGAATATCAATAGATTCATTTCTTATTTGACTTTTGGTTAAAATTATTGCAGATTTTATTATAGAATTTAAACTCATATCAGGCTCACCGTTCTCTTTTAGTTTTATTTTAATTTTGCTAGGATCAATATGCAGTGCGTCTAAAGTTTCTCGATAAGTGGAATGCTTAGATTTGTCATTTTTTCTGTTGACAAAAAATTTGTTATCATCTAATCTTGTTGGTGTAGGAATTGATTCGGTCTGCAGCTTGGAGCGTTGTAGCTTGGCGGGACTCTGAAACGAATCAATTCCTTTTTTGTTGACTTTCTTTTCCCTATCGAATATTGTAGAATTTGACAAATGGGATTCTCCCTGTTCCGATGACACAATAGTTGACGGCTGGGTCTGTGAGGAATCCCATTTGTTATTTATTAAAACTATTTCATGTAAATAAAATCTATCACCATTCTTATCACTTACCACTCTCACTATCATAGGATATTTTATAGATTTAATCTTTACTGGTGCTACAAAATGATAATTAATAGTTTTGTATCTAGTGCTATCTAAAGAAACATCGATCAACCTTCCTTTTTCAATAACTGATTGGATTGCTAATATGCTTTGGAATTTTTTTGGGTAGACACCTTTGGATAGTGAATTTTTAATACCTCTTCCATTTATCTCAACTTGGATACTTTCTCCTCCTGAAATCCTATGGGTAGCTAATTGTGAACCTATAGCTTTATTAAACCAATCTACAGTTCCTTGAATCCCAAGTCCCACAGGAACCTCATTTTTGCATTCCATTACTGGTTCCGCTTGCTCGAAATATTCCTTTAAAGCAAGCCCTTCCCAATCACCATATTTAGCTTTAAAACTTTGAGTCTTAGATTTAATCCATTCTTTTGTTGAAAGGGTTGTTGGATCGCCATTAGGTGCTTTCATCCATAATGGAGTTTTTTTATATTTGCGAATCACAGATTTATATTCTTGTGATTGTTTTTTGGTCTTTTCACTTATGAAAGGAATTTTTTTTACATATACTGTCGTAAATCTTCTTAACTTATTTATTATTTTTTTAGGTTGAAGCTTGCCGTAGTCAATAGCCTTAAATAAATCTTGCTCATCATTTTCGGTTTTTCGATGTTTAGCTCGGTTCCCTTGGAGCTCAACAAAATCATTTGCAATTTCATAAATATCATCAACTGTCTGAGCAATAAAAGCTAAATCTGTAAATTCTTTTGCTTTTTGATGCTGTCCATTTCTCAACAAAGAATCTTTAATATTTGTTACTAAATTAGATACAAGAGAATCTTCGGGTTTTATTTTGTATTTAGGCTTTTCTTGGAAACTTCTGATCTTAGGCTTTTTATATTTTTCTGATTGTAATTGGAATCCATGAGATGATGGAAAATCATTATCAATTTTTACTTTCCGCATTTGGATATAATTTCCATTCTTTCCATGAACAACCACAGGCTGAATTGCAAGATGTGATTTTATAATTGATATTTCTTCATTATTTCTCTTAATAATTCGTTCAAGATCTGCTTTAAGGAACTCTAATTTAGGATTAACTAATTCTTTTTTTTGAGATCCCTTCTCTAGCCATTCTCTAAACTGATCCAATGTAAGGGATATGATTGACCCTAATCCTTTCCAGTATTTCTCATAGTTTTTTAGGTACGCAGTTTTTGCTTCGTCTTCAGAAGAGAATCCCATCATAACTTTATGTTCATCAAAGTCTTTAGTATTTGGATCAATTTGATTGATTATGAAAATGATTTCAGATTTTGGATTTGGACCTATAAATACATCGACATGATCCCCGTCTGCACCTATGGTTCCTTTAATATATCCATAATCAAAATAAATTTTACATTTCCAAGATTTGCCAGTTTTATCTACGCCTGATCTATATGAATTCTTTTTATTTTCAATAGCAATATCAAAACCATTGATCCTGATATGTTTCTTTCGATAATTCCCGGCATCTAATTGAGCTTGAGAAGGAAGCTTACTCTTTTGAATTAGTTCTTCAGACTTACGTTCGTTATTTAGTTCATCGATAGTAGAAGGAAGAATAAAAAGTTGGATGGTCTCTTCGCCTAGCTTTTTCAATTCTTGTGATAACTTTCTTTTTGCCTTATCATCAAATCCCTTTCCAGATGAAGACAATATCCATTTATACCCTTGAATTTTTAGCTTTGCAATTTTGGAGACTACTTCAGTTGAATCTGATGATTCCATGACTTCACTCATCCAATTAGGATCAATTTTCGACATTGCCAGATGCAACTTATCTAGAAAATTTTCAGCAAATTCACTCGTGATGTCTTTATCTGTAAGAATCATTTTTAGTTAATATCTTGAACTAATTGAATCCCATTTGTTTTTTTATAGATTGCCTTTTTGAATTCTCTTAGCTGTTCTTTTCCTAGTACATCAACAAAAGAATCAAAACTTAATGCTGAGAATGTCATTCCAATAGGCATGACCAAAACGACTGGAGGATATCCATGAAGTTTTTTATATGGCTTTGAGACTGCTTCATCCAATTGGCCTACGATATCTTCAGGACTGGATGTTGCTGGATTGAAGTGAACAATAAGAACTGGTAAAACTTCTTTTTTTTGAATAGTAGAATTTGTTTTCCAAAGAGCACTACTCATTTTGAGCATTTGATATAAATATATCAGGTATTGAAAAAACATCTTAATTTTGAAAATTAATATTTGAATCTTGATGGTCATAGAACCTCTAAAGTATATTACTTATAATTACCATGGAAACTTGGGATAGCCTTCATCTTGAATTGTCTAGGCTTAGGACGATCTTCTCCTGAACCCCCTTCTACAAATCCAGTTACCCGAAAAGTTGGATGGTAATCATATATTATAGTATAGCCGTCCCTAGGTTTATCGGTGAGCCATTGAATTCTGGAATCTCCAAAAATAACAAAATCTATACCTTGTTTATACTCCTTAAGTCCTCTAGTGTCTTTGGAAATAATCTTATTTACATCTGATATTGGAGTAAAAGGCAATCGATCAAAATTCCCTGCTTTGAAAGGAACAAATTGTGAATGCCTTACAGTTGAAAATAAAAGTGTTATAATGTCTCCTTCGCCCATTTTATATCCAGACCCCATAACGGCTAAGATTTCTCCATCGGGAAGCTGAACCAAAGAACTGGAGAGTCCTTGTCTTTTTTCGATTGTAAAGGTTTTATAAGCAACCTTCACTGGATTTATAACTTTCACCTTAGCTCGATACTTTCCAGAAGTTCTTTCATTTAAGGTAATCGAATTTAAGTTAAATGATTTCCAATCTACCTTTCTCTGATTAAAAGATTTCTCATCTTCAACGTGATAAAGTTCTTCAACCCCTATGATATACCTATTTGATAAGTTGGAAATTAATAAATGCTCGTTATTACCTACCATCTCAATGGCAATTGTTTCAACTAACTTTACTTTGTAATCTAATTGAACCTGATAATAATAAGGTAAATCACTATCTAGTTCAATAAAACTATCATTTATTTTTTTAATAACTAAAGGTTTGGTTTCACCTCTAGCTAACAACGAAATACTTTTTACCGATTCTATTGGTCCATACCGAGTATAAACTCTATTCCCATCCACTTTCCAGGAGATTTCTTCATATATCTCTAAATCCTCTTGGAATGTTCGAATTTCTCCTTCATAGCAAAGCTTACAATCTGGTACTCGATCTTGTTGAGGACATGGACATGGTGACATCCGAAACCATAATGCTGACTCACCTCTTCTTTCAAGGAGCTCTTCATTTCGAAGGGGTGTAAATACGTTAGGTTTTGTAGGTATTGGAAACGGAGTTTCTCCTCCTGGACCAATCTTATTCAAACTTTATAACCCTTACAAAAGATCTATTTTTAAAGATGATTGAGTAAGATGATTCTATCTTAGGTGCTTTTATAAACATCCAACCTATTGTTAACATCTGAAAGAATAGTAAGGATATCATTTAAGCGAATTCTACGTTTACAGCTTGGTCTGCTGGAATATTTTTTACTTTATCAATTCCAATGATCGGTTTAAATTTAACCTCTAATCCTTGCTTTATGTGTTCGGATGGGATATTGCAATTTTTAATATTAAAGAAATATTCTTTGTTATCTGAAACAATAAATCCAAATCCTCCACGTTTCGTATCTTGATCTTGAGGAATAAATTTTTTTACCCATCCACTTACTAAAGTTTTACTCATTTTTTAAGTCTCCAATCTAAATATTGATTTAACCAGTTATCATCTTCAAATTCAGTTATACCATGATTGCAATTATCGGAATGATCATGAGCGCAAGTATGTGCCTCATAAATTCCTGATCTATAGATTCCATTATTAAAAATAAGAGATTTTTGAACCGATTCTCGATCGAGACGATTTAGTATTCTATTGATTCTTTTGTTTTCTGAAGCTTGCTCCTTAATAGAATCTAAATACTCTTTGTTCTCAGCTAAAAACTTTTCTTTATTGAAGATTTCATTCAATTCATCAATTTCAATGGAAGGAGAATATTGATTGTATTCATGAGAACAATTCGGATGAGCTGGTGCACAAAACCACCAATTACTCATAGAACCACGTCCAGCATTACTTTTCCCTGGCCAAACTGCTATGTCTGTAATTTGATCACCCTTGATACGATCTTCACCATCCCATAATCCTGAAGACTTTAATGCTTCTTCTGATTCAAATAATCTTGCTATTTGTTGTTCATATTCAAGACATGCATCACATATAATCGGATTTGATGTTATGCTGGATTTTTGAATTAGAATTTGTTCTTGACTTCTTTCATCTTTCTTTGAAAAATTAATAAAAGATGAGTATATCTCTTCTAGAAGGCAGGAATCAGGAACCGCAGACTTTGGAGCAATCGTTGATTTCAGATAATCGGGAGCGTCACTCGTCCTCTCGAATGCCTTCTTTCTTAACTTAAAAGATGTAATTAACCAAGGATTATATCTTTCGTTTTTCAAAAGTGAGATTACAGCAATAGCTCTTGGATTCTCATGAATAATATCAACTCTATTGGGATCATTTTTATTTGTTTTAGCGATGCCATTTTCAATAATTTTAGGGAGCACTAAAAGGAATTTATTAATGTCATAATTTTCCGATTCTCTTTTTGAAATAATATGACAAAGTCCTGCTTTTTCATTCCCCCAAATTAAGTCTATAGACCCGATATCACTTCGTTGAAAAGCACCAGGCACATAACCTTCTTTAACAATTCTTAGATGTGCGATTGCTTCATAAGGTTTTTTAGAAAAGATGTTAAATTTCTTTCCAAATTTTTCATCAAATTCTCCATTATTTACATTGCTGTCCCCTAACCCACTTACTTGCGAAGCATACAAAGGAAAACCATCTTCAAGAAATCGCACTATTATACCACCTCGACTTCCAGGTTCTAAAACTGATTTTACAATACTTTTTAAATCTTCTTTTTGATCCTTTATAAACTCTAATATATCTCTCATAAATCTCTAATTAGAAAACCCTTTGAAATTTTATATACATAGGAGTATTTGATTTTGATTCTTGAAGCAATTGAATTAACCTTCCATTGTTAGCATTTATCATAACCTCAGTGAAAGCGAACCTTCCCATATCTCTGTTTAGATGATTGGTTATTATTTCTTCGTACTCTCTTTCTTTTTCAAGACGTTGTGATTCTGATAGATTTTCATCGAATAAACCTAGAGCATCTTTAATCATATCATCATCAGGTGATATCATAATTGATCTAATCTCTCCGATAGTAGCGTTTCTTGCTAGTGCCTCGGCGATTTGTTGTCTATACATCCTTGTAACTAAGTCGTAGGACTTCCCAGATCTTTGTCCTAAATCATCATAA
Source organism: Leptospira sp. (assembly GCA_009991425.1). Taxonomy (GTDB): domain Bacteria; phylum Spirochaetota; class Leptospiria; order Leptospirales; family Leptospiraceae. Next base: position 46,923 of record JAACWH010000031.1, read on the forward strand.
ACGGCTAACCACTCAGCGCCCTTAGCATTTGCATAAATTAGTTGATAGACTCGATCTTTTGAAAGCCCAGTTGATTTGATTAACTCATCTATATTTTCTAATCCAGGGAAGTTATATTTATTTTCTAGAGTATTGGAAACCTCCGGAAGAGTCATCTGAGCAAGGTCATCAGGATTCTCTCCTTTCCCAAGCATATACTCAGCAATATAACCTAGAATAGTTGATTTATCTCTAGTCTCCTTATATACTTGATTCCAATCCTGATCCAAAAAATCGAAAATCTCTTTATCTACATTACTTAGTTGATTTCGTTTTACTGTTCCTTCAGGAAAATCTATTGATTTAGAATTTCTTCTGTATTTAGAATAATCAAATTCTGGATCATAGATAACATCAAGATAAGGTTGATCAAACTCGATGGGTTCAACCAATTTACCGAAGAATTTAGATCTTATTTTCCCAAAGGCTTTTTGAATTCCAGAGAGAATACTCTTTTCGATAGTTATATCAATGCTGCTTTTTGAATTTCCTAAAATTGTATGTTGAACATTTAGTAAATAATAAGCAAATGCATATTGTAATTCTCTGATGAATCTATAACTTGAGAAAGGAGATTCCCTCTTCATAAAAAAATTGAAACTATTTAAACAATTTTTCTATTGATTAATAGCTGTTCAATCTTGTTGGCAATTGCAGAAAGAAAGGTTTCCATAGGAAGCTGATTCTGGGCGTAGGAGTTAATTGTGTCGTACAATTTTTTCTTATCTTGCTCCGGTAACTTCATAATTGCACTGGATAAAAATTGACCCTTGCTTTCTTTAGTATCTGGAGATTTAAGAACTTCTTCCTTTTTGAATTCTTTTATTGGGGTTTGACTAGCAGCTTCTTCTTTAACATCTTTCTCTGATGAATCTTCAGGTTCATCGGTTTTTCCATCTGGATTTTGGATTGCATCTTCTTCTTTTGTTAATGTATCAGATTCAAGATTTCCATAATTTCTTGGCTCAGCCTCAGAAGTTTTTTGATCTTCATTTTGGATGGTATCTTCATTTTCTTGCATTGGTTAATTCTCCACAAAGTAATTTGATTTAGAGTATCAAATCAAACTTTATCGGTTTTTATATTTTACCTTTTTGTGAAAAATGACGGATCTAATCCCATTTTTTTGAATCTCTCAGATTGAATATCAGAAGCAGTTTTGTTTTCTTTTTCTCTCTCTTGAGCTCTCGCTTTTAGCTTTTCGGGATCCATAGTATTAATGGTTCTCTTTTTCCCTACAACTCTGTTAGCAAAATATCTAAGAGCATCCATTGCGTGATCCAAATCTTTTTTGGGAACCTCTTTTGCATTCTTGCCATCTTTAGGCTCTTCCCAAGAATAAGTTGCACCTTCTTCAATGGTCTTTACGCAACTTCTAAAGATTTTCAATTTTAATCCTTTCTCAGCTGACAATAAAGAGATTACTGATTGAATCCCTGTTGATATATCTTTATCTGCAGCTTGAGTAGGAATCCCACATTCAACCATTGTAGCCCTATCTTCAGCATCATGATCTGAAACTATGAAGCTGTTAGGAATTTTAATTTCTTTGATTTTATCGCAGTGCCATCTTACAGTTTTTTCAGTCTGATAGTGCTCATGAGTTAAGTACCAAGTTTCATTAGATTTGTCATAATGAAACCATAGAAATACAAAAGGATTAGTATATCCAAAGTCAACGGCTCCTGCACAGTCCCAATCTTTGGGAATCTCAAAAGGTTCAACTATACAATTTTCTATCATAGGATAAACTAGACCTTGAACATTTACCCATAGTCCTTTATAGAGTCGGTCTAGTTCGGTACCTGTTAATTCGGAAAGTGTCTCAACATAGTCCTCGGAAAGAAATGGATTATCAAGAGGTGTCCAATTTCTTCGAAAGATGCGTTTCATCTTATTTTCAGAAAGTGCTTCCCCTGTTTCGGGATCTTGTTTAAGGATGAAGTATTTATATATCCAATGAAATTTGTTTCTAGGGTTGCAATCTATCAAGAATTTGTTGATCAATTCTTCACGGATGTATGATAACCTTGTAATGATCTTTTGAAAAGTTTGATAAGATATTTGGGTAGCTTCATTGATAAAAATTGTGTTAAACTCTGTACCCATGATTTTCTCAACACGATCAGAATCATCTAGTCCAGCACCATAGATTTCTGCACCATTCGAGAAGATTAAGATCATATTTTGAGAATCGATCTGGTAATCTCTTCCGTCTTCCATTCCCATTTCGTTTAACATTGCAAGCAATGTTTGTCTCCATACAGAAATCCGTAAATGATTGAGACGATAACGGGCTATTAAATGCCTTGAACCTGGAGAAGCTAAAGCCCTTCCTATAATAATTTTTACTACCAGATAAGTCTTACCTGAACGAGCGCCTCCATCGTAACATATCTGATTAAGAACGATACTTGATATCTCATTCTTGAGAGCATCTATTTGTTTTGGAGAATATATTTTTGATAAATCAACCTCAGATGGAATGAGTGTAGGTTGATCTGATTTAGTTATTCCCCTTTTCTTCCTAGATAAAGCCATACTCCTAATACTATAAATTGGATAGGAGTATCGGATTAGAATATTGGGCTTATTGTTTAGCTAAACTTGCATTAATAATTTTCTCTTTGAATTCAGGTCTCAATCCAGTGTCCATAAGTATTTGAATAATTGGCTGCTTGGTATTCCCGTTATCTGGTTTTTCTCTAATTACTTCAGGTTCACCAATAGAACGAAGTAACTTTGAATAAGCTAGGCTCCAACCTCTAATTAAGGCATTTATCTCTTGATATACCTTTTTATGCCCAACTACTTCACCCTCAGAATTATAAACTGGGATATCATCATATTCAGATTCATCCTTAAGTCTTTTCATACAATTACTGATTATAATCAAAGAATCTTGATGCATTTGATTGAGAACTTTAGCTCTAGTATGTGCTAACTGCTCGATAACTAACTCTTCGGTTCGTTGTTCTATTTCCTTGGAAATGGATTTCCATTTGAACCGAGTTCTAAGTTTTTCAAATTGAGTCTTAGTTATATTGAATTTTTTAATAATCTCATCAATAGAAATGCCAGAAAGGTAAGCAATTTTTATTTCTTCACGAGTCCCTGAGTCTATTCTTTTATTAGGCTTAGCTTTCTTCATATACTTAAATTAAACAAATCTCTCTTATTTGTTCATATAATTCATTTGTCACTTCCCATCTACCAGATTCAAATTCGGCTATATAAGATTGGCTATATCCTATTTTTTGTCCTAATTGAAATTGAGTGAGGCCAGCTTCTACTCTGAGTTTCTTAATCTCCATATTAAGATTCCCTTTCTCAAAATTTTCTCTTTTGAAAAGATCACTTTCAGATGCATCAAAGGCATCCTTAATAACTTTTTTATATGGACCTGGACCAAACTCGTATTCAATTTTTTTACCTGAAACTTTAAGAAGAAAATTGCTATTCCCCATATCAATAATCGATACTTTCAAGCCTTTGAGGTTATTTTTCTCCCATTTCTCTTTTAATTCTTCTATACTAACTGCTTTTGCATTTCCATTTCGGATTTTTGTAAAATCAGATTCTATTGTTTTTTTAGGGATTAATAATCGTTTGGATAGTTCTTGGATTTCTGATCCAAAAACCTTTTTCAAGGAAAAAATCTTAGGAAAAACTTTTCTATAAATTAGTACTCTATCGTTAAATGAAATTTGTCTTCGTCCTACATTTCTGGATATTATATATTCGAGTTCATTATCTACTTTAACTATCTGACAAAGAATAGAAGTTCTTCCTAATAGCTTATAGGCTTTCACTCTATTTTCTCCAGATAGGATCATGTTCCTTTCATTTATTTCTATTGGTTCCTTTAAACCATGAGTCTCAATGTCCTTTGCTAATAATTTAATAAATTCTTCGCTTTTTGCTTTGAATACAGAGTTCTCAGGATGAAAAATTAAATCCTCAATACTAACCTGAATATATTTTTCAGTTAACACCATAAATCAATCCCTTCCATTTAATTTCCCAATCAACATTCTTTTAAGGTTCAATTAAAATTAAATCTACCCCTTCTTCTCCCTTTTTGCATCTAACGAACGTAGCAATGACCGAAGGTATGTCTCGTAACGAGTCGTCCTTGAGGACTCGTCCATGCACAAGAGAGTCAAAAACAGTTGCAACCATCCCATCAATGTCTCTTCTTCGATTATCTGAGACCTGGAAGATGATAAGAAGGATTGCGATATCATTAAGGTAATTTTCGTTAATCTGGCTTTTACTTTTGGATCTGTCCTGACAAATGACTCTTTGGAGTTCCACTTTTTCGCTATCACTTTTGCGTTTTTGAATGAAGGGATATTTTCTCCCAAATTTTGAACTCTTAGAACTGTACATTTCAATTAATTAGCTCCTTATCTCCTCTCCAAGAATCAGCCCAAATAAATTTCAACTCTGCATTTTCCGCACATTTTCGATCTTCTTCTCTATCGCCAATCAACATAGAATTATCCCAATCAATGACAAAACCATGATTATGTAATTCATATTCAATTAATGCAAGCATACCGATATTTGGTTTTCTACACAAAGACTTTCTGTTATACGGAAATACTTTTCCTCCTTCTTGATGCAAGCATGCTTTAATTATATGAAAAGGACTTTTAGTGAAAAGTGAGATCAAGAAATCTAATTCTTGCTCAACTTCAATAGGAGTTTTAAAGCCATGAGAAACTCCTCCTTGATTTGTTATGCCTGCAATTATATATCCATTCTCTCTATATGACCAAATTAACTTTTCTATATTTGGATATAGTTCATAATCTTGTGGATGGACAGCAAATTGCTTTCCCTTAGTTGGTTTTCTGACAGTTCCATCTAGATCTAAAAATAAAATAGGTTTAACTTCTAAATTTTCTATGTGTTGCATTTTAATCATTTTTTCTCCATCCATATAGCCCCAAAAAAAATGAACCTATAAAACTTAAATATATATACCAATCTTTCTTAACCAATTGCACGTGAGTCAAATTATCATAAACAAAAGCGTTCCTAGCCGCATAACAATATAAACATAATGCAATTGAATAAGAAAGAATCTGAATGCAATTTGAATATTTTTTCATTCCTCTAACCTCGATGAATTAATTGAATTATATACTTGAGCAGCCTTAGCTCTCATTGAATCCAAAATTTCCAATCTCTTTAAATACTTTTCAATGCTTAATTCATAAGGCTTCATTTTTTCGATTAATCTACTTCGTTCATTGATATCTTTACTTTTATTAAAATGAGTAGCTAATTCATCTCTCAACTTGAAATCGATGGATTGAAAAAATTGATTAAGATCATTCTGTTCTATATGAATTTCATTAATGAGGTTTTGCCATTTAATAAATAAAACATCACTTTTTTTAGGATAACGATTGTAACAATTTTGATGAATCCACAAGATGATTTCTTCTTTAGAGAATTCATTTAACCAAGATAAATCCGAGACTAAAATTTGACTCATTTCAATCCCTCAATTGTCCATGTTGCAATTTAGCTCTCCTCATCAGTAGTTCTATCTTATCGACTGATGATGATTCAAGTGAGGCGAGTTCTTTTAAATTACTTTTAAATAACGATTGAGGAATTTTAAAAACTAGAGATCTATCTTCGAAGTAGCATAATAAAACCCCTTTAAAATAAGAAGGAGGATTATCCCACTCGCATATAGCTTTTAACTCATCCAAAAATAATCTTTCATTTTTATTACATTTCCTATCTTCAGTAATTATTTCACCTATCTCTGATTTAAGCATATTGTTATCAATAAAACTTAAATTATAGAATTTACAAAGTTCTAAGAATTCTTCATAAGTTTCCCAGCCTCCCGAGTAACCTACACCAGTTGAAACTATAGCAAGAAAGCCATCTTGAGTTCTTTTAATTTGAACACACCTTTCAATTAAATATTTTTCATCTTTGTAGCCATGTTCAACTACATCTAACACCCCTATAATTGTTTGACCTGAGCAAATTAAACTCCAAAGTCTTTCATAATTCTGAGAAAGAAGAATTGCGTAGGATTGTCTTATGGATTCACTTTTGTAATCATTTGATTGTTTTTTCATTTATCACCTTTTACATAAAGTATTTTGCATCGGATGATGGATGGCTCCACAAGATATGCAAGGATCATAATCTACAGGCGGAATAAATTGTATAATATCCTCGCACAGATATCTATTCCCATTTTTATCGGTGACTACTCGATCTTCAAAATCCACTTGAGCGATTTGAAATACTCTAGAAGTATAAGCAAATTTCACTTCAACTTGTAAGCCTGGATAAAACGCTTGTTTATCGAATTTTTCTAAAATCATTTGAATAATATCCAATCTTCTGCCAGCATGTCTGTTTGAGAAGCAAGCCAAGGAACGAACTTGTCATCAGCTGTTTTCATTCCAATCCAGGGGAGCAAATTCCATTCATCATGCCCATCTCCCATGTTAATCCCTACAGCTTTTTCAATAATTGAATAGTGATCCATTGCGACTAATTTTAGCCACATCCCTTTGCCGTTCCATCCGATTCTAGCAACCATCTTTCCTTCTTTGAGAAATCGAATTGCTTGTTCAAATCCGAAAGTTGTTGGAACGGACAATATTTTATTGATGAACCACCTAACTTTATTTTTGAATACATCCCTTTCAGATAAGTTCTTCTTCTTAGCATCCTGATCGAATTTCCAATATAATTCTTCCAGATCGTCTTCCCAATTTTCCCATAATTTATCTTCCATTTGCTTATCCCACCTTCTCCAATTTTTCTACTTTTCTTATGTTCTCTTCTAAAATAGCTAAATTCTGTTTAACAGCCTGAATGCTATTATTTAGGTTTGGTGGAATAACGCTTTGATCCTCAAGAATTAGTTCCTTAGCTTTCCTTGAACCCCAATTCAATTGATCCCTAGTAATTCCAAGTGAAGTAATATATTGTTCGATCTCTTTGAGACTATGAATAATGTTCTCTAGTCTCTTATTCTCTGCTTTAACATCTAAGATTTGTTTTTTAATAATTTCTTGAATTTTCAAACTTAGCTGATGACCTCGTTCACGTATTATATCTCCATTCATCACATAGTCTTCGAGCTTTTCGAGTTTTTTCAGTTTCATAACTTGTTTATCAAATATATCTAGTGATGAATCATCAGATTTTGAAGGTATTGACCTCATTAGAGCGAGTCTGAATAGTTCAATAGGTATATCTACTTTTCTATTCATTGCTATTTTCTTTTTAAAAAGACGAGTTCCATTTGTGGAAGTTACATATAATCCAGCTTCAGGTGGAACATCTTCAATAGGGATAACTCCAGGAGGACAGACGAAATATATATAGTTACAATACGGAAGATATGTTTGCCATTTCTCGTCCTTTTTGAAATCGGATCTAGAGACTTTAATCTCATAAGCAGTGCACTCAGGATTACTCCACGATCGAGGCATAGTCCATGCATCCATTCTTGTTACTTTCTCTCTTGTGGAAGATCCAGTATTTAATTCACTAAAGAATAAATCATTTTGCCCTTCATGTTTATTGCGAAGTAGATTAAGGATTTTTTGACTTGTAATATCTATATTCATATTATATTGCCTTCAATAATGTTAATTCTTTTTCTAATCTTCTTTTCTCACGATTCTCTCTTCGATTTTTAATATGAATATGTCTGTCATGATTCAAATGGCATCTTTGGCAAAGTGCTGCTAAGTTTTCATCTCTACAATCTTCAGGGATATGATTAATATGAGCAGTTGTTAAAATAACTTTCGATCCTGTGATTGGATGAGGTTTGTAATTTTCCGCTCCGCACCACTCACAGAATCCCTCTGCTCTTTCAAATCGAATTCTGTAAGAGATTTCTTTCCAGTTAGATGGATAACGTTCCTTGTTCTCTGGTCGAATCGGCATTTATGCAACCTTCAACTCTTTTGATAGGAAGTTATTTATAATTTCTAATTTTCTTTTTAGTTCATCATTTGAAATCCCTGTAAGATTGATTATCTCTTGAGATAAATCCGTTAGAGGATTAACCAGAAGGGATATATCTAATACCTCTTCGGGATCATAATTCACGATACCAATTTCAATAATTCTATCATTTTCAGGATCAGTTCCGGTTGCTTCTAAATCTAAAAATAAAGTTTTCACAAATATATTCCTCTTATTCACATTTTTCTTGTTAAATCAAATCCACCGATTCCAGAGAATAAGGAAGCGTGAGTTAGTCGCTTTTTCATTCACTCACCCTCTCTATCCAGAAATGACAATTCCTCTTGCTTCTATAGTAAGTATATTTATCCCCACTCTTACCATACCTTGACCGAATTGTTGTGAATAATCGACCTCTTTCATCAATGAATAATAAAACTAAGAGTGATCCAGATTTTGGTAATTTAAAATGAGAATCACCAATTAAGGTTTGATCATCTTTGTATTTTGTATCATAATCTAAAAATGATTTACTTAACCCTTCAACTGAACTAACTTGAAATACTTCTAATAATATTACTGGTTGATCATCAACGATATCTTTTAGTTTATAATATGATAAGGTGGAAAATTTGATAAAGTTACTCATATCTATCACCTACTTTCTGTAATATTGTTACAGACCTGGATCTATGATTAGTACTGATCTCAATTCCAATTTTTCCGTACAGATTCCATTTGCTCTTTGAATACTGTGGCCACACTTGATCCAACCAAATAAGAAATCCTCCTGGAAGAAGTACCTTCCAACATTCATCTATAACAATGTTTCTCTTGATCAATGTGCACCCATAGTGCTCAGCATCTTCTATTGAGTAGGGTGGATCTGCGAAAATGAGTCCAAATTTATAATCTGCAAAATATTTGCTAAGCTCTTCAGCTGAACCAATAACATCTGGATTTAGCTCTGCTTTTCTATCAAAACGAATGTAATTTCCTTCGGGTAGAGAACCTGAGAATAAATGTAGTATTGGTGAAGGATCTGGAAAAAGTGTTTCCATTCGTTTGAGATAATTGCCTGGATAAGATCCGTAGTAAGCAGACTGTGATTGATAATTTCGACCTAAGAACCAAATGTCTTCAATGCGACCATTCCACAATCTTAATGGTGGAAATTTAGGAAAAGCTTTAGAATATAACTCGCATCTTTCCTCAATTGACAGACATCCAGGAGTTAAATTAGACTCCCAAATCTTAGTTAATACATGGGATTCTAATTGATAGTAAGCCTTTAAATCAAAGAGAGCTTGATCTGAGTTCATAATCTCGCTTCTCCTGAATCTGAAAAATATAAGGAATTAATTCTATTTAATGTTCTCTGAAGGTTCTCACTTTGAATTGAAGAATCAAATTTTTCAAAAAGTAAAGGTCTAGGAATTTGTATCTTCTTTTTGGTCCAAGATTCTAAAATTGAAATAACTCTATTCTCTAAGCCTAACTTATTATAACGTTCAAGATTTGAGGCATGTTTCATTATGAATTCTTCTGGAGAATCGTTAAAAACTATTTCTATAGATACGGAGTTAGGCTGTTTTGCAGATTGCATCTCTGTACTCCTTCCAGTGGCTTACTTTGTAAGATTTCAAAAACAACTCATAGTCCTCAGGATTCATATTAATCTCTCTTCCAGCTTCAATGTGTTCTTTTGAATATTTTGATTTCACTTCCTTAGTCTGTAGATTTTTCGATGGTTTGATTGCTTGTTCGGAATTTAAACCAGCTGAAAAGTCTGGTTGGAACAATAAGTCCGATGGAATTTTAACAACATAATGATTTCTTCTTCCTTTACGGATTTTTTCTAACCAACCTTTTTTAACAAGTTGAGTAGTAATCTGAGAAATCCTTGCTTTCGAAATGCAGTATCCTAGTCTTTTACGAATATAATCTAAAGATGGATAGCAATGAGTATTGACTCCTTGTATTGTGAACAAAGCCATCCATACTTTTGATTCACCAGCTCCTAAATTCATTACCGCAGCTAATGGAGCGAAGGAAAAATCTCTTTTGATATTTGAAATACTATTATCCATTGAAACTTTTAGCCCTTAAATCTATAGATTGATTTTCCATCTGAGTTTCGATTAAGATGGATTAGGTCAGAATTACTTCGAGGTCTTACTACCCTTATTACTAAGGATGAGAATACTCCAAAAATGAAGCAAAGAAGCCCAAAAGACAATAATAACAAAACATAATTACTGTTAATGAATTGACACATACTAATCCTCCTTATGTCTCATAGTTTTATAAAAAGTAATCCTAAGGATTCCTTCTTTTCAATCTCCATGATTCTAGATATATTGGGATAAACCCCATTGTCTCATGTTTGATCAGTACCAAACAGTCAAAGTTATAGAACTGTTGAGAAATCGACTCAATCTTCTCGGGAATAAACTTTTCCTTTTCTTCGGATGAGAGCCATTTAATAAACAATATAGCATCCCCTACTTTAGGGATGGTCCTATCACTTAAACCAGGAACCCATTCAATTATATCTCCAGGCCGAAAATCTTTCTTTTCTGAAAAATAATCAAATGCATCCTTAAGAGATAAATCACTTTGAAGGATCTCTCTTTTCCTTTCTTCTAAAGACTCAAGTTCTTTTTTCTTGGTCTCTGCTATTTGCCCTAATAAGTCATCTAACATAATAATTTCTCCTTACAAAGCCGTTTGAATGAGAATCGAAATCATAAGTCGACACGGCGAACATCGATATTATGACCTGTACCAGGAGTTAGTATCAGGCTACTTCTTTTTCCTCTTCTTCATTGATTGGTTCGGGCAAACTAAATCCCCAAACTTCTTCAATCTTCCTGATTTCATCAGGCTTTAGGAAAAGTTGTTCAATATCACCTAAACAGTGATATTTCATATCCTCAAGAAACGATTCTTTCTTACATGCAGAGACCATTCTAAGAATTGCCTCCGCAGTAGTTTTATTGAGATACTCATATTGTGGAATTTCTTCATTTGGTAGATCGAAAACTCTAATCGCAGATAGAGATTCAAACTTTCCATCGATGATATTTTCTTTGAGAATTTTCTCTACTGTAGGCTTGGTTGTTCCGGAACCATTAATTGACTTAAAAGCATTAGGTATTTCATCTATGCTCAAGCCTTTAAGAGCCATTGAACATATTAGATTGATCTTCTTTGCTTCTGATGATAGCTTTGAGGCAAAGACTATCTTCCAAGGCTTACCAGTTATCGAAGAATAAAATGCAGCTTGGCATTTATAGTTCCATTTAACTTTATCCCAAGACTTTGGAAGCATTTTGGGATCACAAGTTTTCAGATCTAAACCAAAATCATCAAACTCATAGTCAGTATAGCCTATAGTAGGAATTGCAATTCCATAATGAGAAGGAGAAGCTTGAATTCTTCTCTGATTTTTAAATCCATTGAGTTCTTTTAATGGAAGGAAATAACTTAAAGCTTCGGGAATTGACTCTTCAATTAATGAGTATTGTGATTCCACTTTCTTAAGATATTTATCATAATCTGGATGATCGGGGATCAAATACCCTGGAAGACTTTCTTCTGCATTTATTTTCCAATGAGTATCAACTATGAGTTTCAACTTTTCTGGAAACTGCTCTTTAGGTAGACCTCTGAGCATCTTTGAAATTGAATCTTTATCAAATCCGTCAACTGTCTTAGGATAAACTTTAAAGAGCTTTTCTAGGAGCTTCCCTTGATAAGATTCAATCGCTATCTTTATTAGATCCTTTATGTCAGGAACATTCTGAGATAGCATTGCTAGGTTAAGAGCATGTTCTATTGCTTGCCCTCTCCATGCACTTTCCATTGGATACTGAGATTGAAAACCTAGGACATATCTCAAATACCATGTGAATCTATTTGTTCGAAAGGAATTAAACGAAGAGATTGAGAATCTTTCTAGTTCAAGCTCTTCTAACTTATTCGCTAGTATTTTATCCCTCTTAGATAAGAGGTCTACTACTTCATTCATGCGACAACCTCCAATTTAACGTGAGCCTTCAATCGATCTCTTTCTTTGGATACTTCTAAGACCTTTTGCTCTAAAGCCTTAATGATGTCTTGAGCACCTAGCATTGTTTCGTGACAGTCATCTATCATCAAATCTCTTTGGGAAATTTGATCTAATAAATAAGCTTTATCTGCTTTTTGTTGGTTAATAACCACATAGCAATCCCTGAGGTTATTTATTATTTTCTTAATTCTTGAAAGATGACGAACGCTATTGCGTCTAACTCTACTGCCAGTAAATTTACCAAAAAGGATTTCTAAATCCCTTGCCTGTGATTTATTCTCAGTTACCATTTGTATTAGCCTCCTCTTCCTCAGTAGCCAACGGATAAAGTGAATTTATTACTTTGTTAGCTTTTTCAATCGCATCTTGAGGATGAAGATTTTGGATTACACAATAGTTTGCGACTAACCAATCAAAGAAAGGAACTCGGAAAAGTTGCTTTGATGTCGCCTCTTCTTTTAATCTTTGAAGTCGATTTCTTTGGTTAATTCTTTCTCGTTTTTCGAAAATAAGAGTTAATTCATCAGCAACTTCTTTCCTAGAAATTATGTATCCTGGATACATTTTGTTGACATATTCAATATGATCTAATGGATCATTTTCATCAAATAACCACTCAGGTTCATAATTCAATCGATCAAAGACACTGGCTAAAAACTTAATCGCCTTATCTTTATCTTCAAAATTTTCGGGCCATTGAATTTCCATCATGCTGCACCTGCCTGTGGAATTTGTGGTTCAGGACTATAACCCAATGCACCTAATAACTTATTAATTTCTACTAATCCATTTGTATTAACAGGGTCTTGGTGCTTTCTATTGACCCATGAATTTTTAATCTCAAGGAGTTTGGTTATTAATTCTACTTCCGAAAGATTTTCTTTGTTATCCTTGAGTTGCTCGAGCATCTCAAGAAGTGAATTATATGACTGTTGTGGAGTTAGTGAATTCCCATTCCCTTTTGCTTTAGTTGAATTATTTGGATTATTTGCAGCTTGGTTTTTATTCTGAGAACCATGTCCTTTGTTTGAGGATGGTTCGCCTACAAATTCACCAGTTCTTTTGTCTACTCTACCGTCAGGAGTATCCAAGAAATCTTCGGTATCCTGAGTGAACATATCGGAAACAGCTAGGACATTAAGAGTAGTGGCTATCAGTGCTCTTTTCTGAGACATCTTTAGAGCCGTGTTATATACATCAGCGATATCAGGATTCTCAGTTCTTTGCGAGTCTCGGTATCTTACCCATCTCCATACTCCATCGACTTGTTTCATTCCAAGTCCTTGACTTCTGTATTCCTTCTTTTTCTCCTTTGCATCTTTAGGGATTTCTTCATCGAGAACTTCAAAATCAGAAACATTACGATATCTATATTTAGATTCTAATGTTGAACACGATCCTGAAGCCGTTCCAAGTTCTTGTCCATTAGAGATATCATAAATAGTACAATCAGAATTGTATTCTCTATGACCGTCGCCTCTATCGATTGTAATCGTGTTATATTTAGCACCGAGTCGAAAAACAAAGAGCAATTTTTCAGCTCCTGGTTTCAACAAGGTTGGTCGTTGAGTACCAGGAATCACTCCATAGTGCTCATTCTCTTTCAAAACTTCAGACATCATTCGCTTAACGATATCGATGTTTTGTTTTAAAACTGCTATTCTTGATTCTACTGAATCTTGAATAGTAGGGCTTGAATTTTTAGTAGTAATCTCGTTCATTACTTACTCCTGGTACAAAGATTTTTTAAATATTTTCGCTTGACCAAGAAGCTAACAAAGAGACAAAGTTGATGAAACCCTGCCGACTCCTGGTACGGTTCATCCCCAATGAGACGAAAGTGTTGGACTACCGACTCTCATTGGGGATTTTCTTTTTTCAATTAAATTAAACTAATAGTGCTTCCTCCAATACGAACTCGTTTACTCTGCTATAGCCTTTTTCGCTAAGCTTTTTTGAAACAATATCCAAACCTTTTCCTGTAATTACAGTTTTTAAATAAACACCTTGATCACCCGAGGCTTTCTCGAATTTTTCCGTTACTTGTTTAAATAAACCTTGTGCCATATAAGTTTGGTAAGGTTCGTTATTAAGCATGAGGAATTGCTGATCTCTGCAAAATTGGAAAAGAGTCTTCTCTCCTATATCTTTGAATCCTAAAAGCTTTGCAGCTTCCCGAAAGGAATAGGTTTTGGAATTTGAATGAATGTAATCAGCAAAATCAGCTTTGGGTTTTAATTCCAAGATTTCAGCATCTTTTTCTTCAATCATCTTGCTAGCAGCAATTAGAGCTTTAGCAACCAGATACTTCGGATCTTCTATTTCTTGAGTTTTTTCAACGGAGTAGCTTCCCGTTTTACGAATAGATGGCAGTATTTCGTTTTTAATCCATTTTACAAAAGATTTAGCTTCTGGCTTTCTAGAGGTAAATACCAAAATGTAAAGACCTTGCTCGTTAATGAACCAAGTCTCTCTTTGCTGACCTGATAGGAACATTGTTCCCATCAGCTTTTCGTCCTCATCTAGCCTAGAAACTGCTTTCCTTGAATCTGTATGTTCTAATGCATTGCATATATCTTTCGCTACAAACCAAGGTTCGTTTTCAATTATTACAATACGGATTCCATTTCCAGAAAAATTAAATTCTCGCAAATCAATATGATTATTTTCCATAGTTACAAACCTCCGCATATTTTTTAGCTTGATTTAGATTATTCACAACTCCTTGAATCCATCCGTCTATGGATATTAGAATGAAACCATCAGGAAGCTTCTTGAATTTGATTACTCGATTCATATCTTAGCTCCTTCCAAAAGTTTTGTCCTATTATCCAATCCACACACCAAGCCTTGGTTCCGTGAAGATAAACTACCTTCCCTGATCCATCTATAACTTCCCAATATGGATCTCCATTTTTGTCTGATAAAACTTTCCTGAGCTTGAAAATTGATGCACGATATTGATGTTCCATAATTCATTCAACGCCACCATTGACTTTGGATTTTAGCCCCTGGATCGTGATATCCATCGATTCGAGGTTAGCATTTATCATCGAAAGAAGAGTTCCACCCAAGAGACGTTTATGAAGGTCCTTGAGCTTTTCGGACTCTTCATCATTTCTTTCTTTTAAGTTTTCTAGTAGATATTTTGCAGAAGAAGAATAAGACCGCACTTCACTTATCATTGATTGAATCGAATCAACAAATTGGTTGAGAGCGGTATTGATTCTCTCTGCTTTTTGGACAGTAATATAGGCTGAAGGAATTAGATCCTTCTCTACTACAGGTATGCGACCATGATTTAGATAGGCTAAATTAGTTGGACGACTGGTTTGGTTTATTACATTTTTTTCTTTCATACTATAATTTTCGAGTATGAAGAATCGATCATTTATTCAATGTTAAGGAAATAAATTGACTAAATCTATTTCAACATCGTAATAAGACATAAAGTTACTTCCTTATATAGATATTATGTCGCTTTAGGGACATTCCCGAATTGAGTGTACTCGCACATACTTTACAGCTCTATCTCAAAACATGCTTTACAATTTATTACAAATAGATCATGTTCCCGACAATGATGACGATATCTTGGGGTTTTTATATTGCAACAACTTTCCAGTATACATATCAATTACTCCAAGGCTAACTTGGTAAAAATGAATCTTTACATGCCTATCCGATATTTCTTCAAATCCTACAATTTCACCGATCAATGGATTTTCAAAGAACACTCTATTTGAACAACATTGGGCAAATCCACTTTCATGAACTTTATTTCTAACTACATCTGTTGGATACCCTACATCATTCATGAAGGATTAGTATTCTCGTTTAGATGGTTTGTAAATTTTTGAAGGAGTTTCGAATGCTAAAGCTTCATGAGGTCGCATTGTATTAAATTCTTTTATAAACTCATCAAATGCTATTTGCTGTTGCTTTAAAGAAGATTGTGGAGGAAGAGCTGTCTCTTCCTTAAGAGTTCTATGCATCCTTTCATGACGACCATTTTGTCCTGGCTTTCCTGGTTCAATTCTTTCAGGTCGAATTCCTAATTTTAACCACCAAACAGATAATTTCGTTAGATCACCAATAGCTTTACTTGCAAAGGGGGAGAAATTCATTAAAAACGGATTTAAAAAATAAGGAAAAATCCCGATATTTAATTTAACTTTACTTACTTTTATCCAATTTTAAACTCATCAACAAAATGGCAAAAATATCTTATATAATAATCTTTTTCTGTATTTCATTTTGTAATGTTATTAATAATGATGATGAAAAGAATGATAAAGAAGCAAAAAGATGTACCGAGCTAGGGGCATTATGTACTATTTTATCTGCACAATGCAGTGTTGAAAGAGGAAGCTCTTGTGCTGCTGAATACAATTGCTTGGTTTTTTTTCCACCAAATTGTGGAAATAGTTCTACATTTTAATGGTAAAGATTTTATTAAAAATGTTTTACCAAACATCTTAATGTATTTTATTTCCCTTACCTCATTTCAACTCAGGGAAATAGAACTCACAAACTGCTGAAAGTCTTTCAGCCATCTTTGCATTGAAACTGACTTTTTCTTTAACTCCTATATCTACAGATTGGATTAAATTATCATAATCTAAGAATGGGTGGTCTTCCACTTTTGATCCAGAAGCTGCTTTTTCATAATGAAAAAGCATATTTTTTAAAATCCTTGATTCATTTTTATTTTCAAGTCGCTGTATTTCTTTATCCAAGAATGAGTGAGCGTTTGAGTAACCGTACAATTTACTATCTTCGTTTATATTTCTTTTTAAAACTTGATTGAAAAGAAAAGGAAGTGGCTGTGGACCATTTTCTATTCTATTGTTCAGATCATTTTTTAAATCTGGCAGATAAGACTTCAAGTATCGTAAGGCATTTCGCCAGGATGATTCACCAGTTGTCGAAACAGGCATAATTACTAAATCAGAAATTGCATTTGCAAGCATGGAATAAAACCACCAACCTGGAGGAGAATCAATAATCACGAAATCATAGCTTGCTTGCTCATCAAATCCAACTTTCAAAACGTTTCTTATCTTTTTGGAGTAATCTCTAATTTTTGTTATTGATGCACTTTGCTTTGTATATTGTTTATAGTTTTCATCAGTGTCGGCATATACACAATGGAGATTATTAGACCTTGGGAAAATCCCTTTCTTTCCACTCGATTTAATTCTGGCTATAAGTTCTTTCTTCCCTTTTGTGATCCATTCTATCAATGGTAAATATTGCTCTTGAGGTAATCCAATCAGTCTTGTAAGATCTCCTTGGAGAGGATCAAAATCCATTACTAATACTTTCTTTTTATATTTCTCTGCCAAAGTTTTTGACAAATAATAACTTATTGAAGTCTTCCCTACTCCTCCTTTGTTATTAAACACTGCCAAGATCAAGGGTTCCCTTTTCCTACTTTTCGTTACCAGTGACTTTACATCACTAAAAACTTTGGAAATAGATTTTTCATCAATAGTAGTTTCTCTGAAGACTTGGACAGCTTTGCCAAAGTAATTTCGATACACTGATATAGTTCTGCCATTAGAAATGATTCCGAATCGATATCTACCAGGATTTTCTCTGATATATTGTGAGATCTGATCGCCATACAAAACAGAATCGTATCTATTGAATGATTCCATGATAGGCTTATTAGCTGCTTTAACTTCTATAAAAATAGATGGAAGTTTCTTTGTTTCATTTAAAGAGAAGTCAATCTTGGTTGCAGCAATATCAGATTTCTTTTCTTGTTCAATGTCTTCTTCCTTGTAACCGATATAAGCGATCAGTTTCTCTACAATACCTGTCCTAATATCTGCCTCACTTGATGCAGAGTTCACACTTTTTATTACAGCATTGAAATAAACTTTGGAATTGTTTTGCGACATCGTTCAAACCTTAATTAGTCGGATTATAATGCAAGGTTTCATCGATATAGATTCAATCAACTGTATTTTCGACGAGTATTCCGTATAATCGGTGCTTGTCCCTAAGAAAAAGAATAGGAGTTCATTCAATTTTGATTTACAGAAACCATTTAGTAACTATCATGGATATGCTATGCACAAATTCTTAATACGTTCTATCCTTTCCGTATTCATTCTTATCGTAAGTTGTGACAAACAAGAAACCAATCACTCAATCCAACAACAAAGGAAGCAGAGAAAAAATCAGGACCTAAGTTCATAATCACTAGCAATAGCCATTTGGTAGAAGGTAAAACATCCTATGAGCCTTCGAATTTAAAGGATGGAAGTATCGATCCTTGGTGCGTGAAACAAGGCTCAAGTCAGAAGAATACTTTTACTTTTGAATATACTGAGCCTATTACCTTAGATTATGTACATATTTTGAATGGATTTGCGAAAGGAGATTTGTATCGAAAAAACAATCGTATAGCTAGCCTCAATTTGATTGTGGATAAGCAATTCCATTCAAAGATAGATTTTCCAGACACTATCGAGCATGAAGTTTACCTTGCATCAAGTATCAAAGGAAAAGAATTCCAATTTGAAATTGATGAAGTATACAAAGGAGAAAAATACAACGATACTTGTATCAGTGAATTTTCACTCAATTCTAACTATGTTGATCCAAGTGTTTATTATGATATTTATTGTTCCCATCTTTTCAAAAACTTTAAATCGATAGCCTTTGATGATAAAAAAGGAAATTATATCACCCTACTCCCCGACGGCAAGCTCATTGTATCACGACCTCCAGGGCAAATGGATGTATTCAATGAAGGGAAAGGCACATGGAAAATCGTTGAAGAATATGGTAAGAAATATTTGAAAATAGATTATAAGCTTAAAGTTGTTATCAATGGAAATGATGATCTTACAAGTAATGAGTCTAGGCTCTATCAGGAAATCGAAGAAGAGTCTTTCGAATATTCTTTAGAAACAGATAACCAATGTTCCTACTTAGGTGAATTCAAAAAAGTTATTATTGTCGAGGATTTTTCTAGTGGGTTCAGTAAAGATGGCAATCAATTAATCATCTATAGGAAATAATAATAATATTATAATAAATAAACATCACTCATTTATTTTGTTTGGTCTATACTTTAAAGGATACCATCATTCTTTAGGTCGCTTATAATGAATTGGTATAATTTTTAACTTTTTTTTTGAAATTATCACTTTGATAAATTTTTTTTGTTAAAATATATTTTTGGATTCAAGCTACATTTTATCCGAATCTCTATGTATTAAAACTTTCTGGTGTTGTTAGTTGAATATTTCCAGAGCCAGAAGTTGATGCTATGCACCCCAGGTTCCAAAATGGGGAATTGCTCAGTAGGAGGACAGAATCTATTGAAATCTGGAATTGGGAGGATGACTAAAAATAGAAGTGCTGACTCAGCTCCTGGTTGACTTAATTTTTCATTCCAAGATTCTTGTGACGGATTGCAATTTATAAATAGATGCAATAATATTAAGCAAACTATAAAAAGGCTTCTTTGATTTTTGTAATTGCAATTCATAATTGATTTACCCCTCTAGCGATCAATTCCTCATTCACCTTTTGCCGAATGGCAACAGCCTTTTCCCTAGCCATTACTAAAAATGCCATAGGTATTCCATTATCGGGATCACCATAGTCGATAACAAAACGAATCATAACGAGACTTAGTGTAAAATTCTCTCGAACTTTTATCAACTAACTTTCTGATTTGCTTTTTGTAAGTCTGGAATAAAATTTATTTAGGTTTGCCTATAATTCTAATAAAAAATAGATACCATCCCTGACAGTTTCTTCATCCTCATAAATTGAAAATAAAAATCCAAGACCAAAACAAATTCAATGTTAGATTTTATTTCTTTAATACAATCGCGTATAATTGCTTCGAATCTAAAGTTTAACGCTACACATCCTTAATTTTTTCAGCAGGAGTTTTCCAGCCAAGCGATTTTCTTGAGCGCTCTTTTAAAAACTTTTGGATTTTTTCCGATTGATTTTGAAATCCATCAGAATATTTAGAAATCAGTAGGAGTTTCAAAAGAAATTCTCATACAATAACAGCATGATTTCCCTACTGAAGTTATCAGTTTTCTTTTTAGATGCGTCGCAAATGGAAAGATTTTTTCCAACACAAAAGCTGGCTTTCGCTATAGATCATCATGTTACCAGACAAACTTTCTACAAGTTGTCGAAGAAAAATGATCTTCTCAGGAGAAACATTGTATGAAGTCCTTGGTCACATACTTTGTAAATCGCCCTCTTCTTGTAAATCTTTTGATTGTAGCGATTCTGATCCTGGGCATCCATTCCCTGAAAAAAATTCCCAAAGAAAGCTTTCCACAAGTTGCCCTTAACAGTGTAACAATTTCGACTATTTATCCTGGGGCTTCTGCTTCCGATGTTGAATTAAACGTCACGATAGTGATTGAAGAAGCTCTTCAAGAAATCAACGGCATAGAACGGGTAGATTCTATTTCCAGAGAAGGAATCTCACTTGTGAATGTTTATGCCGACGAAGATTCCAATGACACTAAATTCCGTGAAATCTATGAAGATGTAGATGCAGCTATGAGTCGGGTTATAGACCTACCTCCTGGTATTGACGGCAAGCCAATTCTAACAAGACATTCGACAGACTATATTCCCTCCCTCGAAATAGCATTGTCAGGGCCAAAAGATAAAATTCGCGCCTATGCAGAACAATTAGAACGAATACTTGAGGCTTTGGATGAAGTTGCGCATATCAAGGCCGTAGGCCTGCCAGAAATAGAGGCACAGATACTTGTTGATCCAACAAAGGCTCGTTCCAAAGATGTGGATCTCTTGACGATTTCTTCAGCGATCCAACAGAGAAATGTGGAAGGATCTGGAGGCTCCATGGAAAGCTTTCTCGGCGAAAAAAGGGTGGTTGTTTACTCAAGATTCAAGGATTATCTGGACGTACTAAATACCGACATTCGCCGTTCCATCGATGGATTTGGTATCAAACTAAGAGATGTGGCAATTATTTCTCTAACTGAAAAAGACGATAAACTGGAAGTAAGATCGAACGGAAAGCCCGGAGCTTCTCTTTTAGTCATAAAAAAGCCAGAAGCTGATGTGGTGAAAGCTATCGACCGAGTTCGTGAAGCTGTAAGTCAGTTTCCTCCACCCGAATCAGTAGAGGTTGTATTTCTGGAAGATCGATCTAGGCTAACACGAAGTAGATTAAAACTTCTAGGAAGCAATGCTCTTCTAGGTATGATAATAATCGGAGGATTGTTGTTACTTACTTATGATAAAAAAGTAGCTTTTTGGACTGCAGCTGGCATTCCAACAGCCTTGTTGTTAATGATTATCGCATTACCTTGGTTTGATCTTACATTCAGTGCATTGGCTTTAGGTGCTATGGTTATTGTTCTCGGAGTACTTGTAGATGATGCAATTGTAGTCGCTGAAGAAATTGCCATTGGAAGAGAGAGAGGTCTATCAGCTACTACTGCTGCGATTCAGGGTGTTCAAAAAATATGGAAACCAGTCCTTGCGTCTGTATCAACTACGGCTGTGGCTTTCTCGCCACTCATATTTATAGGTGGGCTTCCCGGTCAGTTTATTTGGGTGGTTCCTTTAGTTATTGTTATAACACTCATTGCCTCGATGGCGGAATCCTTTTTTATATTGCCATCTCATCTTGCGCATGGAGAGCATAAACGCATCAAAAAGAAAAAGTTCATTTTGATTCTAGAGCGATCTTATCTGAGAATTCTTGCAGTAGCTTTAAAATATAGATATCGGGTACTCGCAGGATTCTTGGGAATTTTAATCTTATCGCTTTTTCTTGCAAAGGGATTTATCAAAGGCGATGCCTTCCCGAATGATGGAGCTGAAAAATTCATCTTAAGAGTGAATGTTCCAGGAGAAGTTAAACTGGAACAAACCAGAGAGATAACACAACTTCTCGAACTCGAAATTTCAAAACTACCTTCTGATGAATTGGAAGGCTTTAACACGAGAATTGGAACCCATAGTTCTCAAAACTGGAGTGATCGTGGAAATGCAAATAACCTCGCAATTGTATTTGTGTATCTGACCCCAGTAGGGGAAAGAAAACGTACTGCTCCAGAGATTGTGACTGACCTTCGCAAAAACATAGCAAAACTCAAACCAAAACTCTCCGATGCGGAAGTAGTCCTTGATATACTGGGAGCTGGTCCTTCAGGTGGAGCACCGATTGAATTTAAAGTTAGTTCTCATAATGATCGAATGTTAAATGAGGCTGTTCAGGAAGTAACTCATTTCCTCAAGAATATACCAGGGGTAATGGAAGTAGAAACGGATAGATTAGATTCTGTAGATGACCTGAATTTAGTTCTAGATTATGAAACTCTCGCTAGAGCAGGTGTTTCTGTAGAGAACCTTGTAAAGACAATCAGGATTGCTTTTGATGGCATGCGAGTAAGTTACATTACACGTCCGGAGGGTACTCTGGATTTTAGGTTGCGTTTAAATCAAAAAGCAAGAGCCAATCCAGAATTCCTAGAATCCTTACCACTGACTAGTCCCCGCACAGGAACAATGATTAACTTGAATCAGTTTATACACCTCGAAGAACAACCTGGTGTAATGGAAATTCGTCATTCCAAAGGAATGAGGACGACAACCATCTCTACCCGTCTGAATCCTTCGGTAAGTGCCAATAGTATTGGTAAAATCTTGACCGAAAAATTCCAATCTAAGAATGGAATTTTCTATGAGTTAAGCGGTCAGGCAGAAGCTAACAAAAAAGTTTTTGGTGATCTTTTTGCAGCCGCAGGTCTTGCTTTGATGGGGATTTACATTATCATTGCTTTGATACTGAATAATGTAATTCGTCCACTTTTGATCATGTCCTGTATTCCTTTTGGTCTTGCCGGTGTCATATTCGGGCTAGTACTACATGGACTGCCAATGTCTGCATTCGCAGCTATGGGTCTCATTGGACTTTCGGGAATTGTTGTAAATGATTCCATCCTTCTAGCTTATAAGATTCAAGGTGCCGCAGGAAAGACAGCAATCAGCAATCGCAGTATTTTGCATGGTGCGACATCTCGTTTAAGACCGATTCTTCTAACTTCCATAACTACAATCGGTGGTCTAGGTCCCACTGCATTTGGAATAGGAGGTTATGATTTTTTTATTTCACCAATGTGTCTCGCTATGACATACGGCTTGTTATTTGCTACAACCATTGTTTTGTTCCTTATGCCTTGTTTGCTTCGTGCAGGAGAAGATTTTCACCATCTAATTGCTAACTTGAAGACGAATGCTCCAAGTTTTATTGTATCTTCTTCGAAAAGGATTCCGGGATGGAAAAATTTTCAGAGAAAATCCTAAGGTTACAGCCAATCTTTGTAGTGAAGCTTTCATCTTGCTTTTTTAGACTCAATGTTTTTTTTAGGACTATATGGAATATAGTCTGGTATTCATTGATTACTCAGTTGGAAAAAATCCATTATGACATGGGGATCTGCATCAGACATTGCAAGGATTGTCGCTGCTTCTCATGTGCTTTTGCTAGTAGGGATTCTTGCTTATCGGTTTCGCTCCCTGGATCGCTTATATTTTGTGTTTATCGGACTCGGAGGAGCATCTGCATTAATCTTTACAATTCTATATAGACAAGAACCACCTGCTTTCGTACTTCTTCCCTTTGCTGTATTGCAAAGTGGGGCAAGTTTTTGGTTCTGGATGTTTGCTGTGAGCCAAGGGAGAGAGAATTTTCAACCGAACTGGAAGCATTGGCTACTGCTTACAGGCAAAATATTTCTAACAATTACCTGGGGTGCAAGGTATCGCACTATACTACTTCCCATCGACCCACAACAAGACTTTGTATGGAGAGCACTACTGCCCGCAGTTCTTACATTGGGATTTGTGATAGCCGCAGTATGGGCTTCCGGCAGTCATATGGAAGATGAACTTGTGGAGAATCGACTCAGCATTCGTCGCATAACAGTATTCTGGGGAGCGGGAACCATTATTGCAGTCATGGGACTCGTTTTACTGTTTCGGGGTCCATTTCTGAGTGAAATAGGCGACTGGATTACATCTTTAGTGGCAATAGCAATTTGTGTTAATATTCATATCTGGCTAGCTAAGAACAGCATTCCAATTGTTGAATCAACTGTTCGCCCTTATGTGGATGATCCCGAGCTGAAACAAATCGCTCGGAAAATTCAAGAATTCATGATAAAAGATGATTACTACTGCACGGAAGGACTGACCATAAGCCAGCTTGCCTCGAATATGCAAGAAAAAGAATATAAGATCCGACGCGCAATCAATGGGATACTCGGCTATAAAAATTTCAATGTATTTCTAAATCAATACAGAATAGAGAACGCCAGGAAATGCTTGATAGGTGAGCCAGATCTACCTGTTATTCGACTGGCTATGGATCTGGGCTACCGTTCTCTTGCCGTATTTAACAAAGCTTTCAAAGAAACAACAGGACGCACTCCCACAGATTTCAGACGAGCAGAAAAATCCGACTGATTTCAAAATCAAAAATCTGAAGTAAGACGAGATCTTGAACAAATCACGAATGATGGCCTATCACTCGAGCTTGCGGTAAGGGGCTCAAAATACTACAGAGATAATTCGTCCAACCAAAAGAACGACATGTGAATCGTTTTTTAAAGAAAATAGATCTTATGTTAGATGATAAATCACCTCTGATTTTTAGCGTAGAAGCCATCCCTTTTCTATCTTTTGCGAATTTGAAGGTAGACTGAATAGCATTCCCTCAATCCCCATTGTTATAGGACCATCAAAATACTGCCGTGAATCCCCCAAGAAAGCTTGATGAAAGATAGTCATCGGCACAGGAGGAATTATATGGTGAAAGACAAGATGTTTGGCATTCGCCTCTTTAGCAATTCGCGCTGCTTCCTCTGGAAAAGTGTGGTATGTTAGGATGTCATGTGTTACATTCCTAACCACCTCGCTATTAGATTGGGCAGCAGCTTGGTTCATAATACTTAACATTTCTGGGTCTAGTACTTCATGCAAAAGCAGATCTACATCCCGAGACTCGCGTCGTAGAGTTTCGTCAGGGAGAGTGTCGCCACTAATGACCACGGATCGACCTTTGTAGTCGAAACGATAACCAAACGCTGGTATAACTGGGCGATGATCAATCAAAAAGGCAATGACTTTAAGATCAGAGTTTTGAAAAACAATAAAGTTCTTTTCTTTATCCTTGAGATTTATGGGTATTGGCACACCGCCATTTCCTCGAAGATCAGCAACTGCCGATCCGTGGTGGGCATTTCGATAATCAGAGTCCAGTGCATAGGCCTGCTTAAACCCATCCACTATAGTATTCACACCCCCTGGTCCGATGACCGCAAGTGGTTTCTTGCGAGCACCGGTTGTCCAAGCCTTGAGTATTAGTTCGCCCAGATCGCCAATATGATCGGAATGAAAATGTGTCAATAAAACGGCATCGATTTTACCAAGAGGGACTTGCATCAATTCAAGATTTCTCGTGCTTCCCGGTCCAGAATCCACGATGAAAATATGGGTTCCAGCAATCACAAAAGTACTGACACCCACTCGTTTGGTGTCTGGGATTGGTGCCCCTGTTCCCGCTAAACCAACGTGCAGTCCGTCCGGAAGATTGGTAACGAAATTTTGATTCATCCTTCGGGCAACCGATTGATTCCATAATCCCATGCCGATCTGTCGCCGACTAATGAATATACAAATAGTTAACATTGAAACGAGTCCAATCGCAGTCAGTATTTTCCAATTATGAAATTCCTGAAAGAAAGACCGATTCTCTTCTGAATTCAATTTATAGGAATTGTATGCCAAAGCGAGGACTAATATTGTTAGAAAAATCAATTCTAACCGGACAGAGGAAGCCATAACCATTGGAAGATCATCGACTACGAAGCTTGTCATTCTGCCTAAGAGAACAAGAATCAGAAAAACTGATGGTATCAATAACCATCGAGGCGAGCTGAAAGATCCCAACAATGTGAAAAAACTCATTCCTAGAAATAAAGCCCCTAGGTCACCACGGATAGAGTTGATTCCGATTGCGCGAGAAGGCTCTACGTAAAAGACGGTTGCGAGAATGTCTGGAACAATTAAGAATCCCAATCCCAACAGGAGAAAAATGAATCCAACTAGACTTGAGAGAATTCTCAATACAAGTTCCAGGCGAATGTTTAAATTAATCGGTATCATCGTCGGTTTCCTCCAGCTACTTTCATCATTTGATTGGCAACTTCGGCTCCCGCATTCTGATTCTGTCCGGTAACGATACGACCGTCTATCACCACATGATTGGAAAAAAAGTCGCGGAAGGCAGTAGCACTCTCAAATAGGGCCCCTGCTGCTCGCAATTCGCGTTCTGGATGCAACGGGGTGACGCTGATTCCCAGTTCCTGAACTTGTTTGTCGGTAACTCCCGTAATACGACGTCCTTTTACCAGGGGCTGTCCTTTTTCATCCTTTGCGAGTAGGAGCCCAAGTGGCCCATGGCAGATCCCACCAACAACTTTACCTGC
Organism: Leptospira sp.; assembly: GCA_009991425.1. Classification (GTDB taxonomy): domain Bacteria; phylum Spirochaetota; class Leptospiria; order Leptospirales; family Leptospiraceae. The sequence continues at coordinate 73,533 of JAACWH010000031.1, forward strand.
CTTATAAGCTGCAGTGATTTTATCACCTAGCACCGTGGAGGTTCCGAGATCATAAGCAGCTCCCCAGCCGCCAGCCAGAAAGATAATGTCGTATTCAGTGAAATCGATACTATCAATCTTTTGGGAATTATTTACCTTCTCTTGAAATTCCTGATCAGTTAAAAAATATTCATCCTGTTTAGTTCGTATAAAAAATCTTAGTGTTATGGGATCGATCGGAATTGCACCACCTTTGATACTAGCGACGTCGACCTGCATACGCCCTTCCTGAAATTCATAATAGGGGACAGTCAACTCGGATGCTGCCACACCAGTCTTGGCACCGTCCTCTCCCAATCTGTCATGACTTGTGGTTATGATCAGTACTTTCCCTTCTGGTAGTAGGTATCTTTGACCATTAAAGTCTGGATGCAATCCCATAGCCTTAATTGCAGCTGGCAATCCAAGTCGAATTCCGACCCCGAAGAAAACCATAATGGAAATTATTATTATAAACACTTTCTTTCTCATAGTAACACCCTCCTTATATGGATTAATCATCTCATAAAAGTTGATTAGCATCTCAATGATAACAAAAAAAGCTGACTGATTTCAGAATCCGTCGGATTTTTTAATACATTTGGAGTTTGTATGAAGCGCATTTTTCCTACGTTCATTAAAATCGCTTTTGCAGTCGTAGCTATCATTGTTTCGGTTTGTCAAAGGGTTTCGTTTAACAGCAGAGAGGCAACGACTGATATCGGAACTTAATTTACCTTTACTGAACTCAACAATGGAACTCCGTATTACTTTCAGCCGTAATCAATAAAGCATTTAAGCAGATCAATAGCAGCAAACGAATTTCGACGGATCGCAATAGACGACAGTTTATCGTTAGATTAGAGCACCAAAGTGCATTCATAAAATCGACTTGACGGAGTTCTATTTCAATATATCATTCCATTCATGAGCTTTACTGAAGTTAAGAAAGATTTCGATGCAGAATTACATTTTCAGCTATTAAGGAGCGAAAAGCTCAGAGTAACCACTATCGGTGTTCTGCTAATTTTCGGACTGGCCCTTTTTTTGTTTCAATCGATGAGACCTGGCAGTCCTATACCAGATGATAAAAAAGACCTACTATTCATACCAGCTATCATTCTGGTTTTGGGAATATTAATTGAATTTTTTTTTCGGATTCTGATAAACAGAATTTTTAAAAATCGATCGAGATATCCTGCTTGGCTACAATTCTTAAATCTGTTAGTTGAAATTAGCATTCCTTCTTCTATCGTATTCTGGAATATGAATGTAAACGGGAATTTTCTCGGTCTAGGAGGAGCTGGGGCAAATGGTTATTTCGTCTTCATTTTTTTATCGGTTATGCGGTTGGAATGGAAGCTTTGTCTGACTGCAGGGATTCTAGCCGCATTTCAGTATGGCGGATTAATTTACTATGGTATCTGGGATCAACCTGATGCTTTTCCGCTTATCGTATCGAGCAATCCAATTTATCTGTATGGACGTTCTATCACAATGATAATTGCTGGACTGGTGGTTGCCTTTGTCGCAACACAGTTGCGAACTAGAATAGAAGATGCCATCGGATTTGTGCAGGAGCGCAATCAAATTTTGGAAACCTTTGGAAAACATGTATCTCCTGAGGTAGTAAACCAATTGATAAATCAAGATTACGATATAGAAACCCGAGATGTAACGATTTTATTTTTGGATATTCGAAATTTTACTAGCTATGCAGAGAATCGTAGCCCTGTAGAAGTCATTGGCAGGCTGAATGAATCCTTTGCCTATATGATCGACATCATAAATGATAATCATGGTATTATAAATAAATTCCTGGGAGATGGATTCATGGCTGTATTTGGTGCACCTCTGGCTAAAGGGAATAATGTCCTGAATGCTGTTAATGCCGCGAGATCGATTCTGAAAGAACTAGATAAACGTAACGACCGTTTACCAGATGATACGATACAGATAGGGATTGGAATTCATAATGGAGAGTGCGTCACTGGTAGTGTCGGATCCCCCAGAAGAAAAGAATACTCGATAATTGGTGATGCTGTGAATCTGGCTGCTCGAATGCAATCCATGAACAAGAAGTTGAATACTAGAATCCTGATTTCGCAATCTGTGGTGGATGTGGCTGGTCTTCCTAATTCTGAGTTAAAGAAGATGCCCCTCTTGCGTGTGCGAGGAAGGAATGAATTGCTCCAAGCATATACAATAGAAAATTGAATTCTCTAGATTTTTGAAGAATAATCAGAAGATACGATCTCCTTTTTAAAGAAAAAAAACTGCAGGTCACACTTCCACAGATTTCAGGCACGCAGAAAAATCCGACTGATTTCAGAATCAGTATTACTTTTCCTAAATTCATTGGATTCCGATTCTATTTTCCATTAGAATAGTTTCATAATCCACTTTAGGAGAATAGAATGGAATCTATCAATTTACTAGGATCAGTTAGCGAATCCTATGTGCCACGAATTGTAATCGGAATGACCTTTCTCTTGCTTATTGTTGCAGAGTGGGCATGGTCTCGAAATAAAAAAATGCAGGTTCATGATTCGAAAGAAACTGCCGCCAATTTTTCAATATTGCTTGGCACTCAAGTTTCTAAGGCATTGCTTTTGGGTTGGCAATTGTTGATCTTAACATCAGCCGCTGAGTATCGGATTTTTAGTTGGGAAATAGGGATTGTTTCCTTTATCGGAACCTTCTTTCTTGTAGATTTTTTCTACTACTGGCAGCATAGGATCATGCATGAAACAAAACTCTTTTGGGCCTTTCACCTAGTGCACCACTCGGGACAAAAAATGAATCTCACTACATCTTTTCGCTTGAACTGGTTGAGTCCGTTAGTCGGTTCCTTATTTTATATTCCGGCAGTAATTCTCGGTGCTCCATCTGAATACATTCTTGTTGCTCTGTCATTAAACCTTGTCTTCCAATTCTTTTTGCATACAGAATCCATCGGAAAACTTGGCTATCTGGAAGGGATTATAAATACTCCTTCCGCTCACCGTGTGCACCATGGTTCGAATCCCGAATATTTGGATAAAAACTATGGCGGGTTGCTTATGATCTGGGACCGACTATTCGGAAGTTATACTCCTGAAAACACAACTGTTCATTATGGAATCACGACTGGACATGTTGGATACAATCCATTTGTATTAGTATTTCATGGGTTCTACGACCTATTTCGAGGGAAATTGAACTCGAAAGGATAGTGAATTGAACTAATTTTTTTTAATCATGGAAGGAAGCAGAATTAATGAACCACTCAATTACATTAGAATTTAATAAAATAAAATTTCCATTTCTTATCCTTTTACTCACGATTCAAACTGCCATGAGTTTACAAGCAAAACCACCCAGTGAAGAAGAAGCACAGAAGGCTTGCCGCTCTGATGTTCTTGCACATTGCAAAACCGAGGCAATTTTCGGACAGAAGAAGAAAGTTCAGGTCTGTCTGCGTGAGAATAATAGCAAACTTTCTACGGAATGTAAGAATGTCTTAAGTCGTGGCGATGCATTCAAAAGTGAAATGAAAACAAACTGTGATCCTATTCACTCTAAGCTTTGCGGAGAGTTTGAAGGGGACCAAAATGCTATGCGAGAATGTATAAAAAGAAATTATTCCAAATTTTCGCCAGGATGCAGAGAGTTTTTGAAAAAGAATAAGTAAACCCATGAAAAGGGAAGCGCTACAAGACAGCTTGCCGAACCTTGAATATGCAATTTGCTACTGGTGTGACCAGTTAGAAGGGAGGATCTAAGTTATGTCCCGAAATGTATCGGCAGAGATGGCAGGTCTGCTCGACGGAGAAATCCTGGGAGCAGAAGTCCGACGGACATCTATATTGTCCGCCTTATTTATGCTTGTCGGACTTGCATTCAATATCGCAGGTTTCCTGACACCCGATAAGATGCTTAGTCGCCTAGGCCAGGAGTTTCCGCTCCGAGAACTTCAGATCTTCTGGGTCGTCGCTATTGCCTATGAATTCGCGGCTTACTCTTTCTTTCGCTTCATGAAAAAGAACAACCTTCGGTTATCCCATATTTTTCGCTATGCGAATGCATTTGTCGAAACAAGTTTACCAACCATCCCCATCCTGTTCATTTCAGCTTCAATCGGATCTGTTCCTGGATTGAATTCTCCAGCATTATTCGCCTATCCTGTTTTCATTCTACTGAGCATTCTAGGAATCGACTGGCGTGTGTGTGTCTTTACTGGTTGCATTGCGGCCCTTGAATACTTCGGGGTTGCGGCATATTACCTCCGCTATCTAGGAAGACCAGAGTTTCCAACCTTTCTGGAAGAACTCGGGGTCTACCTGATTCGTTCTGGATTTCTTTCGGTGATGGGTCTAGCTGCAGGATTCGTGGCCGCTCAACTTCGTAGACGCATAACAGCGACTCTTGAGTCGATGCAAGATGCTATGCTGTCGATGCTAGAACGAGACCAGATCATCGGTGTTTTCGGGCGTCATGTCTCCCCTGAAGTTGCCAATCGCTTGCTCCGGGATAGCGCCGATAGTGGAGAAAAGCGAGCGGTCAGCGTTCTCTTCCTCGATATTCGGGATTTCACTAGGTTCTCGGAGAAGCGCACACCAGAAGAAGTCTTCCAGTTTCTGAATCGCCTGTTCGCTGTTGTTATCGAGATTATCCATAGCAACAATGGTATCATCAATAAATTCTTGGGCGATGGTTTGATGGCTGTCTTTGGAGCACCCATTGATTCTGACCAACACAAGCTCGAAAGTGTGCAGACTGCCCTCACAATCCTGAGCGCCATTGAGGATCGAATTCAGTCGGGAGAACTGCCGCCCCTGAAAGTAGGCATAGGTATTCATAGCGGAGAGGCCATGACAGGCAATGTAGGCTCCGAGACCCGCATGGAATACACGATTATAGGTGATGTTGTAAACGTTGCTTCTCGCCTGGAGAAGGCGACTAAGTCAGTGGGGACACGCCTGTTGGTATCAAGCAAAGTTTACGAAGATCTCACCGAAAAAGTAAAGCAGTCGCTTTCGCACCGCGGACAACTCAAGGTTCGCGGCCGTGATGAAGCTCTACCCGTCTACGGAATGGAATGAAGCATGAACATGCTTGCATGGCTTGGTCATATGAACAAATATTTGTTATATAAGTTCTAGCAAATATCTATTATGCGCTTAATTCTTAGAATAATTTTAATAATATTTGCCCTTCTCGAAGTGGATACAATTGTGGCTCGCCCTATCATTCTGACTGAGGATGATGAAAAAATATCTGTCTCAGCTAACGTGCTTATCTTAGAAGACCCAGATGGGAAATTGGACATTCAAGATGTAACCGGTGAGACTATCGGTCAACATTTTAAACTCAACCAAAAGAAGGATCTCAATCTAGGTTTAACTCACTCCGTATTTTGGCTGAAATTTGATGTCGAAAACAAGAATATATCACCTAACAAATTCGTTTTGGCATGCGAATACAGACTCATCGATCATTTTGATGTATATCTCAAAGAAAATGATCAATGGCGCATGTACCCAGGAGGCGACCAGCAGCCCCGAAACAATTGGAGGGAACGCCAGCGAACTCCGTATGTTACACTTAAGATACCTGCAAATAGTATCCAAACTATTCTTATTCGAGCTAATTCAGAAGGATCAGTACAGCTGCCCGTTTCTATCTTTACACAGGATGCTTTCGTTGCAGAGGACCGCAAAGAAATGATTTGGGGTGCCCTTGTCTTTGGAATTTTTGCATTTATCATTCTTTATAGTTTGCTGTATGGAATTGCTTCTCGAAGCGATACGCAAATCGCTTATAGTATCTTCTTAACAGGGCTTGGACTTTTTGTGATTACCCAATCCGGTATAGGTCAGATACTTCTTTGGGGTCCTGCGAGTGCAATCACCAATCGCATTCTGGTTCTTGCCGGTGGCATTGCATTAATTGGCACCCAGCTTTTTTTTGTACGCCATCTGAGCATGGATTTTACTCAACCCCGGTTTAAATATGCCATGTACGGAAGTTCTATACTAGGTAGTTTATTAATTTTTACGGCTATTTTCTTACCTTATTATATTGGAGCAATACTGCTAATACCATGCGCGATATACAATGCTTCCGTGGTGCTGCTAACAAATATTTATGGAGCTTTGAAAAAGCAACGCGAAGCAATCATTGGGCTTGTTGCTTGGTCTGTCGCATGTTTTGGCTTCATTATCGTAACTTTGCAATATGCAGGGTTTCTTCCGAGGAATTTCTTTATCGAAAATGCGAATATCCTAGGTGTTTTATTCGGAATAACCCTGCAATCACTTGCGATCGCCGACAGAGTTCTTTTTCTGCAACGACAGGAAATTGAAACCACAGAGAAGCACAATCTTGAACTGGAACAAAGAATAGAAGAACGCACCTTAGAAGTTCGGCAATCTCGAAATGAAATCGAGCAACTGGCGGATTTCGCCCGGCGAATCAACGAAACATTTGAAATCGAACTCGTATTAGATGAACTCTTCGAATATTTCGAAACCGAATATGGATTGGAGAGTGTGGTTGTGAGTATTGTTGATGAAGAAAACAATGAACTGAGAACTTTACGTGCCCGTTACCTAAATGAAAAGGAGGATCCCCGCGTTGAAATTTTCCGAGAGTTACGTGTCCCACTAACGCCAGAAGGTGGCGTATTGTATCGTACGTTTCAACGCCAGCGACCTTTTTATTTCCAGCGTCGTTCTGACCAGGACTTATACCCAACTGAGCTGGATCAGACAATTGTCTCTAAGTTAGGTCTTCAGGCATTTGCTCAGATCCCACTTGTGATTCAGAAACAAACCGTGGGAATCATGTGGGTAAATTTCGGTAGCAGACTTCCGAGTTTAAATATCCGCCGTTCGCTCGAAAGATTCTGTCAACAGATTGCAGGCGCACTTCACTCTGCGATTCTTTTAGATCGGGTCGCCCTCGCCCGTAATGAAATTGAGAAACTCGCGGAAGTCGCCCGCCGGGCGACCGAGGACGCCGATACCGATGCAGTGTTGAAGTCAATCTTTGAATTTCTGGAGCAAACCTACGGAGTTGATGCGGTCCTGTTTCTAGCGGATTCAGAGCGCCAGTTTCTGCGCGCCGCGAAAGTCTCGGATGGTGCAGATGCCGAAGAATTGGAATTCTTAAAAAAGCTTGAATTGCCGCTCTCCGAAAAGGGCGGTGTCGTAGCTAAGACCTTTCTAGAGAATCGTATAGATATTTATAATTCCCCTGAAAATTTCAGCAGTGACGTCGATAAGCTTCTCGCGACGGCGCTTAACGTGAGTAACTACGCACAAATACCCCTGCGAGTCAAAGGAGACGTCATCGGCGTGCTGAGTGTAACCGGTCGAGATCGCTCCATGAAGTTTTCGGAGGTCCTGGCAAGAAAGATCGAACGTTTTTGTACGCAGATCGCAGGAGCTGTTCAGACCGCAACTCTGCTCAAACAGACCGACGAAGCCCTGTCAGCTGCCGAAAAAGCCAGGAGTGAATCCGAGCAAGGTCGAATACTCTTGGAACGAATCAACCAACTTTCCCGATCCGTAATGGAGGAGCAGTCAGTCGATGATATCGTAGATACCATTTACGAATATGTAAACAAGGCCTTTGGCATAGACTGTCTGTTTTTGTTTTTATTGGATGATACTGGAAACACCATTTACATACAAAAATACATTGATGTAGAAGGCTACCTCGAACCAAAAGATCAAGCCTGGCTCAAATCCCTGAAGATTCCCATGGACATTGCGGGCGGAGTTCACTACCAAATCGTTCGGAAAGGTCGAACGATTTATTTCCCTAAGGTCCGTCGAATCAACACCATCGAAAGTGTTGACAACCTTCTCATAGAAAAAGTCCGTTTCGATTCTGCCCTATATGTACCTATCAAGATTAAGAATCAGGTGATCGGTGTTATGGATTTCATCCGCCGGAAATCCAGTTTGCGTTTGAACCAAACAGAAATATCCGAATTGGAAAGTCTGGTCACCCAAGTGGCAGGTGCGGTGCATAGTTCGCAGTTGTTGAGTAAGGTGAAAGAGGAAAAAGCAGCCGCGGAGAAAGCTCGATCCGAATCGGAGATACTTGCCGAGCTTGCACGTCGTGCAAATGAAGGGCAGGATCTGGATCGAATTCAGTCTGTGGTTTTTGATGTTACTTCAAACCTGATCGGGGTGGATGGGATGTCGCTTTGGATGTACGACCCCAAGCATGAAACTTTAGTTGTTCGTTCAGTAATTCACCATGGAGAACATGTCGGTCCCAATATCTTTCCTGAAGATTTGCAGGAGGTTCCTTTACGCAAAGAAAGCGGAACGATGTACCGAACCTTTACACGCCAAAAACCCCTTGTGATTCCCCAGGTGGATTCCAAATTTTCCTTATCGGAGACGGATCGAATGTTTCATGAACGGATCCGCTTTGAGTGGACAGTGCAGGTTCCACTCGTTCATGAGGGGCGGTCTATTGGTCTTCTGAATTTTGCCGGCTATGAGAAGACTCGTATCACTCGCGCGGATCGGGATTTTATGGAACGGGTTAGCTACCAAGTGACTGGTGCGGTGCAAGCAGCGGATTTGCTCCAAGCAACCGAACTCGCAAGGGCTGAATCGGATCGTTTGCTAACGAATATTCTACCTCGTGAAACTGCTAACGAACTTAAAGCTGAAGGCAAAGTCAAACCTCAGTCATATGACAATGTGTCCGTCCTATTCACCGACTTCGTGGGTTTTACGAGGTTTAGTGAATCTCTAAGTGCCGATAGGCTGGTTCAAGAACTTGACAGGTGCTTTTCACAGTTTGACGAAATAGTTCGACGACAGAACCTAGAAAAGCTCAAGACCATAGGCGACGCCTACATGTGTGCAGGTGGTCTGCCTCGAACCAATCGAACTCATGCTGTAGATACCTGCTTAGCGGCACTGGAGATTCTTTCCTTCTGTATGCAAACTACAGCCTTGAAGGCATCCCAAGATGAGAAGTTCTGGAAAATTCGCATCGGAATTCACAGTGGACCAGTAACTGCAGGTGTAATCGGGAGCTCAAAATTCGCATATGATATTTGGGGCGATACGGTTAACACAGCTTCCCGTATGGAATCACACGGACTCGCAGATCGAATCAACCTTTCAACGGAAACATATGAAATGGTGAAAGACTTTTTTCTTTGTGAACCCCGAGGTTCGATTCATGTGAAAGGTAAAGGAGAGTTGGAGATGTACTTTTTAGACCGGATCCGTCCTGAGCTCTCACTGGACAGGGATGGTTTGCGACCCAATGGAGCATTCGAGAAATTAAGAGCTGAGCTCGAGCCTGTCTAACCATCGTAAATCCATCCTCCCTTTAGCCTCTAAAATTTCTACAACGGCTTGCATATTCATATTTAGAAATCGCTTTCGATTTCCAAAGAAAAAATCTGACTGATTCTAAAATTCGTAGTATTTTTTCAAATTCGATAGGAATCGATTCCTTTCTTCTGCTAATCTTATAAGAGTTAAAGGAGCTTTCGAACTTGCATACAAGAATAAATAGTAATAATTGTTGTGTAGGATCACCACGTTCCATCGAGGTCGTCAAATGAAACAAAATTTGTTGCTAGCAACTATTTTCCTACTTTTCCTCCACAATTGCATGATTTGGGAAGAGGCACATCTCCCGGGATACAATTCTGTATCTGGAAAAGAGGCTAAAGAAGAAATAGCCCAAGCAACATGGGAGGCAGTCTCGACAGGACAACTTCTCTGGTTGGCTCAAAACGGAATGCAAGCTGGAGTTGGACCGATTGGATCCATATCTGCGATCAATGGATTTCTTGCTTCTTTTCTCCAGCCCATATTGTCTACCATCCCCGATGATGAATTCTACACCCAAGAATCCTTGGATCAATGTACCAAAGATATCCGAGGGCAAGGTGCACTGATTTACGGAACCTTTCTTGATAGCCTACCCGTAGCCAGAGGTATAACCGGGTTTATTCGAGACGGAATTTTTCTCCCTGAGCTTGCTAGTTGCGATCTGAACGAAACAGGAAAAATAATATACATCGATACTCTAATCAATCTATAAAGGTGGAACCTATGAAACATCCGCAAACAATTTTTTTACGATCGTTTAACTTATATTATATTCATATATTGTTATCAAAAGCTATTAAAGGAACTAAAATTATTTTTTCAACATCAATCATCAGCTTTCTATTGGTGGTCTCTATTGGATGCAAGCCAAACGGCAAGGACGAAAACAATGATTTACAGACCCTTGTATATTTGGGAATTGTTTCTAACACTTGTAATACTGTAGAATCTTGCTTCCAAAGATTTGCCAGAACTGCGGATGAAGGGGCAAGCCTGATTGTTATCGACAAAAACAATAATGAGATTTACAATCTTGAAAGCGGAAATATTGCCAATGACAAACACCAAATCATTTTCTCAGGTTCCAAATGGGTGACAGCAGTAATAATTCAACGAGCCATCCAATCGGGAACTTGTAATCGCATTTCTGCAGGCGGAACATTTTCCCCTTCCCTTAATTTGGATACAACAACAGGCACAGTCTTGGGATGGACAGTAAGAAATACAATCACTATGCGGCAACTTCTTGCTTTCACTTCCGGATTGGATGACAACTCGGGAGCTTCCGGGCAAGATCCATGCTTGGTCGCTATACCGAATAACGCAACAAATGCGGACAAGATAGCTTGTGCGGAAAGTATCCGGGACAATACAGCACAAAATCCACCAGGGGCAGCATTTGTTTATAATTCCAACCATATGGCAATCGCCCAAAGAATGGCTGAAGTTGCGTGCAACAAAACTTGGACTGAGATTTATAGAGATGAAGTGATAACTCCATTGGGATTCGACTCTGCAAAATCTTTCTGGTATTCTAACCTAGGTGAAGCAATTGCAGGCAATCCTACAGGAGATGGAAGCCTTGCCGGGGCTTATGGATTGGTTACAAGTCCAAGAGAATACTCTCGAATTTTGCTCGCTCTACTTCGAGAAGGAACAGGATTCAATGGATCTGCCGATGTAGCAGGATATCTAACGTCGGCAAGGGTCACAGAAATACTAGCAGACCAATCGGAGAATTCTCGGATTGGATTCAGCCAATTTGCCGCATTTGGATCCGAATGGAAATATGGTTTGGGCAATTGGAGAGATTGTAGCAATCCAAATGATGTAAGCAAATGTGAAGAAGATTTAATCTCCCACTCCATTGGTGGAAATGGTTTCTACCCATGGCTGGATAGAAACCGAGGGTACATCGGTATTGTCGCTGTAAACAATTTAGGAAGAAAGGGAGGCCTAACGAATCTTCCATCCACGGTAAATTCTTTGTTCTTTGGTGAAACAATCCGTCCACTCATCCACCAAAGATTGAATTTAGCTCAATAAGCTGGAGACCCATTTCGGAACAACAATTGATATAAAGTTTATTAATTACCAAAATAATGAAAATATAAGAATATAAATATATAATAAATATGGATAATATGAAATGCACAAAAAAGTCTGGTTACAAAAAAAAATAGGAAATGGATAATTGGGGGTTAGAATGAAGGTATTATTACTCATAGTATTGATTTTTTCAGGGTGCTATTTACCCGAATTGTCCAGAGATATCCAAGTGATTTCTAATCTTTTGAACCTTTTGCAATTTGGAAGCTCTCCGGAATCTACAACCGTCTCGGACAGCAACCCTTCTGATGGGCAAAATAGCGGATCCTCTCCCAGTTTAGTTGGAATGGATGCCTTTGCCTTTTTTGATCTTGGATTGGCCAATTGTTTTGATAATGACTCTACAGAAATCTGTCCTGTAGTCGGATTTCCTGGTCAAGCTAGTGAAAGCACACATAGCAAAACAATCTATGCCTCTTACACCGACAATGTAGATGAAACCGTTACAGACAATAGAACTGGTTTAATTTGGAGACAATGTCCTGTTGGAACGTTTGGCACTGGCTGTGGATTAGGCGCTGTTAATCTATACAACTTTGCAGACGCACAGACGATTTGTTCGACTACATATGGTCCATCCTGGCGCATACCAACTATCAAAGAATTATCGACACTTTTGCATTTTCACTCTACTCTACCTCCTTATGTTGACCAAAGTTTTTTTCCATCTATGGGCACTGGAACCTATTATAGTTCTACTTCCGGTGGTGCCACCTACCATTTTATTTCTTTCTCGCAACCTTCTACGAATGCAAATACTAATTTTTCTTCCACTCGTAATGTTCTCTGTGTATCGGGAACTTCTACTACGAATGCATTGGACTTTGTTGATATGGCTGATGGTAGAATTCGCGACAATACAACTGGATTAGAATGGCAACGTTGCCACTCAGGACTCAACAATGATGCAACATGTTCAGACAGTGCAATCGAGCCAGATTTACTTAATTGGCAGAACGCTTTACAATATTGCAGTAACTTGACTTTTGCTGGGTTTTCAGATTGGAGATTGCCCAACCAAAATGAATTATTGTCTCTAGTTGATTATAGCATTCCAAATCCAACTAAATTTGATACTCTTTTGTTCAATGCGCCTACTGGTTTAAATAACACTCGCATGTGGTCTTCCAATGTTGGAAGAGTGGTAGGAGATACTCAGCCTTTTATGGTAAATCCTAGCTTTGGAATTTTATCACCTATTTCAGCAATAACAGGTTCGTACATTGCACGTTGCATTAGAGGACCAAATTAAAGTTAGTAATGATATAATGTCCTATTATTGCATCTGCAGTAAAATGCATATTTTCTAATATATGAATATTAAAAATGTCGAAGTATCATGGAAAAATGGTTTATTTGCTCGCTGGAAGAATTTCGTGGAAATGAAAAAGAGCTAATTTATCTGTCTCACTTGATGCAAAGTTCACACTTTTTATTATAGCCTTGAAATTAACTTTATAATTATTAAGTGACATAATTTTCACTCCGAGCTAAGATATTCTGTAAGGTTTGGATTTAAACAAAAACTAGCAAGTGCAATTTGACAATTAAATGTTATACTGAATTACATCACTCCGCTCTCCAATCAATTTCGCTTGCCGAATCCATCTTGCTAAATAATAATTTCTTTATGAACAATTTCACCTATACTATCCTCTATGTTTCCGATGTTACAATGTCTATTGAATTTTATGAAAATGCATTTGGATTTTCTCGTAAGTTTATCAGCCCCGAGAATGATTACGGTGAACTGAATACGGGTTCGACGACCCTTTCCTTTGCTAGCATTAGTCTTGCTAAATCCAATTTGAAGAATGGTTTTGAAGAAAGTAATTTAAGCAAACCTACATTTGGTTTTGAAATTGGAATTACCACCGAAAATGTGGATCAGACTCTTGCCACTGCACTAAAGGCAGGAGCCAAAATGGAAGCAGATCCCAAGAAGAAGCCTTGGGGACAAACTGTTGCTTATGTTCGAGACTTGGATGGTTTTCTTGTGGAGATTTGTACACCAGTTGGTTGAGTTAGGTGTCATCGAAACCTACAACTGTTGGAACAGATCTTTTTTCAAAATAGAATATCCAAAAAACTTAGCAAATTCTGTAATAGAAAAAGGAGTCTTCTATTACATGCCTCAGTATTCAATTTGGTTTATTCTATGTTTGCTTGTTTTTAATTGTTCTACATTTTCTACCTATCTTGAAAACCGCGCCTTAGATACTGCTGACATTTTCACTTTATCCGTCGAAAGAAAAGTTGCAGGTGTTAACATTAAATACTGCATTTCAAATTTAGGATTGCAATCAGCCAAATATGGAAAAGGATATGGATTACGCGCAGGCAGCATGGGTGCATATAGTACGGGAGCTGCTAGAGAATACTACAATTCAGGCAATAGTTTTATTTTGCTTAATAGTGTACACCACCACCCTAGTCGGACAAATGTAAGAAATAACAAATCAAAATCATTTAACGAATCTAATACATTTGGGCTTGGAGTCTTTGATTGGAACGGATATAATTCATTCACTCAATGCGAATTTTCAATCGGCTTATACTATGGACTTCGTGTTGGATTCAATTTAGCCGAAATGGGCGATTGGTTGTTAGGCTGGTTTACAATCGATTATCTAAATGATGATAATCCCTAATAAATACTAAGGAATGAATACATGGATGGTATCCAACTCGGAATTTACGAACATTACAAAGGCAAACAATACGAAGTTCTTGGTATAGGGCGACACAGCGAGACTCTAGAAGAGCTAGTGCTTTATAAGGCTCTCTATACATCTCAGGATTTTGGGAAGGATAGTCTTTGGCTTAGACCCAAATCTATGTTTTTCGAAGATGTGATGATCGATGGAAAGCAAGTTGCCAGATTTAAGTTTTTAGGTATTACTTAATTTGATTAATTTAAATTATTTTAATTTCAGAAAACTAAAATGCTATTCACATTCATAATTTTAAAGTTAATGCCATCATTTTTTAGTTTACATTTATATTAAAATATAGTTCTATTTCATGAATAATCTTTAATTGAGGTATTAATTATGGCTTTCATAAAATCCATCGCAACTCTAATCTTAGTTTTAATTCTTACTCAATGTGGAGTGACTAAGATCAGCCAACAAACTCCTTTTATCACAGTAAGTGAAAATCAATTAAAAGCCTTATATCCCAAATCAGAAAAATTCACTATAGACCCAACAATAGGTCAAATTTTGAAAACTCAAAAAGGAACGAGTATTTCCATAGAAAAGAATTCTTTTTCATTGAATTCTATAACTATACAAGATAAGGTGATTCTCACTGTAACAGAAGCAATCGATAACTCAGATTTTCTTGGAGTAGGAATCAATTTAAACATGGATAGAGAAATTTTCGAAAGCTCAGGAATGATAAAAATGGAAGCTAAATCTAATGGTAAAGAAATTTCCTTGGATAAAAATATTACTGTTAAGATGCCGAACCACAGTGGAGAAGAAGAAGATTTTAATATATATTCATTCAAGAATGGAAAATGGGGCTATAAGGGTTCGAACCAACAAGCAGGACCTGATGATAGTCAAGGTCTTAATACTGTTGAAGTCTATGGTTATGCAAATTCATCCTATTATAGAATCAATTCTATTCTGTCGGATTACTCTTGGTGGAACTTTGACAAACCTATGAATCAGATTATCTGTGTTCGAGGAAGGTTTAAGTTAGAAAAAAAGGATGCTAGAAATTATGTTGCAGTATCCGTATTAGGCGTCGATTATAAAGGCGTATATACTAAGTATGTTCAAAATGATAGTTTCGAAATCAATGCCCCTAGACATAAGAGAGTTAAATTATTATTTTATGACAATATGCAAATGTTAGGAATTACAGATGTTTTCATGACTTGGGATACCCTAGGATTCAACTACAGTATTGTCAAAGGGAATGAGTGCCAAGATATAGGCGAAATTGAATTGAAAAATTATGACGAAGATTTCTGGAAATCTAAAGAAAAAATAAATAACCTTCTAAATATATAAATATTTGAAATTCAATTTGTTCTTTGATGATCTAATCGAATGGATAGTAAATACTCTTATATCTGAAAACCATATTTCCGTACTTGGTATTTAACTCAGATTCTAAACTCCATCAAGCTTCTGTCTCTTTTCTACAACTTCTATTCGAAGTGTAGCCTTATTGCTATCAGAGGATGCAACAGTAGATTGTATAAGAAGCTTTTTTGTTGGATCTTCTTCAATAAGAACCCATGTTTGGATACGATTGCCCTTACGCAGACCACCTGCCTTTTGCTTCCAATTGGCATAAGGAATCCATTCACTTGAGGATTTCTTAGAATTTTTATAATCGGTCTTGCTTACTAAAATACTTTTTATTGTTAGCTGGAAGCTTTCGGGATTCTCGAATACAACTGAAATTTTGGGTTGCTTCCAGGCTGGAATGCTAGAATCAAATCCCTTCACATTGATTAATGGTTGGAATCTTGTTACAATCTGTACGAGATCAGATTGCCATTCCATTACAGTATTAATTTCTTTATAGGCTTGTGGTGCCTCGTCTCGCAGTTCCTCATTAGTTTCACATACAATACCTTCCATAGATTGCTCGAAATCTTTTTGAGTAATTTCTAATTTAGCCTTTGTGCGCGACTTAGTTCGTCCTGCCCCATGAGATGAGGATTGCATTGACTCTGGATTTCCAAGACCTTTTACCAAGAAAGAACCAGTTCCCATAGAACCAGGAATCAATCCGTATTGGTCTTTTTTGGCAGAAGTTGCACCTTTTCTAGTTACCCAAAGCTTTCTTGATACTAGGTTTCCGTTTCCATCGTCAATGATGCAATCTTCACAAGAGCAATAGTTGTGGTGTATATTTACCGCCTGATTGAAGTCAGCTGGTGTCCCCAATTTTTCTACGAGAATCTCTGCTACATTTTTAAGCATGTCTTGTCGATTGTCATATGCAAAATTTTGACACCACTGCATGTCGAGAAGATAATTCTGCCCTTCTTTTGTATTTAAATCTAGAAAATTCAAGTCGGGATTCTTAGCTTGGATACCTTGCTTTTTCATATAGTTCTTGGCAAGCTTGTTGTAATTCTCAGCAGTCACCTTACCAATATTACGTGACCCAGAATGAAGAAAAATCCAAACCTGAGAATCTTTGTCTTCGACTAGTTCGATGAAATGATTTCCACCGCCTAAGGTTCCAATCTGGCAAGCTGTCTTCTTAGAGATCTGTTGGTTCAACCATTTCGATCGATTGGGGTTATCTAAAACGGGAGCTGTTCTAGGTTTATCATGCGCACTCATACCTGTAGGAACACGCTTCTTGATTTCACTATGGATCTCTTGTTTCTGATCCCAGCTTAGATGCGAAGATTTTAAATTCGGAATTGGAATTGCTGCCATTCCACAACCTATATCAACTCCAACAGCATTAGGACAGATATAGTGTTCGGAGGCAAATACAGAACCTACCGTTGCACCCATTCCATAGTGAACATCTGGCATTGCTGCGATATGCCCAACCACAAGACCTGATTCAGCGAGGTCAATTAATTGTTGCCGAGCCTGATCCTCAATCTGGTCGGTAAAAATTTTGACAGGAATCCCTTTAGTTTCAATTGTTTCGAAGACTGGCATAATGGATTTACTAGAATTTTTTGTTAGGTTGTAAATGCAATGATTGTATTAAAGGCTTCAGGTAAAATGCAGGAAAAAGAGCAGACACCACGAATACCAATGGATTCATCTTCCATGCCTCAGAAAATTCTCCATGCAAAATGTACCAAAACGCACGAGTCATTCCGCAGCCTAAGCATTCTAGCCCTGTTAAATATTTCACTAAACAAATACTAGGAATCTCAAGAAGTTCTGATTCAGGAATGAGAAAGAGAAACATACAAATAAGAATAAGAATGGTTAGATAAAAGAATTTCAAGGATTGCGTGAAATCAATTCTCCATTTAGTTTGGAAAATTTGCCTGTAGCTATGATAATTATATCATAGATCGTCCACAGACCACAACCGCCACCAGTAAGTAGCATGAGAACTCCCGTTCCAATCTTTCCCACATAGAATCTGTGGATCCCAAATGTTCCAAGGAAACAACAAAGTAGCAAAACTAGGAGCCAATCTTCCGATACTCCTTTAGCAGAAGGATTCTGAGAGGTGGAAGGATTTCCAAACCGATCAGATGAAGTAGACCTAGAAGAAGGTGAATTGGAGCCAAAACTATTCTCCATTTTCGCAGAACAATTAGGGCAGAATTGAACGTCTTTTCTTATCTTGTATCCACAGGAGTAGCAATAAATTTCATCTGGTGAACGGAATCGATCTTCATACATAATTTGTTTCCTCAGTCTTGATGAGACGTATCTTTGAGAACGCCTTAATCTTAAAGAATTCAATTGCGAAAAGAATCAACAAAAAAGTTTTTTGATTGAGAGTTCAATATAGAAAAGTGAGAGTATTTAGAATCTAAGGGATAATAAAATACACTATACATAAGATTATAGGTTTATCTAATTATATGAACTATAGAATAGAATTAAGTATTTTGTGATTTTTTTTGTCAAAGGGATTGATGATTTTTAGGTTATTTATTTTTGAGCCATCATTAAAATCTTCAGATAGTAAATAATCACATTCTAACTCTATAGCTGCCAAAGCTATTAAAGAATCATAATAGGATAATTTATACCTCTCTCTGAGAGTTAAAGCTTTTTTGTAAAATGGTATATTTGGAAAAAAGGAACACATCGGTTCAAGGATCTTTTCAATTAAACTTAAAATATCTTGCTCCTTCATAGGTGGTTGAGCTTTTGTAAGCATAACATTAGTAAATTCTTGGATAATTTGGTAACTTATTAAAAACTTATCCGATTTAAAAGATGCTTTTATTAGATTGGAAGAGATTTCTTTTTTACCTAAGTTCTTATCAGAAAAGAAGTAAATAAAAACGTTAGTGTCTATAAACACCTTACCTTTCATTTGCTTCTTCACGTGAAATTTTTCGATTGATTTTTACATATTCAAATCTTTTTAAATAATTATCTATATCGAAATCTTTAGATTCAGATTCAGAAAATGTCCTAAGCCAATCATTGAATATATCATTTAATGATCTTTTTAGCTTGCTTGCTTTTAAGCGAGCTTTCTCTATAGCTCTTTCATCTGCTCTAAAAGTAATACTTTTCATAATAATAGAATGCACGAATCTCGTGCATTATGTCAATAAGAATAATTTAAATTTTAATTTATCTCAATATTTTATTATAATTGAGCTTATCTTGATTACATCCATGAATCTGCATTAGCTGATGGAGATATGAATTGGAATCAATCTATTCTTGCATCCAATTGGAATATAAGCGAATAAGCGATCATCCTCACGGCCAATGGCTAGTTCGGAATGCCAAAACCGTTGCGGTGATCACCTATTCGCAAGGGGAGTTTTAGTTTAATAATCCTTTTCTATAAATTCATATTTTATTCATTATTTTAATTGCAAGAGTTGAATAGAACGCTAGGAAGTGGATTTTCTGCTAGGAACTTGCGCTATATGAGGCAATTCTATTTGGTTTATAAAAAGAAAAATTTTCAGCCTAAGGTATCCTGGTCGCACTATAGAGAAATTGTATCCCTCGAAAAGAAGAGTGAACGATATAAATTGGAAAAGCTAGTTCTAGAGCAACAGATTACAGTTAGGGAATTGATCGAGATAAAAAATGAGTTATTGAGTTCCGATTCTGGGGAGATAGATAATGGTTTTTATTCCGGTGAAGATAAAACGATAGATGGCTTAAAATTGCTAAGAAAGCCGGTTTTACAGCTATTTACCTATAGGGTGGATAGAAAATTCTCGATGAATTTGGCACACAGTGTGCTTGCGATTATTATATTAAATATAACAATAGTTAATTTATAATAATCTAGAATAAGAGAAATCTTTATTCAACTTTGCAAACTGAATGCCTTACGCTGGCTCTTTGCTCCAACCTGGCTGGCAAGCTGACAGCGGAAGGTAGACGGTTGGTTTGCTTGATAACTGTCCATTGTCGACGCGCCCCGGATCGAGTGGGGTCAATAAATTGGAGAAAAATCACTATATATCTATCCCATGTTAAGTGTTTCCCTCCACAGCGACCTTGGCAGACCCAACTGGCCAACAGGCGCGAGGGAGGGAAACACTTAGCAATTTATTGACCAGAGGGAGAGCCGGAAATGTGCGCCCAAAATATTTTGTTGTTCGTTAGAATATACCATCCCAATCAAGCGATCTCGACTCGCATTTTTACTGGACAATGTCTTTTGCAATAGAATACTTGAATCAATGAATCACAGCGTTACAACTACACCCTTCCCGAACTCATCTAAAATCTATATTCCTGGCAGTATACACAACATCCAAGTTGCCATGAGAGAAATCCAACTCTCTGAGACAAAGGTTCATGGGAAAGGATCTAGAGCCAATGATCCTGTTGTTGTTTACGACACGAGTGGAGCCTATACTGATAAGAACCAGACTATAGATATCAAAAAAGGTTTAAGGCCTATTAGGGAGCCTTGGATTTTGGGCAGAGGTGATGTGGAACAGTTAAGTGAAATCTCGTCCGAATACGGTCGCAAAGCGCAAGCAAACGCAAGTCTGGATCATTTAAGATTCGAACATATTCGCAAGCCACTCAGAGCTAAGCCAGGAGCCAATGTCTCTCAGATGCACTATGCTAAGAAGGGAATCATCACGGCTGAAATGGAATATGTTGCCATTCGTGAGAACCAAGAATTGGAACGTGTCAAAGAAAAAGGCAACCAACACCCTGGCAATAGCTTTGGTGCAAACACTCCGCAGGGCAAAATAACAGCTGAATTTGTTCGGGATGAAATTGCAAAAGGAAGAGCAATTCTTCCGAATAATATCAACCACCCTGAATCGGAACCCATGATCATTGGGCGCAATTTTCTTGTTAAAGTAAATGCCAACATTGGAAACAGTGCTGTTACTTCAAGTATCGATGAAGAAGTAGAAAAAGCTGTCTGGGCCTGTCGATGGGGAGCTGATACCATCATGGATCTTTCCACAGGCAAAAACATCCATGAGACCAGAGAATGGATCATTCGCAATTCTCCCGTTCCTGTGGGAACTGTTCCTATCTACCAAGCCTTAGAAAAGGTAAATGGAAAAGCCGAAGATCTCACTTGGGAACTCTACCGAGATACTCTGATTGAACAGGCTGAGCAAGGAGTAGATTATTTTACGATACATGCAGGAGTTTTATTGAGATATATTCCTCTCACAGCAAATCGTGTAACGGGCATTGTATCAAGAGGTGGTTCTATCATGGCAAAGTGGTGTCTTGCCCACCATAAAGAAAGTTTTCTTTATACTCATTTTGAAGAAATCTGTGAGATTATGAAAGCATACGATGTTGCCTTTTCCCTGGGAGATGGGCTTCGTCCTGGTTCCATTGCCGATGCCAATGATAAGGCACAGTTTGCAGAGCTTGAGACCTTGGGTGAACTTACCAAGATTGCTTGGAAGCATGATATCCAAACTATGATTGAAGGTCCAGGACATGTTCCTATGCATTTGATCAAGATCAATATGGAAAAGCAATTGCAAGAATGCAATGAAGCCCCCTTCTATACTCTTGGGCCTTTGACAACAGATATCGCTCCTGGTTATGATCATATCACATCTGGAATTGGTGCAGCTATGATTGGTTGGTTTGGTTGTGCTATGCTTTGTTATGTGACTCCCAAAGAACACCTTGGACTTCCGAATAAGAAGGATGTGAAAGACGGAGTCATAACATATAAGATTGCTGCCCATGCAGCTGATCTTGCAAAAGGTCATCCTGGAGCTCAGATCCGAGACAATGCTCTCAGTAAAGCAAGGTTTGAATTTCGATGGCAAGACCAGTTCAATCTTTCTCTCGATCCAGATACAGCAGAAGAATTCCATGACGAAACTCTTCCTGCAGATGGTGCCAAATTAGCACATTTCTGCTCTATGTGTGGACCAAATTTTTGTTCCATGAGAATTACTGAGGACATACGAAAGTTTGCCGAAGAGCAAGGCTTGGAGACAGAGGAAGCAATCGAGAAAGCTATGGAAGAAAAAGCAAAAGACTTTGTAAAGCTGGGAAGCGAGATTTATAGTTAAAAATTTCTTTTAATAGATTTCCATTCTTTCTTATAAGTTCGTTAAATTAATATTATACGGGTTTTGTAGAAATAGAAGAAATAGGCTTGGTGATAATATCATAAATTATCCTAGAGCCTATTATTTCGACTTAATAAATAAAAATTAAAGGATTTGTCTCATGCCAAAAATCACACCCTTCCTAATGTTTGATGATCAACTTGAAGATGCTATAAAGTTTTATTCTTCAACTTTTCCGGACTCACAAATCAATATCTTTGCTCAGACTGGCACGGATGGTCCAATTACTTCAGCCGAATTCGTTGTTGGCGGTCAAAACTTTATGGGATATAACGGCGGTTCTTATTTCCAGTTTTCAAATGGGATTTCCCTTTTTGTTAATTGCGAATCTCAGGTAGAGGTAGATGATTATTGGAGCAAATTTATCACTGCTGGTGCTAAACCTCTTCAATGTGGATGGATTACTGATCCATTTGGTATAACATGGCAAATCGTGCCGAAACGATTCATGGAACTTATCAATGACCCCAATCCGATAAAAGTGAAAGCTGTTATGGATGCAATGATGGAAATGATAAAACTTGACGTTGCTGCGCTTGAAAAAGCTTATAATGAGTCCTAGGGAAATACTATAATTCAAGATATACTAATTGATAGATTCCAGCTTTACTAGAGATTGAAACTACTATATATATTAATCAGTACAATTGTTTAAATAACTTTCTCAAAGCTGCTAATCTTAAAATCTTTATGTAGGAAGTATTTTCCCTTGCAGCTCTGGCAAGAGTTGTTCCCCATTTGGTAGGTTCTAAGAATGGAATCACAATGGGGACAGTATAAAGACGTATTTATCGTATTAGATGCGCTAGACGAAACTGTTTTATTGCCTGGGATAGAATGTGAGGATGGATGAAGACTCGCATTTGATGAGGGAGTAGAATCTAAATTAACCACTACTAGGGATGCTAGATGTTTTTTCGCTGATTCTCTTTCCTGAAAAATGGGAATTGTTTCTAATAATCGATTCGATTTCCAAGGTAAATGACTGTCTTGATTCAAACCAATGATAGCTGCATGGCTTCCTGTTTGGTAGATCTTCGTCTGGCATTTTTTTAAAAATTGCCAACCTATCTCGTCGATGTTGGCTAACTTTGTTGCATCAAATAAAAGCAGATGCGGGCTTGATAAAAGAGATTTCAACTCTAAATACAATTGAGAGCCCGCTTCAGCAGAAAGTTGACCTACTAGATTGATAATTCGAGATTCCAAGAATTTTATGATAAATCTTTTGATTTTATAGTCAAGAGTTTTCTACTTTTGTTTACAACCTTTCGACTCTCCATAAAATTGAATAAAAGAAAGATATGAATCGTTTACAGAAAAGATTTTTAGTATTCCCTATCGATTTGGTATTTATGGTTGCTTCCTTTTTTCTCGCTCATTTGATTCGTTACGAAAATCTAAGCTTCCTCCAAGACCGAAATTTATTTCTTACATCTCTTGTTATAGTAATTTCTGTTCGCTCGGTAATCTTCCTTTTTTCAGGAATCTATAGATCTCTCTGGTCTTATGCTTCCATTCACGATTTGGTTGAGATCATAAAGGTTACTATGCTATCTTCCTTGGTCTCGACAACTGCCCTACTATTTTACAATCGATTTTCACAACTTTCTCGTATGGTTCCTATACTCGACACTCTCTTGTTGTTGAGTTTTCTTTGTTTGAGATCTTTTTCCTGGAGAATGATGAGAGATGAAATTTTTCGCAAGAAGACTTTCGAAGAAGGAAACATTCCCGTAGTTCTCGTAGGCGCTGGCAAATTAGGTGCAACCTTTCTAGGTGAAATCAGAAGGCATGGCAATTTAAATCTTCTACCTGTTGGTTTTATAGATGAAGATACTTCTAAGATCGGTGGTCACATACAAGGGATACCGATTCTTGGGAATTTAGATATATTAGAACATATAATTCGTACTAACTCCGTGAAGCAGGTTATCATCACCATGAACCAACCTGATGGATTGATTGTTTCACGAATTATGAAAATATGTGAAGAATTGAAAGTTGTTTATAAAATTCTTCCAAATTTTAACGAAATTTTAAATGAAGCACCTAAGATCAATCAGCTGAGGGAAGTTGAAGTGCAAGATCTTTTAGGTAGACCGACCGTTAACCTAGAGATTGATAATATCAAATCTTATTTAAAAGGGAAGACTATTCTTATAACAGGTGCAGGTGGTTCCATAGGTTCAGAGCTCTGTCGTCAGGTCATGTATTTTGAACCTGAGAATTTAATCCTTTTGGACAATGCTGAGACTCCGCTCTACGAAATCGATTATGAGATGAGAACGAAATTTCATGACAAAACGAAAATCTTTCCTGTTGTCGCTGATGTTAAAAATTTATCACGCCTCTCAACTGTTTTTAATGAACACCAGCCTCAAGTAGTCTTTCATTCCGCCGCCTATAAACATGTACCAATGATGGAAATCAATCCCTGCGAAGCAGTTTTGAATAATATCAATGGAACAAAGAATGTTGCAGATGTTTCTCGTTTAACGGGAGTGGAACGATTTGTATTAATTTCTACAGACAAGGCAGTTAACCCAGTGAACATCATGGGAGCTTCGAAGCGAATAGCCGAGCTTTACTTACAGCATATTTCCATCAACTCTCGAACTAAATTCATTACTGTTCGTTTTGGAAATGTTCTTGGATCAAATGGTTCTGTGATCCCGAGGTTTCGAGAACAAATCAAGAAGGGAGGTCCTGTTACAGTAACCCACCCAGATGTAATACGGTATTTCATGACAATACCCGAAGCATCACAACTAGTACTCCAGGCAGGCTCTATGGGTGAGCATGGTGAAATTTTTATTCTTGATATGGGTGAGCCAGTTCGAATTACAAATCTTGCTGAAGAGATGATTCGTCTCTCCGGATTTACTCCCTACAAAGATATCCAAATAGAATTTACGGGACTTCGACCAGGAGAGAAGCTATTCGAAGAACTAATGTTAGGGCAAGAAGGGATTAAAAAGACTCACCACCCGAAGATTAGAATAGCAGCACCGCTTGAAAGCTATAACTTACTTCTCTTCCAGAATAAATTAAATACAATGTTTAGCATGGCAAAAGCAAACAAGGACCAAGAAATCTATAGGCTTTTCCAAGATTTGGTACCAGAGTATGTGATTCACACAGATTATATGCAGACCACTTCTGATTCTAAGCAAGAATCCAAACAAAATCTTTCATAATCAATTAGGGGCTATATGGACGGGGAAATTACGCAAGAAGAGATTAAGAATATTAGGTCATTCAAAAGTGACTTATTTACTTTATACTGGGAAAAATTTGGAACTTTTTATATGCACGTGCTGCCTCATCCTGATTTGAAAATTGGCTCACGCGGGCTTGTAGGTGAAGAAAAAGAATCTGGAATTGTTTTAGTTTTTGGACCTCGTGCGGTCAGAGACGTACAAGCAATGGAAAAAGAGTTATTCGCAGAACTTCAGTTTGGTTATAATTGGGAGAAAGTTGTGATACCTTGGGATAGTGTATTTCGAATTTATGATAAAGCACAGTCTTCCCTTGTTCAATTGAGAATCTTACCAATTACAAATGAGAGCCCCCAAAAAGCTACTTTGCAAGCTGATGAAAAATTAAAAGAAACTGAATTGAAGCCGAAAAAAGAAGCTAAGCCTTTAGATAGTAACAAAGACAATGTAATCCGAGTTGATTTTGGAGGAAAGAAAAATGAAACCTAAGATTTTCGTTCGTGGAGATGTTGATGGTTTTTTTGGTTTGATGATTGATAACCTTATTCAATTATTAGTCCTTACAGGATTATGTGTTGGTCTTTGTGGATTCCCTATGGAATTCATGACAACCGTCGTGCTTCCTGCTATCGCAGTATCTCTGTTAATTGGAAATCTATTTTACGCCTGGCAGGCTTACAAAAAAGGGCTAGCTGAGAATCGTGATGATATCACTGCACTGCCCTATGGTATCAATACTGTTTCATTATTTGCATTTGTCTTTTTCATACTATTTCCCGTATATAAAGAAACGGGTGACTATCTACAAGCTTGGAAGGTGGGATTATTAGCAAGTCTACTGTCTGGTCTCATTGAATTTGCAGGGTCCTTCATTGCACATTCCATTCGTAAAGCCACTCCACGTGCCGCATTGCTTTCTGCTCTTGCTGGTATAGCCATTACATTTATTTCTATGGACTTTTTACTTCGAACATTTCAGAACCCATTGATTGCTTTTGTTCCTTTTGGTATTATTTTACTTCAGTATTTTGCAAGAGTTCAATTTCCTTTTCACATCCCAGGCGGCCTACTCTCTGTAATTGTTGGAACTTGTTTAGCTTGGATGAGTGGATTCTGGGGAGAAGGATTCATGGAGGCAAATGCGATCTCAGCTTCCTATGCGAGCATTGGATTTTCAATCCCGAAATTATTCATTCCCGAGGTTCTTTCTGTAATTAATCCAACATATCTTGCAAGTTATCTTTCCATTATAATTCCAATGGGGATTTTCAATGTCATTGGATCTCTGCAAAATATTGAATCAGCCGAAGCTGCAGGTGATTCCTTTGATACAAGATCCTCGCTAATGGTGAATGGGATAGGTACTATTGTTGGAGCCTTCTTTGGATCTCCCTTCCCAACAACTATTTATATTGGGCATCCAGGATGGAAGGGACTAGGAGCTAGAATCGGGTATTCTGTGTTAAATGGGATATTTATAACGATCATCTCTCTATTTGGATTGATTGCATTTGTTTCCGCATTAATCCCTATCGAAGCTGGTATGGCAATTGTTCTTTGGATAGGAATTGTGATCGGCTCACAGGCATTTCAATCTGTTCCTTCCAAGCATTCACCTGCTGTTATCATTGGTTTATTCCCTGCTCTTGCTGGTTGGGCGGTTCTAATGATACAGTCCGTATTCAATTATGCAGATGGTATTCTGCAATCTGTTCTGGCATCACATTCTATAGAAAAAGCTCATCATATTTGGTTGTCCGAGACACCGCTTTCCATACCTATTCTACCCTATGCCTTGGATGGAATTCTATCTTTATCGCAAGGTTTTCTCCTCTCATCCATGGTCTGGGCTGCGATTACTGTTTATGTAATTGATAGAAATTTTCTAAAGGCTGGAGCTTGGTGTTCTATTGGAGCCGTCTTAAGTTTCGTAGGCATCATACATTCATATGATTTGGCAGGTAATGCGATCTTAAACACATTTGCAATTCCAGCTAGTGGAAAATTTACAATTGCCTATCTCATATTAGGATTACTGCTTATCCTATTTCATTTTTCTAAAAAAGAAAAATTGCGAGATTCTTAATAGATATAATGAATCAATCAGTAGATCATAAAAATTTCTCTGAGTTACTTGAGTTAGTTTATGCTCCTTTGCCTAAACTGAAACAAATCGAGAAGACGATTGAAATGGTTCACCCCGCAACAATCTCTACAGAGATTGAAAAAAATGTAGGCTTTGCCTATATGATGGACTACTATTTTAGAATCATTGATCAAAATTTAGTAAAAAGTATTTTGCAAAATCCAATTTTTAGCCATCAGGCTTTAACTGAACTATTTTATTGCCAAATTACTTCAATTCACAAAGCAAAGCTTTTGAAAAGACCCATTCCTGAATTGATATCCTCCTATTGGAAATTACTTTCAAAAGCACAATTCGCAATACTTCTCAAAGATTCCATCCATAGAACTTATAACCTAGAACCTGCAAAAGACTTACTTTCCAAAATCGAACTAGTTCATATTAAGATGCTGACAGGATCAGGTGGAGTCTCGGCTAATCGGATGCTAAACCTTTTTAAGTCATTTGGTTCGGATATTAAAAAGGTTTTTTCGGAAGACATGAATATTTATGACTTCGCTTTTAACCTAGCAGTAGAAGAATCGGATGATGCCTTTCTAGCATTCTTAGAAGAATATACGATACTTTTTGTACAGCTTCGTATTGTTTCTAGTTTTACTACAGAAATGGAATCCTTAATTCAAAAGAAAGGTGAAAGACTTGATTATTCAGAGATTCACCAATTTTTTTCCCATATCCCTTTGGATGCAATTGAACTAACCTTAGAACTTTTTGTCGAAAAGAACTGGGTGAAAAAATCCGAGTCCGATTTAATTTTAGATTCTTATTTAGCAAAAAAATAGAATTCCCTGTCTAATAAATAACCAAGGAGAATTTATATAAGATGGCATTGTTTAAAAGGTTTGGTTTGTTTATTTTAACTAACTTTCTTATTCTTATAACTGTATCGATAATATTAAATATAATTTATAGCTTAGGTATATTTGATGGAGTTGATGCTTACTATACACAAATAATTGTCTTAAGTGTTGTATGGGGTTTTGTAGGATCATTTATTAGTTTAGCGATCTCGAAATTTATGGCTAAAAGAGCCATGGGTGTAAAAACCATTGATCCGAACAAAGCTACTGGAGTTGAAAGAGAGTTAGTTTCACGTGTGCAAAGACTCGCCTCTTCTGCAGGTATACCAATGCCAGAAGTTGGTATTTATCAATCTCCTGAGATCAATGCATTTGCAACAGGTCGATCTAAATCCAGTTCTCTTGTTGCTGTCTCAACTGGTCTGCTCAATTATATGGATGATAGAGAAGTAGAAGGAGTGTTAGCTCATGAGGTATCTCATATTGCGAATGGTGATATGGTTACAATGACCTTGATCCAAGGTGTAATAAACTCTTTTGTTCTTTTCTTCTCAATAATAGTAGCGAATTTGATTTCTAATGTCTTAAGACAGAATTCAGATAGTAGTGAATCGAGAAACAGTAGCCCATTTTTAGATTTTATGATTAGGCAAGTTTTAATGATTGTATTCGGTTTTCTTGGTTCTATAGTAACTAGCTGGTTCTCAAGAACCCGTGAATTTCGTGCAGATGCTGGAGCTGCGAAACTTGCAGGTCGTGAGTCCATGATTGCTGCATTGGAAAAACTACAATTATATGTTAATGCGCCTCAAGATGAAAGAGGGGAAGCGATTGCCTCATTAAAGATTTCTGACAAAAGCAAAATTATGGCATTGTTTTCAACGCATCCACCTTTATCTGTTCGGATTGAAGCATTGAGACGTGGAAGAATGTAATCTCATATAAAGGTTCAGTTCACGAAACTAAGCTCTGGCAATTTGCTGGGGCTTTTTTATTTCAAATTACTCATTGAAAATTTTAAAATCCGGCATTCTAATCTGTAATTTAGCTATCGTTGCAATTTGAATTGAAAATTTTTAGAAAAACGCTCTAATCTTTCCTTAAAAAACGAACAATCTGTTCTCCAACAGCTTCGGGCTCATCCATATGTAAGTGATGATTTCCAGCTAAAGTTATTTGCTTAAGATTTGCGACTGCATTCGCTCGATGTTCGAGAATTTTCTTCTCCCATTGATAACCCTGGTCTCCCCAAATCAATAGACTGGGAACATGAATCCTTTTCAAAAACTCAATAACCTGATCTTCTGTTAGTCGAAGAAAAGAAGGCAAATTCAATCTTGGATCTCTTCGAAGACGTAGATTTCCGTCTTCTAAAACTTCTGTGCCCCTTTCAATAAGAAGTCTTGCGGATTCATCCTTCATCTTACCTGCTCTCAATCTAAGCTTTACCAGTTGGTCTATACTTCGAAAAATTGCAGACTCAGGATCTTTATTGCTGTGATCCAGAAATCTTTGTATTGCTAGAGCAAGATTCTCGGGTGCCTCATTCGCTTCCCTAGTTACGGGACCCAAGGCTTCAATTAAGATAAGTTTCTCAATCATATCTGGAAATGTTCCAGCAAATAAAGAACCAAGTCCACCACCCATAGAATGACCTAGGATAGTAAATTTGTCCCACTGCAAATGATCAGCGACAGCTTTTATGTCAGCGATATAATCAATAAATGAAAATACCGTACGAGTTGGACGCCAACTTGAGTGAGCATGCCCAGGAAAATCAATGGCAATGAGATGGAAATCCAATCCATTATTTAAAAAATAATTTGCTAGAGGAGCAAAACTAGAAGCATTATCCAACCAACCGTGGAGAGCGAGTATTGGTCTACCTTGGGGATTTCCCCATTCAAGGAATCCTATTTCCGATATTGCTGTAGTTATTCTTTCTTGCACTTTTGTCTAGATTTCATTTATATATGGTAAATCCAATTTATTTTTATTTTTACAGAATGCTTGATTCATAGAATCTTTGCTATATTCATTGAATATTTTTATTTTCTGAATAAGATTGTCATACTAGAGTTAATCCTATGAAATTTGAATTTGACCAAGAGATATTAAAAAGTGAGAAGTTAAGAATTGAGATACTGATTGTATTTTTTATAACCTTGCTCATCGGTTTTATTCTAGGCTTTTTCTTCCAACCAGAAAACTTTTTCATACAACCAGAGCAATTTGGAAAGATTGGACATTTACCAATCATTTATTTCAGTTTAGTGATTGGATATTTTACTTTGATTCGCCTTCGTATTATCAAAGCGATTAACAGGTCTGAGAAAATACCAAAATTTATACGCTATTTGAATGCTACCACAGAGATAAGTCTACCTACTCTATCAATCTACTTTCTATCTTTAAATCTTCCCTTTCCAGAAATGTCTTTGCATAGTCCTCCGTACCAAGTGTATTATATTTTTATCATTCTATCTGTACTAAGACTTGATCCTAGACTTGCTGTATATACTGGAATCATTGCAGCTTTAGAGTATTTCGGATTATATTTATATTTAATGGATTCACAATCCATACAAGCTAATGGTGATTTTTATTCCAATTCAGGCTTGCATTTTGCAAAAGCTGCACTACTTTTTGTTGGTGGTTTGGTTGCCTCATTCGTTACCTCTCAATTAAAAACCCGAATCAATGATTCTATGAAATTGATACATGAAAGAAATCGAATCACAAATATTTTTGGACAACATGTATCTCCAGCAGTTGTTGATAAATTATTAACTCAGAAACAAGGTGAAGATTCAGAAATGAAATATGTCTGTATGATGTTTTTTGACATAAGAAATTTCACAGGATTCAGCGAAGATAAAGACCCAATCCAAGTTATTGCTTATTTGAATTATGTATTTGAAATTGTAGTAGATTCCATTTTGCGTAACAATGGTGTAATCAATAAATTTCTAGGAGATGGTCTAATGGCTGTTTTTGGAGCTCCAATTTCTTCAGGAGATGATGTCAAAAAGGCAATAGATTCTAGTTTAGAAATTCTCGAAAGAATCAGCCAAGTAAACAAAAGCACTGAAAACCATCCAATTGACTTTGGTATTGGATTGCATTGTGGTCAGGCTGTAACAGGAAATGTAGGAACGAAGGATCGTAAAGAATATACAATTATAGGAGATGTGGTTAACCTAGCCTCTAGAATTGAACAGTTGAATAAAGAGTTTCAGACAAAGATCTTGGCAAGTGAAGAAGTGATTCAATTTTCAGATAAGAATATC
This sequence comes from Leptospira sp., assembly GCA_009991425.1. Lineage (GTDB taxonomy): Bacteria > Spirochaetota > Leptospiria > Leptospirales > Leptospiraceae. The sequence continues at coordinate 104,716 of JAACWH010000031.1, forward strand.
CATACCTTCCTCTCAGAAGTCCAAGTAAAAGGCAGGGAAAAACCTGTAAAAGTGTATAAACTTGCATAAAAAATTTCAAAACTGTAACATTGATCTAAATTTTTCGAAACGAGTATTGTGGAATGCAAGATAAGGAAACAAAATGGTTTCAGTTGGCCAAGCTGGCTCAAGAAGGCGACCGAGTTTCCTATAAAAATTTGCTCTCGGAACTCTCTGTGGAAATAGAAATGATATTGAACAAAAGAATTTTCAATGCTTCAGACAGAGAGGATATATTGCAAGAAATTCTATTTGGAATTCATAAGGCTTTGCCATCCTTCCAGCCTACTAAGAAATTCCGACCTTGGTTTCATTCTATAGTAAATTATAAAATCATTGATTATATACGTGTTTTTCAAAAGACGAAAAACCAAGAAATACTACCTGATGATATTTTAGACTCTAATAGTGAAATCAATGAAACTGATGATTCAAAAGATGAACTTATTGAAAAAATGACCCAAGCTATAGAACTATTACCAAAGAAACAAAAGCAAGTTTTCCAGCTTATGAAATTGCATGGCAAAAGCATACTAGAGGTTCACAAAATCACAGGAATGAGTATTAGCGCAATTAAAGTAACTTCTCACCGTGCTATGAAAAATATCAAAAAGGAGGTTCAAGGATGAGTAATAATTCTTATATAGATCATTTAGCCAAAGATTGGGAACCTTCATCCAAAAAACAAACTCCTTGGATTTATATTGCTCTATTTAGCCTAACGATTGTTTTCTTATTTTTAGAATTCAATTTAAAATCATCATTACTACATCCCATGAGATTGGATTTTATCATCCCTTACTTCATTGTAATTCTTGGACTGTATTCAATGTTTCAACTTTCCTCTCCAGGAAGTAACCTTACAGGAGTTTTGATAATTTCTCTAAGTTTATTATTCTTAAGAACAGTTTATATGGTTTGGAATATTAATTGGAGTGAGTTTAGTAATCCTGCATTTTACACGATTCAACATTCTTTCTGTCCCAGTCATTTTATAGTTTACGCCTTACCTTTGCTATTTGTATTTTTCTATTTATTTCGTTCTAGATTTATAACACAAATTCGTTATGCTTCAATCATAGGCATCATAAGCTCGTTCTGTCTGGCAGAAATAGTTTTGAATGCATTTTGTCCCGATACAAGATTTTCTCATCTAAGCTTTTGGCATATGCTTTCTTGGGGAATTCCTATTACAGTTGGAATCATTTTTTACAAAAGGAACTTGGAATGGTAAGTAATTTCATGATTACCAAGAATACAGATATCTTAAATAATTTTTTTACACTATTAGGATCATATAAATATGAAAACAAATGTTTTTTTAATTAAAAGTTTAAACCAATTAAATGAAATCTTAAACCAACTTAAGGAAGAGGAATATTGTCAGCAGCTTAACAATCTACATGGAGCCAGTATAGGACAACATGCACGCCACATTTTAGAATTCATCGATTGCTTAATATCAATTGAAAGAGATGGAACTATTTCTTATGATGATAGGAAAAGAGATGTTAATCTAGAGTGCAATCTCAATGAGTACCTATCTCGTTCCAATGAGCTTTTACAATCTTTGGAAATAGTTAGAAATAATTTTCCGATAAAAATAAAATGTTTCCTCGGTGGAGATGATATTGCAATCACTGAAACCAACTACCATAGAGAAGAGCTTTTTGTTCTTGACCATACTATCCACCACCTAGCAATAATAAAAATTGGAATTACCGAGAATTTCCCACAGATCCATGTTCCCGCAGAATTTGGATTTACCGCATCAACGGTTCGCGCCAAAAACTTAATTCCTTCAAATTAAATAATACCTTGGTAGAATTTTTTGTTTTATTCTTTGGAACTTTTGTTTCCGAAGATCTTACCTGCATTTCTGGGGGCATCCACGCTGAAGAAGGTAAAGTTGATTTAGGTATAGTAATTATAGCCTGTACTCTGGGAATTTTTATTAGTGATCTTTGGTTGTTTGTTATGGGGAAATTTTTCCTGAACCTTTCTAAGAAATGGAGAAAATTTCAAACTCTTTTAAATTCAAATCTTGTAAATAACATACAAAGTCAGATCAATAATAACTTCGCAAAAGTTGTCTTCTTATCTCGATTCACACCAGGCACAAGATTACCAGTTTACTTTCTTTCTGGAGCCCTTGGCATGAGCCTTATCAGGTTTAGCATATATTCATTATTTGCTTCTGCAATCTGGACTCCCATTCTTGTAATGCTTTCATACTTTTATGGGAATATGGTTTTACAATTTTTCCAAAACCCCAATTCATATTCAGCACTTACAGCTACTGTAATTTCCTTCTTTCTACTATTTACCTTAGTGACTAAAATTCTCAACCCAGACTCACGTCGATCCTTATGGCTTAAGATTCAGAAAATTCCGAAACTAGAATTCTGGCCTATTTGGATCTTCTATATTCCCGTTGTTCCTTATATCGCCTTATTAATGCTACGTTACAGAGGTTTTCTTACAATTACCTGTTCCAATCCTGGGATTGAAACAGGAGGGATAGCGGGAGAATCCAAATCTAAAATCCTCTCTCAATTGCCAAAAGAATGGATAGCCAGATATATTTTCATTGAACCAGGTACTAAAATATCATATGATTCTATCGTAGAATATGGATTAGACTTTCCTCTTATTCTAAAACCAGATGTTGGAGAACGAGGAGCCTTTGTTCATAAGGTTGAAAGCTATGAGAATTTGATTTATTTACTTTCAAATGTAAAGGTTCCTACTATACTCCAAGAATTTCATGCAGGTCCATTTGAGATTGGAGTATTTTACTATAGATATCCTAGCCAGAAAAAAGGGAAAATCTTCTCTATCACAGACAAGGTCTTCCCGGAAATTATAGGCAATGGTTACTCAACTGTAAAAGAGTTAATCAATACTCATCCAAGATTTCAATTCCAAGCTGATACTTTTCTTAAGAACAATCAATTTCAATTAAACGAAATTCCAACTCTTGGTGAGAAAAGAAATATCGGTATACTTGGTAACCATATCCAGGGTTGTCTATTTCGTGATGGGTCTCATTTAATTACAAAGGAATTGGAAGAAAGAATTGATGCAATATCGAAAGAATTTTCTGGTTTCAATTTTGGAAGATATGATCTCCGTTATGCGAATGAAGAAGATCTAAAATCAGGAAATAATTTTCAGATAATCGAGCTAAACGGAGCCATGAGTGAATCAACAAATCTCTATGATCCAAAATTCAGTATCGTCCAAGCATATTCTTACCTCTTCGGACAATGGAAGCATCTCTTTCGGATCGGGTATGAGAACCGTAAATTAGGAGCAAAACCTATAACTTATTGGGAACTTTATACGACTCTAAGAGATCATTTTAAATATAAGGATGCTCTTCTGAAGAATCCTTCTTAAAAGAAAGTGATTTTGAAGTTTTAAATTTAATTGCAAAGCTGGAATGATAAGAAAATCCCCAGAAGCATCTGCAATAATTTATTGCCCAGTTGAGTGACCAGCTCTAGGAACTTTTGGGGATCGGTGGTCTGATGGGATTGCAGTAAGCATAAAGCCTACTAACAAGTAGTTGAGCGTATGTCTACTGCTCAGCCACCTCGCCGGTCATTTGTTTAATACTTTTACTCAATGTGGACCACCTCCTTTTTTGCTGATTCCAAACTGAAGTTTGCAAATAAAATGTCAATGGAAAACGAGTGACAATTCTATTTTTTTGAAAATTCTGGTGAGCTAGATGAAGAATTCGAAAAATATCCAATACTACGTAAGCGCAACAAATACGATCCAACACTACTATCATGTAAAATGTAAATTCACTAGCAAAGAGTCAGAGACAGTCCTACGTATGCCGAATTGGACACCAGGATCCTATATGATTCGAGAATATTCAAGATTCCTACATGGTTTCCAAAGCAGTAATACCTGGAACCAAACCGATCTTGCCGAATGGAGAGTACTAGGTGAAGGGGATGTAGAATTTGAATATTACATTTATGCATTTGAAGATCTAACAGTTAGAACCAATTACTTAGATTCTGAATTTGGTCTCGTTACTCCTGCAGCACTTATTCTGCAAGTGGTTTCGGAGGAAAAATTACAAATATCCATTGAATGGGTGACTGCTAAAAACTTAGAAGTTTATAGCCCACTACAAAAAGATTCAAAATCTAATTTGTATTTGGTGGATGACTACGATACCCTCTTTGACTCTCCTTTTTTTATTACAGATCAGAAGCCTATTTCGCTTGGAATTGAATCATCCAAACACGAGATCATTATCCAAGGAGATCTTAAGGAAGATTTGAAATTAAAATTATGTGAAGACCTAAAGAAAATTGTCGAATTAGAAGCACTCACAATGGGTGGCTACCCGAACGATTACTATCTGTTTATCCTAATTTTAACTGAATCAGGATATGGTGGCCTGGAACATAAAGCCTGTTCTGTAAATATTTTTGATCCTACGAAAATAAAAGATAGCAATGAATATCTAAAACTTCTTGAACTACTTTGCCATGAATACTTCCACCTTTGGAATATTAAACGAATCCGCCCTATTGCTTTCGGTCCCTTTGATTATACTAAACCAAATCTAAGCAAAGAACTTTGGATAGCAGAAGGGATTACAAGCTTTTACGATGCTTACTTCCTTTTACAAGCAGGCTTCCTAAAAGTTGAAGAGTATCTTGCTAAGATCTACGAAGAGATCAATCTTTTGGAAGATAATATAGGCGAAAATTTTATGAGCTTGGAAGACTCATCTTTTACAGCCTGGAATAAATTCTATAAACGAACTAATAATTCAAACAACACAGCAATATCCTATTATACAAAGGGTGGAATTCTGGTTCTCTGTATGCAGATTCGAATTCTTGTAGATACAAATGGTAGCAAGTCCTTCATGGATATTTTAAAAGGACTTTATAGCAAATACTATTTAGAACTAAAACGTGGATTCACCAAGGAAGAATTTTTCTCGATAGCGAAAGAAACAACAGGGTTAAATCTTTTGGATGAATTCAATCTTTACCTAACAGAAAGTATTCGAATACCAGTATTTGATTATTTGGCGATCTTGGGCATCCAATCGAAACAGGTAAATCCCATCAACGATCTCGGTTTCACATGTCGAGAATCTAACCGTAGTTTGTTAGTAAATAAAATCTTTCAAGGTAGAATAGATCCCTCTGCTGAGGTTTATTTAGGGGATGAAATAATAGCCATAGATGGGGTCCGACTAAGTTCTATTTCAAATTTAAAATCTATCCTGGAAGATAAAGAAGCTGAATCAATAATTGAGCTCTTAATCAATCGCAAATCAAAGATAAAGCAAGTTTCTTTGAAATTAAATACTGCTTTTAAAGATAGGACTCTTGTTTTTGCAGATGAAGAAACGAAAGAAAAAAATCCTTATTGGAATCTATTTCATAAAATCCATAGCGCTTAGGATATAATCGAATGCCTCAATGGTTCGATTTACATCATTAGCATCTTTGCCCCAAAAAGTAGGGCCATGATTCTCTACCATAAGTATAGGTATATCATGAGATTTTGTTAGACTATTATTTGAATCATCTTGACTCTTTGCTTTCGCCTGAAAATATTTATCTATTTCTTCGGCAATCAAAGGCACATCAGCATGGTTATAAAAAACTGGAACTGAAACTTGGGGATTCTCTTCCCAAATGCCAAAAGCTTTTATTAATTCTAAGGCAGGCAGTGGAAATTGTCCTAAGGAATTATTCTTTGTTAGCTGCAACTGAATCCGCATGCTGCTTAGATTATGAACATGGAAGATAGTTCTAGCTGATGAATGGTTTAAATAGACTGCCCTATGGATGCTGGTTTCTGCTGAGGGCTTACGGTTGTTTTGTGGTTCTAAAGCACGATTTTCACTGAGTGAAAAAGCAAGAAAATCATCAATACTCAAATTACCTTTATCTAGCCCCGAACAAGTAATCCAAATTCTATCATCTGTCTCTTTGAAAGAAAGATTTCCAGCTGTTGCAGGCAACCAGCCTTTCGCGTAATAGCGCTTAGCATACAAGATAATAGATTCTAATTCTGGAATAGGCCTTAGGATTGTCATTTTGAATCCATCCTTATCAAGGGTTCGCTAGAGTAGCGATGAAGATAAAAGCGTTTAAGATGAAAATTATACGAAAAACAGGGACTATAAAGCCCCTATTCTAAAAACAGTATATTATTTATTTACGCGCTCAACATAGGAGATGTCTCTTAAATCAATCTTGATTACATCACCCTGCTTAACAAAAATAGGAACATTTATTTCACCACCAGTCTCTACTGTTACTCTCTTTAATGCAGTTCCTGAAGTATCCCCTTTAAGGCCTTCTTCTGCATAAGTAACTTCTAAGACAGCGAAGTTAGGTGGTTCCACACCGATAGGCTTAGATTCATAAAAAGAAACATCTACTTTGGTGTCTTCTTTCATATAAGGAAGAATATCTTCCACATAATCTTTAGAAACAGGGATCTGTTCAAAATCATTTACATCCATGAAGATGATATCATCGCCATCTGAGTAGCAATAGGTCATAGATCTTTTCTCAATATCTACGTTCTCTAATTTCTCAGCGGCCTTGAAAGTTCTTTCAATTCCAGTTCCTCTCATAACATGTTTAAGTTTAGTACGAATGAAAGCGGAGCCTTTGCCTGGATTTACGAATTCGGTTTTGATAACACTGTAGAGTTCACCTTCTACTTTCAAAACCATACCTTTTTTTACTTCTGTGATGCCTAATGCCATAATGATTCTCGATGTTTTCTCCAGAAAATTCCTTATTCATTCTCAGTCAAGGGGCTTTTCTAAATCATTTCGCTTGTGAATTGCAATGCCAAAATAATTATAGAAATACGTGAGTGTAAGATTAGAAAAAGATTGGCAGAATTGGAAGTGGCAACTTCAGAATAAGATCCGTAATAAAGAATCTCTTGAGAGTTATATCCAATTATCCGATGCAGAAATCTCTGCAATAGAAAAGACTGATTCTCTTTTCGAGCTTGGAATAACTCCCTATTATGCTTCCTTAATGGATCCCTTAGATACAAATTGTCCGATAAGACTGCAATCTATTCCCAAGATCGATGAATTAAAATTCTCTGATCGCGACAAACAAGATCCTCTAGCAGAAGAACAATATATGCCCGTCAAAGGTGTTACTCATCGTTATCCTGACAGAGCGCTTTGGTATCTTTCTCATACCTGTGCAGTTTACTGTAGATTTTGTACTAGGAAGAGAAAAGTCTCAAAGCCGATGGGAACACCCAATCGAAATGAATGGCAATCTGCTCTAGATTATTTTCGCCGAACAGAATCAGTGCGAGAAGTTATTCTTTCAGGAGGAGACCCTTTAAGCCTCTCAGAGGATCATATAGATTGGATACTTTCAGAACTAAAAAGTATTCCACATATCAATCAGATTCGAATCCATACTAGACATCCTGTAACTCTGCCAATGAGGATAACGGAATCACTTTGTCGAATTTTCAATAAATACTTTCCTATATTTCTAGTAACTCATTTCAACCATCCCAAGGAATGCAGTCCAGAGGCGAGAGAAGCAATCAGTAGATTGGTAAAACAAGGTGCAGTATCTGTTTTAAATCAATCTGTATTGCTGGAAGGCATAAATGACTCCTCTGAAATTCTAAAAGACTTGAATTATCGATTGCTTTCTATGGGCGTAAAGCCGTACTATTTGCACCAATGTGACGAGGTCTTTGGAGTATCCCATTTTAGAGTTCCAATTCAGAGAGGGAAAGAAATTTACCAAAATCTGCGTGGACAACAAAGCGGGATTTCTATACCTCTATACGTAGCGGATTTAACGGGTGGAGGTGGAAAGGTTCCACTTTTGCCAGAATATGAAGTAGAAACAAAAGAATTTACGAATATATACCGAAACTATAAAGGAGACCTCTACGAAATTTCCAATGGCAACCAACAAAATGAAGCTGAATAAATTTTCTAACTTAATCATTATATTATTCTTACTAGGTATTTTTAGTTCATGTTCGACTTCAGAAGTTCAACAAGATAAAGATTTGAATGATAAAAATAATACTGACACAAATGACCAAAGACCTGCCTTACTTCGTCTTACTTACTATCTGGCGTTTCGTCCACCACCCGATTATAAATTATTAGAAAAAGGTGATGTTGATAACAAAGGGAATCGATATAAGATTTCATTTTCATCTATCGCTGGACTATTTTCTGAAATGATCATCTCTTCAACAAATACGGAAAATAAAAGTAGATTCAAATACGAAATTCCTCAGTCAGAAGTTGAAAAAGCTAAGTGGAAAAAGTATTTTTATATGAAAGTGCAAGATGAACCCAACAAGGCTACGCTTACAATTTTTTCTTGTAAGAAGAATTTAGCCTGCTTGCGTTGGGAGTGGACATATAAGGGATTTTTAGTGGTATTTGAATCGGAAGGAGAACTTCCTCCACTTGACAAGGCGGATGAAGAATTGGTCAATACTTACCACACTTTAGTGGAAAAGCACTTGTTACTTTATTGAAATATTCTACTATAGACACAATAGGAAGTTTTGCATGTGGTTAAAATTAGGAGACACTGAAGTCATCAATTTGGATTATATTTCTTCAATAAAGAAAAATTCGAGTAAGCCAACCATAGAAATTATCTACCACGATCTCACGAATATCAAAGCCTTAAATTTTCCAGGCAACGAAGAACGCGACAAAGCCTTCTCTGCGATTTTGGACAATCTATCTAAAATGAGACTCTTTTTCCAATAACAAGAATCATATGACAAAAACACAAAACCCGAATCCTACTGACTATCTTAAAATTTTCGAAAGATTAGAAGAAATCGAATCGGATCATCCTTTTGAAATATTATTTTATGGCTCAAGAGAAAGAGGCGACTATTTAGAGGATTCAGATTTTAATTTCTACCTTTTGGCTTCCACTCAAGATCAAATGAAACCCGGCTTCATTCAGAAAGTGACATTAGCTTTAAATATTTTAGAAAAAATAGCACCTGTTAATTTAATTGCGGGTGATGTAGATACTTTTCGATTAAGACTGAACCTAATGGAACCCACTGTAGTTCATCTTTTGAATCTAGGTTCTGTATTCTATGGAGAAACTCATTTCCATGGATTTCACAAAGACTGGGAACAAATCAGAAAGAATACTATACCTAAAGAAAAACTCGTTCCCTTTATCAATAGAAGAATCCGATTCTATAAGAATCTAAGTCCCAGAACTGAAAAAGAAGAATCCATACAAATGGAAAGAGTCCTTACCCTATCAATACAGTCATGGGCAATACAAAAAATTTCAGATATATCAATACAAGAGCTAATCACTTTGGACATCCCATCTCGATCTGAAAAAATGATTCGAACTCTCTATAAGAATGAGTTAGACTCTGAGATACTTTCTTTACTTGACAACAAAACAGAAGCTATAGCCTTAAAGAAATTATTCCAAAGAGATAAAGACTTCCCTGCTTCCCTAAAGGAGACGATGAAGTCAAGAATGAAGGTTTTAAAAAGTGGAAAAGTTTTCACTTGAAATATAACTAGCAATAATTTTGAAAATATATAATTACCATACAGAGTTTACTAACTCAGCTAGCTGGTTTATTTATTAGTCAATTTCTATAGATCGTTTCTTATTTTGAAGTTTAATAGGACAATTTTCGAGCTGTGACAAATAATGGCTCTTAATTCTTTCTCGCATGCATTTTACATTAAAATCTTCACCAAAACAAAGTCTTGAGAATGTTAAACCAAAATAAACCATCCTAAGGTATTGCATTTCTCCTGCGAGATCTTCAATTCCTAATTTGGCAAATCTACCCTCTACACGAGAGAAAAAATCTTCCATAATCTCAGATTGGAATTTAACAATCCAATCCTGAATGATACTCTTTGTTTCAGGAAGAAGCATCATACTCATAATTAGGCGCATTTCCAAACTTTCATCCCCATCCATACCCTTTGCAAAAGGTGTATCCATCTTATCCAAAATAGTTCCAATAAATTCCTCTATTGAATTAAAATCGTTTGGTACAGTCGTCAGAAAATGTTTCTCTCTATCGAAATGGCGTTTGAGAATGAAGAAGAGCAAGCGCTCTTTACTTTCAAAATATAAATACGGTAAGCCACGAGAAATCCCAGCTCGATCTGCAATCATTTCCATGGTTGTAGATCCGTAGCCTTTCATAGAAAATAGCTCTAAAGATGCACGTAAAATGAGTTCTTTGGATTTTTCTCGGTTTTCTTCCCTCTTATTCCTCTTTTTGGGAGCAGGAGAATCAACTTTTAAGGACGTATTTTTCATTTTCTTCATTATATTTAAGCATACCTATATTTTTCTATCATTTTCTATGGATTCACTTGCATTATTTTTAATGAATAAATATTTAGTCAATAAATAGATTTTAATTTTATGAATATTCATTTAAAACATTACTTCGAGCCTTTTTCCTTATTTTTAATCGCCTTGGTAGCTCTTTTACCTGGGATACAAAGCGATTATCTGCTTCTTCAAGGTGATGAGGTGATGCATATTCGAACTATCCGGGAGAGTTTGGATGCAAAGGCCTTCCTTCACCCAGTAATTGGCGGTTATTCGAACCCATATAAACCTCCACTGCTATTTTGGCTAGGTATGTTTTCTGACTCCATTTTCGGCAAAAGCTTCTTCTCCGAACGATTTCCTTCTGTTCTCATGGGTGCATCTAGCGTGCTTTTGGTCTTTTTTATTTTGAAAAGCATGAAAGTTTCCAATAAACAAAATTGGATAGTTTGTATATTCTACTTATTCTCTCTAGGCTTGTATAAGTTTGCAAAGCTCGCAATGATGGAAGTTTATCTTCTTTTCTTTCTCTTGCTTTCTGTTTATTTTTACATTCAATACCTTAAAAAGAATTCTTTGCTTTGGCTGATACTGTCTGCATTTGTTTGTGGTATTGGGGTTCTGCTCAAAGGACCCATACTTGTAGCCTACCTAGTTTTAATACTTGCTAGTTTTTGGGTTATGAGCCGCTTTCGCATACGCTCTGGTAAAACTTTATTTCTGCCTAGTGGCAGCAAGTTTCATTTCATCCGAGGAGCAAAATGGTATGAATTAGTTTTTATTTGGGGACCTATCAGCCTGCTTCCTCTTGCGATTTGGTTTCTTGCTATAATATTTTATACTGAGTCAGGATTAGCATTTATTCAATTTTTTATTGGTACCGAAAATATAGGGAAATTTGGATCTGATAACCAACCCGAAATACGTTTGTTAATTGGTATTATAGGATACACCGCCCCATGGACTGTTTTATTTCTAATGGGCTTTTGGAAAATTTTTATACAAAAGGAAAAAAATCGAAAACAATTTATAGCAAAATGGTTAGTTGTATCTTCAATATTAATATTACTTCTACATCTTTTGCCTAATAGAAAAGATGCTTATTATGCCCTTCCTTCACTTACTCTAGGTTTTGTAGCAATTGGGATTGGATTGAATCTTCAGTCTATTAGAAATATATTACTCACGAAATGGAATCTTATATTTCAGCTTCTATTTCTTATTTGTTTGATTACTTTAGGTATTTTCTTTCAAAGCAAATATTTGATACTCGTATTTCTTCCATTAGTCTTATTCCTATTTGGTATAATTGGAATTCTATTTTTTCATCAAGAAAACCGAGTTTTTATAAACAGTTATATTTTATCTCAACTGGTAGCAATTTTATTTCTCCAGTTATTTTTACTACCATCTGTTCCTGATAAAATTCCAAATCTTTCAGAAACGAACTTTAGCGAAGTCTGTGTAGTTTCAGAAAATCCTTGGGATGCCTGGCAGATTGAAAATGCATTTCCAAAAATCAAAGTGTACTATTCACCCAATATTAAGACCGATTGTGATAAGAATAATCTTCCAATACTTGCATTGACTGAAGATATCCACAGCTATACACCTGATGGCTACAAGCTAACGAAAATATGGAATCTTTGGTCAGGCAAAATTACAGAAATCGGATCAGGGACCCCCCACTATAAAGATCCAAAATTTTATACTAAAGCATATTTACTTATTAAAAACCAAAAAAAGGAAAACTAAACATGATTAAAAATTGGATACTACTAGTAATTTTACTTTTTAGCGTAAGTCTTGTTACAGCTAAGAGAATTTATTCATCAAAAACAACAAATACACAATTTATGAGTTCATCTGATCGCTGCCATGAACTTTGCTCTTCTTTAGAGTCTTGTTCTATGCAGAATTCTGATTTACGAATTGTAAATAATTCTAAGGAAATTGGGAAAGCCTGCCAAGTTCTTTGTCAGAAAAATCATCCAAATTTTAGAACATGTAGCCCAAGTTTGAAATGTGAAGCTCTATCCCAATGTATTATTACAGGTAGCGCAGAAGAGTTAAATTAATATCTTTATAAGATAGAAAATTATTCGAAATGCAAAAAGTCTTTTCACTTGCAGGATACTTAGAGTCGAACAATTTGGACTCATGTCCATAATCAAATCTAAAATACGTACCATACCAGATTATCCAAAACCTGGAATCTTGTTTCGTGATATTACTTCTTTACTATTAGATCCAGAAGGTCTTACACTTTCTGTTGGCATGTTTGTAAATCGCTACCAAAACCAAGGTATCACCAAAGTAGCTGGAATTGAAGCGAGAGGTTTTATCTTTGGAGCAGCTCTTGCATTCCAATTGGGTGTAGGTTTTGTTCCTATTCGCAAGAAAGGAAAGCTACCAGGTGAAACAGTTTCCCAAGAATATGTTTTAGAATATGGAACAGATCATATAGAAATTCATAAAGATGCAATTCAAGCTGGGGATAAAATTTTAATTATGGACGATTTAGTTGCAACTGGTGGAACACTTGCTGCAGCCATCCTTTTGGTTCAAAAATTACAAGGAACTGTTCATGAAGCAGCTGTATTAGTTGACCTCCCAGATTTAGGTGGTGCTGAGAAAATCAAAAAAGAACTAGGTGTAGATGTTTATTCAATTTGTGAATTCGAAGGACATTGATGCTATTTCTAAATCGTCAGATTAGGTTTTATTTTCATCTTCTATTTATAGTTTGTGTTTTTCATCTTAGTGCTTATTCAATTCGATCAGAATCAATAGAAGATTTTGATACAATTCGAAAGTCGGTTGTTCAGATCAAAGTTTTTTCACAAAGTTTTGATCCCTATTCGCCCTGGAGCCCAGGTTCTCTTTCCGCTTCGGGGGGAACTGGATTTTTAATCGACGGTAATCGAATCTTAACCAATGCACATGTTGTATCCAATGCAAAATACATTCAAATACAAAGATACAACCAAACAGAATGGTATGAAGCAAAACTAAGTTACATCGCCCATGATTGTGATTTGGCGATTTTACAAGCCATTAAACCAAAATTCTATGAAGAAGCAGAACATTTAGAGTTAGGTGGTATTCCTGAGCTAAATACTCCCATTACAATCATAGGCTATCCTATAGGTGGATCACGTATATCTGTTAGTAGAGGAATAGTGTCAAGAAAAGAGCAGTCAACTTACGCTCATTCTCAGGTAGACAATCATTTAGTAATTCAAGTAGATGCGGCTATAAATCCAGGCAATTCAGGTGGCCCAGCCATACAGGATGGTAAGGTAGCAGGAGTCGCCTTCCAAGTTGCTTCTAAGGGAGAAAATATTGGATACATAATTCCAACAACAGTTGTGAATCATTTTCTTAAAGATGTAGAGGATGGTATCTATAACGGATATGTTGAATTAGGAATCCAATTCCAAAACACATTCAACTCTAATCTTCGATCGTATTATAAAATTCCTGATGATATCGAAGGAGTTATCGTTAACAAAGTATTTACTGGTGGATCGGCCTTCGGTTACCTCAAACCCAAAGATATCTTGGTATCACTGGATGGGAAAAAAATTGCAAGGAATGGTTCTGTTAATTTAGATACAGATACACGAATTGATTTTGTCGAACTAATAGATAATAAATTTGCAGGTGATAGTATTAGTTTTGAAATTATACGTGATGAAAAATTAGAGAAAATCGTCTTCCCTGCCAAGAAAATGCCTGATTTCGATTTTATGAGATTTTCTTATGATCAGAATAATGATTATGCTATGTTTGGTGGTTTAATATTCCAAGAAGTGAATCGAAATCTTCTTTCAGTCTGGAGTAGATCTTCGAATACTTCGGGGGGTAGTCAATTGCTCTACCGCTTTTATAATTTCATCTCAGACCAATGGAATGGAACAAAGAAAGCTGATGTTGTCTTTTACCGTAAGCTTGATCATCCAGTGAATACCCATACTGATCATTTTTTAAATCTTATTCTTAAGAAATTTGATGGAAAAGATATACTTTCTTTGGCCGACTTAAAAGTCGCGATCAAAGAGTCTAAGAATCGTTATGTTAGGTTGGAATTCATGGACTTAGACTTTCCCTTAGTTCTAGACAGGGAAGAAATACAAAAAGCAAATCCAGCTATCATGAAAACCTACAATATGGAACAATAATTTGAATAATATATATATCTCCTTTTTTTTAATTTTTCTACAAATTTGTATCACTAACACTAATCTTTTTAGTGAAAGTACAAAAGTTTCTTTGGATAAGCACCAATTACTTGTTAAGGTGACCTACCAAAACCCTAATTTTCTAAATCCTTGGAAGAATAAAACCCCAGATATAAGGATTGGAGTCGGTACTTATATAGGAGAGAATCGATTGTTGATTCCTGCTAGTCTTTTAGAGTATAATACGCTAATTGAAGTCCAATCGCCTTCTGATTCTATTTCTAAACTTTCTCAAGTTATAAAAATGGATTCAGAAGCTAATTTAGGTTTGATAGAAGTAAAAGATCCTAAAGATCTTTTTGCAAAATCAGAATCTATTCAATTTAATTCTAACCTAGTTGCTAACACAGAAGTTCAAGTTCTTATCCCAGACAACCAAGGGGAAATATCTAAAAAGAGAGCTGAACTTGGTAAGATTCAAATGGAGACCTACTCAGATGGAAGAATAGAACTTCCGTCGATTGAAATTTCTTCCAATGAAGCTTTATATGGAAATGGAGAATTAATAATCGGTTTAAAAAATAAACAAGCCCTTGGTATTCTTTACTATTTTAATAAAACTAAAAATAGCGGTAGGATGATCCCTGGAAAGATTATCAATCTATTCATAAAGTCAAAAGCCCAATTTCCGTTCAAAGGATTTTACTTTCAACCCATTAACAATGAGGTAACGCAGAACTACTATGGTTTAAAGAAGGACCAATCTGGAATCTTAGTTGCAGAAGTAATTTTAGATTCATCTGCCTATGGAGTTTTACAAACTGAAGATGTTATTATCAAAATTGGAAATTTCAAAATTGATAACCAGGGAAGATTCAATCACCCTATCTATGGAAAATTACCGCTAAGCTATATCTTCCATTCAGGAGACGATTTAGGTTTCAAATTCGGATCCAAAGTTCCTGTTGAAATTATTCGAAAGAAGAAAAAGGAAACTCTCAGCTTAGTGCTAAAAGAATTTCCTGAATCTTCTATCCAAATCCCATTTGGAAATCCACAAAACTATAAGCCTGGTTATCTGATGGTAGGTGGCTATGTATTCATGGAATTAAATGAATTCTATCTAAAAGAATGGGGTCGCAATTGGAGAAGCAGTGTAGATAAAAAGATGCTTTACAAATTAGATTACCATAAATTTCGTAAATCATCCAAAGATCCTAAGCGAGTTATTTTTATTTCTCAGGTCTTCCCTGATGATTCCAATAATGGATTTCATGATTTGCGACAGGATTATGTTCAAGAAATCAATGGCAAACCAGTAACTGACCTAAATCAACTTCATGGAGAGATAGAAACGGTCAAAGAAAAAGATTGGATTGTTTTTAAATTAGAAAGTGGAATTGAAATACCTATACCTGCTAAGAATTTATATAAGCTGAATCTTAGAATTATGAAAAATTTTCAGATACAGAAATCTTTTATGCAGCCCTCAACAGGATTTGCAGATACTATTGACTCCAAATAACTGAGGTTAGTGGTTTAGAAACGAAAAATATTTTAACCAAGAACAATCCAAGTATACCATAGACTAGCCATTCATACGGCTTGGTATAAAGAGATTCATCTTCATTCTTCCAGAGAATTAAAATAGGAATGGAGATTGTAAACATGCGGGAAATATTTTCATACACTGACCAAAAATGATAGTGTCCTGCTGTTCCGACCATAAACAAGGTGAGCAACATCGCAATTCTAAAGTTCCATCCTTTCCTAAGGTTTTTAGAAAACAATAGTGTGACACCTGCCACAAAAAGTAAGACTAAAGGGAATCTTCCCAATAATCTTGCTAAACTACCAAAACCTATTCCTTCATTATTTGCTGAACTTAAATAAGCTTGGATTTCATAAAAGTAGGATGAAATACCCTCCAGAGGAAGGATAAAATCTGTTAGCCGCATAGCCGACCAATTAGGAAAAGTAAGCTTTAGATAAGTCTGCCAAACCAAAGGAATAATCAGAGAACTTGCAACAGCTATAATTTTATGAGGATTCTTTTCAAATAAGACCTTTAAGCCTAAAGGAAATAGAAAGAATAAGGCAGGTTCTTTGGTTAAAATAGCAAATCCTGCAAGAATGGAAAAGCTGAGATATCTTTCTTTTATGAAAGCGACATAGGCAATTACAAGAAGAGAAACCATAACAGTATCGCTAACAAGAACCGAATATGAACCTAAAGCAAAAGGAGAGAGTAGATAGAGTAAGGAAAGATTCTTTGTTTGTGGATTGACAATAGAACGAAGAGCTAAAAAAGAAATAAATAGTAGACTAATATTTAGAAAATACATTCCAAAAATTGCAGACTTTTGTCCGAATAATCCAAATAAGGCGATTAAAAAAGGATATCCAATTCTTGGAGCACGATAACTCTCATCAAAACCAAGAGGCCAATTTAAATTAAAATTAGAAATAGGCCTTGAAAAATAATAAAATATCTGTCCATCATAACCTGCTCCCAGATTACCATCTTCTCCTTTGAAGACGACTGCCCCATTAGGTGTTTCAGAAGTATTTTGCAAAGCAAACTCATATCCGAAATTCACCATAGAAGTAGGATTGAAATCATACCTCTTCCAAATTGCAAATGTAGACAAAGCATAGAGTAAAATAAATAAGAGTGCATATCGTATATTTTGATTCATTATAACTCCCTTCAATCTCCTTGCTCAAATTCCCAGAGCAATATCTCTTTCAGTTTATTTGTAAATTGAATTGCACCTTTATATGTTAGATGGTGTGGATCAGAAAAAGACCTAGGATCTTTCAATAAAACTGTAAAATCATAAAAATGCCCCTGAGATTGGTTGCCCAAATGATCAAGCATTCCGTTATACCATCTACCCTTTTTGTATTTGACAACTTCGAGTGGATTCTCTGGACTCATAACTAAGATAAAACGAATTTTCTCTTTCTCTAGTTTAGTTTGGATTTCTTCTAGGCGGTTGAATTCAAGCCAGTTTGTAAATTCAGTATCTTTTAATAAAATTTTCTGGGCAGACAAAGTTTTCATTCTCAATAGTTCAGGCCTATCTTCAGCATCTGCATAAAGTCTTTGAAAATAATCATCTTTATACTCAGCTAAACTCATATTCTCGAATCGAGATTCATCCAAGTAATTTGGTCGAATGTATGCCTGATTTAATTTTCGATCCCTAGAGCAAAAGTTTTGAGACAGTCGAATTCCCACTTCGTAGTCTTTCCCATAAGGCTTCCTTTCTGCTTCTTTATAAGAGAAGCCTTTGCTAACTTTAAACTCTAATTCTGTTGCATGATTTTCTTGATCTGAAAAATCAAGAGTAATAATCTGCCAACCTTTCTTTTCAAAATAAAAATTCTCGATTCTGCCATTAGCAAATTTTACATATAAATCTGTGTTATTATCAGGGATAAAAATATTTTCCTTCCAAATTTTCTCATCTCGTATATCACAAGTTAATTGAAACTCTTTCTTAGTCCAGCCGCTCTGCCAAATGCCTTCTTTAGGTATTTTCCCTGAATAAATATGATAGGATCTTCCACTTCGAAAATTTACTTCCAAATAAGAATTGATAGGATCCCAGAAAAACTCTCGAAATCGATTCATTCGAAGAAATGACTTTCCTAGTAGTTTGTATGAATCATTCTTGGGGAGATCCTTTGCGAAATCAGCAAAGAATGAAAATGGATAGATGGTTCGAGCAGGATTTCGCCAATGAAAGTATCCCAGCCATTGATCATAATTAAAATTAGCTGATTCAGAATTATCCTCAGAGAGGCTTAAATATTCCAATTGGAAATCAGCAGGATTGAAAACGTAAACAACTATGTCTGGTTTATGAGAGATGATATCATCCAAGTAATAGTAAAAATCAGTTGGAGTCATTGCTACATGAGAATATAATTCCGCATGTAAGCTTTTCCCCTTTTCTGAATCTTTAATCAAAGTTTCATCATTTTTACTCTCAGACTCATTCATGAGTTGAGGAAGAGTAGAATAAAGAGCAATAGAACTTCCCACAACCAAAGTCTTATTCTCATTTTCTTTGAATTGGATTTTCTTTCTATGGTGAATAAAATTATACCAAGGTGAGGTATCCCATTCGGTATAGTTGGGAAATTGAAAGTATAAAACTTCCATCATAAACCAATCTAATGCCTGTAAGCCAACAAGTAATAGAAAACCGAATATTACAATACGCTTCTTCATCTCTTATTTTTTAGCCAAGCCAAATTTGCGAAGAAATAACTTACCTGCAAATTGGATCGCAAGCGTAAGAACTTTTTTATTAAAAGAAGAATTTGAGAAAATGTACGTAATTTCAACTTCTTTGCATTTTGCTTTATTCTTGATAGCAATGGAAAGTGCTTCCATATGAAAATCAAAGGCAACAGATTCCAATTTAGCTTCTGCTATTTTTGAAAAAATATTTTTGGAATAACGTCTATATCCTGAAGTACAATCTTTTAGTCCAGGCCCCCAAAGATTCCAGATAGATGGAGCAAGACAATAGTTCATGACACGAGCAGCAAGCCATGAAATAACCTTACGATAAAAAGGTACACCCTGAACCTTAGCTCTCTTTCCAATCACCAAATCATATTCAGTTGGTGCTTCCAAGAAAAGTGGTAGTTCTTTAGGATCATGGCTCATGCCAGCATCCATTGTAATCACCCAGTCATATCCATTTACGAGAGCATACTTCATTCCATCTTGGATCCCACCAGGAATATGAGTATTCTTTTCGTGGCGGATGGTAAAGATTTTCTTGGGATACTTTTTCTTTAACTCTGCTAGTATAGTTGGTGTTGAATCCTTAGAAGCATCGTCCACAATCATAACATCTGAAAAAGCTACTGAACCTTCTACCACCTCACGGATGGTAGATTCTTCGTTATACGCTGGAATGACTATTAGTGATTTCACTGCGACTACTTAAGCTATGTTAAAGACAGATTTATTCGCTTCAATCCATTTCAAAAGTCGAGTCACACCTTCTTTTGGCAAGATGGTTGGATTGAATCCAAATTTCTTAGCTTCTTTGATATCACAGATAAAATATCTCATATCACCTGGACGCTCAACTTCGAAAAGAATTTCTTGTTTTTTACCCAAGATATCTCCAATTAAATAAATGCATTCTAGTAAGGAAATCTTATGAGGGCTGGAACCACCAATATTATAAACACCAGGTATTTGTTTATTGAAAAAGTCCAAATATGCCTGAGCACCATCTCTTGCGTGCAAAATGTCCCTAGTCTGCTTTCCTGTTCCAAATATTCGAAGTGGCAATCCAAACACAGATCGAATTCCAAAATTTGCTACCCAACCGTGGTCTTCTCCTCCAAATTGTCTCTCACCATAGATTCCTGTGAATCGAAAGCTCGCACCTTTGACTCCATACATATCTGTATAAGAACGAACATAGTGTTCGGCACTCATTTTTGATGCATGTAAGGGAGAAAGTTGGCCAACCATAACAGGCTGTGTTTCAGGGATCTCAACTGGCTCACGAATGTAAGCAGTTTCACCTTCTTTCAAACTATCATTGATTGAGTTACCGTATACATGAATGGAAGATGTATTTACAACGGGAATCTTTCTTTTTCTTGCGACTTCTAGAACATTAAATGTTCCTAATACATTAGTAGAAAAATCCAAAGCTGGATCTTCCCAGGAAATGGTCATAGCTGGTTGAGCCGCTGTATGGATGATATAATCACAGCCTTCTGTTCTATCCATAAGGTGTTCGAGGTTGATAATATCTCCCTTCACCATTTCCACGCCAAGGTTTTTTAAATAATTCCAATTGAAATCTCGGGTCGCATCTGTTCCATAACCCGTTCTCTTCAATTCGTATTTAGTCATGTTATCATAACTAACAACATCCCAACCTTTTTCTCGAAACAACTCACATACATGAGAACCAAGGAATCCACATCCGCCTGTTACTAAAACTTTCATTATCAATCTTTTCCTATATTCAATTTCTTCTTAATTATCAATCCAAAAATGCGAAATATATCTGTGAAAGCATCCAACCATTTTCTACTGGAAGACTCCACAGGCTTATAATAAGAAACCGGAATCTCAATGCATCTCATATGAGCTCTAACCATTTCAATCATAAGTTCCACAATATAAAATTCTCCTTCTTCTTCCAAGGAATCTACGATCTTATTATAAGAGTCTCTCCAGATAGCAAAATACTGACAATCCACATCGGTAAATCTTGGCTCTTGGCTCCACCAAAATACCTCTACAATTTTACCCATGATCAAATTCATCAATCGATCCATTGGTTGTAGGTTCGAGCCTTGTTCTATCATCTGACGTGTAGTCCGAGTTCCAATCACCATATCGGAGTCTTTCATATATTCTAAAAGTTTAGGAAAATCCTTAGAACGAAAAGCACCATCTGAAGATGCTACTATAATAATATCACCTTTGGAGTTTTCAATTCCATAGCGAACTTGTGACCCAAGTTTTGCCTTAAAATCAGTGGGTAATTCCAGAACCTTTGCCTTATTCTTAATTGCAATCTCTCTTGTTGTATCTGTAGAATGGTCATCCACTACCACAAGTTCTTTTGATTTACCTGCAAAGTCCACAAGTACATCTGCAATTGATCTTTCATCATTTTGAGTTGGAATCAATATAGAGCTTGTAAATTTTGAAAACTGGTCATTGCGAATCTCATACACAGCATGGTGGAAGTCTTGCATGGAATTGATATTGAAATATTCACAATCCATAAAACTCGCATAGACTCCGCCCTTGGATTCTTTAGCCATTTTGTCGATAACATCAGTTATCTCAACAACGCCAGACTTAACGGAAGGTACAGTATTATCAAAAAAAGTAAAATATTCTGGGGTAAAAAGATAGGAGCCTAAACCCAATAAATCATTAGGTGGATCGGTTGGTTTCTCAATAAGATTGACTATCTTATCTTTATTTAATTCTACCGAGTAATTCTTTCTGATTCGAGAAGTGAGTGTTGTTTTTTGCACTCCTATGGAGGCTGCGAGCTTAGGATGTTTATTGAAAGTTGTAAGAAAATTCTCGTGAGTTGTCTTATAATAAAATTCATCACCCAGTATGGTGACAAAGGGCTCTTGGATATGCTCTCTTAAGCTGGCAATATCAGCCCCTAAGCCTTTTGTAGTCCAGAGAGCCGGTACAAGTTGAGGACCTTTCTTGGAAAAGAATCGAATCTTCTCTATTTCCTCTAAAACAACCTCTTTGAGATGTCCAACAAGAATATATATAACTTCAACTCCAAATTTGGATTGGAGAAGATCAATATTTCTATGCAAAATTGTTTTTCCCTCGATCTCAAATAATGGTTTGGGGATAAAGGTAGTACGAGGGTAGGCTCTTGTTCCCTTCCCCGCAGCAGCTATGACACCTATACGTATTTTTTTCAACTTAGGACTAGGATTTCTATCGAAAATCATTAGTCAATCCAAAAGACCCAAGAAGCAATTTCTAATTTTCTATACCATTCTTTCATTGATTCTGCTTCAATGTAAAACTTATAATGTTCCAGCTGATAAGAAACTAGGAATGGAGTATTTTCCATTAAAGCTAATCTATGAAATTCAGACACGAGAGAATCTCTCTTTCTTAGAGCTACATGCACCTGAATTTAAAAATTCAGATATAGAAGAATTGCCACCAATGCCAGAGCTAGAAATACTTTCTATTTCTAGGTCTAATATAAGTTATCTCAAACATTTTACAAAAAGCAAATACCCCAACCTTGCTACAGTTTATGCTAATCAAACATTTATTTCAAATGCAGATTTGGAAGATTGGAGAGATGCTCCGAATTTAGATAAATTA
>JAACWH010000084.1 GCA_009991425.1 Leptospira sp.
TTCAGCTAACTTCGGATTGCCGTTTCGTTCGGGTCAAGCCCTCACTACAGGCTAAAGCCACATTGCTTCGCAACGTCGGCAATCCTACTGCGTTATACATCATCTGAATAAATTTAATTTAAGAATTGACAATACACCATATATGATGTAATGTGACTTGTGAGCAATAAATGGAAAGTTATATATTATTCTGAAAACGAAAAAGAAGTTTCGGAAATTGAACTTTTTATTGAATCAAAAGATGAAAGAAATCAAGCGAAAATATTGGCATGGTTAGAGAAATTAGAAGAATTGGGTCCAAATTTACCGAGACCTTATGCTGATATTCTTACTGATGGAATTCATGAACTAAGAATTAAACTTTCAGGTAATCAGGTTAGAATTCTATATTTCTTTTGTTTCAAGAACTTTATAATCTTGACTAATCAATTTGTAAAAAATTCAGATAAAGTTCCTAAGAATGAAATTAATAAAGCTAAGAAAAGAAGAGACAATTTTCTTAAAAGTTATAATGAAAAAGATTTAAAGAGGTTAATAGAATGAGAACACTTAAAGAACATTTAAACTCCAAAATTAAAGATAAATCTTTTAAGGAAAAATTTAAAGAAGAGAAAGAATTAGTTAATATATCATTAGAATTACAATCTTTAAGAGAAAAGAAAGGTCTTTCACAATCTGATTTGGCTAAGAAAGCTCATGTTACCCAACAGCAACTATCCAAGATAGAAAATGGAATTAATTGTAATTTAACAACATTTTTAAAAGTTTGCCATGCACTTGATTTAGAAATATCCATAAAAAATAGAAAATTATCTGCATGAATTCAGACGACGTATAACTCCGAATTGCCACTTCGGCTGAATACAGCCTCGGTCTTCGACACATTGGTCTTAGTCACGATTCTTGCAAGAGCAAGAATACGCGCCAACGGTAACGTGTCCTTTGGACACTCACCTAAGACCAACGTCGGCAATCCTACTGCGTTATGCGTAATCTCTTAAAAATTCTTATTATTAAGCAAAAATAATGAGAAAAAACATTAGTTTTAGAACTTTACAGGTAGTTTAGACAATATAATCTATCTTTAAGATGAAAAGTCGCGTCTATATTGAAACTTCAGTAATTAGCTATTATACTGCAAGATTATCAAAAGATATTCGAACGCTCTCTCGCCAGGAAACTACAATTGACTGGTGGGAAGATGAAATGAGGAAATTCGACTGTTTTATATCACTTGCAGTAATAGAAGAAATTTCAAAAGGAAATCATCTAGAAGCTGAGAAAAGAATGAAAGCCACACAAAATTTGTCTATTCTAGAAGATTCTAAAGAAGTTATGGTACTCGCTGAAAAATATTTTACTAAATTAAACATTCCAGAAAAATCAAAATATGATACTATTCATATTGCTTATGCTTCTTATTATGAAGTTGAATATCTTCTTAGTTGGAATATGAAACATATTTCTAATCCTCGAACTCAGAGTGCATTGATTGATTTGAACCTAGAACTAAATCTTAAAACACCCTTACTTATAACACCAGAAGCTTTAATGGAGATATCATAATGGAAGATTTAATTATAAAAGAAGTTAGAAAAATCAAAACAGAATTAGAGCAAGATAGTAAAAATGATTTTGAAATAATTTTCAAAAAACACAAAGAAATGAATCAACTCTATAAATCTAGAATCATTAATAAAGATGATTTAGAGTTGAAAAATGAAATCCCTACTATAAAATAAGAGACTACGCATAACTTCGGATTGCCGTTTCGTTCGGGTCTTGCGCCCTCACTACAGGCTAAAGCCACATTCCTCTCTGTCATTCGTCTTGCATACGCAAGCCTCATGCCAGTCCCTAACGTCTCTACGAGACTCAGGGTCGAGGAACGTCGGCAATCCTACTGCGTTAGTCGAAATAAGAGAAATCTGATTTTATTTTAAATAATTAAAAAGAATAATTTTTAAAGACTCTAAAATAATGAATGATTATTCTAAAGTTATCTATTTTTATGAATTATTATGCGCTTTGAATGGGATGTAGAAAAGGAAAAAATAAATTTTAAAAAACATGATATTTCTTTTTCTAAGGCTTCTCTAGTTTTTGCTGACCCTAAAACAATCTATTTACCTGATCCTGACCATTCTGAAGGTGAATTTAGGGAAATCGCATTAGGAAAAATTGACAATATTACAATTTCAGTAGTTATTTTTGTTGATAGATCAAAGAATCAAGAAGAAGTTATAAGAATAATCTCAGCAAGAAAGGCGTCATTAAAAGAAGAATTACAGTATTATTCAGAGGATATAACATGAGAGAAGAATATGATTTTTCAAAAGGCAAACGAGGGATTTATTCGAGAGAATTGAAAGATTTACATCTTCCTGTCTATTTAAATCCAAAATTAGAGCAATATTATCAAAAAATTGCAGAGAAAAAGAATATTGATCTTAGCACTATAGTAAATTCAGTTTTAGAAAAAGAAATGGAACTGCACGATTCCCTATCATAAGAAATTTTTATAAATCTCTTAAGAAGTTTTTTTTAACGATTCTCTTACTTCGACTAACTTCGGATTGCCGTTTCGTTCGGGTCAAGCCCTCACTACAGGCTAAAGCCACATTGGTCTTAGTCACTTCGATTGCAAAGCAATCTCGTGCCAACGGTAACGTGTCCTACGGACACTCACCTACGACCAGCGTCGGCAATCCTACTGCGTTATGCGAAAAAGGTTAAATAAAGGAAAACTAAATGAATTTATCAAAGAAACTTATTGAAGCAAGCTTGTATGAAAAAATAAATCTTACAAATGATGAACAAAATGTAATTTATCAGATACTTGATAATAATCTTAATGGTGTAACAGAGTATTATGATACTTTTTGTCCATATTGCAAATTAAGTACTACTTTTAGATTAAATTTAAAGCATCAAGTAAAATCTGATAATAGATTAATATTTTCATTATATAATTCAATGGAAAAACAATATTTTTTAATTTCATATGAATGTTCTCGAAATAGTAGTCATACATTACTATTAACAATTAAAGTTTATAAAGAAGCTATAGAAAAAGTAGGACAATCACCATCACGTGCAAATTTAGATAAGAATAAATTTAAAAAATATTCTAAAGTTATAGATTCGGAAATGCATAGTGAACTTACACGAGCAATCGGTTTATTTTCACATGGTGTCGGAATTGGATCCTTTGTGTATTTGAGAAGAATAATAGAAAGACTAGTTTTTAAGGCATTCGAAAAAGCTAAAGTAGATAATCCTTCAATAGAAAAAGATTTTTTAAATAAAAGATTCACAGAAAAAATATCGGCATTAAAAGATTATTTACCATCTACTCTATTCGAGAATCCCAAAATATATTCTATATTAAGTAAAGGGATTCATGAACTTACAGAAAGAGAATGCCTAGAATATTTTAATATTATAGAATTAGCTATCGAATTAATCTTAGATGATGAGCTTACAAAATTTGAAAATGAGATAAAAAAAGAAAATTTAGGAAAAAAATTAAATTCTATTTTAAGCCTAGACTAAAAACCTTCTTCGCATAACTTCGAGTTACCGTTTCGTTCGGGACTTGCGCCCTCACTACAGGCTAAAGCCACATTCCGTTTTGTCACTTCGATTGCAGAGCAATCTCGTGCCAATCCCTAACGTCTCTGCGAGACTCAGGGTCACGGAACGTCGGTAACCCTACTGCGTTATACGAAATGTGCAAAAATATCATAGTAAATTCGAAAAATAAATGATTTCAAAAATAGAAAAAGATGAGGAATTCAAAATACGATGGAAATCTTTCTATGATAATAGAAAACCTCTATCCTGGTATTTAAAATCTGAATTAAATGAAAAATGGTTTAGAATACATTCATTGCCAAATGGTCAGAGATACGCAAAAACCAAAGAAGATTCTGCAATTATTCTTCATCGATGTGACACAATTGCTGATAAAATATTAAGCGGAAATGATTGTTGGCTTGTACGTAGCACCTCAATTCAATCAAAAACAATACCTAAATTTGAAAATGTTCCTTATTTAAAATCTGAAAAATTCCAGTATACTTTAGAACTTAAAATTGATGAAGAAGAAACATGCCAAGTATGGGTATTAAAGTCTAAATGGAATTCAAGAAAATTCAAAAATTTATTAATTAATATAGCCGAGGATAAAATTGAGAATATTTTTTTCATGAATGATCTGACTGGAAATATATTCGCCCCGTATGACGGTGGTATAGATTTGGTAATCAATGAAGAAAAAGAGAGTCTAAAATTAAAACGAATATTTAAAAGTTGGTTATCGAAACATCCTGATGGATTATAATTGCACACTTCGTATAACTTCGGATTGCCGTTTCGTTCGGGTCAAGCCCTCACTACAGGATACGCCACATTGGTCTTAGTCACTTCGATTGCTAAGCAATCTCGTGCCAACGGTAACGTGTCCTACGGACACTCACCTACGACCAACGTCGGCAATCCTACTGCGTTAAGCGCAATAATTCTAATCTAGCTTTTGATAAAAATAAACTAAAAAGATTAAAAAATGAGTTGAATTACTTCTCTTTTTGGTAAGTATGGTAAGCAGTGATTAAATCTTTTGCGAGTAAGGAAACCCATGCGATTTGGAAAGGTACTTTTTCTAATAAACTACCCCCTGAAATACAAAAGAAAGCACAGATGAAATTAGGTATGTTAAACAACATAAAAGAACTTAAAGAATTAAAAGTGCCTCCTTCAAATAAACTTCATCAACTAGAAGGAGATAGAAAAGGTCAATTTTCTATCTCAATAAATGATCAATGGAGAATTTGCTTTTCATTCCGTGAAGGTGATACTTTCGATGTTGAAATTGTAGATTATCATTGATAAAAGGATTTTGTATGAAAAAAGAAAAGTTTTTAAATGTTCATCCAGGAGAAATTCTTATAGAAGAATTCCTAATGCCTTTAGAGATTTCTGCTTATCGTTTAGCGAAAGAAACAGGAATTCCCGAATCTAACGTTTCCGAGATAATTAATGGAAAAAGAAGTATTACAGCAGCTATTTCAATAAAATTAGGAAAATTTTTCGAATTAAACTCTATGTTTTGGATTGGTCTTCAAAATGATTTTGATATAAGATTAGAATCACATAAACTCAAATCGAAAATAAAAGATATTAAATCCTATAAAGAATTGAAAAGAAAAACTGATAAGACAAAAAAAGTTAAATCAGTTGCTCTCTCATTATAAATGAATTACTGCGCTTAACTTCGGATTGCCGTTTCGTTCGGGTCAAGCCCTCACTACAGGCTAAAGCCACATTCCTCTCTGTCATTCGTCTTGCATACGCAAGCCTCTTGCCAGTCCCTAACGTCTCTGCGAGACTCAGGGTCGAGGAACGTCGGCAATCCTACTGCGTTATTCGCAAGTCTTTTTCGGGGCATCCTCGTTGTATGTTTTCACGCTATCCTTAGCGTGAAAAGTCTCTTAAATATGATTTTACTTTCATATTAATTTGGGATTTTCAATTAATTATGATCGTTGCACTGTTTAAGCTGGACGAGAACAATTTTTAGATTGGAAATTAAAATGATTTTACCATCAGATCAGTTATATAAACAGTCAAAATTAATTAAGCTTGGAAAAAATAAGGTTAAACAAGAATATCTTGCAATAATTGATTGGATAAATTTTAAATATAATGTAAACGTTCTGAATATTTTATTAGATTATGTTATTGTTGCAAAAGAAAAATTGCCAAGGCTATATGTAGTATTGGAACAATCAACAGATTATAATAAATTTAAGAAGAAACCTTTTATATATGATAAGGTTAAACAAAATAAAATTAAGGATCACTTCCTTGCTTTTTTTGATAAAGAGAAAATCGAAAATAGTGATTCTTTATTTGTAGTGTTCGGAAATTTTGAAAAGGTATACTATGAGGAAATTAACGAAAGTATAACTAAGAAAGATTTAAATAGAATAGCTTATGAAATTGATAAAGAAAATATATGGGGTATTAGTAATATGTTTGATGCAACAACAGTATTTTATTATTCCGATAGTTACCTGGCAAAAATAGACAAGGTTAATATCAAAGATCGCATATCAGAAAAATTGTTTTCTTTGTTGAAAAAGAAAGATCAGTTCGGTTATTGCGCAATAGAGAAGATTCTTATTTATTTTGACACAAAGGAAAATTTTGATAACAACTATCAAAGTAATTGGTACTATTACTATAAATAATTTTATTTGTTCTCTTATTTAAAGCATTGAGCGTTTAAAATATAGTTGAATTGAGGGATGGCCTTCGCCATCTATGGCTCTGTCGATTTAAGGGTGTAGATCCGAAGAAGACCAGCGTATAACTCCGAATTGCCACTTCGCCGGACTACCGGCTCGGTCTACGACACATTGGTCTTAGTCACGATTCTTGCATGGCAAGAATGCGCGCCAACGGTAACGTGTCCTTCGGACACTCACCTACGACCAACGTCGGCAATTCTCCTCGTTATACGCAATTGCCCAATGTATGCCTCAGGACATGGGTAACACTTTTATATGAAAAATATCAATCGACAAATATATAAGTATATACATTGATTAATATATGGAATCTACATTCTGAAGTTAATACTGATCTAGCAATTGGAAATGAATTTTAGTAACGAAAAAATATATTCGCCTTTAAGTGAGCTAACTTCGTATAATGGACATTCTGCCACGAATACCAGCCATCCATTCAGATTTTGAGGACTGGATCAAATCAGAAGGCGAACCTCGTTGTCGTTCCTAATTTGTAAAGAGGTAAATAAGTAAAATGGAAACATTTATAGGTATCATGGCTTTAATGTATGTAAGTTTAAGGATCGGAAACTGGGATCATAAAACAAGTATTGGAGCAACAATTGAATATAATATTTTATCCAATCAGACAATAAAAGAAGATGAAATATATTCTATGTTACAATATAAATCTGGTTCCTTGACTTTAGATGAGAAAGGTAAAAGTAGGAACCAATTTTTGTTTACTATTCGTAATGGATTTTGGTATCCACCAGGTAGAGTTGTGTATGAAAAGAATGAAAGTAAATTTTATCTTTACACACCTGGCTTTGATGGCCTGTACCCTCAATTCTTCTATGATGCCATCCAGATTTATGATTATTTGGATAAAAGTGGAATTCCTTATTGCACTATTCGAACAAGTCAAAAAGGTATATGGACGGCTGAGATGGTAGAATCTCATGAATTAAAGATTATCGATTCTAAGAAATGTAAGTGAGAAAACTGCTCGACTTTGTGTAAGGGGACTTTTACTTAAAACCGTTTCATTGAAAACATTAGGTTCCGTCGCAGAGGTCGGAAAATCATCATTGACTACTGGTTTGAAGTCAGGTTTGGCAATACTAGTTAGTGGTTTGGATGCAATCGTCGCACCAGCGAAAATATTGGAGACCGTTTTTATCAAAGACCGATAATGGAATGACGGATTTTTTCGAGAAGAAATGGGACTAGGAAATAAATGTAAAATATATTCAACTTTAAGTTAGCTTCCTATAATGGGTAGTCTCTCGCGTATACCGGTCAGCCATACTAATTTTGAGGATTGGACCATATCAAAAGTCGAAGGTCGTTCCTAAGTGGTTGGTCAAAAATTAAAAAGAATCAATAAAAAACATCTACATTCTGAAGTTAATACTGATCAAGCAATTGGAAATGAATTTTAGTAGCGAAATATAAATATTGTCCAGAACATGGAAAAATCATTTGGCCAAATTTTAATCTGAAAGCTGTCATGAACAAATGGGAAGAAGACCAGCACTTGCGCTTTCACCTTTCGAATACACTTAAAAACCAGATTAGCTATATTTTGTCCGATCACAAGTAGAAAGAAAGGATATCCATTTGAAGTTTCAATTAACGGATGAAATATTAAATAAGCAGTTCTATCTGAACAAATAAAAAATCTAGATTGGACCAGCGAAAAGCTTAAATTATAGAAGAGATAGATAAATTAGCTTTAAAATAAATTGAAGATAATATCAATCTATTAATAAGCTCCTAAACAAAGGGCAACAGCGTATAACAGCGCCTTAACGCTTCGCTTCGGGTCTCCGCCCTCGCTCGGGCTAAAGCCACATAGGCTTCTGGCACTCCCCTTGCTTACGCAAGTGTCGTTCCAGTCCCTAACGTCCCGTGGGGACTCAGGGTCAGCCTACGTCGTTAAGGCTATTTCGTTAACCGCCATCACACTTGAATGCGGACATCGTGTCCGCTTGTTAATTAATTTTTGGTAATCAAAAATTAAGGTATCATTAATTTGGAA
>JAACWH010000095.1 GCA_009991425.1 Leptospira sp.
TAATTAAATTCCAGGGAAGTTGATTATAGGAAAGAACTTGTTTACTATTAGTAACTGTAGTTACAGAAATAGAAAATATTTCTGTAAAACCAATGCCTAGGTAGATTCCCAAAATAGTTCCTGGTATTCCTAGAACTAAGGCTTGAAGTAGGAAAAGTAAAAAAGTTATTAGAGAGCTTGCTCCAATACTTCTGAGGATAGCTAATTCTTTTCTTCTTTGGAAATAAAGACCGGAAAGATTTTGAGAAATCATAAACAAAGATATCAATACCGATATCATAGATACAACAAGCAAGTTCATACGAAAGGATTTCAAGGCTCCTTCCGCCCTCTGGAGAATATCTTCTCTGGATTCTAATTTTGTATTGGGAAATAAATCCAAAATCTCCTGTATACTTGTTTCTAATTGTTTTGATGGTGAATCACTATGTAGGTAAATATATGTTATGCGGTCTTCATTTTCAAGGTAGGCTTGCAGAATTTGTAAATCCAATAAGGCATACATGCCTCCTTCATTATCGAGTAAGCCAATCTCTGACTTATCAAATATTATTTTATTATTCTCAAATTCGAATTCAACTTTGTCATTTTCTTGCATTTTATCATACAAGGCTTTTGAAAATAAAATTGCAGAGTTATTGGAGGTCGAATTGGTTTCTGGGTTGGAATTGCTATCAGGATTAGGGAGTCCGTTTTCAAAAAGATTCAGCCCAAGGACTGGAATTCTTAGAGATTCTCCACTAGAGAAGAGTATGTTGGTATCTTTCTTTAGGTTAGGGGAAACTTTAGAAATCGATTCTAATTTTGGATCGTAAAATATTTTCCCGATAATTTCTTCTGGTAGATCAGTACGATTTCCTGAGATTCTATATTGAAATTCATCCCCATTGAATCCTAAAGAAAAATCTATCAATGATTTCTCTGCGCGAATACCGTTGTATCCTGTAGAAACGAATAGAGCAATCCCGAGAGAGATTCCTATTAGGATGAGTAGGTTACGAATCTTATGTTGTGATAGGTATAGAAAAAGAAAGTTAGAAAAAAGTTTAAGATTCATCCAGCATTTTTCCATCTTTTAAATGGATTTGAAGATCCCCTAACCTTCCTATTTCTGGATTATGTGTTACAATCCATAAGGTGAAACTTTTTTCTTTTCGTAGTTTTAAAAGTATCTCCATGATTTTATGACTTGTATCTGTATCTAGATTCCCAGTCGGCTCATCAGCCAAAAGAAGTTTTGGATTATGAACAATCGATCTTGCAATTGCAACTCTCTGTTGCTCTCCACCAGATAATTCAGTTGGTTTATGCTGCATTCTATCTTTAAGTCCAACCATTTCAAGTGACTCAGAAGCTCTTAAATGGGCTTGATTGGTTGAAATACCTGAAAGATATAAAGGAAGGCTAACATTCTCTAATGCAGAAAGGTAAGGTAGTAGATTAAAAAATTGGAATATAATTCCAACAGTGGATCTTCTATACTTATCTAAGTCTCTTTGGGACAGATTGTTCAGATTATAATCAAAAACTTCTACTAATCCATTATCTGGCTTATCTATAGAAGCAAGTATATTCAAAAGAGAAGATTTGCCTGAACCTGAGGGACCCATTAAGGTCACGAATTGTGAATTGGAAACTTCAAGATTAATATTCTTTAGAGCTGTTATTGAAGAATTTCCGATTCTATAATTTTTTTCTAAATTTTGGATTCGTATCATGGGAAAAAACCATTCTAGTTGACAACATAAATCCTAGCGAATTTAATGTAAACAGAATGGTAAGCAAAATTAAAAATAGATCCAAAGCATTAGCTCTTGTTCTATTATTTTCCATTGCTTTACCGATTTTGCCTAACTCTTCATTCGATTTTCCTTCCCAGTATTCAGAGAAAGTTGACATTAGTGAGATACTTACAGGATTTGAAGGCCAATCATTCAACGAAATTGAAGATTTGGAGAAGTTTGTGGAAGGGAATTCCAATTCTCATTTTCCAATCATTGTAATTCAATATTCCGAATATTCTAAACCTCGATCTATTTCTTTTTCTCATTCTATTCCAAACTACTTATCACAGCCACCTCCCTTTATTTCTTAAATTTTATTTTTCTCTAGAAATAAATTTAAGGAAGTTGAATTGTGATTGATATAAATTTTTATTTAGCATTGTGCAGCGTAGTAACTTTAGGTCTACTTCTTGCTCCAAAATCTGGTAAATACTCTAGATTATTAATCTTATTTCAATTCACACTCTTAGTATTTGCTTTTTTCTCGAAGAAAAATTTTCTAACTGTCATTAGTTTAGAGTCTTTGAGCTATATTTATTTCTTCTTATACCCTAAGGATCATAAAGATCAAGGAAGAAGTATTTCCTCGTTTATAGTGAGTGGAAGCATCTCTGCAATTTTCCTTTCTGTTTGGATTTTCTTACCCAGCCAATCGATTATTGGCACTTATTTTTTAGCTGTAGCTGTCTTTATTAAATCATCTCTTCTTCTCTTCCATTTTTGGATGCCTAGCGCCTATGAGAACGGAACTGCCGAAATCAATTCCTTCTCATCAGGCGTTATGGCAATTTTTCCTTTTTTTTTATTTTTAGAATTTGTATACCCGCTATGGAATGAACCAATATTTTATTTGATCCTTGCATCTATCGCAAGCACTGGGGTTTTTGTAGGTGGAGTAAGTAGTTATTTCCAATCCAAAGTATCTTTATTGTTGGCTTATAGTTCCATAGAGAAATTAAATTTTCTATGGTTGTGTATCGCACTCGCAGGAATTGCAAAAACTACAACAGACACGGGCTTTCACATTCTTGAAAAGCCTTTCTTAATCCTTTTTTATTTTGGACTGATTCAGCATTCTATCTCAAAGGTATTTCAATTTTCCCTTATGGGTAGAATCTGGAAATCTCCTTATTTGAATCAGTTGAATAATATACGTGGGATGGGAAGGCTCTTGGGAATTCCTACTGCATTAAGTATAATCGGAACCATGAGTTTTATGGCAATTCCTGGAACTTCAGGTTTTTTGGTTGAGAGCATGTATCTTCTATTAAGTTCTCAAGTTTTAGATATACAATCAGGAAGATCTATTGCCGTATTGCCTGTGCTAGTTTTAGTATTTACTGGGCTAGTAACAGGTGGTGTTTCCCATTTGAGATTATTTTACACTGTATTCTTATCCACTGTAAGAACAACAGAGTTAGAAATTAAACCTACAATTGAGAACAGCAAATACAATTTAGATCTCTATTGGCTTGCTACCATGATACTTCTGCCTTCGCTAACATTACCTTTCTTTTGGAATGAATATTTCCCTGGAACTACAGGTGTTTGGTTAAAGGATGCCGGAATTCTTTCTTTTGTAAGTTTAGGATTCGTAATTGTTGTCATGTTATTTTCACCAAAGAAAAAAATAAAGCAAGCCACATGGGATTGTGGTTCTAAGGCGGATATTACTAGAACATCTGTCACGGGTGAAACTTATTCCCTTCCGGTTCGCTCATCTCTAGGACGTTATTTGGTGAAATCGAATGGTGAATCTAGATTGGATTCAACAGTTTATAAATTCATTCATACACTTCTAAACCCTTATTGGTATAGAATTAAGCAAATGTTAGATGAGGAAGATTTGAGTAATTATCTAGCCATATCCAGTGGTGGGGTTCTTGTAATTTTACTTTTGTTCTTTATTAAGGACATACTGGGTTACTGAGATGAAAGAAATATTTCAACTAATTGGGTTTATACTACTACCACTCCTAGTTGGTGGAATCATTCGAAAGATACGGTCTAGAGCGCAAAATCGAAAGGGACCACCTCTATCCCAAGTCCTCAGAGATATCTATAGAAATTTACAAAAGGAGCCTGTGGTTTCTTTGCAACCTGGCTTTTTTATAGAATATGCTCCTATGATTGCAATCATGGGAAGTATCATTGCCTGGTCGATAGTTTCCTTTGAATGGACTTCCTTTGTCTTTATAGTTTTCTTTTTAGTTTTGGAACGTGTTGCAATCACTGGGTTTGCTTCCGAAAACGGAACATCTTTCGGTGGTATGGGTTCAGCTAGAGAAACTTTACTCTCGATTTCCACAGAGCCAACCTTGCTATTGATGATCTTGGTTGCCCAATCTCATATTCAAATGGATGCTTCCATTACTTCCTTCTCTATGGGAGCCTTGTTCTTAGTCGCTTGTTTTTATGCAGTCTTGGTCGAGCTATCTAAACCACCTTTTGATGATCCTAGAACTCATTTGGAGTTAACAATGGTTCATGAGGCTATGCTCTTGGAAGCATCAGGTAGAAAATTTGCTATGTTTGAAATTTCCTACCAAATTAAATCAGCAACCATGTTGACTCTTCTAGTGAAGTTAGGATTGGAGCATACAAAATTTCATAAGAACGATTACTTAAGTCCATCATGGATTCCATTTTGGGTGATTCCTGCGGTTCTACTCTCAGCAGTCGGCTTAGGAATTTGGGAAGCGTTTTGTGCTAGGCGAAAATGGTCTTGGGTACCTGAGCTTATGGGATTGATATTCTTAGTAATATTATTTCTAGGGACATTGGTGAAATTACATGATATTTGATTTTGCATACTTACTATTGTTCTTGTCTGGATTGATGGTTCTTGTCGAAAATCGACTAACGAGACTTTTATCTTTGTTGTCTTTTCAGGGTTTTTTACTAATTCCAACTGTTCTAAAAGTTCATCCAATTACAGAAAGCCACACATGGATTTTAATCTCTATGGTAGTTCTATTCAAGGCTATGCTAACTCCCTATATATTATTTTGGACAGCCAGAAAGGCTTGGCTAGAAGAATCCACTACACCTAGGTTTGGATATTTAGCAACGGCCTTCTTTTTAGTCTTTGGAATCTTGATAGCTATCTTTTTAACGGAAAGAATTCAATCCTTTCCTTTGGACACCCATAGAATTGGTCTTATCTATGTTATACTAGTGATCTATGTAGGAATATTAGGTTTTATTGTGCAGAAGAACTGGATGGCATTGATTGCAGGCTTTGTAGTATTCGAGAATGGAATATTTGCTTTAACAATGGTCTTAGATAAAGGTCTTCCAATAGGTTTAGAATTTGGAACTTTTCTCGATGCTGTCTTGGTTATTGTTGCTGCTGTAGTCTTAAAACTCAATCCATTGAGTTTACAGGAGAAAGGATAATGGAATTCCTACCCTTATTAATTTCAGGTTTTATAAGTTATTTTTCAGTTATGATTATTTGGATCTTTTTTCCAACACATAAATTACCTAGAAAGTGGATTTGGCTAACAGCAACCAGTTTATTTTTCCTTAGTCTAAGTCTATCATGGTATACTGAGAATTTTGCTGCCTCATGGGTTTTCATTGAAGCCTCAACCTTATTCGGAGCTCTGTTGATTTCTAGTTCGGGAACTGTTAAGTCTTCTAGAATAGCTTGGAAATTTCTTGTAATCAATTCCTACGGATTGGGTATATCATTTCTGGGACTCATTTTAGTTTCCTTCTCAGGTGGTTCAGATGGTTCCTTAAATATAAATGCATTAAAACAAGTTCAATTTTCTTCGGGGCCTATTGTAAACTTAGGTCTGACTTTGGCAATCTATGGCTATACAGCTAAGATGGGGCTTTGGCCCAACCATTTCTGGGTTGGAGATACTTATGGCGAAAGCCCAACTCAGGTTTCGTCCTTAATCGCATCTTTGATTCCTGTGACTGTAGCATTAGTTTTGCGTGAGTTAGTCGCCATAGATCGTATTTGGAATCCTTCTATTTTCTCAGCGAGATTGCTATTGCCAGTTTTAGGATCAGTAACATGCCTTCATTCGATTTGGAGTCTCTACCAGAGAAATGATATAAGAAGAATTGCTGCAAAAATTGCTCTATTCCACACAGGTGCCTTAGCCTGGATAGTATGGATGGAGATCCCATTTTCTATATTTCTTTATATTTTAGTAGGAACAGTCTTATTGAAAACATTAGTTTTTCTAACAATGGGTATACTACGAATTGAAGCAGGCAGTAAATACTTAGAGCAAATATTTCGATTACCTGAAATTAATGGAAGAGTGAAATTTTTCTACTTTGGAAGTTTATTTTTTGCTTTCGCATTCCCAATATCTCCAGCATTTCTAACAGATTTTCTAATTATAAAGTTATCTATTGAAAGTAAAATTTATATGAATTTAATCATTCCTTTCTTGAGTTTGATTTTCTTTTCACTTCTTATTTCTAAAGTTTACAATATTTGGGCAATTGAAGATTCAAGACAAATTAAATATTCTGAACAGAAGTTAATCGATGGTAGACTCGCAATAGTTGCAACCTTATTTCTTCTCATTATGGGATGGGGCATATATGGAATTATGAACCTAGACTTGGTATGGGGAATTTATGGAATCTAGAAGAGTCGTTACAGGATTATTTGAGAATTTAAAATTTTTCCATGATGGTAAGTCTATATTTGCTGAAATGAGTAATGCAGACTTTAGGCAAAATTTAAATGATTCTTCCATTCCCATTTCTCTACTTCGTTATAATTATGGTTTAACTTGGGATGAGGATTATTCTAGAATTGATGAAGAGAGATATCTATCTACCCATAGAATGGATCAGCTGAATTATCTTTATGATTCTAGTAAAGGGATAAGAGGATTTGATTATAGCAGATTAGAAGTTCCCCTAACGAATTTAGATTATTCTCATGCGGTAGGCCCAATCCATGCAGGTCTTATAGAGCCTGGGCATTTTCGATTCTCAGTCCGAGGGGAAGAAATGCGTCATCTGACTATTCGCTTAGGATTCCAGAGAAGGAATATATTAGATGCCTGTAAAAGTAAATCAGTTTTCGAAATAACGAATCTACTATCCTCAGCAACTATGGATAGTTCAGTAGCAAACAGCTTAGCAATAATACGTGCTATAGAATCAAAATTTCCAAGTCCAATCTCATCATCTGAAGAACTTTACCGATTGATCCTGCTCGAAACAGAAAGACTGGCTGTATATGTTGGTGATCTGGGGGGGATAGCAGGCGATGTAGGCTTTTACCCTTTATTAGGTGTCTGCTCAACAGAACGCGGCTTCCCTTTAGGCTGGATGGAGCTACTAACAGGTTCTAGGTTTGGTAGATTTGTCATTATGCCATTCCAATCTCGTTTCAATGGAAAGGCAAGTCTGGAAGATATCCAAGCTTATTTAAAAAGGTTCCATCCTTGGTTGAAAAATTTAAACAAACATATAGAAAGGGCAATCTCTTCTAGCACACTTAGAGAAAGAATGCAAAATGTGGGAACTGTTTCAGCTGAACAATCTTGGAAGTATGGTTTTAGCGGACATACTGCACGTTCCAGTCTTGCAAAAATTGATATACGACAGTCAGAACCATTATACGAAAAGTTGGATTCACAATTTTTTCAAAGTATAACAAGCCATAAATTAACTGGTGATTCCTGGTCTAGATTTCTGATTCGCTATTATGATATTCAGAAATCAGTGGCAATAATCCAAGCAGCATCTAAGGAAATAAATTGGTCAGAGCTCAAGAGAAGATGGAAGCCTTATCAATTAGAAAATTTGAATGCAAGTCATGAGCAAATAACTTATGGGGTTTCTGAAGCTTGGCGTGGTTCTCTTCTTGTTGCATTTAAATGGGGAGCCAATAATCGAATTGATAAAATTTACTACCGAGATCCTTCTGTTTTGAATTGGCTTTCTCTGGAGCTGGCCTCAAGAGGAATGTTAATTGGAGATTTTCCTTTGTTGAATAAGTCTTTCAATCATTCTTATGCGGGGGTTGATTTATGATAGGTTTTCTAAGAGAAATTATAAATATTTTCAAGCCTCATGTTACTGTAGATTTCCGAAAGCACAATGGAACCTCTTCCAAAGCAAGAGGTATTCCTGCTTATATAGGAGATGTCGATCAATGTGCTGAATGTAGGAAATGTAAAACCATTTGCCCGACTCATTGCATAGAAATTCAAACAAATGCTATTTCATTTGATTATGGTGCTTGCTTACAATGTTCTCTCTGTGTAGAAGTCTGTGAGAAAGAATTTATTTCTGAATCTGGATTTGTAGATGTTTATTCGGCAAGAAGGGAAGATCTCAAAATAGAATATAATTCAGAAGGAATATTCAATACAAAAGAATATGAAAGCCCAGCTATGGAGACTCTTCGACAGGAAACAATTTTTGAACTTGTTCATAAGAATGGATTTAATTTTCGTGAAATATGCGCTGGATCCAATACAGGTGTGGAATGGGAAATCGGTGCTTCTTATAATAATGTATTTGATATGGAAAGTATAGGTGTCCGAGTAGTCGCATCGCCCAAACATGCAGATATTTTGTTGGTCTCTGGACCAATTTCTGAGAATATGCATCATGGTATGAATGTTGCTTGGAATACAATGGCAGATCCAAAAGCCATAATTGCAATGGGAACAGAAGCGGTCTCGGGAGGATTGTGGAGGCATGGCGTTTTCCCAGAGACTCCCAAATTCTGGATTGCAGGAGATCCTCCTCGTCCTGATGTTATGGTAAGAGCCTTCCTTACATTTATGGGTAGGCGTGATTTTGATTTTAAAGTTAAGTGGCTTGAGTTTATCAAGAAAGGGAAATAGATTATGGAATTTCGGCGAATACAGAAAGATTGGAGGCAGTATGCTAAGACGGACGTTTTGTCCGGATTTGTTGTTTTTCTAATCGCATTACCTCTTTGTGTGGGAATCTCAGTTGCCAGTGGAGCTCCCCCAACAGCAGGTCTTCTTGCAGGGATAATCGGTGGTGTAATCGCTTCTATGTTTGGTGGTTCCTATGTTACAATTAATGGACCGGCCGCAGGACTTATTGTAATTATTATCGATTCGATTGATGGTTTAGGCCAGGGCGATGGTATGCTAGGTTTCAAGAGAACTCTAGCTGCTATGATTTTCGTTGGTGTATTTCAGTTCTTTACAGGTGTGTTTCGAAAAGGGTTCCTAGGGAAAATATTTCCATCATCAGTTGTACATGGAATGATGGCGTCTATCGGACTTATAATTATATCTAAGCAATTGTTTGTTCTTATCGGAGCCAATCCTATTTCAAAAGCTCCTTGGGAATTGTATCTAGAATTTCCTTCGCGCATCGTTGATTTGAATCCTGAGATTTTTCTTATAGGCTTGGTTGCTTTAGCCATTTTACTCTTCTTCCAATTTGTGAAACTCCCCTATTTAAGTAAAATTCCTGCTCCACTATTAGCTGTTATCGCAGGCATCATGCTAGTTGAATATTTTAATATCAATGTTTCATCTAAGTATAATTTATTTGGCAAGGAATATACAGCGGATTCTCATTATTTAGTTCAGATCCCGTCTTCTATGAAGGAAGCGATTATTTTTCCAGATTTTTCTATGGTTGGGACTCTAGTATTTTGGTTCCATACATTGATGATATTTTTTATTGCAAGCTTAGAATCCTTATTAAGTGCT
The DNA here is from genome assembly GCA_009991425.1 of Leptospira sp. Classification (GTDB taxonomy): domain Bacteria; phylum Spirochaetota; class Leptospiria; order Leptospirales; family Leptospiraceae. The sequence goes on from JAACWH010000095.1 coordinate 9,476, forward strand.
TCTGCTGTTGACAAAATCGATCCTTTGAGACGATCCACGGATATGGACCAGGAGCTAATCGGCAAGGGACTTGCAAATGCACTCTTGGGTTTTATTGGTGGAATCCCCATCATAGCTGAGATTGTTAGATCTAAGGCAAATATTGAAAATGGAGCAAAGTCTGTGTGGTCCAACTTTTTCCATGGTTCATTTCTTTTATTGTTTCTTTTACTATTCCCAGAGCTCTTAAAGTTAATTCCTATGTCTTCTCTAGCTGCTATTTTGATTCTTATTGGATTTCGCTTAGCAGCTCCTAAAGAGTTTATACATCGTTATAAAACAGGCAAGGAGCAGCTCATAGTTTTCCTAACAACTATATTCTTTACTATCTTTATCGATCTTCTAGTGGGAATCCTTGCTGGAGTTACAGTCAAAATGATTATTCAAATGATATCAGGCGTTAAGTGGAGAGATTATTGGAAATTGAAAATAACAGGTGATGAGAAAAAAGGAATTTGGAAGATAAGCTCACCCATTTTGTTTTTGAATTCCTTTAAGATGTATGATAACGTTCAAAAATCTATTGATGCTGGAAATAAATTTATCGTCTTAGATGTTGCCGATGCGAATTACATCGACCATACTTCCATGGAAATAATCGATTCCATAAAGGAAGATGCTATGAAGGCTGGAGCTAAGATTAATTTTAAATGGGGAAATCTAAAAGCCATTTCTGAGGCAGAAACGGCTGTTAAACGAAATGTGACCTGATGACTAATTTAGGAGGATGAATCAATCCTCCTTAGCCTGCTTCCAGAGAGGGCCAACAGCAATTAGCAAAATAAATATATTGATAATTGCATTAGAAGCATTCCCCGATGCGATTGAACCAGCACTATCTAGAAAAAACCAAGAAAGAATTCCTATCAATACTGCTTTCCTTGTTTCTTCTGGTGCTTTATCATAAACCAAACTAGATAAAAACCAAATCATAACTCCCCAGCCAAAAAGAAATCCGCCTGTTAAAGCAGAGAGAAATCTTGTATCAGGATGAGAGTATGTTGATTTACCATCAATAGGCCAGCTCAGTAAATCTAAAGTCAACCTAGCAGGTTCTAATGTCTCCGCCATAGTTCCTAAGAAAAAAATAGGGCCAAATGAACCGACTATTATTGCAGTTATTTTTAGCCAAAATTTATGAAAGTCACTTCTCATATTTTAATTCCTACATCAATACTAATTGTTTTAACTTAATTAAAAATTGGAAACTTTCAATTTAAATAATTACTTCTATTCTAAAAACATTGGACAGAGGTGTACAAAAAATTTTGAGTCACAAAGGCAATTGTTGTGAAATTTTAGTCCAAAACTTATTTTTAAAAGTTTGAAGAAAGAATGTAATTTTATCTTAACATAGAAAATTAGCTTTTTAGAATTAGAATATATTCTGATTGACTATATTGATTTCTTTTAATACCTTAGGATAAGGCGTCCTTCACTAAGTTAAAACATCCTATAAGAGTTAGGTAAATTAATTATGTAATAAGCTTCCATTTTTCAGGTATAGTTCATTTTGCTGGAATAGTATAATTTAAAAAATGTAAACATTAGGAAAAATTTTATGAAAAATTTAAAACTTAGGAGATTAAAAAAATTTAATAGCCATATTCATTTTACATTTTTGATTCTTTTTTTATTTTCTTGCTTACCTTCTATAGATAGAAGTCCACTTGAAATTGCGAGACTATTACAGAGCTTAAATGTATTATCTACGGGAAATGTGCCTACTATAAGTTATTCTGAATCAACTTTTACTTTTAACCAAAATACTGCCATTACCACAATAACTCCATCGCTTGGAGGAAACGCACCTTCCAGTTGTTCATCTACTCCAACTCTTCCGCCAGGACTCGTAATTGATAATGAGAGTTGTGCGATCAGTGGAACTCCTATAGCATCTCAGGTTGCCACGGATCATACAATTACAGATACCAATGGATTTGGCAGTGGCACAGCTAATATCAATATTACAGTGAATGCGACGGCAAATACATGGATTTCTAGTACACCGGCTGATAATATCGGTTGGGCTTCAGTGACTTTTGGTAACGGGCTTTTTGTAGCTGTAGCGAACTCTGGTCTTAGTGACCGAGTGATGACAAGCCCAGACGGAATGACCTGGACGAGCCAAACACCGGCTGATAATATCGCGTGGGCTTCAGTAACTTTTGGTAACGGGCTTTTTGTAGCTGTAGCGAGCGGTGGGATAGGGAACAGAGTGATGACAAGCAGTGAATAAAAAATTGCCGACGGACTTAAGTCTCATTTACGAATTATGAGTTATTATTATAATTTAGGAAAGATGGGAGGTTGTGTTTTTCAGTTCTGCAAAATAATTAGATAGCCATTCGTAATTTAAGTTTTCAAAAATGATTTTAGAAAAGAAATTCTCAATTGCTAAATCAAACATTCCCGATGTTTGATTTTCATTTAGATCAAGGTTTAAATCTTTCATCCATATAGAGATAAAGGGAACTTGAATAATCTTATTTGATTTATCCAATGTCTTCTCGAAATTTTTTCTATATCGATGGAATCTTAATTGTCTATTGAAAAGTAAATCGATTTTATATTCGATTAGAATATGAATAAGTTCTGGATCAATATTTTTACATTCTAATTCTAGTTTAGCAATTAGTTCAGAACGTTCTAGATGGAACTTTAGCAGTGATTCTATGAAATGATCTAAGTCTACGAATAAATGGTAGAAGGAAGATTTACTTATTCCAACTACCTTAGAAAGTGATTGCACTTTGAGCTCTGACAAGCCTTTGATTGCAAAAAACTCATAGCCTTTTGCAATCCATTTTTCTCTAGATTCATTCATGGCAAATTGACCTATAGAGCTGCGACTATAGAATCTAACGAACCATATTTGCTAAATCAATACCAGGATAGTAATGTTTTAAAATCGCTCTGTAATTATAATTTTCTTCCGCCATGCCATGAGCTCCCCATTGACTCATCCCAACTCCATGCCCATTTCCAAGTCCTTTAATGAAATAGCCATCAGCTTCTTTTTTGATTCCAAATTTAAGGGATTTTAATTTTGTATTACCGATAATCTTTCGAAAGTCTGCACCCTTGATTTTTTTCGTGCCAGTCTCGCCAATGATTTCAACAAGCTCTACTCTTTGTGATAGATTTCTTCCTAAGACAAGTATGGATTCAATTTTACCGACTCCTTCCTTAGCTAACAATCTATCTGCATCTGAAAATCTTATCTTATCGGACCAAGAATAATTAGGAGCATACTGATCGTATTTAGATTCGATGTGATCAAGGTAAGGTAAATTTTTGCCACCCCAGACGTTCTCTGGTTTCTCCGTCATACCACCCGCATTAGAATGAAAGAAGGCATGAATGGGCTCATTCTTATATAGCATAAGAGTACCTTCAGTTTCTTCAACTGCTTTAGTTGTCCTCGGATTTTCTTTATCCACACCTCCATATACTTGGCTTGCTGTACTGACATCAACATCATAGTTTTGGTTAACTTTATTTAGCATTTCACGTATAACGTATGTTCGAGCGCAAATCGCCTGAGCCTTGAGTGCTTCTTCGGGCCATGAATAGGGGACTTCTGAAGGAACAACAGCAATCAGATATTTTTCAATAGGAACTAGATTTAGGACTATAGGACCTTGTTGTGTGGGTTCAATAGAAATCTCGCCTCTATATTTTTTGCCATTGTAAGTAAACATTCCACTTTCCGGAACAATACGAATTCTAGCTTTAAGGGAAAATGGATTCAATTGTAAAATATCGATATTTTTCTTAATCATCAGATCATTCACATCGAAAACTTGGAAAATTCCATTTGTTGTTACCTTTAACTCTGTATCTGGTTTACCTAAATAAACTCGAACAATCAATGATTCATTGATTGTTGCAGGAGGCTTCCAAGACTCGGTAACTAATCCGATACAACTGGAGAAAACAATAAAAACGAAAATAAATGGAAAATAAGTAAGTCGCCTCATACTTTCATTTTCGGGGGAATTTAAATATTTTTTTTAATTTTTATCTAAATAGGAAGAAATATCTTAGGGAATTATGGCTGATTTACTCGAAATTACTCGAAGTTTGAAGGAGAATAAATATATCGAAATTTCCTTTGTTTCCTTTGATTCACTTCACGAAGAGCAGATTCTTACGCTTGTCGGCCAGGCCTTAGCGGATCACGAGCTGGATTACTTAGAAAATGTCATAGCAACTGTTCTAAATGAAATGATCAACAATGCGAGTAAGGCAAATCTAAAGCGTGTCTATTTTAATAAATTTACAAAAGACATTCACAACAAAGAAGAGTATTTAAAGCTTATAGAATCTTTTAAAGATGATGCTGTAGTTAAAATCAAAGAATACCAACATCTTTTAGAAGAAGAAGGTATGAATATTTGCTTTCGAATAGAACTTTTGGAAGATGGAATACTTCTTTCTATTTCAAATAATGTAGAGATGACTGAGGAAGAGAAATCAAGATCACTTATCAGATTGGAAAATGCAAGTAAGTTAAAGAATATGTCCGAGGCTTTTGATCTATTTGCCTCCGATGAAGAAGGGGCTGGACTTGGAATTGTACTGAACATACAACTCATGAAGAACGCAGGTATTGAAAGCAATAATTTCACTCTCGATTCCAAAGATGGAGAAACCATTTCCAAAATTAAAATTCCTTATAAAATTAAGAAGCCAGAAAATTTAGAATCTATTTACAACCGAGTGATGAAGGAAATAACAGGGATCCCTGTTTTCTCAAATGATATCCAAACTATATTAACAAAGATTCAATCTGAAGATTTCAAAGAAGCGGAAATCATTGAAATCTTAGAGAATGATCCTGGGTTAGTCTCTGAAATTCTAAAGGAAGCAAATTCTATTTTAGGTAAGCAAAGGCAATTTGATACTCTAACATCAGCTATACAGGAGCTGGGTAAAGAAGGTCTTTACCAATCAATCAGTACCTGCTCAACACGAAAGATACTTCAATCAAGATACAATGATTTTCATAAGTTCTGGAGAATCTCCAAAAAATGTGCCTTCTATGCGAGAGAATTGGCAAGTATACTGAATTTTGCAGTCTCCTATGAAAGATTGTATCTAGCAGGTATCTTTCATAATTTAGGCAAATTAATTATTTTCTCTCTGCAACCTGAGCTCAACCAATCACTTACCAATACAACTCTAGAAGAAATAGAACTGGGAGTCTCTCATGCGCAAATAGGAGCCTTGGTTGCTGAGAAGTGGGGGTATTCTTTTAACTTAGTTTCACTAATTAAAAATTATCCAAGACCGATGACCAGTCCCGATGAATTAAAATTAGAAGCATCCATTCTGCATGTATCAGACTATATGATTCGTTCAGAAATGAAAAGAGACAAATTCGTTTATTTAGATATCAATGCCTTTGCTTTAATCGGTGTTAGAAATAGAACCGATTTAATTTCTATTCATACTAAATTAAAAAACAGATTCGATCAAACAAATTAAAATTTAAAATCTACAACCACCTTTTTCTTTTCTAGAATTACTAATGATTCTAAGTGGGGAGTGTGGGGGTAGGGATCTGTCATTAATACTCTCACAGGCGTATAGCTTTTTCCAATGCTTTTCATAATCTCATCATACTGACCTTTAGGATTGCAGGATACATAGGCTATATATTTTATATTGGAATTTTCTATCCAATCTAGCATGAAGCTTCCTGCGCCATTTCTAGGTGGATCCAATATCAGAAATGTTTTGCTAGGATCGAGGTTTCTGGATTCAAATGATTCAATGAATTTAGGAATGAATTTCTTTTGGAACAAATCTATACTTTCAAAACTAGATTCTTTATCTGCATAGAGTGAACTTACAATTTCAGTTGCTGTTGCAATTGATGCCTTGTTAACCTCATAGCCATATATTTTTTCGAAATATTTGCCAAATAAAATAGAGAAGAATCCTCCACCACAGAAAAGGTCAATTAGATTTTCAGGCTGCCATTCTTGAATCCATTTCTGAATCTCATGCAGTATAGGTTCAAATTGCCTTGGATTTGGTTGGAAGAAGGAATCGAAGGGAACCTGAAGAGTCTGGTCTAAGATTTTTTCTTCATAGCTAGAATTACCTTTCACAACCTTAAAGCTTCCAAATGCAGAAACCTCGGATGGTCTTGGGTTGTAGCAAAAGATGATATTCTTGGCAGTGCTATGCTCAAGCAGCCAGGCTTCTAATTCTTTCTCCCCATCACAGCCTTCTAATGCTTTGTCGATAGTAAAAATCACCATGGAATCTTCTGTGCTAAAGCTATAACGAATCGTAACGTATTTGAGAAAGCCTTCTTCTGATTTTCGATTCAATGGAATCTCTGGATGTGCAATGATGTAAGAACGAATTAAATTCCATTCCGTATCCGCCCACTTGGATTGGATCAAACAGGTTTCAACATCCACAAGCTTTCGAAAGTTTCCTGATTCTCGAAGTCCTGATTTCCCTGGAAAAATGGCAAAGTCCATTCGATTTCTATAGTGGTAGGGAGTGGATGCTGGTATAAGTTCTGGTTTAATCTCCCAATTATCTTTATAATTTTCTGCTAATAGATTTGTCTTGATGGAGAATTGTTCTTCATAAGGAATATGCTGGCCACTGCAGCCTCCGCAAATTCCAAAATACTGGCATTGAACCGATGAATGATCCGAGTGAATGACAACCTGATCGATTTTATTGTATCTTCTCTTCCCGCGCCCCAGATACCAGAAATGAACCTCATCGCCTTCTTTGAGACAACGAAAGGAATGCGTCCTACCTTGGACGGTAGTTCTACCTGTTAAGTCAGCGGCAACTTTATGAATGAATGCAATGTTGGGTGGATTTTCCATTTTCGTACTTTCCAAGATAGAAACTACCGATTTAAAGTCAAAACATGATCGAAATGGAAAATGTAGGGAAGCAATTTAAATCTCGAGAGAGAAATCCAGGAATGCTCTCTTCCGTTCATTCACTCTTTTTCCCTAAATACAAAATCCACAAGGCAGTAGATGCAGTAAGTTTTAAAATTCGGGAAGGGGAACTGGTTGGATACATAGGACAAAACGGCGCAGGGAAATCCACAACCATCAAATTACTAACGGGAATTCTTACTCCCGATTCTGGAAAAATTCGCGTAGGCGGATTGGATCCATCAAAGGAACGCAAGAAAAATGCCTACCAAATAGGAGCTGTCTTTGGTCAAAGAACTCAGTTATGGTGGGATCTTCCTGTGATTGAATCCTTTTTATTGATTCGTTCGATTTATAAAATCTCGGACAGAATGTACAAAGAAAACTTGGATCATTTTATAGAGATTTTGGATATGAAAGACATTTTGAAGACACCCGCCCGCAAATTGTCTTTAGGACAAAGGATGAAAGCTGATCTTGCAGCAAGTCTACTTCATAATCCCAAAGTTTTATTCTTGGATGAACCAACGATTGGTTTGGATATTTTAGTAAAAGAAAAAGTTCGTGAGTTCATTAAGTTTATCAATGAGAAAAACAAGGTAACCATATTACTCACTACCCATGATGTAGGAGATTTGGAAGCTCTGGCTTCTCGCATATTACTTCTCGATTCAGGTAAAATCCAATTCGATGGAGAGATAGATTCCTTTCACTCTATACTAGAGGAAGGCCATAATTTGAATGAGGATGAAAAGAAAGATCTATCTACTGTTATCAAAGCACTCTATAGGCAAAATGCCCAAGTCCAATTGAACTCATGAATGTCTACTTTCGGTTCACTTCTATGTCCTTTCAGAAAGCTCTTGCCTATCGCTTGGAGTATTTTGTAAGCTTGACAACTTCTTTTTTATATATCTTTATATTTACTTCAGTCTGGGCAACTGTCTCTGCAGAGTCACCCGACAATCTGGGAACCTGGACAGGAACAACTCTTGTAAGTTATGCGATACTTACTACCATAGTCAAAGTATGTATGAGTCGAAACGATCAGATGATTCCCAACAAAATTAGAAATGGTGATATCATCTTCGATTTTTTAAAACCGTATTCCTATCCTCTTGCCTATGCCTTTGATAGTTTGGGAGGTTCCATTTTCCAGGCATTCGCAAAAGCTATTCCACTCTTAATTATTTCTATTCTCATTTATGGAATTAGTTTAGTTGAATATTTACCGAATGTATTCTTGTTCTTAGCCTTCTATAGCCTTGGATACATTTTGTATCTTATGGTTGGATATGTGCTTGGCTCCATGGCATTTTTTTTTACTGATGTGTTTGGATTTTATCTTCTCTATTATGCCTGCACTACTTTGTTCTCTGGTGCAATTATACCAGTTGACCTCTTCCCTGATTTATTAAAGACTATTACAGTTTATACTCCCTTTCCATATTTCTTCTACTATCCTACGTCTATACTCATGGGTCGTGGGGATCTCCCTACAACACATTACCTTTTGTTAACTTATATTTCCCAGATTGCTTTCTGGTTAATTATTTGCAGAATTGTTTATCTCCAAGGCCGAAAGAAACTAGAAATTTTGGGAGGCTAAGTAAAATATAATTGACAAAAAATATAAATAAATTAGAATACCTCCTCATAATAACATATAAATTAGTGAGGAAATAAATTTATGACTCTTAAAAAAAAATGGAAATTTAACTTTCCTAAATACGGAGTTATTATTGTAAGTTTCTTATTTCTCATCCAATGGGAAGTGGGAGATAAAGTCGATGTGCAAGTTATGAGTGACTGGTATCGTCCAGGAGTAATTAAAAGCATAGATGCTTCAGATGAGATTTGTGTTGAATATTTGGATTTTGTAGATCCTAAAGAGCATTGTAATTTAGAAGAGTCAAAGCTATTCAAATACCAGCAATACTCTGAGCCAGTCGAAAATATATTTTCGATTCCAGAGATTGGAGTGAAACAGAAGAATGATCCCATCGACGTAAAACTTGGAAAAATGTGGCTAAAAGCAAAAATTTCCAATATTATCGGTGAGGGAAAAGAGAGAACAATATATTATACTGTGGATGATTGGGATGGATTTGAATCTTACGGAGAATTGAAAGATATTGCAAAATATGGTAAATTTACGAAAAATAAAAAAAATCCTCCCCAACCCCAAGGTTATGGGCCTCAAAAGATTTCAGGAGATCCTGCTGTATGTGGAAAATTTAAAACAAGACAGGCTTGCCAAACACAACTAAAATCTTCCTGTTCTTGGGAACAAAAAAAAGGGATCTGCCAGGCATTATAGAACTAATTTATTCATATAAAGAATAAGTTTTTTTGAATCGTAGATTGAAAAATCTGGAGAATAAATCTCTAAAAGACTTGCCTAGAGGGAAGTCTGGAAAACAATGGAGTTCTGGTGGTTTTAGAGAGGGGGAAATACCCGTTCCCATCCCGAACACGGAAGTCAAGACCCTCATCGCCAATGGTACTATAAGGTTCGCTTTATGGGAGAGTAGGACGCTGCCAGGTTGCTATCATACAATCTAAATTTTAAAAGCCAACTTAAGTTGGCTTTTTTTATGCATTCATGCAATTTCGGAAATTACTAAACAATTTAGGAAATTACTCATTGTGTCCATAACTGAGCTCCCAAATCAAGATTTGGTTTTATCTCCGCTCGTATACCCGATAGTCAGCAAGGGCGCCGTCGTTCAAGTCCACGCGCTTGTAGAGGGCCTGAAAGGCAGGAGCATCCTCCACTCTCCCGATGTGGAGCCATGGATACTTGGTGACGATATAGTCAGGTTCAACGGCGGCAATGGTTCGGTTCACCCATCGCACAGAGCCGTCTCGCGGTGGCTGCGGGTCACCTTCAAGGCGAAGGCTAGCTCTGTCCTCAGCTCGGAACTTGAACACCTCCGGCGAGTTGATTCCCGAGCTGTCGACCACATTTTGCTCCAGCAGCAAATAGGACAGCACGCCTACCTCACCGACGAACACCACATCGCCTGGGGCACTGCGCTCCTGAAGAAACTTACCGATGTGGAGGTATACCGCTTCCCTGCCTTCTCCATCCAGCCGAAAGTTGTGTCTATCCGTGGTGCAGAGCACTGCAAGGCTAAGTAGAATTAGGCTTGCCACCGCTGGCTGCTGCATCCCCTTGCGGTCACTTCCGATTCGCTGGCTAATGGCGTTACTCAGCTGGTCTGCTCCATAGCCAGCCAGGAGCACCATTCCAATCGAAAGCGGCGTGACATACCAAGGGAACTGCGCCGCAATCCCCGAGGTCACGAGACCTAAGAAGTAGGCCGCCATCCAAGCCACCACCAAGCTAAGCTTCGACTGCCGCATAGACGAGAGAACCGCTCCTGCTGCACCAAGCCCGAAGATCATCTTCAGTGGTAGGTTAAGGGTGAGTAGCCGAAAGTAGGCGACAAGTATGTTTGCAGGATTGTCGGCATGGATCAGTTGCTTGGCGCCGACAGAGTGTGGGATTGGCGAGCCATAGGTGACTGCCGCATACAGCAGCCACGGAAGAGCCACAATAGCCGCAGTGGCAAGCGGTTGCCAGATCTTCTTTGGCTCGTGAAACCATGCCATTACCACAGCGAGAGCGACCACCAACACCCCGTCCGGTCGCATCAAGAATGCCGCCCCGCCGAGGCCACCAGCCAGAGCGAACCTTCCCTGCAAGGACATCAGCAGTGCTGAGAACACGAGCAGCATGCTTGTGCTCGTCTCCATTCCAGCGTTGGAGATAAAGGCCGTATCAGGATGCAAAGCCACGCACATGCCCACAGCGAGCGCGACTGGAGTCGACACCACCTTACGAGCCAGCGCCTGCACAACCAAGACCACCCCCGCTATCGAGAGAAGTCCGAGCCAGCGTGCCACGACTGGTATGGGCATGCCCAGCAGTTTAAACGCAGCAAGCATCGCGGCGAACAGCGGAGTGGTGGTTCCGAGGACAGGCTCACCAACGTTGAAGACAAGGCCGTTGCCCGCCGCCAGGTTCTCGGCGTAACGAAAGGTGATATATGCGTCGTCGAGAAAGTTGGGCCCATGATAGAGGCCTACTAGTACCGACGTGACTGTTGGCATGGCCCAGAGGAATGGCAACCACCCGCGTTTACCATATATGAAATTACTTATTGTCTCCAAGACCAAGCCCCCAAATCAAGATTTGATTTTATTATTCAGAAACACAGCCCTCGTTATGGAAAGTTAGTCGCTAGAAGTCAACTGTATTTATTCTTTATTATCCATTCCGAAATGTTTAAACAGTTCACCAAACAAATCAAATGAGGCGCTAGCATAAAAGTATGTGTTTCCACAGAATTCACTAAGCATTTCCATCGCCTGAGCCAAGAAAACAATCCCAAGATTTGATCTTCCGAATTCCTATGGAGCAACTAATCCAAAATATCCTATATTTGATAATTTATGGAAAATTTCACGTGGCAACTCATCTTTTTTCTCCCAATCATTGGCAAAAGGTTCAAGTTCCTTTTCCAAGAATTTGCGAAAACTTTATAGAATTTCTTTCCATTCATTTATAATCTATGAACTAGAATAGGATTTTCGCAATTAAATTCAAATCCCATATCGTTTTAGTTTTTCCAATTCTTATTAATGGATTATCATCCGAGTGTCTTATCGAGTTCTATCGCTTTCCTTAGCATGATTTTTCGCATAATGAATGCAACTAGGATAACAATGAATCCCATAATTACGGGCCACCAAGGTTCTGTTTTTCTTTGAAAGAAATCATCTATAACGGCCGTTTGAATTGGATTAGCTGGATCATAAATGACTTCTACTTTTTGTCCTACTTTGTATTTTTCAAAATCAAGATTCCAAAATAATTTGTCCAAAAACCGGACAGTTTGTCCATCCTGTGTTTGAAATACGACCCAAGCTTGGCGATATGGTTCTGTAACTTCTAAATCGTAAACCTCACCTGTCGCTTTTAAACCTTTCATATCTAAATCCATTTCTATGGAAAGATTTACCATTCCGTAGAAAAATAAAACAATGCCAATAAAATAGAGAACGAATCCAGCGTATGAGGCATTTCTAAAAGCATTCATCTGTTTAACCATCCATATAGGAATTTGCTCATCGTTTTCCAAGACCAATCCCCCAAATCAAGAATGGAATACTGATATTCGAGACGCAATCCCCACTATAGGAAGCTGGCCATCCACGCCAAACCAATAATCGACTGGATAGAGTTAAAAGGATCCGAAACTCGACTATTCTTCCTTCGAGCTTTCAGCCGCTAATAGGGGCTCATACATCATCCAGGCAACATTCTCGGTGATCAGTTCATCTTTTATAATATTATTGCCTTTCAAATCTAAAACTTTTCTGCGAATCGTATTCCTTCTCGTATAACCCCCCCATGG
>JAACWH010000077.1 GCA_009991425.1 Leptospira sp.
TTGTTATTATAACAAAACCAGAAGACAGTGAAATATTTTCTATAGTTCTTATCTTAAGTCTTCCTTATTTTATTCGTTGTTTTACGGTTCCTAGATTTTATTTTGAATCAGTTTTATTGATTAAACGGGTAGTTATAATAGAAAATGTATTCTTAATAGCTTTTACTTTACTTAAAATTTTCTTTCTTTATAAATCGTATCCCTTTATTTATTTTATATGGAGTTTTGCACTAGAAGGTATTTTTGTTTCAATTTCAATATTTATTTACTATTTAACTAAAGTATCTAATATTTCATTAAAGATTTTTTCCTGGTCTAGAACCAAAAATCTAATAAGAGCCTCCTTTCCATTGTTTCTTTCCTCTTTAGCTATTATTCTCTATATGAAAGTAGACCAGATTATGATAGGGAATATGATTGGAGATAAAGAGTTAGGAATTTATAGTGTTGCAGTTCGAATGAGTGAGCTATGGTATTTTGTTCCAATGGCAATTTCCAGTTCCTTTTATCCCCATTTAATAAACCTCTATGAAGATAATAAAGATCAATATTGGTTCGAACTGCAGAGGCTACATGTTATTCTTTTTATTATTTCATTTAGTGTTGCTATAGGAGTTCAAATTTTTGCAGACTGGGGGATTAAATTCTTATACGGAGTTAATTTCGAAGAATCATCTAGAATATTAAAAATACATGTTTGGTCTGGAATATTTGTTTTTTTAGGTGTAGCTGGTAGCAATCATTTTATTATTGATAATATCCAGAAGTACTCTTTTTATAAAAGTTTGGTTGGTTTAATAACTAATGTAATATTAAATTTAATTTTAATTCCTAAGATTGGAATTTATGGAGCTGCATTAGCAACCTTAGTATCTCAGATATTTGCAAGTAGCTTATTTCTAATTTTAAATCACAAGACTAGGGTTCTTTTTTCTTTTCAAATAAAAGTTCTTAAAATATGGAGATGGAAGTATTTTTTGCAATATCCATTAGAAATTGTCCCAAATTAATATTATTTTAAAAATATGAACGTTTTTTACGATCACCAAATCTTTTCAGAACAAAACTATGGAGGTATATCCAGATATTTTGTAGAATTAATAAAAAGATTTTCTACGAATAATGATAATTATTGTATTTTACCAAAAATTTATTCAAATAATATAAATATTCAAGAACTTAATTTAAAAAATTTTGTTTCATATAAAGCATATGAATCTTTTTTACCAAAATTAAATTTTAAAGGAAAATACAGAATATTTAAACTATTAAGTGATTTAGGATTGTTTATTAATCCATTTAGTATAAATCAGAAGAGTAGTTTATCTGCTATTAAGAAATTAGAAATTGATATTATCCATCCAACGTATTATTCTACTTATTTTTTAATTTTAGCAAAAGAAAAACGTATACCTTACGTTGTAACTATTTATGATATGATACATGAATTATTTCCAGATCAGTTTCCTGATTCTGATTTAATAATTGCTAATAAAAAACAATCTATTTTAAATGCTTCTTTAATTCTTGCTATTTCTCAAAATACGAAAAATGATATTATTAAATTATATAATATTTCTGACAAAAAAATTCATGTAATTCCGTTAGCTTCTAGTTTAAATTTTACAAGATCTAAAAAAGAATTATTAATGAATACTAAGCAAGTAGAGGAATATCTCCTTTTTATCGGTAATCGCTCGATATATAAAAATTTTGCTTTTTTTTTAGAATCCATTAACTCTTTATTACAGAGTTCAAATGATCTTAAATTATATTGTGTCGGAGGTGGAAAACCTAGCAATGATGAGATTTTTCTTATTAAAAGGTTTAAATTAGAATCAAAAGTAATATTTTTTCAAATTAATAATAATTTAGAATTATCTAAATTTTACAAAAATGCTAAATTATTTATATTTCCATCAATATACGAAGGATTTGGAATCCCTATTTTAGAAGCAATGAATTCAGGATGTTTGGTTGCATGTAGTAATACATCAAGTTTTCCTGAGGTTGCAGGGAATGCTGCTTTTTATTTTAATCCAACTAATAAAGAATCTATATTAAATACAATACAAGAGGCTCTATTTAATACTAAGAAACGTGAATTAGTTTTTAAAAACATGCTAAAACAAAGACAAAAATTCTCTTGGGATATAACTTTCAAGAAAACTTTGCAAGCCTATGAGGAAGTTTTATCATATTGAAAATTCCTATATTATTAATAGCATTCAATAGGCCTGAATTAACTAAAAAAGTTATTGATGCTATAAGAACATACAAACCAGATCGTCTATATTTTGCAGTAAATTCTTATAGGGTTAATTTAAATGAAGAATTAACTAAAGTAGAAAAAGTAAAATCTTTAATTAAAGAAATAGATTGGAAATGTAATGTTTCAACTCTTTTTAGAAATGAACATCTTTTATTAAAATATTCAGTAAGTTCAGCAATAAATTGGTTTTTTGAAAATGAAGATATGGGAATTATCTTAGAAGATGATATAGTTCCAGATTCTTCCTTTTTTCTTTTCTGTGAAGAACTTTTAATTAGATATAAAGATAATGAAAAGATTGGTATGATTTCAGCGAATAATTTTTCATTTGGAAAAAATAAAATTGATACTAGTTATTATTTTTCTATATATTCTCATATTTGGGGGTGGGCTTCTTGGAGGAGAGCTTGGCAAGGATATGATGTAGATATGATAGAGTATCAAAACTTTAAAAAGAATAAATTATTAGAAAAGTTATTTAATGATCAAAACGAAATCAACTTTTGGTATGATATGTTTGATAAAGTAGCTTTTGATAATTTTAACACTTGGGATTTTCAATGGGTTTTTCATAATATGAAATCAAATAGATTGAATATTATGCCATCAGTTAATTTAATTGAAAATCTAGGTTTTGGAATAGATGCTTCCCATACTCATGAAGCAGGAGTTTACAAGAATTTAAAAAAGGAACAATTAATATTTCCTCTTACTCATCCTCCAGATATTAACCAGGATATTCAAAGTGATGCTTTCTCTAAAAAATTGTTAAACTTACAAGCTAATTCTTTTTCATTGATGTCTATTTTTAGAAAAATAAAAACTAAAATATATGAATTCTAAAGCATGTAACCTTTGTAATTCTACAACGAATCTAATTTTTTCTTCTTTGATTTTAAATAAATATGAAGTAAAATATTATCGTTGCTCATCTTGTGAATTAATTCATACCGAACCTGTTTATTGGATAGAAGAGGCTTACAGTTCTAGTATTGCTTTAACAGATACAGGAATAATCTTAAGAAATGAAGTTAATAAGCAAAGAATTATTATTGCTTTAACACTTTTAAACAATCTTTCTTTTACCTTTTCCAAATTTAAACCCTATAATTTTAATGTATTGGATTATGGAGCTGGTTACGGTATTCTAGTTAGAATGCTAAGGGACATTGGAATAAATGCTTATTGGTATGATAAATATACTCAAAATTTATTTGCACGAGGTTTTGAACACAATGAAGATATTCGAATTAATTGTTTACTTGCCTTTGAACTATTCGAACATTTAGAATATCCATTAGAAGAACTTACTAAGTTAATTAATTCTTTTAAACCAGATACGATCATATTTTCTACGCTATTATATGAAGGGAGTTGTCCGAATAAAGATTGGTGGTATTATTCTTTCGAAACAGGGCAACATATATCATTCTATAACCAAACTACATTAAATAAACTTGCAGAAATTTTAGATTATAATTATTACTCTATTTTACCTGATTTTCATGTTTTTTCTAAAACTCCTTTTGATACGTTAAAGATCCAAAAATATTTTAAAAATATCGAGGGACATTTCGTCAAATTTTCAAATTTATATTATTCTAAAACATTTAATGATCATTTGTTGATGAAAGAATTATTAAAAAACAAGTTTAATTAATAATAAAGATTGAATTTACATTATTATTTTTATCTTATTAGAGAAAGGATTTTTAAATGAAAACAGTGATACTATGCGGTGGTTTCGGAACTAGACTAAGTGAAGAAACTATCCTTAAACCAAAACCAATGGTTGAAATTGGATCTAAACCTATTTTATGGCACATTATGAAAATTTATGAAAAATATAATTTCAAAGATTTTGTTTTAGCATTAGGTTATAAGGGTGAATACATTAAAGATTATTTTCTTAATTATCACGCAAGGAATAGCAATCTAAGAGTGAATCTTCTTTCTGGGGATGTATCATTTCTTAACCAATCCTCTGAAGATTGGAGTGTCAGTTGTATCGATACTGGTTCTCTAAGTATGACAGGTGGAAGATTGTTAAATTTGA
>JAACWH010000032.1 GCA_009991425.1 Leptospira sp.
TGTCGTGGACTCATTTTATCTTGAATTCCTTCTATTGATCTTCCTAGACTCGTTTGCAATTTTTCGCTTTTTACGTTTCTTTGCTCTACCTGTTGAAAAATTTTCTTTTAAATTTCTACGATCATTATTTGATGATTGATTTATTAAACCCATAGCCATAACCGAAGCCATTAATCCTAATGTCCTTGTCTTCATTTATTTACCCTTTTTCTGAATCCTTTTTCCAGGAGTGAAAACTCCGCTTCTTTTCCGTTGGTAAGTTCTTTTAGCAGTAGGATGATTTCTAGAATATCTTTATCTAAAATTTCCCTAGCTTCATTCCCTATTGCTTGTTTGGTTTCTTTTTTGGTGAATTGTCCGATTGATTGAATATAGGTTTTAATTGCTGATCTTGAATTTTTGATTCTATCCTCAATTTCTCCTAGTTGACGAAAGTAAAATTCTAAATCTTGTTTTCCGAAAGGCTCCTTGCCTACCCTTTGCAAAACGTGGTCAAAATCTAGACCTGCTTTTAAAATCTCGTTTTCTTGTGTGATTAATTCAAATTTCTTTAATTGTTCCATACTCATTTTGTATCGAAACAGAATGCAAAACCCGTGCTAGACGGTGGAAAGCTAATTGGAAATAAACGACATAAATCTTAGTGTCGCATATTCAATCTTATGTCTCATTAGAGGGTGGAAATTTTGAGTGTACTCGTACATACTTTACAGTTCTATCTTTCTAGACGCTTTACAAATCGCAATGTATCATTCAAGTCCCCAACTGAAATGAAAATAACTTTGGTTTTTTAATGATTTTTTAAATCTGTTAGAATTTTTAAATTACCATTTAGTACATTTATATCAACTGGTCCTTTGATACCTGGCAATCTTTCAGTGCTTTTGTATTGCCAAATAAGCCATTCTATTTTAGAAAAACTGTTCGGATGAAAGAAAATATTCCTTATCCATACGGGATGATTGAATAAGTTGTCATCTAAATATTGATCAATGAACTCATTCGTTAAATATAATATTGTTTTAGTTTCATAATAAGAATCGATTCTATCAAGATAAACTTGTATTTCATTTTGAACATTTTCAACCTTCGGTCTATTATTACAATTTCCCACAAATTCTAAATCTACTACTGGTGGTAAGGAATCGATTTCTTTTGGGACAGTTTGTATAAAATTCTCTGCCTGTTCTTTACCAGATTTACATAAGGTGAAAAAATGGTAAGCACCTACTTTGAATCCTGCATTTTTTGCCTCTTTCCAATTCTTATGAAATGATTTATCTTTAAAATCTCCACCCTCTGTAGACTTAATATAAACAAATGATATCTTACTATTAGGAATCGCATTCCAATTTATATCTCCTTGGTGATTGGAAACATCGATTCCTCTAATTGGATATTTTTCTTCTGAAGGATAAACAAACCAAAAAAGACCTAAATCTAAAGCTTTGTAGAGTAAGAAAGCGGCACTTAATAAAATACAAATAATTACTGTTAATTTTTTAATCATTTTTTTAATTTCTCCAAATAGATGCTCTATATTATAGAGTCACAATAAATCTTATATTGGAATTTTTAACTTAAATAAATTAGAAATTCATTTCGCACAACGAAAACCGAAGTGGTGGTATTCTGGAAAATTACCCGGAACATGAGGTCTTCTTCTGGAACTCCTTGCATAATCACTTGGCCACCACCAAGCACCACCTTTGACTATCTTACGATTTCCAAATTTCTCGCAAGAGTTAAGATTAGCACAGGCTCCTTTCGGATTTTTCCCAAGGCAAGCTGAGCCGCATTCCTCATAGGAATGCGAATACCAATCAGCAATCCATTCCCAAGAATTGCCAGCCATATCATAGAGACCATAGCGATTAGGAGCCCTAGATCCAACTTCGCTTGTTGTCATATGGTGAGGTGGTGAAACTTTATTTTGCCAACAACCCTTGCGTCCATCTTCTTCAATAACTGCTTTCTCACAGTCTGCTTTCTCATTTCCCCAGGGAAAAATTTCTCCCTCAGTTCCTCTGGCTGCCTTCTCCCATTCCGCCTCTGTTGGAAGGCGTTTGTCCATGAATTCGCAAAACTCTTTTGCGGAATACCAGCTAACACCTACCATTGGTTGCCTCGCTTGGGAATATCTTGCTCCGTAATTCGGAAATATTTTTTTGCATTTTCCTGACTTAAGGCAGTCTTTACATGCACCGGCATCTAAGCATTTTTGAAAATCTTCATTTGTTACTTCATATTGATCGATATAAAAAGTATCTAAGTAAATCTTTGCTTCTGGTTTTTCATTGGCTTCATAAACATTGCTACCTCTTATAAATTCACCAGAAGGTATGCACGACATTCCTTTGATCAATCTATTGCATTCTAGATCTTTACTAATTGAATTGCTAAACTTTGAGCAAAAAGAAAGTGTAAATGTATAAAATATAAAAATAATAAAAAGTAAGGTTTTAAAAAAAACTTTCATTTTACATGTAGAATCCTTATTTATAATTAGAAATTAGAATGTTATGAGATCAAATCTTTTTTATCTACCTAATTACAATCGATTGAAATCTCACATTTATTTTATAATTAGAATTGTAATTTTCTTTTTCGCATTAATCCCAATGAAAGTGCATTCTATTCCAATTCAAGATTTAGATAATCCCTCTCACTACCGGTTTATAAAAATTTCCAAAGATATTTACCCATCAATGCTTCCCTTTGATGAAATAGTTCAGGTAGTAAAAATAAAAGAAGTCTCCCAAAACATATATTTACTGATTCCAAAAAACCTTGAAATTGAATGGAGGAAGCGAAATCTAAAATACAGCATACTAATATACCCTAAGAAATTTTCAGAAATTGATCCTGCTCATAAAATAAGATTCAACAACGGATGTATTTCATCAAGAGAAATGCTAAATGGCTATAAAAACAATCGCTTGAATGAATTGTATCTTTCCTGTATAGAAGATGAATTTCCAGGGTTAGTTAAAAAAGTATCTTTAGGTCTTTCTGCAGGACAACGAAATATATCTGCTTTGCAAATTCGAATTCCCCAGATTCAGTTGGAAAATCCTAAGAAAGAACTTATTTCTGATAGAGATAAAATTTTTATTCATTGCAGCATCCATTCAAATGAAATAATTTCAACCGAACATTGCTATGATATTATTCAATATATACTAATATCTGGTTTAGAAAATCCTATTCTTCAAAAACTAGAAATATGGATTGTGCCTATTATGAATCCAGATGGTTCTGAGTCTTATTGGAAAGATTCAACTAACAAGGGTAGAAAAAATGGAAATGAAGTCGATCTCAATCGAAATTTTCCCTTCCAATGGAATAGTGGCTCATCTAAGGCATCTTCGGGCAATCCTACAAGCGCATTCTACCGTGGTAATAAACCTGGATCGGAGCCTGAGATAAAAGCTCTTCTTAGCTTGTTTGAAGAACATAGATTCTTCTTTTCTTTAAGTTATCATTGTTATGCGAATTCTCTTTTGATACCCTACTCTATAGAAGAACTCCAAAACCCTGAACCGAATTTACTTGCAACTATGGGAAATCGATTAACTAAGGGAATTTTTTCCTACCGACAAGATAAGGAATTTCTAGCTAAAAAAAATCTTTATGAGGTTGACGGAACGGACCAAGATACCTTCTTCCATAATTTCGGAACCTATGCTTATTTGGTGGAATCTTCGCATCGAGTAGAAAACTATCAAAAAGTTCCATTAATCTTAGAAGGCTTTCGACCAATTTTTAAAAATCTTCTTACAGTTTACAATGAGTCCTGGAAGATCCGTCTGAAAATCCAAAATGAAAAAGGAATTCCTGTTCAAGCAAAGATCAGAAATAATGCATTTGAATATTTTGAAGAGGAAATATTAGAATCCAATACAGCTGGTATATTCAATTTTATAGCACCAAATTCTAATAAGGTGAAATTTGAGATCGAGGCAAGGGGATATCAAAATAAAATCGTTGAAATTTCCCCATCGAAAGATTTGTTAAATCCGATTTTAATTTCAATGAAAAAGGCAATTAACTCTAATCAATCAATGTAGCAAATCTTTTGAACTTTCATCTAAATGATGATTATTAGTAAATTTTTTCTTGAAAATAAGATACACAGGAATAGAACTTAGCAAAATAAAAATCCCAGAAAATGCTTCTATTGGATTTTTCATTGCTAGGTAAATAACAAGTAAAATACATCCTAGTATGTATAAAATGGGAGTAAATGGATAGAGTGGAATTTTGTATTTTGCCCTATGCCCTCTTCTTTCAAAAATAAAAACGCTAAATGCGGTCAGTGCACTCATTATTAATATAGCACAAGTTATCATATAAAGAAGAAATTCTAAATCAAATATAATAAATATAGATGCATATACCGCTTGAAAAAAAAGTGAATTGTACGGTGATTTATAGTGACTGTGAAGTTTCGATAAAAATGGAAAAAATAAGCCATCCCTCGCCATTGCGAAATAGATTCTGGAACCACCAATGATAGTTGCTGAGAGTGAACCAAGTATCACGAGACAGAAGAATACTGAAAAATAGAATTTTGCAGACTCACCAAAGACATGGATAGAGGAAATTGTAGCGATGCCTTCATTATTTCTAAGTTCATTCGGAGACAAAGTTAATAAAAAAGATAGATTTACTAAAAGATATAAAATAGCAACTAAGGCAGAGCCATAAATAATAGTTCGTGAAATATTTTTCTCGGGATCTTTTACCTCCTCTGCTATATATGTAACCATGTTCCAACCTAGATAAGAAAAAATTACAGGAATGATTGCAATAAGTATGGATGGAGATTTGGAAAATACTATCTCCCAATTAGGCACAGGATTAAAAATTTGAAATTGATTTTGATGAGTATAAATTGCAGCTACCGAAAATAGTAACAGTCCCAATACTTTCACTAGTGATAGTAGATTTTGAAAGATGGAGGCTCTGTGGATTCCGAAATAATTTATTGTGGTAAATAGAAAAATTGCAATAACACCTACTAATCCAGGATAACCGAATTTAATTTCTAATCCAAGAAATGAATAATGAAAGAACGCATGATTGCTAGTATATGGAAAAATAAAAGCCAGGTATTCCCCTAGGGCAAGACCCAATACAGAAATACTAGCGGAGAAAGTAATTAATAAGGATGCCCATCCACTCATAAAAGCAATTAAGGGAGAGTATGCTTTCTTAAGATAAATATAATCTCCACCAGCAAAGGGAAAGAAGATGGCAAGTTTTGCAAATGTAAATGATCCAGCCATCGAGAAAATTGCTCCTAAAAACCATGTAAGTAGAACTAGCCATGGACTATCTAAAATTCCATAAATGATTCCTGTTGTTATAAATACGCCAGAACCGACCATGGAACTAAATAAAATTGAGATAGAATCTTTAAGATTTAACGAACGTTTGAGATGGATTTCCAATATTGCCTACTTTCTAATATCCAAGAAAATTACTATTTATCAATTCTGCCAGTTTCTTTAAATTTCTCTATGACAGGAGTTGATTCTTGTATAGAAAAACCTTTGGAAATTTCTTTGCGTCCCTTTAGAATCGAAACAGGAGTGAGAAATGCTCTAAATCTCATCCATTCTTTGAGATTCTCGATCTTCTGTAAATTGTAATGGAAAGGGTATTCTTCTGGGTATTTTTCTCCATCTGGATGCCCAAGAACGGATTTCACGCCCTTGCTAATGGTGCGAATATGATAACTACTCTCATCAGATGGTAGCGCAAGAATATTTTGTCTGTATTCCTCAGGGAAACGAAAGTAGTCTTCTGCATTTGAAGTATAAACTGCACGAATAGGTAAATTCATTTCACTTGCGATTTTTGAAATGGTTCGTAGAGTACCATTTTTTTTGAGATCGCCCTTCACTGCTCGGATTCTCCCTTCTAAAGCTAATTTATGCAAATGTGTATAATCAGCTGGGTCATTATGAAATGAATAAAATCCAAATTTTTTTGTCATAAAATCAAGCTCTCTCAATCTTGATGAGATTCCGTAATATTTATGCATTGCTAGTTGGAATGCTTTTCTGTATTCTTGGAAATCAGGCTGCTTCCCGAATTCCTGAGTAAATAATTCCCAGGTTTTTGATTGATTTGTCGGTGACCATGCTTCTTTGAAACAATTGTAATCGGCACAGGTTTTAAGTATGAGCATATGCATTTTGTTGACTCGAACGACATAGGGATCAAAATCCATAAGCCAGATGTATTCGCTTCTAGCCCAAGCGGCGAGAGTTAAATTCTGATCAGAACCAACTCCTATGTATCCACCTTTTAAATTTTGAATATAAGGTTTGAAAAGCTCAATCCTTCTTTCATTGGAGATTAAATAGTGTTCAGCTGTTAATTTTGCCTTGGTACCCTTCTCTTCTTGTATTGCTGATTCGAAAAGGACTTGCTGGGATTTTGATTTCTGGTCAAAGCTTTGGCAATGGAAAAGAAAATGGAAAAAAATTAGAAGAAGAAAAACTCTCACACATCCTATGAGAAAATTGACTCTGAAATTATTCAATCAGAATAAACAAAAAAATCGAATTGAAACAATAATTGAATCAAGAAAAGCGATACTGTTATTGTCTCTAGACTTTATTCTAAATAAAATTCTTTAACAAATAAAGAATCTTTCTAAAAAATATTTTCAAATTTACCTATAGTAAAAATGTTTTGTTTACGCCTTAAGCTGAGATGGGAGATTTATCCATGGTTAAGAACGAGACGTCTTTTTGGGCTTTATTATTATTAGTTGTTTCAATCTTTAGAATCACTATTGCTGTATTTTTACCTTTACTACCAGACGAAGCATATTATTGGACCTGGTCTCAAAATCTAGATTTTTCTTATTATGACCAAGGTCCAGGAGTGGCTGTATGGATTTGGTTTTTTGTAAGTCTTTTTGGAAATTCTTTATTGGCTTTGAAATTGGCCTGTATATTAGCATCCAGTGTAACTTTATTTTTTCTAATCCTATCTAGCTTTGAACTCAACATTAGTCGCTCATCAAGGTGGATACTTTTATTGCTAGGAGTTTTCATACCTGGTTTCTTCTGGGGTTCCTTGGTAATCATGCATGACTCTGTTTTATTGCTTTTTTGGTCTATTGCAATATATGCAGTCCTCAGATATCTAAGAACAAATTCCATTTTCGATTTTTGTTTCGTATTTTTTTGCTTGGGACTAGGAACTTTATCTAAGCATACAATGGTTTTATTTGCGATTTCGCTGATACTCTTTGTAACTTTTACCAAAGAACAAAGAAAAATATTTACACAACCAAGACTTTTGTTAGGTTTAGTTGTAGGTTTCCTTGTTATAAGTCCTATGATTTATTGGAATATTCTACATGATTGGGATCAAGTGGAAGCTATCCTTAATTTAAGATCATCCGGCGGACAACAAAGTGAAAGAATTACTACTGCCTCTTATATATCGGGACTTCTTCTTACCATTTCTCCCATTATTGGCATAGCTTTGTATTCCAATCCTATTTATTTATTTTTATCAAAACAAAACTTTCAAAGAACCAAAATATATTTCCTAAATTGGCTTACAATTACACCTTTTCTATTTTTTTTATTGCTATCTCTGAAAAGAGAAATCCAAGCTAATTGGGTATTCCCATCTTTACTATCTGGAATACTTCTTATCTCTTTTAGTTGGGATTTAATTAGTAAATCTCTTTCAAATAACAAATCTAAAGTTTATAAAAATATACTTATTGCCGGGTTATCGATAGCTGTTCTTATGAATGTATCAGTATTTTTCGGCAAAGAAATATCTACAGCTATTCGTGGAAAGGTCGAACCCTATTTTACACCACAGTACCGCTTTGCTGGATTTGAAGAAGCCATATCGGAAATAAAAAAATTCCAAGAAACGAATGCAAAGGATTACGAATTAATCAGCAACAAATACCAAGATTCCAGTATAGCAAGTTGGTATTTGAAAGATAACCCCTTTGTTCCTTCTTTGAATCTCCTTCAGAAAAATCAGTTCAGTTATTTTCCATCCATTCGAAAAGGCGGAAATTATCTTCTTTTTCACATCCAAGAGAACACCTGCGAAAAATCTTTCGTGATTTATAAGCCATCACTAGAATATATGTTTGATAAGGTTGAAGAATTCCCTGAGCAAGATATCGTTGTGGATGGCTATGTAGTTAAGCGATTCCAGGTCTGGAAATTAACAAATTTTCAGAAAAGATGGGAGCCTGTATTTTTAGAAATATTGCAGACTGCCTTGCTAGATTTGTTCCTTCCAACAACCACAATTCCCAAGGATGGTAAATTTACGCCAGACTCTTCTGATACCATGAAAGGGCTAGAAATGTTTTATGATTTGTATCTTTCTAAAGGAGGAAGTGAAGAATGTTCCGTATATTAGTTTTGTTAGTTTCCTTTCTACCTTTGGTTCTGTTTTATTCTTGCAAACAGGAAATTTTACCAGATACCAAAGATCCAATTCATTTCCACCAAGTAGCCTTACAGAAAATTTGTAAAAAAATGGATCAGTGCTTTGTTGGCGCCTATAGAAGTTTGCCCAAAGAGTTCACAGCTCAAATCTCTCAAAGAGATTGTAGTGGTATTTTAGCAGATGAAACTTTAAAAAATCATATTTCTAAGTTGCCGAATGAAATTCTTAACTATTCAAAAACTTGTTATGAGAAATTGATTCAATCCGATTGTAAAAGAATAGTAAGCAATGCTTTTGGACTTCCCAGTTGCTCCTTATTAAGATCAAGTTTGGAATCCTATTGGAAAATTAAATAAAAAAGTTACCTATGATGAATCATTACTTTCTGAAAAGAGTCTTTTTTATTTGTGATCACTATTTTTGAATTTAAATGAGAACGAATATCATCTAGCTCGTTAGGATCTAGTGTTTTTTAAATGATTTCAAAATAATCGATTGATTTATTGAAAATGCATAAAATTCTAGAATTAAAGATGGAATACATTCCTAATTTAAATGCAATTACTAATACTAACTTTAGTAAGCACTCAAAACTATACCAGGAGCTCAATCTATGCATTTCACCGGTGGTTATTTAACAACCTCGATCGGAAAGAAATTACTCATTGCCATATCAGGTCTACTAATTCTAGGATTTGTAATCGTACATATGGTGGGGAATCTTCAAGTATTTTCCGGGCCAGAGAAATTGAATGCTTATGCAAAATTTTTAAAAGACCTAGGTCCACTTCTTTGGCTTGCCCGAATTGGTCTAATCGTTTTGGCTATTTTGCACATTGTTCTTACGATCCAAGTTACTAAAGAAAATCGAACAGCTAGACCTGAATCTTATAAATATATGAAGACTGTTCAGGCTAGTTCTTCTTCCAGGTTTATGATACTAAGTGGACTTACGATTCTTTCTTTTCTGATTTATCATCTGCTGCATTTTACTTTAGGTGTTACCAACCCTGAGTATTTGCAATTGAGTTTTGATTTGAATGGAGAAAGGGTACATGATGTATATGCTATGGTCGTTACGGGTTTTTCACAACCTCTCGTAGCTGGCTTTTACATTATTTCCATGGGACTACTTTGTTGGCATATCTCTCATGGTGTGGGAAGTCTTTTTCAAACTTTGGGTATTACTAATGCAAAGAATAATGATACCATCCAAAAAATTTCTATGGCAACGGCAGGACTCATCTTCCTCGGAAATGTATCAATACCACTTAGTATTATTATTGGCGTAGTCAAATAAACAAAGGAGAGACAAAAAATGAAATTAGATTCCAAAATTCCTTCTGGTCCTATTGAGAAAAAATGGGACAAACATAAATCCGATCTTAAATTAGTTAACCCTTCTAATAAAAGAAAATACAAAGTCATCATTGTAGGTTCTGGTCTTGCTGGATCATCCGCAGCAGCATCACTTGCAGAATTAGGATACAATGTATCTTGCTTTTGCTTCCAAGATAGCCCGAGAAGAGCGCACAGTATTGCTGCTCAGGGTGGAATTAACGCAGCAAAGAATTACCAAAATGATGGGGATAGCGTCCACCGCTTGTTTTATGACACGGTAAAAGGGGGAGATTTTCGTTCTCGTGAAGCGAACGTCTATCGTCTTGCTCAAGTTTCTACGAATATCATTGACCAGTGTGTAGCACAAGGTGTTCCTTTTGCTAGAGAGTATGGTGGGAATTTAACCAACCGATCTTTTGGTGGTGCGCAGGTTTCTAGAACTTTTTATGCAAAAGGTCAAACAGGACAGCAATTGCTACTGGGTGCCTACTCTGCCCTTTCTCGCCAAATCGGACTTGGAAATGTAAAGATGTATTCCAAAACTGAGATGCTTGAACTCGTTCTAGTAGACGGACATGCAAAAGGTATCGTCGTTCGAGATCTCGTAACAGGTGAAGTTACTTCACACTCTGCCGATGCAGTAATTCTAGCAAGTGGTGGTTATGGAAACGTTTTCTTCCTTTCGACCAATGCAATGAACTGTAATGTTACAGCAACATTCAAAGCATACAAGAAGGGAGCACTTTTTGCAAATCCTTGTTATACGCAAATTCACCCTACCTGTATTCCAGTTTCGGGAGACTACCAATCTAAGTTAACTCTGATGTCGGAATCACTTCGAAATGACGGTCGTGTTTGGGTTCCTAAGAAGCAAGGCGATACGAGAAATCCTGCTGATATTCCCGAAGAAGAAAGAGATTATTACCTCGAGAGAAAATACCCATCCTTTGGAAATTTAGCTCCTAGAGATATTTCCTCTAGAGCAGCCAAAGAAGCCTGTGACGCAGGCCATGGAGTTGGTCCAGAAGTGGGCGGCCAAAGATTAGGAGTCTACTTAGATTTCAGTGAGTCTATCAACCGATTGGGAGAGAAGACAATTTCAGATCGTTACGATAACCTCTTTCAAATGTATGAAAGAATCACTGGAGAAAACCCATACAAAGAACCAATGAGAATCTATCCTGCGGTTCACTATACAATGGGTGGACTCTGGGTGGATTACAATTTAATGTCTAATATTCCGGGACTCTTCGTTCTTGGTGAGGCAAACTTTTCTGACCATGGTGCAAACCGTCTGGGAGCATCTGCTCTTATGCAAGGTCTTGCCGATGGTTACTTTGTAATTCCTTATACAATCGGAGATTATTTTGCCAAAGAAGGATTCAAAAATATTTCCAACGAAGGCAAAGAATTCAAAGATGCAGAAAAAGATGCAAACGATAGAATCAATAAATTCCTAAACATCAACGGAAACAAAACTGTAGATGAATTCCACCGTGAACTAGGTAAGATCATGTGGGACAAATGCGGTATGGCTCGTGATAAAGCAGGTCTCAAAGAAGCTCTGACTAGAATTCCAGAGCTCAAAGAAGAATTTTGGAAGAATGTTAAAGTTCCAGGCTCAGGTGCAGATCTCAACCAATCTCTTGAAAAAGCTGGAAGAGTTGCAGATTTCTTAGAATTTGGAGAGTTGATGTGCTTGGATGCTTATACAAGAGATGAATCTTGTGGCGGTCACTTCCGAACTGAATACCAGACTCCAGATGGAGAAGCGCTTCGAGATGATGATAAATTCTGCCATGTTTCCGCTTGGGAATACAAAGGCGATGGAAAGACTCCTGAAGAGCATAGAGAAAAACTAGAATACGAAAACATGAAGCTTGCAGTAAGGAGCTATAAATAATGTCAGGGAATATGAATCTAACCTTAAAAGTCTGGCGTCAAAAATCAAAAAATGACAAAGGCGAAATCAAAGAATACAAAGCAAACAACGTTAACGAGCATATGTCTTTTTTGGAAATGCTAGATGTTGTAAATGAAGACCTAACTAAAAAAGGCGAAGATCCAATTGCCTTTGATCATGATTGCCGTGAAGGCATCTGTGGTTCTTGTAATCTAATGATCAATGGTGTTGCTCATGGTGGACAAAAAGGGACAACGGCTTGCCAGCTTCATATGCGTAAGTTCAAAGATGGAGATACAATCTTCATAGAACCTTGGCGAGCTAAAGCTTTCCCTGTCTTGAAAGATTTAATCGTTGATCGTTCTTCCTTTGATCGAATCATCCAAGCTGGTGGTTTCGTATCGGTAAATACGGGAGGAGCTCCTGATGCCAATGCAATGCCAATTTCTAAGGTTGATGCTGACATGGCAATGGATGCAGCGACTTGCATTGGATGTGGAGCCTGTGTTGCTTCTTGTAAGAATGCCAGTGCAATGCTTTTCGTATCTGCAAAAGTTTCTCACCTTGCCTATCTTCCTCAAGGACAGGTTGAACGTAAGACCCGTGTCAAGAAGATGATCCAAGCAATGGATGCGGAAGGTTTCGGTAATTGTACGAATCAATTTGAATGCCAAGCAGTATGCCCAAAAGAAATCACAGTGGATAATATCACTCGTTTGAATCGAGATTATCTAATGGCCTAAGGTAAACTTTATAGTTATGGTTTATTTTTCTTAGGAGAAATGAATCAGATTCTATAATAGCATTTACAAATTAAAATTAAAGAGCCAGTCTGTTGGCTCTTTTTTTATGCCTTGAGAAGAGTTTAAGTTTTATTCCAATTATGTTGATTTAGTAAAAAATCAAAAATATTTTCTTTTATAGTTAAATCTGCTTTATCCTGTTGGAAGTTTTCTACACTGGAAATTATTTCTTGTAAAGGTTTAGAATCTTTTCCACGTTTTTGTAATCCATTTACCAAAATTTTCAACTTAGCAAAAAGAATATTGGCTGCTTTGTTTTTTTGTTCCTCAGTGAAGATTGTCCAATTTTTGAGAATGGAATAGATTCTAAAGCGATCCATTACAGGATATTTAATCGAAAGTTGATCTTGTCCACCTCCATATCGAATCAATAATTTCTCAGTTACCAAACCGACCTCTTCCTTGCAAGTAATTTGTAACCATAAATCATAATCTTCGCAGGCAAGGATTTCAGGATCAAATCCATTTGTTTCTTCCCAAAGATCTCTTCGAATTGCAACAGAGGAAGTTGTGATCATGCACTGCTCTAAAGATTCTAAGAAAATAGAACCTGCGCATTTTTTGTGTTTAGCATGTGGGTTAACACGAATTCCATTTCGTATCCAAATTTCTTCTGTTTGAAAAATTCTAGATTTAGGATTTTCTTGTATGTATTGCAATTGAGCCTCTAACTTGCTAGGCAACCATTCATCATCACTATCAAGAAAGCAAATCCATTCGGCACTAGAATTTTTAACACCCAGATTTCGAGCAGAGGAGACTCCTAGTTGGGTTTGGAATAAATATTTAATATTTAGGTTATTTTTTTCCATCCAAGAATGAACAAGCATCTTTGTGTTATCGTAAGATCCATCATCTACTAAGATAATTTCAAAGGATTTAGACGTTTTTTGAGAAATGACAGAATCCAAAGCTCTAATGATTGTATCTGCTCGATTGTATGTTGGTATGATGATTGAAAAAAAACTCATAAATTTATTTTTAATTTCAATTCGTATGAGGATGTATGTCCGTTGAAAGGTTTTCCAAATTTGAAGTAAAAAGCTTATACCAAGATAATAATCCTCCTTGGTGGACGTAGAGAATTTTTTTATTTGAGCTTGCACTTAGTCTTTCTTTAAAGCGATGGTCTATTTCTTTTTTACCATTATCATTGAGTGAGTGATTTAATTTTGGTTCCTCTAAGTAATAGAGCAATGTGAAGAGTGATTTAGCTGAATAAACAGGTTCTAGTGGTAATCCTGATTCCTTGTAAGTAGCCTGTATGAAATTAATAAGAGTTTTGTTTATAGAAGCAAATCTTTGTAATAGGATGGGGTTTGTGATAGAATCTCTAAAATTCGCTTCTAAAGGTATATCTTCTTTGTTCCAATTTAAAGATTCAATATTATTCGGTAGATGCTTAAGCCATGACTCTTTGGATTCTCCTAGGCTAAGACCTAAGAGATTAACAGTTCTATTTTGGAAATATTTTTTGGCAGAAAGGAAACTTAAGCCCGATCCAATATCCAAAAGCAGGGTACCAAAATTTTGAACTTCAATATCCTTCCAAAGACTTTGGTAGCCGAGTTCTCCTTCTCGACTAAATCCGTATTTAGGAATAGTTTGTATGTCAGGGAAAGTTACTAGGATAGATTCTTTTGCTTTATATAAGTAATCGTGTGAACCATAGTGAATCTCGGTTGAATATTTTTTTAACAATTGATAGTTAATGCTTTTTGGGTAAGCTTCATAAGACTTTGCTAAAGTATAAACTCTAAATCCTGAGAGTGCAAATAGCAAAGTAAAAGTAATTAAAAAATTCGATCCCAGAGATCCTTCTAGTAGAATAGGTTTCTTCGAATCAAGATAACGAAATCCTTGGAATCTTCTAAGTTTTGAACCTAAACTAAGAAATGATTTATCATCTCTTAGGATGTAAATTTCGAATCCATTGCAATTCTTCCAAAATTCAATTTGAAGTTTTGGTGGCTCTAGAAAGGATTCGAATGATTTAGTCACCTGTTTTTAAAACTGCCAAGAAGGCTTCTTGTGGAATTTCTACAGATCCAATCTGCTTCATTCGCTTTTTCCCTTCTTTTTGTTTTTCTAAGAGTTTCTTCTTACGGCTAATATCACCACCATAACACTTAGCGGTCACATTCTTTCTTAGAGCAGAAATACTTTCCCTGGCAATGATTTTTGCACCAATAGCAGCTTGAATTGCAATCATAAACTGTTGTTTAGGAATTATTTCTTTGAGTTTTTCAATTATTGATCTTCCTCTATCATCTGCCTTAGATTTGTGTACGATAGTTGAAAGAGCATCAACATTCTCGCCATTCACTAAAATTTCCATTTTAACAAGTTTAGATTCTCTGTAGCCTACTTCTTCGTAGTCCAAAGACGCATAACCTTTCGTATTCGATTTCAATTTATCATAAAATTCAAAGATCAATTCAGATAGTGGAAGTTCATAGGTCAACTGAACCTTATCCTGAGAAAGGTAGATAGTATCCATATGAATTCCTCTCTTATCCATAACTAAAGACATTATATTTCCTACATATTCTTCAGGAGAGATAATCGTCGCTTTTACATAAGGTTCTTCACTTTTAACAATAAATTGTTGCTCAGGAAATTTGGAAGGATTGTCAATTTCTAATGCTACTCCCTTTGGATCAGTCAATCGATATTTTACAGAAGGTGCAGTTGTAATTAAATCTAGATTGAATTCACGCTCTAATCTTTCCTGAACTATCTCCATATGAAGCAGCCCTAAATATCCAACTCGAAATCCGAATCCAAGTGCGTTAGAGTTTTCTCTTTCGAAAATGATAGCGGAATCATTGAGTTTTAATTTCTCAATAGCATCAACTAAAGTATCAAAATCTTCTCCATTAATGGGAAAGAGTCCTGCAAAAACCATAGGCTTTGCATCCTTGAATCCTTGAACGGCTAGGTCTGCTTGGTTATTCTTTAAGGTTACAGTATCTCCCGTCTTTGCGTCTGATACCTTCTTTATACCTGCAACCACATAGCCCACATCCCCTGCTTCTAAATGGTCAGTCTCCATAAGTTTGAGTCGATTGATTCCTACTTCTGTAACATGAAATTCTTTTTCAGCATTCATAAAAAAGATAGTATCACCCTTTTTAACTTTTCCATCGAAAAGTCTAAGCTTGGCTACAACTCCCATATAATTGTCAAAAATAGAATCATAGACCAGAGCCTTTAAAGGTTTTTCTTTGGAGCCTTTGGGAGGCGGTATGAGTTTTGTAATTGCTTCTAGAACATCTTTAACGCCTACTCCAGTTTTCGCTGAAATAGGAATTGCCTCTTCAGCATCTAAGCCCAAAGCTTCTTCAATTAAAATTTTCGTTTTCTCAATGTCTGCCGACGGCAGGTCTATCTTATTCATGATTGGAATGATTCTTAGATCCAATTCCATCGCCAAATATAAGTTAGCAAGTGTCTGTGCTTCAACTCCTTGGCTTGCATCTACAATCAAAAGCACACCTTCACAGGCTAGTAAAGATCGTGAAACTTCATAATTGAAATCTACGTGTCCCGGTGTATCAATTAAATTGAGATAATAAGTCTTACCATTTTCTGCTAGATAATCAAAGGATGCGTTGTTTGCTTTAATTGTGATCCCACGTTCTCTCTCTATGTCCATAGAATCTAAAATTTGATCTTTCTTAGTTCTATTATTTGTCACCAAGCCTATCTCCAAAAGGCGATCTGCTAAGGTTGATTTCCCATGGTCGACGTGAGCAATGATGGAAAAATTCCGTGTGTATTCTTGTCTGTCTTCCAATTTAAGCCCTCTAAATACAGATTTGTATAAAACATTGGAAAAGAAACTGCAAAAACAAAAAACTGCTTAAAAAAAACGTAGATGGAAATCTTTCTAAGCACATAGTGTCCCTTGACTAATAGGAGATTGGCATAGTGGTAAAAATACAAGAGATTCATGGACGAGAAATTTTAGATTCAAGAGGAAATCCTACAGTTGAAGTAGATGTAATTTTAACAGATGGAACTTTGGGAAGAGCTGCTGTTCCAAGCGGAGCATCCACAGGTGAATACGAAGCAGTTGAACTTAGAGATGGAGACAAGAAACGTTATTTAGGTAAAGGTGTTAGCAACGCTGTTGAAAATGTAAATAAAAAAATCTCAAAATTCTTAGCTGGGAAAGATCCTAGGGAACAAGCTTCAATAGATCAAACAATGATAGATGAAGATGGTTCTGAAAATAAAAAAAATCTAGGTGCAAATGCAATTCTTGGAGTTTCTATGGCTGTCGCAAAAGTTGCCGCCATCCAAGCAGGATTACCACTCTACCGTTATATTGGTGGAACTTTTGGAAAAGAGCTTCCTGTTCCAATGATGAACATCATCAATGGAGGAGCTCACGCAGACAATACTATAGACTTTCAAGAATTCATGATTCTTCCTGTTGGTGCAGAGAATTTTAAAGAAGCACTAAGAATGGGAGCTGAAACTTTCCATAGTTTAAAATCTGTGTTGAAATCTAAGTCTTTGAACACAGCTGTAGGAGATGAAGGTGGTTTTGCACCTAACTTAAATTCTAATGCGGAAGCAATTGATGTCATCCTGGAAGCAATCTCTAAAGCTGGCTTCCAAGCAGGCAAAGATATTTTGCTAGGACTGGATGCAGCAGCTTCTGAGTTTTACGATAAATCAAAGAAGAAATATGTTCTTGCTGCTGAGAAAAATGCAGAGTATTCATCTTCCGAAATGGTTGACTATTATGCAAAATTGACTAGCGACTACCCTATCATTACAATTGAAGATGGACTTGATCAAAATGACTGGGAAGGTTGGAAGCTTTTAAGTGATAAATTAAAGTCTAAAGTCCAGTTAGTGGGTGATGATCTTTTTGTAACTAATATCAAGAAGCTTAAAGAAGGAATCGAAAAAGGTATCGGTAATTCTATTCTTATCAAGGTAAACCAAATCGGAACTTTAACTGAAACTCTTGCTGCCATTGATATGGCAAAGAAAGCAAAATACACATCTGTAGTAAGTCATAGATCAGGTGAGACGGAAGATACAACCATCGCTCATATCGCTGTTGCCATGAACTGTGGTCAAATCAAAACTGGATCACTTTCAAGAACAGACAGAATTGCAAAATACAATGAGCTACTTAGAATCGAAGAATCCTTAGGAAAAGAAGCAATTTATCAGGGAAGAAATACTTTTTATAACCTAGCCTAATTGCTAATTCACCGAAATTAAAAGAGTGGGTTCTAAATTTCAATGGATGGCAACTTTTGCAATACTCTTAATCTCCTATCTGAGTTACCAAATTCTATTAGGGGAAAAAGGATATTTTGAACGAAGGCAATTGAAATTAGAACTTGCGAAAGTTCAATTTGAAGTGGATCGATTAGAAGAAGAAAAGAAGAATTTACTCGAACGTAAGAAAATGAGTTCAGTAGACTCAATTCTATTGGAAAAGGAAGCAAGAAGGTATTATTTTCTTCGTAAGGATTCTCAGATCTTGAAATTTAAAGAACAAGATGGGTCTAATCTCCGAGAAGAAAAAGAACCACAAGAATTGTGGAATCAAATTAAGGAATCTCGACTAGAGAAAGGGAAAATCCCTCCTTTGGATGTTTTAAGAGTATTCCATATTAGTTTTTCGCTATTTTTGTGTATTGGGGTTTTCTGGAAACTAAGACCCAAAAGAATGGAAGAATAAGGAAAGGAAAATTTATGCCAGAGACAGAAGAAATAACTGAGGCCTTGAGCCACATGATGTCTGATAAAAAAATTCAAAAGAAATTTCTCGAGAAAAGAAAAATCTTTCTCTGGGGAGCGGTTATGGATGAATCCGCCAGAGAAATTGTTAATAAGTTATTATATCTTGAAATGGAAAATCCAGGTGAACCTATCACTTTTTTCATTAACTCTCCAGGTGGAGTAATTACTTCTGGAATGTGTATTTATGATACAATGAAGATGATAAAATCTCCTGTAATTACTGTTTGTATGGGTATGGCTGCATCAATGGGTTCCTTGCTCTTAGCTGCAGGCGAAAAAGGAAAGCGTTCCATTTGGCCTAGTGCAAAAGTTATGATCCACCAACCATCTATCGGTGGGCAAATTGTTGCTCCAGCAACTGATATTCAAATTCATGCAGAAGAGATTTTGAAGACAAAAGAGAAATTGAATCATATCTTAGCAGAAGCATGTGGTAAGACCTATGAGCAAATGGTAGAAGATACAGATCGGGATTACTATATGGATGCGGATGAGGCGATAGCTTATGGGATCGTTGATGTTCTCGCAGATAAGATCGATCTATCTTAATTTTTCATAAAAGAAATGGAAATATTTCGACCTAAGAAATTCTTAGGTGGCAAACATGTTCAGACAATTTACAATGCCTTGTTTCCACCTAGTAATACCTTAAGAAGTCATTTTCCATATGAAGAAATTTATCTCCCTACTTCCGATGGCAGTGGGGATTTCCTAGTTCTAGAACACAATCCTCCTTTAGAGCACACCTCAGTTCATAGTATAAAGCCATATAATGGATATTATATTCTTCTCATTCATGGAATGGAAGGAAGTTCTGATAGTCATTATATGATTTCTACTTCCAAAAATGCTTTAGAGCGAGGTTATGGAGTGATTCGAATGAACATGCGAAATTGTGGCAGAGGATGGGGGTTTGCATCAAGACCATATAATGCAGGCATGTCGGAAGATGTGGAAGCTGTTTTACAATTCATGGAGAAAAAATTTTCCAAGAATCTAATAGTTTCTGGATTTTCTCTCTCTGCTAATTTGGTTTTAAAATACTTTGGGGAAACGAGGCGTCATATTGCTAAATATTTTTCAGCAGTCTCCCCTCCTTTAGATTTGAAGAAGTCCTGCGAATTCATAGATTCGTCTAAGGCAAAATTTTATAGAAATCATTTCCTCGATACCTTACATAAAAAAGTAAAATCTGGAATTTACAGAATGCCACCTGAAATGGAATTACGTGCATCCAAAGCAAAATCATTTTTCGATTTTGATGATTTTGTGACAGCCCCACTCAGTGGATATAAAGACGTTTTAGATTATTATAACAAATGTTCTTCGATTCAATTCATTCCAAAAATTCACAATGAAGGAATTGTTATTCATGCAGAGGATGATCCAGTTGTTCCAGTTAAGATTTGGCATGAGGTTCAATGGCATAAAATTCCCAATATCAAATCAGTTTTAACTAAAAAAGGAGGGCATGTTGGATTTTTAACAGATTCAAGCCCTCAAATTCCAGAAGGACGATGGCTAAGCCGAATTCTATTGGATTATTTCGATTCTAAAATTAAGGAGAATTAACATGAGAGATTTACTCAAAGATTGTATAAAAAACGAAGATGGTTTTGTTGAACTTCGTTATCACAAAAAAGAATCTAGAAGTTTTTATGCAGAAAAAGAACGGGTGGAAAATTCTTCTGTCAAAAAAAGATCGGGTGTTGGTGTTAGAGTTCTTGTTGATGGCTCCTGGGGATTTGCTTTCACAAGCGAGTTGGACCAAATGAGTATAAAAAATGCCTTAATCAATGCTAAAAATAGTGCAAAGAGTTCTGCACCCTTTCGGAAAGATAAAATCCAAAACCTGGCTAAAGGAAAATTAGCTGTTGGCAATTTTCCAGGACTCGGTGTGGACGATATTTCATCTCGAAGCATTGAAGAAAAAATTGCTCTTGTTTATGAAACACAGAAAAAGGCAAACCATGCTTCTTCTAAAATCCAATCTGTAGGTGTTGGGTATTCTGAAATTTTTGAGGACAAAACAATAGTAACAACTGATGGAGTAGACGTTAGCTTTAGTTTAGTGAGACCTGAATTCCGTGTGAGTGCGGTTGCTTCACTGGACGGGACTATCCAAACGGGGGGCGAAAGCACAGGTGTCACTGGCGGCTGGGATTGTTTATTTAGAGATCGCAAACCTGACCAATATACCCAGGATGCAATAAAGACAGCCATTGATCTGCTAGATTCCAAGATGCCTGAAGGTGGGATGTCGACGGTGATTCTTTCTCCATCTATTGT
Source organism: Leptospira sp. (assembly GCA_009991425.1). Taxonomy (GTDB): domain Bacteria; phylum Spirochaetota; class Leptospiria; order Leptospirales; family Leptospiraceae. The sequence continues at coordinate 20,566 of JAACWH010000032.1, forward strand.
TGGTCTTTTAGTCCATGAAGCAATTGGGCATACAGTGGAAGCCGATTTTGTACTTTCTGGTTCCGTTGCCAAAGGAAAAATCGGAACTCGAGTAGCATCGGATCTTGTTAGCCTCTCTGATAGTGGAATCTCAGAATACTATGAGGGTGCTGGAGGAACCTTGCCTGTGGATGATGAAGGAGTTTTTACAGAAAAGACGAACATCATCGAAAACGGAATTCTAAAATCATATCTTCACAACCGAGAGACAGCGAGTCTTTTTGGAGTCGAACCTACTGGTTCAGCGAGAGCCTGGGAGTATTCCGACCAACCTTTAATCCGAATGAGGAATACTTATCTACATCCAGGAAATTCTTCTTTGGATGAAATGATTCAATCTACCAAGGACGGTTACTTTCTTGAAGGTGCACAGAATGGTCAGGCAGATTCAACAGGTGAGTTTATGTTTGCCGTTCAGAAAGCCTATCGCATTGAAAATGGAAAAATCACCAAACTATTGAAAGGCGTGACTGTTTCAGGACTTGCTTTCGATGTTTTACAAAATGTGGATATGGTTTCTAAAGAATTCAAATGGGATTTAGGTTCTGGTTACTGCGGTAAGGGCCAACCAGCAAAAGTAGATGCAGGCGGACCTTATGTTCGAACCAAAGTTTTATTGGGGGGTTCAAAATCTTGACCTATGAATTGCTAGAAGCCAAAAGAAAATCCATACTTGATTCCATACAAGCATCCATTGAATCTGCTAAGAAGATTTCCATAAACGAAGTGGAAATCTTTGCTGGTTATGGACAAGGAGGATCTGTAGGAATTGAGAAGAATGATATCCAATCTTTTGAGACCTATGAAGAAACTGTGTATGGGATTCGAGTCATTGAATCGGGTTGTGAAGGTTTTGTCACTACTAACGATGGTTCATCCCTTCTCACTTCTATCCAAGAAGCCAGCGCTCTCGCAAAAGCACAATCCACTCCTGATCCTGACTTAGAACTTCCAAGTAAACCTAATATCATCACTGCATCTTTAGACCATTTAGATCCAAGTTTATACGACCTAGATCCTAATAGTATTTTGGAAACTGCCAAAAAAATCCTGCAGTACAGAGAACTGAAATTTCCCAAAGTGAGTTTGGATTCTGCTGGAGCATCTCTTTCCTATTCATTAAAGGCCATCGGAACATCTAAGGGAATCTTTCGTTCGGAGGCTTCCTCAAGTCTTTCTGCTTCTTTTATGGGTATGGCAATCGATGGAGATGACATTTCTAGCTTTGATTCTGAATCTGCCTTTGGTAGAACACCTTCTGAATTTGAAGAAAATTTTGAGGAGAAATACAATCTGTTTCTTCAGTCTTGCATGAACGGTTTAGGAGCCAGAACTATTTCAAGCTTCAAAGGTTATTTGTATCTTCCCCCTGATGCCATCTTTTCCTTTTTAATTGGCGGATTTCTTTCCTCCCTTTCCGCAACAAGCATACGAAAGAAAAAGAGTAAAATGGAAGGTCGTATAAATGAACAAGTATTATCTGACAAAATTACTATCCTTTCTGATCCAACCAATCCTGAATTAGCTTTATGTACTTCTTTTGACCGAGAAGGAATGAATACAGAAAAAATGAGTATTGTAGAAAAAGGCGTTTTGAAAAATTTCTTCTACAATCACTTTGAGGCCAAAAAAGCAGGCCTTCAAAAATCCAATGGCTGCGCCACAGGTGGATCTGGTTCTACTCCTGGCTGTGGACCCAAAGCCTTGCAGGTAGAAGCAGGAGAAACTGAAGTGAAATCAATGATTCATCCTGATGGAAAGTCTATTTGGGTGAATCGCTTTTCTGGAAATTCAAGTGGAACTTCGGGAGATTTTTCTGGTGTGATCAAGGGTGGATTTCTTTTAGATGCGGGAGAAAAAATTCCAGTCAAAGAAATTCAAATTGCAGGAAATATGTATGAGGTTCTAAAAAACCAAATCGCAGCAGTCTCCCTAGAAAGAGAATTGCTTGGCAAATCTACCTGGGCTCCTTCACTATTGATAGAAGGAATCGATATTACTGGAACATCTGTTTAAAAAGAATTAGAATCATAAATAAAATGAGCAAAATACAAATTCCTTTAGAGAATATTTCCAAGCCTACACCAGCTTCCTTTTTCTTAATTGTCTCTTATGAATCGGAGGAAGTATTTTTTCAGGTGAAAGAATTTGCAGAAAATAGTTTCTCTAAATCGATGTATGAATCTATTGCTTTACCAAAATGGGTTCTCCCTGACTCGGATAAAATTTTATATACTTCTGGTAATCTAACACGGATTCTTTCTTTTACAAGACGAATACACCGAGAGGAACTTCCTTCTCTATTTAAAGAGTGTTTGGCTATTTCCAAAAAGTTAAGGAAAAATGATCCAACCATTCGACTTATCCCTGGTTATATGACCAGCCATAATGTTGTGATTGCTAGTGCGGTCGATGATTTCCATAGGATGTATCTTTTTCATGGAGTTTATGGAGAAATAGTCTATAAGTATTTTAAATCTCAGCTTATACCTCAGGAAGTTGCGCCAAGTTTTTTTCATAGTAAAGAAGCTTTATATTTTTTTGCAAATCTACGTGATGCACATGAATTTCATCTTAAGAAAAAATAAAGAAAAGTTAATAAACTATTTCAACTGAGAATATGAAAAGTATACTTAACCGAATACGAAATGTTTTCCTTAAAGAAATTTTTAATACAATTATTATTCTTTCTTTTTGTTTTATGAATTGCAGAGGAGAATTGGAAGTTTCAAATATTCAAATCTGTGATCTTTTTACTAGCCAAGGAAAGTGCAAAGAACCCTGGTCTGATCAAAGAGAGTATAAGGTAGAATTTCCAGTTAATAAAAAAATGAAAACCTGGGAGGATTTATCTCATCATCTTTACTTTAATGCCAGAGAGACTCCAGGTCTAGTTGTTCAATGGAATCGAACTTTTACTACGGAAGAAAAAGCGAAATTTTCTTCTAAATCAGAATGTTATGGAATTTATCAATTCTATGGACATAGGGGTAAGATGGAAGGTAAGGAAATTGGAAATGATTGGATGGGTTTCTTTCAATATCTAGGAACCATTCTAGAAGAAGAAAGAAAGGCTTCTGGGAAATGGAAGGATGATTACTATTTGAAAGAACTTTTTCCTGCAAATCTTGAGCTTGGTTTCCATTGCAACCAAATAGAAACCTTAGTTCCGCTTAAAATAAATCTTATTGTTTCTGAAGCAAATCCATAATTGGAAAGACGATTTCATTCCATGATTTTCCAAATAAGGTATTTGATACTAAAACCATTGCTAAACTAGATATAACCGGTATTAGCAAGTTATCATCTAAAAAACCCTTCCATGTTGTAGAAGAAAAGAATTCAGTAATCCCAGCAATGATTGCTCCTATAATTAATACTATTAATGACGAAAATTGAAACTCACCCAGAGGATCAAACATAGAGTATATGGAGTCTGGATTGTAAAAAGAAAATCCCCAGGTTAGAAAAAGTCCGAAAATAGTAGCTGACACAATAAAAGCAATAATACCTTCCAAGGATTTTCCATTGTAGAATCGATTCTTTCCATAATTTGCACCAATGTAGGCAGCAAAGGGATCTCCAATCACAAGAAAAGCAAGGGATAGAACTGCAATTTCAGCAGGGAAAAGATAAATTACAAAAAGGTTAGCAGTAAAATAAGGAAGAGTGGCATTCATATATTGCCTCTCACCGTCCTTCATAAGAGGGCCTAAAACCTTCCAAAAGAAATTAGAAAACGATTCAGATTTAAAACGGAGAACTTCAGTTATAATTAAAAGAACCAATGAAACTACCAAGACGATTACTATTATTGCTCGAGTGGCATATTCAAACTGAAATGTATCTTTATACCAATCTAAATAAAGTGCTAAGGGTATAAACAAACCCAAAAGATGCCATGCTTTCCTAACAAAATTAAATGAATTTTTCTTTTCTGATTTCATAATTCCTACTCGTTTTCTTTACTAAGAATTTATCTATAAGGTCTTGATGCTATTTTCATTGCAACTTCTTCATTTTCAGGAACGAGAAATAAATTCTTGATCCCTGCCATTTCAAAAACTTGTTTCACTGAACTAGATAGATTTAATAATAATACTCTGGATTTGTTCATGAAACTCATTTCTGCTAATTCTTTTAAGGCTATAATTCCTTGGGATGTAATAAGATTCACATCTTCTAAATCCAATATGACTGAACCCTGTCTTAGTGGTTTACGCAAAGAATCTAAAAATCTTTGACTTGTAAATGAGTTTATATTTCCCTGGAACTTGAAAATAGTTACCGACTCTATTTTCTCTGATCCAATTGTCAATTCGTCTATGCCCATACAGTGTTCCTCAACTAAATTATGATTTGCTACTTTTCTGCATGCATTTTTTTTCTTCTTCAGACCTTTCTGCCGGATTTTTCAGGAGTAGTAGTTTTGGGGTTTGTACTTCCCTTCTCTCTCTTAATTCAAATGTTTGCTCGATTTGAAAATTCGAATTATTTACCCAATGCTATTCATATTTATTTCATATTTAGTATATGTGGTATATTATTCATAATTCCTGGAATGATGCCAGCTGAGTTTTTGAATACTACTGCTTTGGCTATGGTAGCTATCTTTTCCTACCAACTTTCCAAGCAATACTCAATAGATAATAAGTTTGCAATTATGTCCTATTTTTTTTCATCCATAATACTTTGGCTATCTGGAGGACATTCTATCGCGCTAAGCTTCCTAGCTCTATTTTTTATATTACAAATGAGAAGTATGATAATTCTAAGAATTGTAATATTCTTTCTTTTAGCTATCGTAAGTAGTTTTATTTTATATATAAATAATGACTTCATTCATGAAATTTTTATTTTTTCAAATTGGGAAGCTTTTCAAATACAAATCCTTTTCATGAACTACCAATTTATCTTTTTTTTGACCTTGTTAATTTATTTTATACTCCAATGGATCATTTATTTAATACGGAATTCTGAAAGTCCCAATCTTTTGAAATTTGGAATCTATTCCATTTTCTTTCTTTTAATTTTTTTATTTCAGTCCTGGATTTTTTCGGTTTTTCTCTTTTTTTCATCCTTGCCGAAGCAAAGCCAGGGTAAATAATGATTTAGAACGGAGGATTGTTTTGCAATTAAAAGTAATACATGCATTCAAGAAACTAGAAGAGATCAATCGTGATTTAATTGAATTATCTAAATTAAGCGAACGTATAGCTGAAGATAGAGATTATTCAGGTTTTTTGAAAGAATCCTTCCAAACAGAAATTCAAAAATTGAAAACTAACCGAGAAGAAATATTCCATATTAAAGTCGATCAACCTCAATTTTCAAAAGCTATTCAATCTTCCAATCCCAAAGAAGATGGGCAGAAGCTCTACCAAGACAATGAGAAAAGCTTTCGAGATGAGCAGACTGGAACACAGAATGAACTCAATACTAAAAAAGAAACTAAGAAAAAACCGGAGAGACCCGTTTACAAATACTAATATGAAACAAATGAAAAAACTACAAAAACTAACATTCATATTCATCATTTCATCCTTATTCACTTTAATGAACTGCAATTTTGATTCAGACGCATTTGCTTCCTTTGAGGGTGGAATTGTCACAAGAAAAGAAGTTCGTGATTTTTACGATATACGTGGATTAAAAATTACAGATGAAAATGCTTCTATATCAAGACAGGCGAACTTAGTTGAACAGATTGCCCTTCAAAAAATTATTTATAATGAATATGTTAATTCAGGAAAGTATTCTAAAGAATTTTTAGACAGTTTGGTGAGATTAACCAAAGGTCAAATCTTGCTTTCTTTATATAAAAAATCATTCGAAGAGAAAAAGCTAAAAGAAACTCCTATGGAGCTAATTAACATGCAAATGTTGGTTTTGCGTGATCCTGATGATTCTTTAGATGAAAAAGGACAAGAATTACTTAATAAACTCAATTCCGCATCATCAGAACGCGAGATCAATGAGATAATTATTGATAATACACAGGATGAATCTAGAAAAGCAATCAACGGAATGATTGAGCCTTTTTGTTTAAATTGTGGACCCAATCCATTTGAAGATGTTCTTTCTGAAGCAATTCAATCCGATGACAATAAGTTCTATCTAAAGAAATCAGGTGGAGTAATTTATATTGTTAGAAACATGGGAATCAGAAAGATTCATGAGGTAGCAATTGGTCGATATCTAACAAAGGCTTTTGCTAATTTTGAATCTATGGCTAAAGATTATGAAGCCAAGGCTACTGACGAAAATGAAAAGCAAACTGCAAAATACTATTCTGAATCCGAACCTGAAGAACGAGGCATTCCTATGGGTGAGCAGTTTTCTCGCCAATTTAAAAATGCACTGTGGCAGGAAGAACTAGAAAGAATAAAAAATGAAAGTAAAATTGAAGTTCCTAATGCTCCTCCATTGAGTTCCCCTGACGATATATCAATGTCAGATTTTCCAGATAATCGAGTTCTAGCTAACTTAGCTAATTCAGAAGCTATTACAATTGGTAGCTTCAAGAAGGAATTCAAAGAATTAAGTATAGTTTTAGGAAAGGGTTCAGAAGAAGGAGAAAAGCAAGAATTATGGGATATGTTGAATTTCTTCTATAATATCTACCTTTCTTCGCTCTACCTTCAAGAAGATTCTAAATCCAATCAAATCATGGAAACAGAACTTTATAAGGACTCTTTGGAATATCTTCGTTATTCTTTAACCTGGGCTCTATTTATGAAAGATATTTCTAATGAAAAAGTGGAAGTCTCTGAAGCAGAAATGAGAGAAAATTATGAAACAGGCAAAATGTTTTCTTATTCCACCCCTGATCCAAATAACCCTCAGAAGAAAATAACTAAACCATATGCTGCTGTGCGAGCGGATATTTTGAAGGATATGGAAAATGCGAAAAGAAAAGCTATTTTCGATAAGAAATTAGATGCTATGCGCGAAAAATACAAACTTGTTTTAAATAATGAAATATTTAGAAATGGAAAAATTTAACACAATTTTGAATTTTTTTATTGAACTGATTTATACAATTGTTAATCTAATACATGAGGGTAGTCTGAATGAATAATCATATTTATATGTTGAGAAAAAAAAGAGCAATTAAGCAATACGATATGGCTCGTGCTTTAGGTGTATCACCTAGTTATTTATCTAAAATTGAAACTGGCAGCCAAGAGCCAACAGAGAAATTTAAGGTTGCATGTTCCAAATATCTTAAAACTAGCATTGATAAGTTATTTAATGATTCAGCTGTAGAAGAGATCTATCCCGAATTCACTTCAGGTCTTAACAACAGACTTTGGGCTAAAAGAAGAGAGATGGGAATTAAGCAATATGATATGGCTAAGAAATTAAAAGTATCAACTCCTTTTCTTTCAAAAGTTGAATTAGGCTTGCTTGAGCCACCTGAAGCCTTCAAGAAGCTTGCTTCTAAAGTTTTCAAAATGACTCAAAATGAGCTATTTCTTTCCAAAGTTCAATAGTTTTTCCTAAACTTCCTCCAAATAAGCAGTCAAAAAGACTTTCTTTATTGACTGCTTTTTTTATTCCCAAACTGATAAATATATAATGGATCCAACTAAAAAAGATAGCTGGTCGACTCGTACTGGATTGATTCTTGCTGTTGCCAGTGGTGCAATAGGATTAGGAAATTTCTTGCGGTTCCCAGGGCAAGCAGCTCAAAATGGTGGTGGTGCCTTTATGGTGCCTTATATCATCTCATTCTTAATTCTTGGAATTCCTGTATGTATAACAGAATGGATTATGGGCAGGAAAGCCGGTCATAAAGGACATTCTGCTCCAGCTATTTTCTCTGAATTTCTATCGGGTAAATCACTAAAGATATCTGGAACAATAGGAGTGATGATTCCGATTCTAATTTATGTTTATTATGTATTTATTGAAGCCTGGTGTTTATCTTATGTTTTTTATTTTTTTACAGGAGGAATAAACCTTTCCGAGGGTATAGATCCAAATTCCCCGCATTTTACTTCATCAGTTGTTAATAATGCTAAATTATTTTTTTCCAATTTAACTGGCTCCGAAAATAACGGGGACGCATTTTTAAGTGATATTATATATTTCACCTTACTTTGTTTTATGATGAATTTTTATTTGGTATTTCGTGGCTTATCAAGAGGCTTGGAGGCTTTCTCTAAACTTGCAATTCCTTTGATGTTAATTGCCTCTAGTATAGTATTAGTCAGAGTATTAACTCTAGATAATATCGATTTAGGATTAGGTGCTATGTGGAATCCAGATTGGAGTAGCCTTTCCAATCCTAAAGTATGGGTTGCTGCGGCTGGGCAGATATTCTTTTCTCTTTCTACTGGATTTGGAATTGCTCTTGTCTTTTCCTCATTTCTAAATAAAAAAAATGATGTTGTTCTTTCATCCCTTTCTTCAGCTACCTTGAATGAGTTCTGTGAAGTTGCACTTGGAGGAATGATTACAATTCCAGTTGCCTTTCTTTTCCTGGGAGCCTCAGTCGCAAGTTATGGAACATTCGGGATGGGATTTGTTGCCCTGCCCTCAGTATTTACTATGATGCCTGCCGGTAATATTTTTGGCGGAATTTGGTTTCTAGTGCTTTTCCTTGCTGCACTTACATCCTCAGTAACAATGCTCCAACCAGGAATTCTTTTCCTGGAAGAAGGCTTTGGCTTATCTAGAAGAAAGTCTTCTAGTATTTTATTTCTATTTACTTTCTCATGTTGTTTGCCTATTCTATATTTCAATAAAGATTTTACCGCATTGGATCTTACCGATTTTTATGTTGGAACAATCTTAATCTACATTTTAGCAACAATTCAAATTTCAATTTTCGTATGGAAAATTGGTGTGGAGGACGGAGTTAAAGACGGTAATGAGGGTTCTCATTTAAAGATTCCATTTATATATAAATTAATAATGAAATATGTAACTCCTTACTTTTTAATTATAATTTTTATTGCATTTTTATTTCAAAATTTACCTGAATATCTAGATAAAATGGATATCCATCGTATGACTCTACTTGCTATTGAGAAAGGTGAATCAGTGGATGATGCTATTACCAAAGCCTGGGTTTCTAGATTTGTTATTATTGGAATTTTAAGTGTTTTCGGTTTAACATATTTCATGGTTGGCAAAGCCTTGGATCGAATACAAACAAAGGTTTATTATAAATGAATGTTCAAGGTTGGATTATAATGTCTTTTTCATTAACGATGGTGTTTGCACTAAGTGCATTTTGTCTCTACCACTTATTTCGTACTAAATAGTTATAATCTTGGATCTTAATTCTATCTTTCATGATATTATGCCAAAAATTTGGGAAGATTACGAACCACGTGAATCTCAAATTACTCTATCATCAAAAATCCAAGAACTGCTCATGGGATCAGGTGTTCTACTTGCTGAAGCGGGTACTGGTGTTGGCAAAAGTCTTTCTTATTTGCTGCCTGCAGCTCTCTATTCATTAGAGACAGGATCTACAGTCGTAGTATCGACTGAGACTAAAGCCTTGCAAGATCAATTGCTGTTAAAGGATATTCCTCTCTTAGAAAAGATTCTTAATCAAAAGATTAAAGCAGAGAGAGCACTAGGTGCTTCGAATTACATCTGCAAGAGAAAATGGAAGATTGCTGAGGATGCAGGAAATTTTGGAACGGAAATGGTTTCGCATATTGATAATTTCCAAGACTGGCTGGCTGAGACACAAACAGGTATTAAAACTGAATACAAAGGTTATGCAAGTTCTGAATTTTGGTCTAAGGTTACAAGAGAGGCTGACAATTGTTTGGGGAAAAGTTGTAAAAACTTCTCGCATTCTTATTATTTTTTGGAAAAAGAAAAATGGAAGAAAGCAAATATTCTAATTGTAAATCACTACCTACTTGCCGCTCATATAGCAGGAGATTTTAGGATACTTCCAAATTTTGATAAAATAATTATTGATGAAGCTCATAATTTTCCTGAAATAGTCGGAAGATCTTTTCGTTCCGAAATTACATTTGATTTTATCTCCAAACAACTTTCCTTCATTTACGCAAAAGAGAATAAACAAAGCCTAATCCAAAAAATGGGTTTGCCTGAAAATCTTGTTGATGCAGTAGATGAAGCGAAAGATAGCCTAATTAAATTATATAGTAGAATATCATCTGAATTAGGTTTGAATATGTATGGTTCAGTTAGAATCAAACATCGTTTAACTCTTGATGGAGGTGATTTCGAAATATCCCTAGCTAAAATTGTAAATTTATTTATTGATAAATCAACTAAATATTCTAAAGACTCTGAGAATTCTTTAGAAAAAGAAATAGCGCTGGGTTTAGAAACAGGAATTTCGAGGTTTCGTGGACTCATTGAATTTTTTTCTGAACTTAGAAATCGTAAGAATGGAAATTTAGTCTATTGGTCTGAACCACCTAACTTTAAAGAAAAAGATAAGTTTTTGAAGCTTTGTTCGGAACCTATCAATGTAGATGAAATCATATCTGAAATTTTTATTCCTAGAATGGAATCTGTAATTTTTACTTCTGCTACAATTAGTTCGCCAAAAGGTGATTTTAATTATTTTGAAGATCAAATTGGCTTTAAGCAAGTAGAACGATTAGAACTAGATTCCCCTTTCAATTATAATAAGCAGTCACTCTTATTTATTCCTAAGAATATTGAAGATCCATCTAAGGAAGAACGCTATCACGAGGATATTTTTCTTTGGATTAAATTTCTTATTGAGATGACAGAAGGAAATACTTTTGTCCTTTTTACCTCCAATAAATCTCTAAAAAAAATTCATGAGAAATTAGAGCGGGAAATAAATTATCCTATAATTTCTCAATTGAGCCAAGGTGCGATCCAAGCAAAACAACTCTACCTTGAGACGGATAATGCTGTCTTACTTGGTGTCTCTTCTTTTTGGCAGGGTATTGATATCAAGGGGGATCGGTTGAAATCTGTAATTATAACCAGGCTTCCCTTCCAAGTTCCGAGTGAACCTGTTTTAGAAACAAAGATAGAAAAAATGAAAGAAAAAAATCTCAATGCTTTTGCAAAAGTCCAATTGCCTAGAGCAGGATTACTATTGAAGCAAGGCTATGGAAGATTGATTCGTTCTATTTCTGATACGGGGATTGTTAGTATTTTAGATCCAAGAATTTATACAAAATCCTATGGAAAGACTCTACTGCAAACTCTTCCGAAGGGAGTCCTTCCTGAAACGGATCCAAGAGTTTTGTTAAAAAAATACCAAAATCTGCCGAAATTAAACTAGTATGGAAACTAGAAATCAAGTTAAGATTTTCCTAATGATTCTTTTCAGTTTTTTTATGAGCTACCAAATAGATGCTCAGGTTCTACGAAAGGATTTTTTTGGTTCGGTTGTAAATTGGTCTGATTACTCTATATTTGTTGAATCAAAAGAAGAAATTCCCAAAATCCTTGTAGAATCTGATCTCATTCAATCAGAATTTGGATTTTACAATTTGTCGGATTCAAGAAATTATTCCTACAAGCGAGCTAAATCTTCCAATCGTTCCAAGCTAAATCGTAGTTTAGAAAATTTATATTTCGATGAGAACTATACTATTGGTGAATGGATGGATCAAGATAGTAATTTAAAATCAAAAATTATTAATTACTATAATGGTGATATTGAGATTGAAAACAAAAAGATCCACCAAAATTTTCTATCCTTAAAATCTACATTGGTTTTAAGAGGAAATAATAATTTAATTTCTATGCTCTATACTGAATTAGGTGGAGAGGATTTTCCTGAATACACTGATGGTTCTCCAGAAGTAGAATTTACAGGACTATTAATTGATCTTAGAGATCACCAGTTCAATCCGTCACTTTTTCCTAAAATTCAAAATGAATATGGAGCTGATTTATTTAATAAATTTATGGTTCATCCAGCATCTGTCCAGGAAATAGGAATGGTTGGCTATTATTCGAATCCGAAAGATCCTAATTTAATAAAACGTATAGGAAAGAATCCTTATAAACTTTACCCAATCCAAATCACTGGGAAAAATAAAACAAATATCATACTTCCTTATGAAGAAGGAAAGAAAATTCTTTCTTCTTCTATTACTAAGAGAAATTTGAAACTTTGTAAAATTGCTATTTTAGTAAACTAGTAAGTCTAAGAAATGTTCTTTCAGCTTCTGCATAATTACCATTGAATAAATAAGCAAACCCTAAATCTTCCAATTCTTTTTTGGATAAGGAATTAGATTTCTTTTCGTATTTATCTATATCTTTGATAATCGATGCATACTCTTTTCTTTTGTCTTCAAAACTTGGAAGATTCAAGCGACCAGGAATATTTCCCAATATTTTTTCTGCTTCTTTATGTTTTCCCAAAAACATAAGCGACATTCCCAATATCTTAAGAAGTTGAGGGGAATTTAATTCGCTTGAATTTTTTTGAAATTCAGAAATAATTTCTTGGTATTTTTTAAGTTCATAAAGAGTGATAATTTCTTCACTTAGAAATGCCTTATCATTGAATTTCTTCTTATATAAATATATAGCATGTAAAGCTCCCGTATATTTTTCTACTTTAAAATATGTGGCTACGCTAAGTTTTGTAAATTGGAAGCAGACCAATGCACTAGAGTTTTTATAATAAAGATCTAAATGGTTGGATGCATCTTTGAATTTTTTCTTTTGAACATTCAGGTAAGCTTCCACTATAGGAGAGAGAATGGTAATTCCTTTGGGGGAAAGATTCCCAATTTTTTGATCCTCTTCAATTTTGGATAGAAGCGAAAGTTGGCTCAGAAAGGGAGAGGATTCATTTTCAGTTGCAAGTCGAATTACTTCATCATGGGAACCTACTTCAAATAATTCCCATCCTATAGTTTCTGGATTTTCTTTTGATTGCTTGTAGGATGCCGATTGAGCCATAACTAACCTCTTTTCTTTTTAATCGGCAATTCCGCCTGACTCAGAAAGATTTTTTTTATGGGAAAATTCGATACATCATCCTTGGAAATGGTATACACTCTCTGACATGTGGCAATCCGCATACCCAAGCAACAAGCCTCTCAAGTCCTAGACCCCAACCAGAATGAGGCACTGATCCATATTTACGTAAATCTAGATACCAGCTATATCCTTCCAAAGGAAGGTCTTCCTCTTGAATCCTAGCAACGATCTTATCAAAATCAACTTCTCTCTCAGAGCCACCAATGATTTCTCCCACACCATCTGGTGCAATTAGATCAGAGCAAAGGACTGTCTTTTGATCATTAGGGTTTTGCTTCATATAAAAAGCCTTAATGGCTCGAGGGTAGTTCTTAATGAAAATGGCTCCACCCAATTTCTCAGTTAAGATATTTTCCCCTTCTGCATTGATGTCTTCTCCCCATTCAATAGAAAAACCTGAGGATTTTAAGTGCTCGATTGCATTTGAGTAATCAATGACTTGGAATGCCGTTGCCACTTGAGATAATAATTTTGTCGTGTCGCGTTCTAAAATCTCTAAATCTAATTTACAGGCTTCTACGGTTTTTTGGACAACAGTTCTTACAAATTCATCTTGGAATTGGATGTTTTGTTCATTTTCGAGAAAGGCCGTTTCTGCTTCTACCATCCAGAATTCGGTAAGGTGTCGCCTGGTCTTACTTTTCTCTGCGCGGAAAGTAGGTCCAAAGCAATATACTTTTTCGTGAGCAAAGATTGCTGTTTCCAGATAGAGTTGACCTGTTTGCGCTAAGTAAGCTTTGCCTAAATCAAAGTAATCTGTTGAAAAGAGAGTTCCAGCAGACTCACCAACAGAGCCTGTGAGAATAGGTGTGTCTATGTTGGTGTATTTTTTTTGATGGAAAAAATTTCTAATTTGAAAACTCAGCTCCGAGCGGACACGAAGAATTACTAGTTGCTTTTTGGAACGAAGCCAAAGATGTCTGTGACTGAATAAAAAGTCTGTTCCATGTTCTTTGGGTGTAATCGGATAATCCGATGAAGGGGAAATAATTTCAATCTGTCTTAATTGAATTTCCCAACCAAGGTTAGCCTTTTCATTTGCAAGGATAATCCCTTTGATACTAATTGAGGTTTCTTGAGTAAGTGATTTTACTATTTTAAAAACTTCCTCACCAAGGATTTCCTTTTCTGCTATGACTTGAATCAATTGGCCTGAAGTTCTAAATGTTAAAAACTGAAATTTATTCGAACCACGAATACCGTGCAGCCATCCCTTCAATTCGATCTCTTTTCCTATGTTTTCTAGCATTTTTTCCAAACCGATTCTCCTCTTCCTAAATCATTGATAGAATAGCACATTTATGGGAAAGGTAAAATTGTTTTTTTATTTGATTTTAGGGATAGAAACGAAAAGCTGATATTGACAAATGAAATCAATAATACTAGACGGAAAGCAAACAGCCGAAAAAATCAAATTAAAAATTAAGGAATCCATCCTTGCTAAAACGGCTCGCGGATACCTTCCTCCCACGCTAGCTACCATACTAGTTGGGGATGATCCAGCTTCGCATACTTATGTAAATATGAAGAACAAAGCCTGTGAAGCTGTTGGCATGAGATCCAAAAGAATCGAATTACCTTCCAGCACTACAACGGATGAACTATTAGAAGAAATTCGAAGTTTGAATGAAAACAATTCTATCCAAGGCATACTACTGCAACATCCTTCTCCTGCTCAGGTAGATGAGAGACTGGCATTTGATACCATCATTCCGGCAAAGGATGTAGATGGTGTAACAACTTATTGCTTTGGAAGACTTGCAATGGATCAGGAAACCTATTTTCCTTGCACTCCGTATGGAATGATTTTACTATTAAAAGAATATGGAATTGATGTAGCAGGCAAAAGAGCTGTTGTGGTTGGTAGGTCTCCTATTCTTGGAAAGCCAATGGCATCTATGCTTACGAATTTAGATGCAACTGTAACTCTCTGTCATTCAAAAACCCAAAACCTACCAGAAATTGTAAAACAAGCAGATATAATTATTGGTGCTGTTGGCAGAGCTGAATTTATTAAAGGCGATTGGATCAAAGATGATGCAGTTGTCTTAGATGCTGGTTATAACAAAGGTAATGTGGGAGACATTGAGCTTAGTGTCGCTTCTACGAAATCTAGTTACCACACTCCTGTTCCTGGAGGTGTTGGTCCTATGACTATCGCAGTTCTTTTACTTCAAACTTTGTATTCTTGGGAAGGAAAATTCAGTCCCTCTTTGAAAGCAGGAAGCAAGTAAATGGCTGTAAGCTTTGATGAATGTTTTCAAACTGTACCTGAATGGGCTCCCCCCAGTGATTTCGATGAATTCTGGAAGAGCAATATTCAAGAACTCAAAGCTTTTCCCATTCAATCTCAATCCAAGACACAATTTCGTGGTTCCATTATTCGCGAATCCCAAGCAGATGTAAGTTTTAATTCCTTCGGGAACCAGACTATTTTTGGAAATATTACTGTTCCAAGAAAACGTGGAGATCGCCCTATTGTCATTTTTCTCCATGACTATGTCGGAACACGTAGTCAGACTATAAAATCATTGACCGATGAAGGAATAGCCCAATGCCATTTGGACTTGCGTTGGCATGCTGATCAATTGATCTATCCTAAGGAAAATCCCAATGATCCTATCCCAGAAGGATGGACACCTGGGTATTTTGAGAAAAATCTAGATAACCCCAAAGCGTTTTATATGAAAGCTCTTTATCTTGATGTGATCCGAGCTATTGAATTCGTTCGACTTTATTCAGGTGTTGATGGAGAAAATATTATTCTAAGCGGTAAGGGTTTGGGTGCTTCCTTGGCTATTTTTGGTGCTGCGTATTCAGATAGAGTTAAAGGTTTGGTAGCAGAACTTCCTAATTTTTGTCACCTAACGAAAGAACAATTAAGCTCTCCTTATTCTTGGATGAAAGAAGTCTATCCTTTGTATTCTAAGCCTAAAACTAAAAAGGTTGACTATAAGAAAAATCTTTCTTATTTTGATAGTTTGTATTTTGCCAAAAAAATAAAGATACCTACTCTTTTTTCCTGCGGAATGGAAGATGTAATCTCACATCCAAAATCAGTCTTTGGTATTTTTAATCATCTAAGATGTGATAAGCGCATGCAAATTTATCCGACAGACGGACATGATGCAGGAAAGGAAAGACAGCTTGAAGTAAACTTAGATTTTTACAAAGAGGTCTTTGGTATTGAATAGATTTCCCTTTTTCCTATTCGATTCCGCAGAAAATAAGAAAGTCGAATTCCTTCCTGAGAATCCAGATAGAGTTAAGATCTATTCATGCGGGCCGACGGTTTACAATTACAGTCATATTGGCAATTTAAGATCTTATATTTTCGTGGATGTTCTAAGACGAAGCTTAAAAATTTTGGGCTACTCAATGGATCAGACCATGAACATCACTGACATTGATGATAAAATTATACGTGAATCCATTTCTCGTTCGGTCACCATCGAAGAATTTACAAAGCCTTGGACAGAAGCCTTCTTCCAAGACTTACAAAAGTTGAATATTGAAAAATTGGAACACTATCCTATAGCAACCGAATCTGTAGATGAAATGGTCGGCTTGGTTGAAAAATTAAATGCTAATGGATATACCTATGAGAAAGAAGGAAATGTCTATTTCTCTATCGATAAATTAAGTAGCTATGGATCTTTAAGCAAGATAGATACCTCAGGTATTATATCAGGTGCTAGATATGATGCAGATGAATATGAAAAGGATAATGTTCGAGACTTTGTTCTTTGGAAGGCTCCCAAGGAAGATGGGGAAAAATCATGGAAAACAAAAATTGGTTTAGGACGTCCAGGTTGGCATCTCGAATGCTCAGCGATGATTCGCCAAATATACTCTTCAGGTGTAGACATTCATACTGGTGGAGTTGATTTGCTTTTTCCTCATCATGAAAATGAAAAGGCTCAATCGGAAGCTGCCTATCCCAATGAAAAGTTTGTTAAATATTGGATGCACTGTGAGCACTTGTTGGTCGATGGACAGAAGATGTCGAAGAGTAAAGGAAACTTTTTTGTTCTGGGCGATATTCTAGAAAAAGGTTATGATTGGAAACAGATTCGATATGTTCTTCTATCCTTTCATTATAGAACAAAACTCAATTTTTCTTTTGAGAGATTGAATGAAGCAAAATTAAGCATCCAAAAGATTCAAAATTCCTTCAATCGAATCTCAGATAAGTTGAATGCACAGGACATAGCGTTTCTTAACTTTCCTTCTTCCAGTGATGAAATAATCGACTTACGTCCTAATGGCTTTGCTAAAGAGTATTTCCTCATTTTTATAAATGCAATTTCAGATGATTTGAATATCCCCAAGGCAATTGCTTCTATCTTTGATACAATTAAACTATTCAATAGTAGTTTAGATAGATCTAGCTTACATAAGGAAGATTTATTAGATTGCTTAAAATATTTTTATCAAATCAATTTACTTCTTGGATTATTAGAATTCAAATCCACTTCAGAAGGATCAATTGGTATTTCAGAAAATGAAATTCAATTCCTAATTGATGAAAGAATTAAGGCTAAAAAGAATAAAGATTTCCAAAGAGCAGATTCTATTCGCGATGAATTAAAGGCTAAAGGAATACAATTAGAGGATTCAAAAGATGGATCTGTAAAATGGAAAAGAATGGAATGAAAAAGAAAGCGATTTATGGAAGACATAGTGTTGAAGAATATATATTAAAAAATGGCAGTGAAGATATAACGGAAGTTTGGATAAAGGAAAGCTTCCATGGTGAAGCAACATCAACTCTTCTCAGTTCTATTCCTAATAAAAGTATTATCAAAAAAAAAGATATCAAGGACATTGATCGTATCTTAAAAGGTGTTAATCACCAAGGTATTGTTCTATGGTTTCAAACTAGTTCAGGGAAATCGCAGATTAAAGATTTTAATGAATGGAAAATTTCTTTACAAGAAGAAGAAGGTCCTTTCCTTCTTTTGGATCGAATCCAAGATCCAGGTAATTTAGGAAACATTTTGCGAACAGCAGAATGTATGGGAATTAAATCAGTTGTGTTAACAGATAGAAATTCTTGTGGAATTACAGATGTAGTGATAAAGGTAGCATCAGGTGCATTAAACTATTTGAATTTATTCCAAGTTGCTAATCTTTCAAGGGTCATCGAAGAATTGAAGAAGAAAAATTATTGGATAGTGGCAACTTCTGACAGAGGTGAGGATAGTTGGGAAGATCTACCTGAACCAGAAAGAATCGCAATAATAATGGGCAATGAAGGTGAAGGCGCCAAACGTATACTACTGGAAGAAAGTGATTTCGTAGTTCAAATTCCTATGCATGGTGAAATAAGTTCTATAAACGTTGCTGTGGCAACTGGAATAGTCTTAGATAGAATCGTAAATCGCTAAAAATAAAATTTTATAAATAGAAGCAAAAAGTATATTATTATATTTATATACTTTTGCTAGCAAAAACTTTAATAAGATATTCTCGAACTATAAGCTAATTGTATTTGTTTATTTTCTTTAATTGATGAAACATTATAAATAAAGAAACACAGAAGACAGTTACCAAGGGAATCAATTCAGAAAATGATCCAAAGAATAATGTTCCTATGGAAAATAAACCAGTAAATACAGCAGTTAAAGTTGACAAACAACCTATGATAACATACTTGAATTTACTTTCGTAGATTGTTAGATTATTTTTTTCAGCCCATCTCCTCCAACCTAGTCCAGCTGGTTTGATGCGCTTGTAAAATTTCAACAAGGCTTCATCACTTGTTCCAGGCAAAAGAAATGTGATGAGTAAAACAATAGTTATTGTGATAAGGCCTGTAGCTAATGCTGAAAAAGGAAAAACTAAATCTGTATTTAATTTTATTATTGCGAAAACTATAGGCGAAACAAGGAATCCAGACAGCTCTGACCATGCTGAAATGCGCCACCAGAACCAACGAAATACTAAAGCAAATCCAATTCCAGAAGATGCTTCTATCATAAAAAACCAAACGGAACTTACTTTTTTGATCCAAAATATACAAATATAAAGTGAAATAATAGCGGAAACTATTTGAACCAAATAAGAAAATTTTAAGTAAAAGCGATCCTGCTTGTTAGTGATTAAAAATGGCTTCGTAAAATCATTAACAAGGTACGAAGCACCCCAATTCAAATGAGTTGCAATTGTAGATAGATAGGCTGCGATGAATGTGCTAATGAGTAAACCCTTCCCACCTGTCGACAGTGCTGGTTCAATCATAAGAATGAATCCAGTTCCTTTTTTGTCAGCTGATAGATTTGGAAAAATTACTAAACTACATAGTGCAACAATAATCCAAGGCCAAGGCCGAAGAAAGTAATGAGCGAATAAAAACCATAATGTTGATTTGGTTGCAGAGATTTCATCTTTAGCAGAAACTATTCTTTGTGCAATGTATCCACCACCTCCTGGTTCTGAACCTGGATACCAACTCATCCACCAAAGAAAGAATATCAAAATTAAAAAGGAAGGAATGCTGTCTTCACTTGGGTAAAATGAAAGAACGTCCGCTGGAAGTTTTTCCTTGAGACCTGCAAGTCCACCAATTTCAGGCATTTGCAAACTAGAATAAGCTAAGAGAATACAACCTCCCATAGCAAAGAAAAATTGAAACACATCGATGTAGGATATTCCACCTATTCCCAAAAAGCTAGTGTAAACTAAGCAAAACATTAATAAGAAAATTAATATATAAATAGCTGTTTGTTGATCGAAGATCGATTCTAGAATGGATAGCATAGCAAGGTTCACCCAGGATAAAATCATTAGGTTCATCAAACCACCTAAATAGACTGCCTTAATTCCCCGAAGTAATCTTGAGCCTATGCCTGAATAACGTAAATCTAAGAATTCAAGATCAGTTATGACTTCCGCTCTTCTCCACAGTGGAGCAAAAATAAAAACTGTGGTGACTGCCCCAATTGACATATACCACCATGCCCAGTTGCCCGATATACCGTCTTTTGCTATTATTTCTGTAACAGCTAACGGGGTGTCTGCTCCAAAGGTTGTTGCTACCATAGCAGTTCCTGCTATGAACCAAGGGAGATTTCCATTTGCTTTGAAATAAGATGCTAAACTTAATTCACGTTTAGAATAATAAAAAGTTAAAAATACAGTTCCTAATAAAAATAAGGCTAAGGTAAGCCAATCATAGAAACTAAGATGGATCATAATCTAACTTTGATACCCATTTCTTGCATGGCTAGTTTAGTTTCATGAATCGAGTATGTTCCAAAATGAAAGATAGAAGCTGCCAAAACTGCATCAGCACCTCCACGAAGAATTGCCTCAGACATATGTTCAGGATTTCCAGCTCCACCTGATGCTATAATAGGTATATTTGTATTCTCACAAATTAACTTAAGAATAGGAATATCAAATCCATCCTTGGTTCCATCTTTGTCCATGGATGTAAGAAGAATTTCCCCTGCTCCACGTTCTTCTGCTTCTTTTGCCCAATCCAATGTTTCTCTGCCAGTTGCGGTTCTTCCACCATGGAGATAAATTTCATATCGATCTCGCTCAGTATTAAATTTAGAATCAATTGCACAGACGATACATTGTGAACCAAATATTTCAGATGCCTCAGTAAGAATTTCTGGTCTTTGAAATGCAGCAGTATTTAGCGATACCTTATCAGCTCCTTGTTGAAGAACTGCACGAATATCTTCCAAGGTTCTAATCCCTCCACCAACAGTGAATGGTATAAAAATTTTGGAAGCAATTTCCTCAACAAGATGTATCAGAATGTCTCTGTTATCCGATGAAGCAGTAATATCTAGAAAGCAAAGTTCATCTGCCAAATTTTCTTCATAGGTAATAGCCGATTGAACTGGATCTCCAGCATCTACAAGATTTACAAAATTGATTCCCTTTACCACTCTACCATTTTTTATATCAAGGCAAGGAATAACTCGTTTTGTTAATTCATCCAAATTTATGAAATTCCTTCGGGCAATTTAATTTCGAGTTTTGGATTATTTAAAAGAGCATTCGCAAAAGAAAATATACGTTCTTCCGAAAATGCAGGTCCAGTGATTTGAAGACCTATAGGCAGTGAGTTTTTATCTAAGCCTGCTGGAACAGACAGAGCTGGAAGGCCTGCAAGATTCACAGAAGTTGTAAGAATATCCGCCTTATACATTTGAATGGGATCCTGCGTTTTTTCCCCAATCCTAAATGCAGTTGTGGGAGAAGTTGGCTGAAGAACCAAATCAACGTCTTTGAAAAATTCATTGTATTTCTTCTGAATTAATATTCTAGCTTTTTGTGCTTTTGAATAATAAGCATCGTAGTAACCAGAAGATAAGCTAAAAGTTCCTAGAAGAATTCTTCTTTTTACTTCTTTTCCAAATCCTTGGGATCTAGAATCGATATACAAATCTTCTAATTTTGACTTTGGATTGGATACACGGGAACCAAATTTTATTCCATCAAACCTAGATAAGTTGGAAGAACATTCAGCAGTCGCTATAATATAATAGATGGGTATGGAAGAAGCTAATAAGTCAAAATCAAGTTCTTTAATAATAGCACCCTCTGACTTCAAATAAGCTACTGTTTCTTCAAATTTTGATCTGATCTCTCCATCCCAAGAAGCTCCCTCATCTTTCATGATTCCAATTTTCAATCCATTGAGAGATACATTTTGGATTTCTGGTTTTGAAATGGCTTGGCTAGAAGATGTGCTATCCCGTAAATCCTTTCCTGCAAGGACTGATAAAACATCAGAGCATCCTTGTAAATCATTTGAAATAGGACCAATCTGATCTAAGGAAGAAGCATAAGCAACTAAACCATAACGAGATACTCGACCATATGTTGGCTTTAATCCATAAACTCCACAGAGAGATGCTGGTTGGCGAATAGAACCACCAGTGTCCGAACCTAGGGAAATTGGTAAGAAACTTGCAGCGACCGCAGCAGCCGAACCACCGCTGGAACCGCCTGGAATTCTGGTTGTATCAAAAGGATTTTTGGTTACTTGGTAAGCAGAATTTTCTGTGGAAGAACCCATCGCAAATTCATCCATATTTAATCTTGGAAAAAGAACAAAACCTTTTGAAATTAATTTCTCGATTGCAGAAGCATTGTATGGTGATATGAAGTTCTCTAAAATTTTGGAAGCACAGGTAGTTTTAATTCCCTCAATACAAATATTATCTTTTATACCAATTGGAATTCCTTCAAATTCTGAGAGTGGTTTATTTTCTTTTCTTCTTTTGTCTGATTCCTTTGCTTGACCAAGTATAAATTCTTTTTCAAAGGATAGAAAGGCAGAAATTTTGGAATCATTCTCTTCAATTCTTTTAATATAAGCTAATGTTAATTCTTCAGATGTAAACTCTCCAGAATTCAATCCATCTTTAACTTCTTTGTATTTTAAATTTACAATAGATTTCATGTTTCAATTACCTTAGGAACAACTATAAAGCCGTTTTCATATTCGGGAGCAATTTTTGATAATAAGTCCCTGTTCAAATTATTATCTACTGTATCTGGTCGAGTAAAGTTCTGATGGTTGAAGTAGATTTCGTCTTCTTGGATGGAATCTGTATTCAATGATTTGATTACATCTACGTATTCTATCATCTTATTAAAGTCTGAAACAAATTTGTCAGCCTCATTATCATCTACTTTTAATTTTGCAAGTGATGCGATGTTTCGCAAAGTGCCAATATCCATGTTATGCTCCTCTAATATGCGTTTTTACTATATACACCTTTAAATGGTGTTAGTATGATAATTTTTATATCGAATAAAAGACTCCAATTTTCGATATAGTAGATATCTGCCTCTATTCTCTTTTCAATCGAGGTGTCTCCTCTAAGACCTTGGATTTGAGCAAGCCCAGTAATTCCTGCTTTCACAGCATGACGTCTCATGTAGTGCCTATGCTTGATTTGAAATTGTTCCACGAAATAAGGTCTTTCAGGTCTAGGTCCAACTACAGACATAGAGCCCATTAGTACATTAAAAAATTGGGGCGTCTCATCTAAAGACAATTTTCTTAAAATACCTCCAATTCCCGTTACCCTTGGGTCATTTGGAGTCGTCCATTTTGTATCTGAATCTCTTTTTTCTTGAACCTGCATAGTTCTAAATTTGAGCATCATAAAACTTCTATTGTCTAAGCCCACTCTTTCTTGCCTATAGAAGATTGGTCCTGGAGAAGTTAATTTAATTAAGAATGCCATTGTTATAAAGAAAGGGGAAAATAAGATTAAGAAAAGAGATGAAAAAATAATGTCAAAAATTCTCTTGACCGCTTGGTTATAGCCTAACCTAACAGGTATATTTCTTATTGAAATGATAGGAATTCCTTCCATCACCTCTACTCTACCTCTTGCTGTTATAAATTCTTCATAGCTTGGAATGACTTTTGCATCAATTCCATGGTAATCACAGATATCTATTGTCTCTTTTAAATAAGTTCCTTCTTCACTTGAAAGAGCATAAACTATCAAATCAGGTTTGTGTTTTAAAATAAGGTTTTCTAAATTTTTCCATTTTCCTATGATGCTTGGAAAAAGTTCATGATTTTTTTTGATTAGAGACTTGTCAGCTGAAATAAACCCTTCAATTTTATAACCATAAATAGAATGCTTTTTAATCGATTCTTGAAATGCAATTGCATTTTTTCCGGTTCCAATAATCAATACAGATCTAAGATTATATCCTTTTTTACGAAGTTTATTAAGGACATATCTAAGAAGTAAATGAGAAATAGAGATAAGTAAAGGTGATATAACAGCATAATTTAATATGATTAACCTTGAGAAACTTTCAGCTCTAACGAAAAATAATATAGAAAGAAGAAATAATAAATTGATAAAAACGCCAGAAAGTATTCCGAAGAATTCTTCTGCAAAACTAAGCCCTCTTCTTGGATGGTAGAGATCTACGGATAAAAATGAAATAACCTGAGTAAAACCAAGAATAATTCCTAGAATAATATAATTGGAAAGATCTAGAGATTTTAAGAAAAAATCAGGATCTTTTTCTAAAATGAATCTTAATAAAAACGCAAGAAAGAAACTTATTATTGATAGGAAAAGATCGAAGATTACAAAAAGCAATTTAAAAGTTTGACTTCTTTCTTTTAACATTATCTAACTTCGCCTCTGAGTTCTTTTGGAATTACATCAAGAGGTCGTTTACGGAAACGGTATACTCTTGCTCTAGTCGCTTGTGTTGCATCTGCTTGACCTAATTCGAAATTTGTAATATTTACAGAAAAGAAAACAGATTGATCATAGAATGTTAATTGACTATCTCCGGCAAAACCACCTGGAAAAGATCTTAGGTTCATACTATATCCTAATCTATATTCCCAATTATGCAGATTCATCTTTATAGTCGTAATGAATCTGTTAATGTTGAAAATTGTTTTCTGTCTTTCTTGTGATCCAGCCGCTCCTGTTCCTTGAACTATATCCCTATAAAGATCCGTCTGCCTATAATTAACACCCGTTTGGTATTGATAAATATCTGGTGTTGTCCCTAAGTTGTAGTAATCGTATTGACTTAGATTAGTCAATCTCCAGGGTTCGGTTACTCTTGAGTCCAATTCAAAATCAGTAGATATTGTACGTGTAATTTTCACATCAGTTCGGAAGAAGAATCTATAACTATCTAAAAAATTATCCTTATAAACATGATACCAGGTTGCTCCCGTTTCAAAGCTGCGAAAGTTCTTGATAAAAGGTAAAGAAAAGCCACCCATCTTATATGAGAGTGTTAAATTATTAGTTAAAGGTCTACTTAAGGGAGTATGGTATACAAAATCGTTATTAATGAATATTCCAGAATAAAAACTTCTTTGTCTATCTAACAATGTTGGTCTACGAGTTCGAAAACCATCTAGGAAGTCAACAAAACCAGATATCCGAAAGATAGTAAAGTACCATCTTTCATTTTCAGTAGGACCAGGACTGTAATCGGATGAATACTTTCTAAAATCACGTATTGTACGAATAGAAACTTCCCAATCTTCTAAGGCATAAGATTCTAAAGCAAATTCAGCTTCATTGATTCTACTCTTCCCAAAAATAGGGTCTTTTCTTTCGGGTTTTTCGATGTCTAACTTACGATAGTATGTAGTGAAGAATAGAGTCGGCGTTCCAATTCTCACTTCATGATTTTGCCTATAGTATTGGTATGTGTCCTGAGCAAGAAAGTTTCTCTGGGCTAAATTGGCGGAAAAACTTGGACTATTTGTCGCATTTCCTGTTCCTGGGAAATCTACTGTATGTTGTCTTGCACCACCATAGAAGGCAGGAGTAACAGAAACGTAAGCACCTAAAGGAAGCGTGGTTCTAAAACCTGTATCACCTATGGTAAGGTTTTGAGTTCTTAATACAAAATCCTGGAACTTTCCAAAGGGGTCATTCGTTGAACCATTATTTAAAGGAAAAGGAAGTGGTTTTTGAGTTGGAGGTCCATAGAATTTAGTAGATGTATTTTGGAAATTAATATCCCAATATACGGGTGATTCAAAGTAAGGAGTTGTTCCTATTTGGCTTGAATTAGTAATTTTAACTACAGGAGCAACATCAACTGTAGGGAAAAATTTATCAGCTTGAACTTGATAAATCAAAGTTCTTCTTGCACCTAAGGAAACAGCTAAATCTCCCCTAGTTTCTGTATAATCAAAACTCCAATTAAGTATATTTCGAATGAGTCCGAATCTTTGGTTTCTTTGAGTATACAAACCTTGGATAGAGTTAGAAGGTTCGAAACGGTTTCCATATTCATAATCATAATTGATTTTATTTAAGTTTTCATACCTTAGTTGAACGTTTCTAGTTCCATCTTTGCTTGTATCATTTTGTTTTGCATTTAATACGAGATTTGCCTTCCACCATGGTTCATATTGTACACCAACATCACGAATTCCTAAACCTAGGTTGGGGTATTTTTCTCCTCTATCTACTTGGTTAGTAGTGGCAACATTTCCGACCCCGAGGTTCTCAAATCTATCTTCATAGGCAGGTGAAATAGTTGTTTTTTTATGATTAGCATATGCAACATCAAAATTATAATTCAACCAAGGAGTTATCTTCCACATTTCTAACTCAGTAGCTTGGCCAGTCTTTTCATAAAGATCAAATCTCAATTTGTAGCCATGCGGTATAACAGCTGAATTTGGAAAAGGATCTGACCATTGGTAGGAGTTTTGAATGAACCAGCCTTGTGAATTATTTTTACCAATTTGACTTGTGAAACCATTACCACTGCTAGAGTTATATAGAAAGGGAAACCAGAATAGTGTTGTCCCACCTACTTGGTAGCTAGGTGAAATTGCAACGACTGTTTTATCCTCATATACTATGATCTTTCCCGCCTTAAATGAATAATGTGGAATTTCCGCATTACAGGCTGTAAAGTAACCCATCTCAAGTAGATATCTTTTTTCATCGAGTTTTTTCATCTTTTCTCCAACGAAATACGCTGGATACATACTTGCCTTACTATCGTAGATTACTCCACGTGAGAGTTTAAAATCATATAAAAATTTCTCACCTTTAATTCTAGCTGGTCCATCGTTGAATTCGATCCCACCTTCTGCATAGATCTCTTGTCTATTAGAATCTATACTTACTGTTTCAGCAGTTAAAATGCCTTTACCAATTTTGAGGCTGACCTTACCTCTAAGAACCATTACTCCACCCTTGGTTTGGTCTATTGAAAGCAATTCACCTTCCGCAGCATTTTGGATTTGGATACGGTCATTTCCTTTGGAGGACTTAGGAAGATTATCTAGGGAAAATGCTGGAGTAGTATCCTCAATATTAAGAATAGATTTGATTCTTTGCCTTTTTGAATAAATGGATCCTGTATTAGGTACACCAAGTTGGCGCAAATAAGAATCAACTTCTCTCTCCGTAAGAGAATCAACAGATTTATCAGCTAGAATTGTCTTTAAGGATTGAGCATTGAACTTTCGTTTCTCTTCCTCAGGGTTCACGTCGTCCTGGCCTCCCCATGAAAAAGGAAACTTTAATCCACTATTATCTTGGGATAGAAGTAGAGTGGGTAAAAAAAGGAGTATTATAAATAAAAACTTGAGTTGCACATTTAAGATGAATGAATTCTTCCAATCATAAACGAATATTTTGCATTATCCCAAAAAAGCAAACCAGAATTCAGATTTTTCTAATGTCATTTAGATTTTCTCAGGTTGGTATTCGGGACGCGAGATTCTTTCATTGAGGGAAACAGGAAGATCAATTATTATGTTTGTATGATTGTCTACAATCTTAGTCAAAATGGAACCATTGTGTTCAGCAACAATCCCCATACTTAAATAATAGCCTAAATCTGAAGTTGAATAATTTTGGTCATTTTGATTGTATAGTTTGTTTATATCAATATCTGGGTTTTCTGGAATATAAATACCTGAATTTTCAAAGATCAATTGGACATAGTCCTCATTTTCTTTTGATTTTTTTTTAATTTTTATTTGGATATATTTATTTGCATTATCTCTTTTAGCTAATACGGAACTTCTGCAACAACTTATTAAATTTAAAATAATTTGTTTAATTTTTTGTGAATTGCAAAAGACCTTAGGAAGATCTTCTTCTAGGATTAGATCTATGCTAATATTATCTCGAATCAATAATTGTTTGAAAAGAGCTAGCGAATCTTGCATTAATTCTTCAATATAAATCCAATTTGAAAAATCTTTATCTTCCCTTGAATAATTCATGAGATTTTTTACAACGGTTGAGATTCTTTCCGATTCAATTCGAATCACTTCAAAATACTTTTTCATTTTGGGATTGTTGATCTTTAAGGCATCTTCTTCCCCTAAAATAGAGAAATTTATGATACTCATTAATGGATTATTGATTTCATGAGAGATGCCAGATGAAAGTAAACCTATAGATTCTAGCTTTTGGCTCTCAAATAAACGATGTTGAATGTCCTTGAAGCTTTGGATGGATTTGTTCTTGTAAATCGCCATCTCAATTGCTATAAAAAGTTCCCGACCATGAAAAGGTTTTATTAAATAACCAAATGGATCCGTAATTTTTGCACGGCTGAGTGTTGCCTGATCTGAATAAGCTGTTAAATATATTATAGGGACGTTGGAAGTTTTATGAATTTTTTCAGCAGTTTCTACCCCATCCATTCCACTTCCTAACATAATGTCCATTAGAATAAT
The DNA here is from genome assembly GCA_009991425.1 of Leptospira sp. GTDB lineage: Bacteria > Spirochaetota > Leptospiria > Leptospirales > Leptospiraceae. Next base: position 48,794 of record JAACWH010000032.1, read on the forward strand.
ATCTGGATTCCAGGTTGAAAAAACAGTTAAGGCATTTTCTCCAGAATTAGAATATTCTGTTAAGTAGCCTATTTTTTGCAAAGAGTTGCAGATATTTATTGCGATAATTATTTCATCCTCAACAACTAAAACTTTAACTTGTTTGGATGAGATAGTATCTTTATTCTCTTGCATCTGCCTCAATATTTAAGAGATTCTTTTCTTTGTCATTCAAATTCTTGGTAGCTGATTTGAATTTCCTAAAAAAGATAAATAAATGTCCTAAAACGCTATTTAATTTAGTATGAAAATAAATTAACAAACAAAATCATTTGACGAATTCGAATAATGCTTCAAAATTTCCCCTAAGGAGTTCTTTTCATGCTTTTGAAACATTTTTCCATATTTCTAACTATCTTAATCTTACTAGGTGCAATCAATTGCAAGAGCAAAGATACTCAAACTGAGAATCCTAGCGTTGAAGACAAAGAGGCATCCGATACTAATTCTGAAAATCGAAATTATTCTGATATGAGTTCCTCTGACCCTGAGGAAAAATCCCAAGGACCAAATTTAAAATCAACTATGAAAGGTTGTATTAAAGGTGATTGTGTGAATGGCTTTGGCGTGTATGTTTATGAAAACGGTGATACGTATACTGGTAATTTTAAAGATGATATGAGAGAGGGTGATGGTGGATTTCTCTACAATGATGGAGAAACTTTCAAGGGAAAATATGTAAAAGATTTTAGAGATGGAAAAGGAATTTATACTTTCTCTAATGGTGATAAATTTGCTGGTGATTTCAAAAACGGTGAGATAACAGGTCCAGGTGTTTATACTTTTAAAAATGGTAAAGTTCTAACTGGTAATTTTACAGGAAATGGTTCAACGGGTTCTGGAACCTTAGTTGATAATGGTAAGACAAGAAATTGTAAAATTGAAAATCGTAAATTAACCTGCGAATAAAAAAATAAGCACTCTTAATCAGTGCTTTTTTTAAGAATAACCGTTTGTTGCTATAACTGGACAAACGGTTTTTTATTTATAATCTACAGTTTGGCAATGTTCCCTTATCTTTTACCATAGTATAATTAATCATGGCTTGAGGAAGATTGTCTCTCAGATCCTTGATTCTTGTATCATCCGATGGGTGAGTTGACATCAACTCATGTGGCTTTTCGCCACCTAAGGCTTTCATGCCTTCCCAAAGTGAGACAGATGCTTGTGGATCAAAACCAGCTTTTGACATGATTTCCAAACCAAGTAAGTCTGCTTCTGATTCATGCTTTCTGGAGAAAGGTAAAATCAAACCGTAAGTAGCTCCCGCACCTAATGCACCTGCAGCAGATTCATATCCCATACCTTGTATGATGGAAAGTCCTCCCTGAGCAATAGTAGATTGAGACACACGTTCATTACCATGTCTAGAAGTAACATGAGCTATTTCATGTCCAATAACAGCAGCCAATTTATCAGCTGTATTGGCGACGCTCAAAATTCCTGTATAAACTCCTATTTTCCCACCAGGGAGAGCAAATGCATTGATTGCAGGATCTTTAAAAACAACTACTTCCCATTCATTTACACCTGTTGTATCATTGGCAAATTTTAAACTTGCATATGAAATACATTTTACATAATTATTTACATTTGCCGCTCTTTCTATAGGCACCTTCGTTTTCATATCTGTAAATGCATCAGCACCCATTTGGTTCATTTCTGCATCGTCATTTAGAAGTATCTGTCTTCGGCCTGAGGGTGACGTTGCACATTCCAAAAATAAAAAAAGAAATATCAAAACTGTAATTTTAATTCTCATGAATTCTCCTAGTTCTGTATCTATGAAAGCAGAAACTCTGGAATGGAATCAAGTAAATAACTATTGAATTTTATATTCTAGTCTAAATTTTCTTGACTTATCTTAATTCGAAGTCAAATGTTCAGTATGCACCCTAAAACATTTGAAAAGTCATATATCCGAAAGGACTACTTTGAACAAGAACTTTCGAAGATGCTTTTGGAAATGGGTGAATTGGAATATAAAAAGTTGAATGAATATGATAAAGGTGGATTCGATGGTTACAACCAAGCTGTAACTGAAATGCTTCGGAAATTACAGATGAAATTTTCAAAAGATTTTTAAAATCTTTTTTACTTTACTAAAATCTCCAAAAAGAAAATATAGCCATGAGTTTGTATCAGGTATGAGCACCCAAATAACAAAACTAAGAAACCATACAGTTGTCCAATTAGATGGAGCTTTAGATATTTACACTGCTCCTGCTTTGAAGAAAGAATTACATTCTTTGCTGGATGAAGGTATAGATTCTTTAGTCATTGATATGATCCATATTAAGTTATTAGATTCATCTGGGATTGCCCTTCTCGCTAATGTTCAAAAAAGAATGAAAACGGAAAGCGGAAATTTTTACTTACTAAATGTCAATCAAGACGTACTTATTATACTTAAGTTATCATCCTTAGATAAATTTTTTACTATCGTAAACTCTCAAGAAGAACTTCCTTAAAAAAGATTTATTTTAGAAATTATTTCTAGAAGTAAAATAGCTCTCTAAAGTTTTATTTTTACGATATCACTCAAATTAAGCTGGTTGTAAATTTTCTCATTATTTTTATCTATGGATTCTAATTTTAATTTAGGTACTTGCAAAATAATCTGATTCCCAGATTTTTTGTTTCCATTTTTAAGAATAACAGCTATTGGGTTTTTAATAATCTTACTTTTAGGAATTGCAATTCGAATTGTATCAAGGTTATCAATAGGAGTTTTGATAGGGAAATTTACTGTATATATTTTTGCAGTTTCAGTGTTTGAATCAAAATCAATAGAATTACCTGTTATGATTCTACCATCAGAAAGAATTACATCAAAAGATTTTGGATAAAATATTTCATCTACTGGTCTGTTAGTATTGATAGAAATTTTTTCCATTGTAGGACTTAATTCTTTATCTGCCTCTAATTCCTTTAGTGCCGCTTGGGGTAAACTATTATTTGAATTATTAATCGTTTTATTTACTTCGATTTTTAAATTCGCCAAAGATGGCTCATTGAATTCATTTGATTGAATGATGTCGATAACTTTAGCTTCTTGTTGAAAGTCTTTGCTTTCTTCTATAGTTTTAACTGCCTGATTGTCACCTAAATTGATTGCATTTCTTTGGGATAATTTTGCCAATTCCTTATTTTCTTCATAATAATTACTAAGTAGCATGAGTCTACGATTTGCTTTTATAGCAATATTTCTATCTTGGGTTTGCCTAGTTAATGGAATATATTCTGCAATCGCTGTTTCATTTCTTCCTAGTTCTTCCAAAGACCTAGCTTTAATAAAAGATAAATCTTTAGTGAGGAATGGCATTTTTTCTAGTTCTTTTAAAACTTCTTGATAATCTCCATTTAAGTATAAACTTTTTGAATATAGGCTTGGATTCGATTTCAATCCAGCTAATGATTCCTTTTTAATTTCAGATTCTTTTAAGAAGTCAATCAATAGCTTTGCATTTTCTGAATAATGAGTTCCTGGAAATAAATTATAAACTTTATCTAGTTGTATATAAGCTTCTGTATTTTGACCAAGCATAGAAAGACAAAATCCATCATGAAGCAAAACAAAAGCAAATTCATCAGAATCATTCTGTAGATTTTTTTCTAAGTCTTTGTATTTGTCGGATGCATCTTTATAACGACGAGTTCTCTCTAAATAAAAAGCATATTGTAAAAGAATAGTATTCTTTTTATTGGAGGATAGATTAATGATAGGTTTGAAACTAATGAATCGAACAGCATTTACTATAAAGATTCCTGCTTTCTCGAAACTACTCAATTCAAAGGAATTCTCTTGGATATTAGAATTAAGAAATGATGATTCCAATATATTGATTTTTATTTCATTATTGAAATTATCTTTTTCCAAAAATATTTGTCTTAATTTACTTTTAAGAGCCTTTGAAGAAAGTTCATAATTCATTATTTGATCTTTTTGAATATTTAGACGAAGTTCTACAAGTTTAGCGCTAGTTATAGATTGAGCAGATATAAAAAATATAATCAATAGTATAAAAAATACAAAAGAATAGCTTAATATCTTAATCACTAAGGTATTTCCAGTAGTAGCATCGTAACATCATCTTTATATTCAAATGCAAAGTTATTTAAATCATTAGCTAGCTCATCTATAAGCTCTTGGTTTGAGATATTTTTGGTTTGAATGATTTTATCTTTTACTCTTTGGAGTCCGAATAATTCCTCTTGTTCATTGGCTGACTCAACTAATCCATCTGTATAAAGCAATAGTTTATCACCTTGTTGAATGGTATAAGTTAATGTTTTATAATCAAATTCTTCTACCATACCTAAGGGTGGTCCAGAAGATTCAACTTCAGTAATTTTAGTATTTGAATCTTGAATCAATAGAGGTGCATTATGCCCACCATTGCAAATTTCGAGAGTAGAATTTGAATTGATTTTCAAGAATACTGCAGTTGCAAAAAAAGAAGATAGCATTCTGTTTCCAACAAGGTCACTTAATTTTTGTATAACTAAATGAGGTTCATCTGTTTCCTTTAGAATTGACTCTAAAAGCATTGCAATGACAACCGTAACTAAGGCTGCACTAACACCATGCCCTGAAGCATCTGCAATGAAAACTGCTAAGTTTTCTTGCTCATCTTTTCTTATTTTAAAAAATTGGTAAATGTCTCCGCTAACCTCGCGCATGGGTCGGTACATTTTTCCAATTTTGTAATCCTTTACTATCTTATTCTTTGGAAGAAAGAGTTCCTGAACTTCCTTACCGATTGATAATTCCATATTAATTTCTGAGTTTAAACGGGTTACTGTTCGTACAGTATCCTCAATTTTAATCGCCATTGAATTGAATGACTCACCAAGTGAATCTAATTCATCATTGCGATTTGTCTTCCAAATAGCTCTAGCTGAAAGGTTCCCTGCTGCCATTTGTTCTGAAGTTTCTTTAAGAATTCCTAATCTTTGGAATATAATTTTATAAACATAGATTGCAAAAAGAATATGAAATATGATCCCCCAGGTAGTAGCTATCGCCATGAAAATGTAAATTTGTTTGAGTCTATCTTGGATACTATTGAGAGTTATCTGTGTTTCAAGATAATACTCTGTTCGGGATTGAACTGTAAAAGGTATGAGTGCAAGTACTGAGAAGTTTTTTTCATTCAGTTCTAATTTATATCTAGATTTGAAAATAGATCCTGATTCTAAGATCCCAACTTCATTGATTTTCTCTAAAATTTTGGAAGTATCAATAGTTGAGGATTTATTAGTATCTACTGGATACTGTGTTAGAATTTCCGCTTTAGAATTATAAATTTTAAAATTTTCAATTTCATAGAGCTTCAATTTTTTTCTAAAGAGTTCTTGCTCTTCTTGGTTTTTTATCGTAAAAGGTGTGACATTCAAGTCATTTTGAATTAAATTTACCAAATTTTCTGATTGGAATTTAAAGGAACGAATGAGTAAATCAGACTGATTTTCAAAAATCATTACAGAAAAAAAAACGATATTCACAAAAGCAAGAATTGTATACAATAGACCAATCTGTAGTCTAAGAGAAGTATTTTTTAGTATGTCTTTAATTTTAATTTTCAAATTCTAAGTTCCATGAACAGTTTTCGACTGAGTATAACTTTTCTTTTTCTAATAATTTACTCAAGTACAATTTGGTCTGATATTGTAATTCTTAAGTCAGGTAAGACGATAGAAGGAAAATTTATAGAAACAAATTCCAATTATACAGTAATCGATAATTTCGATCGAAAGATCCGAATTCAAAACAATGATATAGATTCAATGGAAGTTGGTTATTCGGGCATATCTATTTGCTATCAATTGAAAGACCAAGATGAGAACTGTAATGCAAAATTACACCTTCTTTCTCAAGGAAAGGTAGTATTAGTTTCTGGCAAAGGTTATTTAGAAGTTCTAGAATTAGATTCTAGTGATTTTCTGAATATCAAAGGTAATATCGACCCAAGAGAGGATAGTATAACGAAACATATTCGAACAGGAATAGGATTAGAAATCATTGATGGAAATTCAAATTCTATCAAAGGTAAATTAATTTCTATATCAGAGGATGCAGTCTTAACTCTAGAATCAGAAGACAGTGAAATTATCTTAGTTTCAGACAAAGAAATCAAAAGCTTTTCTTATTATTCACCTGCTTGGTTTCACTTCCCAAAAAGCGATAATTTAGTTCAAATCGTACCTGGTTTGCCTCAATTCTATAAGGGTGATACCTGGAAAGGAACAACTCTCATGAGTTTAGGTGCTCTTACTTTTGTTGGTGCCATTTTTGAATACAACAATGCTCAGAAAAGCGCAAGCTCACAGGTAACATATATTCCTGTCGGTTCCCAATTGGTAGCAACCTCAGCTTTTAATAATAGTAAAAGTTTTGAAATGCATAAACAGAATTTTCAAATACTAACGGCTGGATTTTTACTTATATATATTTATCATTTCTATGATCTATATGCTAATTATCCGGAACCAGAAAATCAAACTTTCTTAAGAGGTTCTAGGGAAAATAATTATTTCCATAATTTCTCTTTTCCAGAAAATCAAGGTCCATTTTCCATTTGGAATTATGGTAATTCCCAGTATTTAGAATATTCTCTCCAATTTTAATTCAATCTAGAAGATCTTTAATAGCTTTTTGTATTCCATCGATACTAAGAAAATACATAGGAATAATATCACCTATTGCTTGTATTGTTGTCTCCCACCATAGTCTTTCTGGTTCAGGATTCAACCATACTGAATTGGGAAATCGTCTTTTCATTTCCTGCAAACTATCGATTCCGACTAATCTTGATTCTTCTTTTTGAAGGTTTCTAGTTGAATGAAAAGCATAGGGGTTGGTTGAAGATGAGAACAATTCGTACGGTGCCATCCAGGCATCTCCAACATAAATAATTCTTGTGTCTGGTCTAAACTTTCTTATAAATTTTGAAATTGGATAGGATTTTCTTAAGTAAGGATCTTCAAATATTTCATAACTAAAAATATTGTGAAAGTAAAAGCTGTAAAATTCTTTAAAATGCTGAATTTTATTGGCTGCAGAGAATAATTGGGACACTTTGTTCGCATGTGGTGTCATAGAGCCGCCAATATCCATTAAAAGAACAACTTTAAGATTGTTCTTTCTGGATTTTTCCTCTATCAATTCCAGATCACCTCCATTGTCAGAAGTTCTTTGGATGGTTTTGGGAATATTAAGTTCGGGTCGCCCTTCCTTCTTCATGATTCTAAGGTATTTCAAGGCTAACTGTATCTTTCTGGTATCTAGGACTTCGTCACTTCGATAAGGTCTGAACTTTCTATCCTGCCAGACCGCAATTCCTGTTCGATTGCCAGCTTCTCCACCTATTCTAATTCCTTGTTCATTGTATCCTGAATTTCCAAAAGGAGATGTCCCACCTGTTCCTATCCAAGTGTCTCCACCATCATGTCTTTCTTTTTGTCTTTTCAATCGATCTTTGAGTTCTTCTAGTAATCTATCAGGATCATATTTAGGAGCGTTTTTCTTGCGTTCTTCATCCAACAAAAACTTTTTAGCTTTTGCTAACCAAGCTTCGAGATTCTTTAATGCAGATTCCGAAGTAAATGTTAGACTTCCAAATATTTCTAAAAAAACAAGATCGTAAGAATCGTAGTATTTGATATCTTTAACAAGACATAAACGACCTACTCTGTAGAGCCTATCTAAACCTATAAAACTTTCTTTCTCGCAAAGACTATGAATTGCATTGAGAAAATTTAAAAACTCCCCAGTTCCTGCTGGAATTCCTTTTGAACGAATCGCATAAAAAAATGGAATAAACATTAATTGAAGATTCTATAATCCTCTTCATTCTTCAATAGTGCACCAGCATAAGGAATTCTGCCATCTTCTAAATTGGCTCCCATTTGAACCAATATTTGAATCCAATCCAAAAGTTCACTAGTGCTAGGTTTTTTCTTGATTTCATCTCTTTTTCGAAGATGATAGAAAAGATCTAAGGCACGCAATAAAAGGTTTTTGTCTAAGTCTGGAAAATGCTGATCCACAATAGTTTGCATGAAGTCTCGGTTGGGAAATTCTATATAATGAAATATACATCTTCTAAGAAAGGCATCGGGAAGTTCTTTTTCATTGTTGGAAGTGATTATAGTCAGTGGTCTTACTTTTGCAGAGATCTTTCGATTCGTTTCAAAAATTGTAAATTCCATTCGGTCTAGTTCTAATAAAAGATCATTGGGAAATTCAATATCAGCTTTATCTATTTCATCTATAAGAACAACTGCATCTCCTTTTTCGAAAGCAAGACCAAGTGCCCCCAGTCGAATGTAATTTTCAATATTTTGAACCCTCTCTGCTGCTTCTTCACTGGAAAAACGGGAATCATTTAATCTTGCAACTGCATCATAGAAATACAAACCTTCTTTAGCCTGCGAGGTGGATTTAATATGCCAACTGTAGAGTGGTAATTTTTTCTTGTCGGCAAGGAATTCAGCCAAAAGAGTTTTCCCCGTTCCCGGTTCGCCACGAATAAGAAGAGGTCGTTTGGTAATAGTTGCAATTTCTACAGCTTCTTCCAATTCAGCTGAAAGGACATAGGATTCAAAAAGGGATTTTTCAGTCATATCTTCCACCAGATTGATGTAAAAAATCACCAAGGAAACAAAAAAAGGTTTTAATCTAAGAATTATTAAAAATAATTTACTGTAGATACGATTTATGGCTGAATTTGACAAAACTAAAAAAGCAATTGGATTGAATAGCATTGATGATTCCCTTCGGAAAGACATGCTTGAAAAGTTTAAATCTGCTGGTGGCAAAATCGTAAAAGATAAACCAGCAGCTGAAGAACAGCCTAAGAAAGATCGTCCACAACCTAAGACGAGACAAAGTGTAACCTCTAGAACTGAATTTGATCGATCCAGTTCTGGTTCAGGTCGAGGCGGTTCGTCCTCTGGTTCCAATAGATCCTCTCAATCTGATTCCAAGTCTTCTAGCCCAAGAGCTTCTGTAGATTCTTCCCAAGCCTATGAAAAAGAAATTTCTAGTTTTGGTGCAAAATTCGCGGTAAAATTAAAATGTTGGTTTGCACGAGTCACACCTTTTGGTGCTCCTGAAATAACGCCTGCTTGTATGGGAATTTTTGCAAGAGATCTTAGATCGGCACTCATGGAATTTCAGATGGTTGGCAATGAACTTCTCACTAATTCTGCATACTCACCTAAAATTACTAAAGCTTTAGACCAAGTAAACCCTGTGTTTATAGAAGTCCTAGCACTTGGACATAAGTTATATAAGAATACTGAACTTGGTGAGTTAACTGATCCTTATAATGCTGCTCCCGATCAACCGGTTTATATTAATAGGGTTAAAGATCCCATTTACGCAATTTTTAAAAAGCTATATGTTCTGTATCCTTACCAAGAATCCTATAAAAAGGCAGTTTCTCTTGCCTATGAACATCTGCAGAAATTAGAAGGCAAACCTGCGATGATTTACAACTCTCGAAAGAAGAAAATTCTACAAGAAGTGGACAATTTGTTCGGGACAATCTTCGAGAAAATGTATCTTGTTATTATTCGAAATGAAAATAAAAATATTCCCATAGTTTCTCGTTATATGGAGAATATGTTGGGGATTACCTTAGATGATAAGCCTGGTCAAAGAAAATCGGGAGAAGGAGTTCCAGAAGCAGAACCAAACAATTCCGCAGAATCAGGTTCAGGAACTGAAGAAGCTTCTGCTGAGGAAAAAGATGAAGAAAAGAAAGAAGAAGTAGTTATCCCTAAAGAAATGGCCTATGGTCTTCGATTGATGAAAATGTACAATCTCGAAGCTCTCAGGAAAAAATTTGATCCCCGTGGTGAATTGTCTGCAATTCCTGATAGTGACAAGGCACTTTTATCTTATCTCTATTTCAAAGAATTCGATGATAATTATTCCTTTGTAATGACGACAAAGAAAATCGATATCAAGCAAGTTCATGTCAATGGCAACCGTGTTGACTACCGTCAAAAACTTCTAGACCAATACGAAACCGTTCGAGGTACGTTAGACCAATTTAGAATTTATACAGATACTTTCAAAGAGTATTCAACTCACAAAGCTAATCCTGGAGCTAATTATATCGAAGCCTCTAAGAAAACCACAGCTTTAGAAACCAAGAGGAGCCAACACTCCAGAAATGTTCGTGTAATTGCCAAAGAGTTTATGGAAAAGACCAGAGATATTCTTCTAATTCTTATCAATGATATGAAATCTAAACGTGAAATCATTGGAAATATGGACGATATCATGTCTTTTGATAATGTTGAAGCGAAAAAGCGTTTGAATAAAAAACCTGTGAAACAATGTATTATGGAATCCTATTGCTTCTCACTTGCCTTAGCCGAACGCTTAGAAAATGGCGATCTTTATGGAGGAGTTGTCGAACTCAGCCCTGAAGAAATGAAAGAATCCTTTGGAATTGAAATTAAAGATGAAGCCAAACAAAACGAGGAAAACTCAAAGCAGGTTGATTCCACAATTGAGCCTTCCACCTCTAATGAAGAGTCTGAGTCTTCTCAATCCTCGGATAGTAAAACAGAATCAACCTCAGAAGAAGAATCTGAAATGGATTCTGATGGTTTCAATGTAGAGTATTAATGAAAATAACTTTTGTACAAAAACAGCTCAATTCCAAAATTTCTGAAAATGAACTTCTTAAAATATCCAAGGAACGATCTGACTTCATCCTTTTTCCAGCTAGAGTCTTAATCGATCCCAGCCACAATCCGCAAGAATCAGTAAATAGGTATGATTCCATCTTGGATCAATGGATGGATGTTTCAGAAAAACACAAAGGTGTTTTGATTGGTGGAACAATGTATAGAAAACTTGCAAATGGTTCTATAATAGAATCAGTTCCTATCATCCAAGATTTGAATTTTATTGATCACTATGATTTACAGAAGCCGAATTCTCCGATCACCCAAACTTCTGAAAGTGAGACTGTTTTTATCATGGCTGGAGTTCGTTTTGGACTGTTAGCAGGTAAAGATTATGAGGATCAATCAATTTTGGAAGCTCTACATAAGAAAGGAATCCAAACTGTTTTTATTTTGGATGGTCTTGAAAATACTCGAACTTATGAGCAAGACTTAGAATATTTCTTTCAAATGGCGCAGGATTATGAGTTTAATATTTTTCGGATTTGTGGCTATGATGCAAAGAAGAAAGTCTTAGGCAGAAGTTTGGTTGCGACACCAACTGGTATTCAATGGAAGGTTGGCAAAATGGAAGAAGATAAAGATATTATCAAAACGATCCATTTTGCTCAAACAAATCCATTTTTATAGCATAGATAAGATTTAAAATTTAGGATTTTTTCTTTTTCTCAGTTTCTTCTATATTCATTGTAAAGATTAATATAACTAAACCAATGCTAACGCAGGAATCTGCAATATTGAAAGCGGGCCATCTATGGAAGAGCAAAAAATCTGGCCAATCGAAATCGAAAAAGTCAACTACTCCAATAAACTCACCGGCACCTGGTCGAAAGCCAAATTTGATCCCACCACCTGGCGGCATTTTCACAAAGAACTTATCTATAAAGTTACCAAAGGCTCCAGCCATAACCAGATTCCAACCCCAAGGATTTCCTAAGTCATGGTTCTTCCAGCGATATCCAATTAAAAATAAAATCGCAATTCCAGTCGCAACTAAGGAAGGCATAGCATTATTTGGGAAAAGCCCAAAAACAAATCCTGTATTAAAAACAAGAGTCATTCTAAAGAAACTTCCCAAAACTTCCTGTGGATCTTCTGGAGCGTAGAACATAATCACCCAATATTTTGTTACCAAATCAACTATGGTTCCAACTAATATAAATAAAATATAATTTGGTTTGTATACTTCTTTGAACTCTTTGTCAAAATATTTCATTATTTATCCTTATTTAATTCCCCACTTCCATTGGAATTTCCAATCGGATTTTTGCTAGGGGTTCAAGTTTAAAATCCATTAAACCAATTGCGCCTTCTTTGAAAAGTGAAATAGATTTGAAAATAATAGCAAATCTAGTTAGAGTTGACGCTTTTTAAAAAATGAGTAAAGACTGCTGCCAATTTCTCTAAGAACTGAGTTCAATCCATCCCATAAAATCTGGAATGGAAGTGTTGCATTTTGCCCATTTAAAACTAATTCACGAAAAGGACGCTCTGAATAATCAAAGATAGACTTGTAAGGATCGAGTAAAGCAAGATTACCCACCAATTGAGCAAGAACTCTCTGCAGGGAAATGTAATTTGCAGGTAGATTCAATTCAGCTATTAAGTCTTGGATGCTAGTTTGGATTTTTTTAAGAAAAATTTTATCTTCTTCCAAATTCAAGACATCCAAAGAAATATTCTGAAAGCTATCTAAATTAGTAAGAATGCGTTTCATTTTTTGCATGGAGTATTCTGTTATGGCTATAAGCTTCGCACGGTCTGTATTTTCTTTGAGTATGCCAAGAAAATCAAAACCTTTTATCATTCCTTGGTAATCTGATATAAGAGAGCTAGAAAGAATCATAACCAAAGCCTCTTCTTCCTTGGCTGTGATTTTAGCTACTGCACCAAAATCAATAAAACAAATCTTACCATTTTCTTCAATGATGAGATTTCCTGGATGGGGATCAGCATGAAAAAATCGAAATCGAAAAACCATCTTTATATAAGCTTGGATTAGGTGGTCGGCTATATTGGATTTGGTCATTTGATCTTTCGCTAAAAACTGAGGATCAGTTATTTTCATGCCGTAAACAAATTCAGTAACCAATATAGATTTAGATGGATGAAACAATAAGGGTTCAGGAATGCGAATGTATGGATCATTTTTGAAGAGTTCTCTCATCTTGACTGTGTTTTCTCTTTCGAGAGAAAGATCCATTTCTTGTTGAATGAGGGATTTCAATTGAGTGAATAGTTCTTGGTATGGAAATGCAATGAGAATCCCATTGATCCATTTTAGAATATAGTAGATAACTTTAAGATCATTTGCGATTGATACTTCTATTCCTGGATATAAAACTTTAATTGCAACATCCCTACCCTTATATCTTCCGAAATGAACCTGAGCCGTTGACGCACTTGCAATTGCTTTCTTGTCTATATAATCAAAAAAATCATTGGGATCTATACCAAGTTCCGATTCTAATCTTTGAAAAATTTCTTTATATGGTCGATTGGGAACTCGGTCTTGTAATTCTTGCAAGGGTTCTATAAATTCTTCTGGGAAGAGATGGTTTAAATTAGAAAGAAATTGACCAAGCTTAATATAGATTCCACCAAGTTTTAGAATTTTATTTTTAATTTGAAGACTTACTTTATGCCATATGTCATTCGTTGCGATTGCAAAAGCTTCTTTGCTCATGAATTTTTTTCGAATATTATAATGAAAATACAATTGTGAGGCGATGTAAAATGAAAATAGATAGGCGGAAAGTGTACGAAATAGTTTCAAAAGAATTTACCTTTTCTTTTTATATTCGTTATGATCTCCATAATTTCATAATTTTCTAATAAGGAACCTCTGCTTGGAGCAATGTTTTTATTGATACAATTTGCAATCTCATTATAAAT
>JAACWH010000096.1 GCA_009991425.1 Leptospira sp.
GATTCCAAGTTCTTGGGTTCCTCGTATATTCAGAAAATTCGAAGAGTATTGACTCCCATCTTTGTTGCTCATCAATTATGCTTTTCTGTGCTATTAAAAAGAAGAGGGAGGCTAAACCAGGCTTGCATGACCAACTTCGAGAAATAGATAGAAACGAATGAGCACAAACTGCTTCCTCAAATCTAATTGCAATGGAATCGGAAAAGAAGTAATCCCACCAAACTGGAATTTGTCTACGATGATAGGATTTAGGAAAAAAATTTTCCCACTCGGATTGTAATTTAGATTTAGGGATGGCTATATAAGCAGATTCAATAGACCAAGTTAGAGATCTTTTTCTCAAGGAGAATTCTGCTTTCAACTTTAGTCTTGTCCAAAGACTTTCCCATTTGTTTTCTAATTGATTCATTCTTTTGCTAGAGCAATGATCTAGGAAATAAGTCTTCCTAGCGAGAAAAAAATCGAATTTCTATTTATATTCTTATTTTTTCAGGTGTTGAAATTAAGAAAGTATAGATCATTGGTACAAAATAAAGATGAATGATCTAATTTTCGAAAATAATGAATTTTTAAATTCCAATCCAGCTTTTCCCATTCGAGTTCTCAGCGAGTGGATTTACCCAAGAGACCAAATCCAAAAATTTAAAATCACAGACACCATTGTGCTTTTCGGCTCTGCTCGAATTCCAAGTCCTGAAGATGTGCAGAAAGAAGAAGCTACCTTTAAATCACAACTTTCTGGACATGCTGAAAGAATTTGGAAAAATAAAAAGTCCCTACTTGGTATCTACAAAGACGCCCAAGAGTTTGCAAAACTTGTCAGTGAATGGGGTGCAAACCTTCATCTAACAGGGGATAAGAGAAAGCTTGTTGTGTGTACGGGCGGAGGTCCAGGCATAATGGAAGCTGGTAACCGTGGCGCCAAGGAAGCTGGCTTCAATAGCCTAGCTCTAAATATCCAACTTCCCTACGAACAGGGAACCAATCCTTATGCTGATCCAGAGATGTCTTTTCGTTTCAAATACTTTTTCATGAGGAAATATTGGTTTATCAAACTCTGTCGTGGTATGGTCGCTTTTCCTGGTGGCTTTGGAACTATGGATGAGCTTTTCGAGGCACTTACTTTGGTTCAAACGCAAAAGATAGCAAGAATTCCCATAGTTCTCTATAAATCGGATTTCTGGAAAAAAATCATCAATTTTGATATGCTGGTGGATTTTGGATTAATTCAAGAGGAAGATTTGGAATTAATTCATTTTGCGGATAGCCCTGAGGATGCCTTCCAGTTTCTCAAGGAAAAGATTCAGTTTTAATTGACCCTATCTTATGATGGGGAAAATTGGACAAATCGAGGAAAATATGGCTAGAAAGTGTATCGTAACAGGTAAGGGAACTACAGCAGGAAATAATGTATCCCACTCTCATAAGAAAACTAGAAGAATCTGGAAAGTAAATGTTGTTTCCAAAAGAATTTTCTTGGAAGATGAGAACCGTTGGGTATCCGTAAAGATTTCTACCAGAGCATTGAGAACCCTTAAGAAAAAAGGTCTCAAAGCAGCCATTCTAGATAATGGCAGAAGCCTAGCAGCAATTGCGCCTAAGAAGTTCGTAGGTGTTAAGAAAGCAGTCGCAGCGAAGTAAATCTACTCAGAATTCCTCAAAGACTCCTAAGGTAGACAGATCCTCTACTATTTATGAGGTGATATCAAATCCTTGGGAGCTCGTAAAAGATTATCAATCCCATACAAAGTCTATCTATAAAATTCTTACTAAAGAATTTGGCAAAGTTGAGACTCCCCTAACATATACCAAAGATTATGAACTCTGCATCGCAGTAATTCTCTCTGCTCAGTGTACAGACGAGAGAGTGAACCAAGTGACTCCTGCCTTATTTGAGGCTTTCACTAGTTTGGAAAGTTTTGCTAATGCAGAACCTAAAGATATAGAACCTTTTATTTTCTCTACTGGCTTTTATCACAATAAAGCAAAATCCATAGTAGGGTTTGCCAAAATGTTATACGGAGAATTCCAATCAAAACTACCAAAGACTTTAGAAGAAATGACCAAGCTTCCTGGCTTTGGTCGCAAGACTGCAAATGTAGTTCTTTCAGAAGTCCATGGAATTGTAGAAGGTTTCGTTGTAGATACTCACGTTAGACGAATTACTTACCTCTTAGGTCTTACCAAATTCAAAGATCCTATTCGCATTGAGAAAGAAATCATGCAGAAGGTTCCCAAAAAATACTGGGATGCTCTTTCGCTTTATCTAATCTTTCATGGAAGAAAAACATGTATAGCAAATCGTCCGAAGTGTACTGAGTGCAAATTGTCCAAACTTTGTCCAAGTTCTTTAACTAAGAAGCAGTAACTAAGATTAAATAATTTCCTTTCTCAAGCGAGAGTTCATTCTCTTCCTTGTAAGTCTTAAGTATAATTCCATCTTGTAAATTGAATTCAATATCGAGTGCAAGCTCATTAAGTAGTAATAGATTGAAATTCCATTTTTTTAGAATAGAGACCAAGTATGAATCCTTACTGTCATAATAAAATTTAGGAAGGGATTCAATATTGTCTCCCATATAGACAATAAGATTAAAATCAGAATTCGAAATGAATTTTTTTGGAATTTGATTGTAAATTTCTTTCCAGTTTTCTTGGCTGGATGAACCAAACAAAAGAAGATCAGGTTGGTAATATTTTATTTCATCATTGAGTGCTTTCTCAAAATATTCAGAAAGAGAATATTTGAAATCAATAACTTTGTTTTCATTTTCAGAAATGAGGCGAAGGTTCTCGTATAAGACAGCCATCTCATTTTGACCTTTCTCAATATCGAAATTGAAATTCTGGTTCACGTGGAAGCATTCGATTTGGGATTTAGAAAAGAGTGAAAATACTAGTTTTGTAAGATTGATTCCTGTTGATGGTTTTGCAAAGGAAATTAAAATCTTAGGTTCTTTCAGGCTTATAGATTGTTTAAATTTTATTTCTCTAGATTGAAAAAGTTTTTGCACCAAAGATAATGATGGTGAGGTTATGAAAGTCGTTACCAAAGCCATAATCACCATCATTGTAAAAAGCTCTGCTCCTATGAATCCAAGTTCATAGCCAATGTTGAGAATAACTAGCTCCATGAGACCTCTGGTGTTCATAAGTATGCCTATTACCAAAGAGTCTTTCCAGGATTCACCCAAGATTTTGGCTGTTAGAAAACTGCCTCCGAATTTTCCCAGAATAGCAACTGTTATAATTAAAAAAGTAAGTAAAATTAGATGGTATGAGTTTAATAAACCGATCTCAGTCTTAAGCCCTGAATAGGCAAAGAAAATAGGTAAAAGATATACCGTTGCAAAATCTTCTAAGCGAATGAAAATCTTCTCTCGGATTTTCAAATGAGGAGACAGAACAGTCCCGGCAATAAATGCACCAAATAGAGAGTGAATTCCCATCATTTCAGTGAAAAGAGAAGAGAAGGTTAACCAAATTAAAATAAGAAAGAAAAGAAATTTTGGTAAAAACTTATAATCAATGTATTTTTGAAAAGAATATAGAAATTTTTTCCTAACAATAGTAAATGCGAATGTTAAAAATAAAAGTATGCTCAATAGATTGAGTAGAACAGAAATAACACTAGTGGAAGAAGTAATTCCTATTATGAGTGCAAGTAGTATCCAAGCTGTAACATCATCTGCGGCTGCGGCTGTTATAGCAAGCACCCCAGACCTTTCATTCATTAAGTTTTTTTCTTGGATGATTCTTGCGAGAACTGGGAATGCTGTGATGGACATTGCAATTCCCATGAATAAACTAAATCCTAAAAAGTTTATATGGTTAGGAGATAACTCTTCAAACAAAAAAATGGAAAGAACAATTCCCATTAAGAAAGGAATAATAATAGAAGCATGACTGATGACAACTGCTGAGTGAACTTTGCCTTGCAAATTATTCCAATTTGTCTCAAGTCCTATTAAAAACATAAAAAGAATCAATCCAATTTGGCTTAAAAGTTTTAAAGTAAGTAATGAACTTTCCGGAAAGAGAAATTCATAGACTTCTGGGAAGAATAATCCAAGAAAAGAAGGGCCAAGCAGAAGTCCACTTACCATCTCTCCAATAACAGAAGGAGATTTTATATAACTTAAGAGGTGGCTTAACAATTTTGCAATACTTAGTATTACTAATATTTGAAGTAGCAACTTTCCTACGGAATCGTTTAGAGAATGCTGGATAGATTGGAAGAATCCCTGGGTATCTGTATTAAGATTTAAAAAAATTCCTAAGCCATGATTATTTGGAAATAAATTTAATGCCTGATTGTATACAATAAAAATGGAAACTATAAATAATCCTAAAATAGCAAGATAGAGATTACGTGGTTTCATTATTTTGGTTGGATTATAGAATTATATACACTAGTATATTCTTTTACTCGACTAGACCACGACCAATTTAAATTCATAATACGAGTTTGAATCGATTCTAATTGATTTAAATCTTCGTATAATTTTGAGGCTCTTTCTAAAGCTAAATCTAAGGATAGGGGATCTCCTGCTTCGAAAAGTATGCCAGTACTTTCCGAAGGATTATAGGGATCTTCCATTACCGTATTTTTTAGGCCACCCACTTTACTAACTATAGGAATACTTCCATAAGCATGTGAATACATTTGATTGAGTCCGCAGGGTTCGAATAAAGAAGGCATTAGAAAAAAATCAGAACTAGCTTCTATTTTTCTTGCAAAAGATTCACTATATCCTTTATAAAAAAATAATCTATCCAAGTTATGATGCGAATGGTGGAACAATTCATTTTCTAGCTCGTGATCTCCCGAGCCTAGGAAGACAAAGAAAAAAGGAAGTTCGATTTTACTTTTGAAGCTAGCAAGAAAGGTAGCATAACCTTTTTGCCATGTTAGACGACCAATTAGCCCGATAAGAGGCCTTTTAGGATCGATGTCTCTTTCGATTTCTTTGTAGAGGGCAATTTTGTTTTGAATTTTACCTTTTGCTACATTCTTTTGATTGAAAGGAAGTGAAATATTCTTATCTATTGAAGGATTCCATTCTTCAGAATCTATTCCATTGAGTATGCCAATAAAGTCTTTACCCCTTTGTCTTAGATTAAAAGAAAGCCCACAGCCATTTGGTTCCCAAAGAACCTCATCACGGTAGCCTGGTGAAACAGTTGTTACCTTAGATGAGGTTGAGATAGCACCTTTAAGGTAGTTGATTTTCGCTTTGTGTTTCAATATGTCCAGGTTTAAGTAAAAAGGTTCCCCTTTTAAAAAGCCGCAAAGGTATTCTGGATGATCACCTTGGTAGGCTAAATTATGAATTGTTAAAACTGTAGGGAGACCTAAGGGTGATGAACTGTGAAAGTATGATGCGAGTGCTGTATGCCAATCGTGACAATGAAATACATCGACTTCTAGGCTTAAACTTAAATGAAAGCAAGCATAAGAAAAGAGAGCAAATCGGTAGTGTTCATCCGAGTTTTCATAAATTTTGTCCATAGTATTGAATAAGGGTGAATCAAAAAAATAAAGAGTAACGTTTCCTAGTTTTGCTTCCCGGAATTTAGAATCTCTAAGTATAAAAGAAGATTCAGCACCAATGATAGAACCAGGGTGGATAGCTGAAAAAGTTTTGCCAGTGAATTCTGGATTTGTTTTTAGATTTTGAATAAGAGGAAGCGCAACAGAAACTTCATTGCTTACAGATTGTTCTTTAGAAAGTGAGGACAGCATATCTGACAGGCCGCCCATTTTAATATAAGGAAAAAATTCAGCTGTAGCATGGAATATTTTCATGAATAGTGTATTAAAGCCATTCTATTGATCTCACTTCCGTATGGAATTATTTTTCGGTTGTATATTTAGCTTAAAATGAGATTTTGGAATTAAGAATTTTCCTTCTAATTTGAACATTCAACTTAGAACTATTTTAAAAAAACGGAAGGTTATATATGAATTCAAATACATTAAGTGCTCCTCCAACTAAGAACAAAAAGCTCATTGCATGGGTCGATGAAGTTACCGCAATGACTCAACCAGATTCCATCGTATGGTGTGATGGCTCTGAGAACGAATACAATCGATTGATCCATGAATTAGTAGAAGAAGGAATGGCAATCCCTTTGAAAAGAGAAAACAGTTATTTATTTCGAACTGATCCTTCTGATGTTGCCCGAGTGGAAAATCGAACTTATATTTCATCCCTTAAGAAAGAAGATGCAGGACCAACCAATAATTGGGTCGAGCCAGAAGAATTGAAGGCAACCATGAGAGAACTTTATAAGGGTTCTATGAAGGGAAGAACTATGTATGTGATTCCTTTTTCCATGGGGCCTATAGGTTCTGATATTGCTAAGATAGGAGTTGAGATCACTGACTCCGCTTATGTGGTAACTAATATGCATATCATGACAAGGGTAGGGACAAAAGTATTAGATGCATTAGGTGATACTGGAGAGTTTATTCCTTGTCTTCATTCTGTTGGTAAGCCTTTAAAAGAAGGCGAAACTGATGATGGCAAATGGCCTTGTGCACCACTTGATAAGAAATATATTTCCCACTTCCCAGAAGAAAGACTAATTTGGTCTTATGGATCGGGATATGGTGGAAATGCCTTACTTGGCAAGAAATGTTTGGCACTGCGAATCGCTTCTTCTGTTGCTAAGGAAGAAGGCTGGATGGCAGAACATATGCTGATTCTTAAGCTAACGAGTCCAGCTGGCGAAAAGAAATTTATTGCAGCTGCATTCCCCTCCGCTTGTGGTAAGACAAATCTTGCTATGCTAGTTCCGACTATTCCTGGATGGAAAGTTGAAACTGTAGGAGACGATATTGCTTGGATGAAATTTGGTGCTGATGGCAGACTTAGAGCCATCAATCCAGAAGCGGGTTTCTTTGGCGTTGCTCCTGGAACCTCTGAAGATTCAAATCCAAATGCGATGGCATCAATTCATAAAAATACAATTTTTTCAAATGTTGCTTTAACGGCCGATAAAGAAGTGTGGTGGGAAGGTATGGGAACTGAACCAAAGTTTCCATTAATTGATTGGCATGGAAATGAATGGCAGAAAGGTTCCGATAAACCGGCAGCTCATCCCAATGCTAGATTTACAGCTCCTGCTTCCCAGTGTCCTGCAATAGCATCTGAGTGGGAGGATCCAAATGGTGTTCCTATTGATGCAATATTGTTTGGAGGAAGAAGACCGAACACAATTCCTTTGGTAACACAGGCTCGTGACTGGAACCATGGAGTTTTCATGGGTTCTATAGTAGGTTCTGAAATTACGGCAGCTGCTTTGGATCTTAAAGCCGGGACTGTTAGACGAGATCCTTTTGCAATGCTTCCTTTCTGTGGTTATAATATGGGAGATTACTTTCAACATTGGATCGATATAGGAAAGAAGACTTCAGCGGACAAATTGCCCAAGCTTTTCTTTGTGAATTGGTTCCGTAAGAAAGATGGCAAATTCGTATGGCCAGGATATGGTGAGAACTCAAGAGTTCTAAAATGGATTTTTGAGCAGTGCGATGGAAATGGCAAATCAATGGACACAGCTATTGGAATTATGCCAACAGAAGATGCAATCGACCTGCCTAAAGAAGTAAGTGCTTCTCAGTTGAAAGAAATTCTTGCAGTCGATAAAGAAGGTTGGTTGGCTGAATTGAAAGATATTCGTGAAAACCATTATCCAATGTTTGCAGATAAATTACCTTCAGAATTGAAGCAACAATTGGATATCTTAGAAAAGAATTTAAAATCATAAATAGAATTTAAATTCCATATACTCACATATAACCTAGAGTCAGATTACTTTGTCTCTAGGTTATTTTTTATTTTTTCAATCCAAATTTAGTAAAAATTTTTTCTAATTTTTACCTTAAAAGTATTTTCAATTCACAAGTAGCAGCTCTAATCAAGAAATTTCTTATTTTCCTACTTTCTTTATTAAAAAATACACTTGTTTCACAAAATTTTCCTGGGGAAAACCCATTGACTGGTTTCTATAATAGCAAAATTTGGTATTACTATCTGAATTTGGGAGAATATTCATGGATTTATCCGTTCCTTCGTATGTTAAGAACAAGGCTTTGATTGATTGGGTGACTGAAATTGCCAACCTTTGTAAACCAGACAAAATTCACTGGTGTGATGGAACTGATGAAGAATACGACAAACTATGCAATGATTTAGTTGCATCAGGTACTTTTCATAAACTTAATCCTGAGAAAAAACCGAATTCCTACTTAGCCTTCTCTGATCCTTCCGATGTTGCTCGAGTTGAGGATAGAACCTTCATCAATTCCCGTAGAAAAGAAGATGCTGGTCCGACCAACAATTGGGTTGAGCCAAGTGAAATGAAGCAGACTTTAAATAAATTATTCGATGGCAGCATGAGGGGGCGCACTCTTTATGTGATTCCTTTTAGCATGGGGCCACTCGGTTCTCCGATTGCACATATTGGTGTTGAACTTTCCGATTCGGCTTATGTGGCAGTGAATATGAAAATCATGACACGTATGGGCAAGAAAGTATTTGATGTCCTCGGAGATGGAACTTTTGTAAAAGCACTTCATTCTGTTGGTGCACCTTTGGAAAAAGGTCAAAAAGATGTTTCCTGGCCTTGTAATCCTACCGTTAAATATATCTGCCATTTTCCTGAAGAAAACACAATTATATCTTATGGTTCTGGATACGGTGGAAATGCATTATTAGGTAAAAAATGTTTTGCTCTTAGGCTTGCTTCTGCCATGGGTCGTGACCAAGGCTGGCTTGCTGAGCATATGTTGATTCTTGGTGTGGAAGATCCAAAGGGTGAAAAAACTTATGTATCAGCAGCCTTTCCTTCCGCATGTGGAAAAACCAACTTTGCTATGTTAGTTCCTCCTAAGTCTATGGAAGGCTGGAAGGTTACAACGGTTGGTGATGATATCGCCTGGCTGAAACCAGATGAGAATGGGCAACTTAGAGCCATCAATCCAGAAGCTGGATATTTTGGTGTAGCTCCTGGAACTAATTTTGAGACGAACCATAATGCAATGGCAACTCTTCAATCCAATTCAATTTTTACAAATGTTGCATTAACTGCTGATGGAGATGTGTGGTGGGAAGGTCTGACGAAAGAAGTTCCCGATGGCATGACTGATTGGACTGGTAAACCTTATGATAAATCCAGTGGTAAACCAGCAGCTCATCCCAATGCACGATTTACTTCACCTGCATCACAGTGTCCATCTATTGATTCTAAATGGGAAGAGCCTGCAGGAGTTCCTATAGCAGCCATTGTATTCGGTGGGAGAAGAGCAACAACTGTTCCACTAGTATACCAATCTTTCAATTGGAATTATGGTGTTTATTTAGCAGCGACTATGGGTTCAGAAACTACGGCTGCGGCTTTTGGCCAACAAGGAGTTGTTAGACGAGATCCATTTGCTATGCTACCTTTTCTAGGTTACCATGCGGGTGATTATTTCAATCATTGGTTGAACTTCGGTCGTAAACTTCCCAATCCACCTAGAATCTTTGGGGTCAATTGGTTTCGAAAGGATGAGAACGGTAAATTCACATGGCCAGGATTCGGAGATAATATGCGCGTTCTAAAATGGATAGTGGATCGAGTTCATGGTCGAGCATTTGCAGTTGAGTCTCCTATAGGTTGGGTTCCAAAATACGAAGATCTAGATTGGAAAGGAATGGATTTCAATAGAGATTCATTTAACAAAACTATGGAGATCGATAGAGAACTTTGGAAAAAAGAAATTTCCTCCCACGATGAACTCTTCTCAAAGCTCTATGATAGACTTCCTAAAGAATTCACTTGGATCAAAGAATTGATTGTCTCTAGCTTGTGGCGCTCTCCTGAGAAATGGGCATTGGCTGAGGAAAGATAATAACACCAAAACAAAGTATAAGAAAGAGGCCTTTTCCCAAGAGGTCTCTTTACTTAGTTACTGATAATTCTCTTTGCTTAGGTCGTCCACTGAGAACAGTTGTTGAACAGGCTATTCAAGGTGGAGTCGATATAGTCCAATACCGAGAAAAAAACTATCTAGCTTCCATACATAAAGAAGAGTTAAATGATATAGCATCCATCTGTCGAGATTATAACAAGATTTTAATAATCAATGATATGATTTCTCTGGTTGCTGAAGTTCAAGCAGATGGTGCACATATTGGTCAATCAGATGATGATGTAGTCTCTGTTCGTAAAATTTTACCCAACTCTAAGATAATTGGACTTTCTCTTGAGTCCGTGGAAGATTTTAAAAATTATCTAAACTTAGAGAACCTACATCTTTCTAAAAAAGATGAATTCTTATCTCAGACTGCATCAACAAATCGAGATGAATTGCAAACAAAAAATCTAGTTGATTATTTCGGAGTGAGTCCTATTTTCCCAACTGCTACAAAAACTGATACGAAAGTACCCTGGGGTCTAGAAGGCTTACGTAAACTAAGAGATTCAACAGAGATTCCCTTGGTTGCTATAGGTGGTATCAATATGGAAAATGCTAAATCGATCATGAAGGTGGGAGCCGATAGTCTAGCTGTGGTTTCTGCTATTTGTTCTGCTAAAGATCCTAAGAAGGCGGCGAAAATTTTGAAGGAATTGGTTCTAGAATTTTAGTTAAGATTAGCAGTTATGGGGATATTCAAGATATCACAATAATTCATTTAGTTATTTTATAAAATTTTTACTCGATATCTTGGAATCATTTCGAAAATTTTAAATTTATATTTCTGAAAATGATCCCAAGTTTACAATCTAGTGTGAAATAAATCGATTAAAGACCTAATGATCTTCCAATGATTTCTTTCATGATTTCTGTAGTTCCTGCATAAATAGTCTGGATACGTGCATCCAAATAAGCTCTAGCAATTGGATATTCCATCATATAACCATAGCCACCAAAGAATTGCAGACACTCATCTGTATGACGCTTTTGCATTTCAGTTGCATACCATTTCGCCATGGAAGCTTCCACAGTCGTGTTCTGTCCTGACATATGAGTCTTAACAGCTTGGTCACAAAATACCTGAGCCATTTCTAGTTCAGTTGCCATCTCAGCCATTTTGAATTTAGTATTTTGGAAGGAGCCAATTTTTTTACCAAAGGCTTGGCGTTCTTTGATGTACTTAAGTGTAATATTGTGCACCAATCGAGTTGCTTCTACCGCTGCAACAGCAAGTACTAATCGCTCTTGAGCAAGTTTCATCATCAAGTATCGAAAGCCTTGTCCTTGTTTTCCAAGAAGATTTTCTTTCGGAACAATTACATCATTGAAGTAAAGTTCAGAAGTATCCTGGGCTTTGAGGCCGATTTTATCGAGATTTCTTCCTCTTTCAAAACCTTTCATTCCCTCTTCAATCATTACAAGAGAAATAGTTCCATTGTCATGCTTTACAGCAGTTACAACTAGATCAGCTAATTGACCATTGGATATGAATGTCTTCTGCCCATTCACAACAAAGTGGTCACCCTTATCAACAGCAGAGGTTCTGATCCCTTTAAGGTCAGAACCAGCTCCTGGTTCAGTCATAGCAACTGCGAGAATGCTATCTCCGCTGATACAATTTGGAAGCCATCTTTTCTTTTGCTCATCATTCCCGTATGTAGTTATATAAGGCGCAATTACATCGTTGTGTAAGGATATAAAAAATCCAGAATTACCAACTTTAGCAGATTCTTCTATAATGATAATATTGTACAAAAAGTCCGCACCCGATCCACCAAACTCTTCGGGAACATCAGGGCAGAGTAGTCCATTCGCTCCTGCTTTTTTCCAAACTTCTTTAGGAACGATATGTGCCTTTTCCCAGTCTTCGTGAAATGGCTTAACTTCGGTCTCGAAGAATTTTCTTGCCATTTCTCGAAATTGATTGTGCTCGTCTGTAAATTCTATAACTCTTTCCATTTATTTTTCCTCTTAATAGTTAATATATTATGATACTTGATTTAAAAACAAAAATCATTCGTAGACAGTATTCATTCTCATGTATACACCAGGATTTTTCTTTAAGTATTGAACTAAGAGATCCTGTTCTAAAGTATAGACTTCGGAAGACGTTTTGGTAACAAAAGTATAAGTTGAGGGAAGCTTCTTTGTTAGATGAAAAATCTCCCCAACAAAATCACCCACTCCTAGTTCTTTCACTAAATTTCCATTATGGAATACTTCAATACTTCCTTCTCTGATAATATAACCTGCATTAAATGTCTCATTCTCACGAATTAAAGCTGAATGAGCAGGAAATGTCTCAGGAATCATGATAAGTTCTAATTGAGTGATCTGATGGCTTGTTGCACCTTTAAAACTTTTGGATGCCATAATAGTCTTCCATGAGTTTGACTCACGAACTTCATTGAGTCTTTCTAAGTTTTGCTTTAGGTCAGAACCACGGATGAATTGTAGGAAGCGTGATTTTTCAATAGTTAATGCTACAACATCAGTTTCTGCAATAACATCAGCCTGTCTTGTTGTATTTAAAATAAGAGAAGCCTCACCAAAATACTCATAGGTTCCATATCTTTTGACAGGAGTGTCTTTGTCTTCGCCTAGGCCTTCGAATTTTACATTCCCAGAAGCAATGATATAAAATTTATCCCCAGGTGTCCCCTTTGCTATAATCTGTTCACCACGTTTGTATTTTTCTTCTTTGACTATGAGTAAGAATTCTTTTGCCTTTTCTATGGGATAGCCCTGGAAAATATCAATCTGAGACATGATGTCCAAGAGATTATATGCTTCTTGATAGAAGGGCGGTGTAATTTCTGGATAAAGCGTATTTTCAATTCCAAAGGTTGCCAATTTCAAATGAGAATCTTTGGGCATATCTTTCTTAGAAATATGATAGACTGTAATCTTTTTTTGAATTTCTTCTGGAAGACTAGCAAGATAAGAAATTTTAGTATGAAGGGGCGGAACACCTGCCTCGTGGTAGATGATTCTTGGTTCCCAAGGAAAATTCTTTAGAAACTTCCAACGAGATTCTGGTAGTACTTTTTGTTGGTACATTTTGTCCAAGACCTCAGGATCATTCAAATGGTCAGATGTATAGAGAAATGACTGATCATGAAAGAAAAACTGAAATCCAGTGGATGGAATGGAGTGTACAGCATAGTGAAATAGAAATTCTGCTCCACCGATTAAGGTTGGCTTCCCAATAATAATAGGCATATAATTGAAAAGTTCCATCAATTCCTTTTTAGGAATTTTAGTTAGGCTAGAATACTTTCTTAGAAAACTATCCATCACAGTTGCTGTTGCAAAAATTGTGATCTTACCTTCTTCTAATATTTTTTGGAAAGTACCAGCATCATGATCCGCATGACAGTGGGTTAGAATTACATTATTGATGAGTTTAGGATTCACATTAGATTCTCTGAGCCATTCCGTTGAATTCACAGGCGGATCAACCATAATTCCTTGGTGGTTGATCCAAAGGATGAAACCTGATGTGTTATCATCAGGATCAAATCCATGGGAAGGGCCAAGACAGGTAATCCCTAGAAGTGGTGCTTGGAACGGTTCTTCCATTCTCTTTCCAATATCATATTTGATATTAAAACCAACTTCGCCTGGGATTTTATATGAGTCAGCTTTATCTGTTAGTAAAAATTCTCCAGATTCTAATTTCTTAATGTGAACAGATCCAAAATTGACTTGGTTATTATTAAATAGTATAAACTCTACAACATCTTCAAGAGTCTTATAACTCCTAAAGAATGCCATCTCAGCAACCATATCTGGAAAACCAAAACTGTCTTCCCCATCAATGTATTCCGAAGCTAAGTCAACATTTTCTGGTCCCATTAAGGATTCTTTAAGAACGGTCGTTAGTTGCTCTTTCTGTTCAGTTGTGCAAATAATATAGGTTTTCTTTTTTCGAAGAAAGAAGTTAAAATAAATAGGGAATTCTAGCTCAGCAACAGAAATCCCTTTTTCAACATGAAAGAATTTATTAGGTAGAACAAAGACCAATGGAGTTTTTTTCTCAAAATCCATTGTGTCTTTAATTGTCTCAGGCGGTGAACCAAATTGAATATATCCTTCCGAGGTATCGACAAGGTAACCTCCCCGAGGGAGTTCTGTAAAATTTTGTTTCGCTGCAACAACCATAGTTCTACCTAATTTATTTCCGATCTACTTATGGTTTTCTATGAATTTTTTGATTTGTGGTTTTGGTAAAGCACCTATCATTTTATCAACTAGTTTACCGTCTTTGAAAAGAAGTAGTGTTGGAATGGATTGGATACCCATTTTCTGTGCAGTGTTTTGGTTTTCGTCAACATTTAATTTCTTAATAGATATATCAGTCATCTCGCCAGATAGTTCATCTAAAACGGGAGCAACCATTCTACATGGTCCACACCATTCTGCCCAACAATCAACTAATACTAGTCCTTGGGAAACCTCTGAATCAAAATTTGAGTCGGTAACTGCTTCAAGCGCCATATAAATCTCCTTTCCAAACTCCACATTAGACAAGAAAGGGTTTTAGTCTATTTTTTCTTTTTTTTCTTTTTCTCTTCGTCAGAAGTTTCGAGGTCTTCTACTTTATTCTTTAGAGACTCGATTAAGGTTTTCGTTTTCTCAAGATCTTCATTTTCACCAGTAATCTGCATGATTTTACGAGTGAGATCTAGCATTACGATAGAGGTCTTGAGGTCGGTTGCATTTTGCGTAGAAAGGTCAAATTTAGATCTATATTCTTGTGCAGCAAAGTTAGCTAAAGATATAATGAGATTGAAATGTTCTCTTTGGATATAATAGTCAGGGTTATCTAAATCTTTTCCTTTTTCAAATTCTCTAAAGTCGAAAAGATTTTTCGCAACACCAGCTATACGGTAGTGAACATCTGGCCAGCTGAATTTCCATTTACTGTTTGGACCAAAGGCAGTGATTGTTTTTTTAGTACATTCCTGTAGAGCTTTCACTAAATTCAATCGTTGGTTATGGCTAAATCTAGTAATTGTATCTAATTTTTCTCTATTTTCATTCAAGGAGCCATCAATATCTTTCCCAACAGATTGCTCTATATAGCTTAGTGAGTTGGAAATTTCTTTTTTAGCTGTTTCTAAATAATTGACAACATTGATTCCTTGGATAGAAACTGAGAGCTCGTTCATTAAAAGGTTTGTGTTGATTACTTTTATAGCATTGATCGCCATAGCTATGTTGTAGTAGGGCGTCATATCTGGATTTTTCTTTAGTTGGGTCTTATAAACGCTGAGCTCTTTCTTAAGCTCTTCCAGGTAAGCTTTGAATTCAGTTACTTTATCACTGAATTCTTGTTTTTGTTCTTTTGTTAGAGCCATAGTTCCCTTAGAATTATCGGACTAAGGGAGTATGGATTGAAGGAAATTCTACTTCCTGCAAATAAATAGCTTAGGCTTTAGTATCTAAGTATCTTCCAGAAGATTTAGTATTGTCTACCTGCGTATTTGTTTCGGCACTATAGTTGGCAGATGAGATAGGAGGTATAGAATCAGGTCCTCGGTCTTGGACTTGCATTTCTGTACGAATGCTAGATTGTACTGCCATTGGATGAGCTGAATGAACGTTTTGTGATCCTATTTCCATAAAATCCCCCTGATTTCATCCTATTACACTTCATTTTCAAAGAATGGCAAGTACTTTTTACAGAAAAAGATAGACGCATCTATAATATAGATCGAAACTGAAAAATATGCCGAACCAAGCTCAAAATTCCGCGTATTTTGTTCTTCCTCAAAAGAGAGATCTATTGGATATAATGGAATCTTACCGTTATATGAATTCTGCTTTGATGGAAGAATTACTGAAAGAAACAACCTGGGATCATGGAACGGGTTGGGTTCAATTGAATATATCCCCTTGGGACTGGAGAACTCGCCTAGAAAAGGAGTTACCTCTTTCCTATCCTCGAGCTTCTGAATAAAAAAAGCACCATGTAGGTGCTTTTTCTTTAAACTATTTGAAGTGAATAACTCACAACCAAGCTTGCTATCTCCTGCTTTAGTAAGTCATTTTTAAATCGCCAATATCAATGATGCGTCGAATGAGAAGATTATTTTTCTCTTTGTTGGGATCAAAAACTAGAATTCCTACCTTGTTGAAAGTCTTAAAGTTCGGTCTGTACTCAGTGTAGTGATGAGTAATAATAGTAGATTGGTATTTATTACTGTACAAGGTGTAAGAATGATCTTTCAAAGTTTCATGACGGAATGATTTCTTTTCTTCGGCAGTTTGGTTCGTGTAGTTGTGCACAAGAATTTTGTCTTTGGCTGGGCCTTCTTCACCGTATAAAGTGAATGGTAGGGCTTTAGCAGGATTTTCAGTAAGATATCTCATATATTCATCAAAATTTGGCTCGCCCATTTCTGCTTCATAGCCTCGAAGAATCATTTTATCGACTTCTGCTTGTTTTTTATTAAAAGCTTCTTCTCCCCAAATCTCTTTAGGCTCAACATTTACGGGCATTATATTGGAAAAAGTTACAATTCTTTTGTCTGCTTTAGGATTCCAGGGTCTCCATGATGGATAAGGAACTAATTTTCTTTCGTCATCATTTTGAGCATCTCTTTCGTTAACTGCAATTACATAGATACTATAATTATTTGGTTTATTGGTTCTGGATTCCAATTCAATCTGAACATCTAAAAGTTCGCCCTTACCTGTATCAGCATGTCTTCTTACGAAGGATACTTTCTTCAATTTAATTCTTGGATCATAATAGGCTAGAGGATAGTAAGGCTCTTTATTATTTACAGAGGCCGTGTTTTGTCCTGTACCTTCTGCTCCACCTTGGTTCTGAGCCCAAGAGTCTCTAGAATAGGGTAGTGTAAATAAGATAGAGGTTAAAATGATGAGTATCTTCTTCATAGTTGTAGTCCCAAGTTGGTCTTATTAATACTTATCGTGTTTTAGGTAGGGAAAGATTAGGATTTCTTTGGAAAAAACTTTTACTTCTTCATAACATTATGGTCGTCTACATGAACAACTTTAGGCTCGTATGCTTTCGGAACCTGAGCTGCTTCAAGCTGTGCATAGGTAATGATAATTACCTTATCACCTTTCATGCCAAGTCTCGCACATGCACCATTTAAGCATATAGTCCCAGATCCACGCTTCCCAGCGATAATGTAGGTCTCGAATCGGGAACCATTGTTGACATTTACAACTTGTACTTTTTCATAGGGAATCATCCCAGCAGCATCCACGAGATCCATATCAATGGTAAGACTGCCTTCGTAATTTAAATCGGCTTCTGTAACGGTAGCGCGGTGAATTTTGCCTTTGCAGATTGTTATAAACATCTAATTTGTACCAAAAACTATAGGGCTTTCTAGGCTCAAGGGATATTTTTTATTCAAATGATTTTTCACCAATTTAAACAGCCCGTTAATTATTTAGACTATATAAATTTCCAAGATACGTCACGAAAAAAAAAGCGTGAATCGATACTTTTCTTAGAGCATCCTCCAACAATCACAAGTGGAAGTTCAGCAACACCTTCCAATTTATTGATAAGTGAGGAAATTTTGCATGAAAAGGGTGTTGGCTACTATGAAATCCAAAGAGGTGGTGACTTCACTGGACATGAATTGGGTCAATTGGTGGTTTATTTCCATCTCAATCTAAATGCAAGAAATCTAAGTATTGGAAATTTTCTAAGGGAAATGCAGGAGATTCTTATCCAATCTATCTATAAAATATGGGAGATTGAGCTGATTTTGGATAAAGAAAGCCCTGGTTTGTATTTAAAATCGATACCTGAATGGAAAATAGTGAGCCTTGGGGTCTATTTTAAACAATTTTTTACTAGTTTTGGTTTCGCGATGAATCTCTCTAATGATTGTTCTGTGTTCCAATTTATCAATCCCTGTGGAATGAAATCAGAAAATATGAAAAGTCTCGAAATGATTGGTGCCGATCCTAGCTTACGTCAAAATTTTATTGATTTATATTCAGAAAGTTGGATGGAACTTTTATCGAAAAAATATCCTGCACCGAATTCTAAAAGCTACCGATGGTTGTAATGAGGGAATACTTTGTTTTACTTTCGAACTATAGCATTTTCCATTCTTTTATTAATTCTGGGCGAAGCTATAGCTATCTCAGCTGTTACTTGGTCTTTTCTAGAATCAGCAACTTCTTCTTTCCAATTCATCAAAGTTTCATCTGACAACAGAGCACGCGATACAGTTGTATCTCTTGCAAAAGCTTCAGAAATCAGAAT
>JAACWH010000078.1 GCA_009991425.1 Leptospira sp.
CAAAGAGAACCTTGAGATCTGCCACCGCATAACGATTCGCAGCTGCTTGGGCTTTAATTTCGTTATTCAACATTGTTAGGAAAGTGTTGATCGTTTTCACTTCATTGGAATCTAAAATCTGATCTGGGCTTGATACAGAATTTCGGAAAAATGCTTTAAGTCCTGTATAGCTCGCTCTATTAGATGGGTCTTTGTATGGTTCCAAGAATGCAATTGCTGTTACGTTAGGGATAGTAAAAAGCACACCGCCTCTTACCGAACCAATATTTCCCATACGACGGAATACTTCTCGAATGTCTCTTTTGTATCTAGCTTCATCCAGGCAAGTAAGAGATGTGCTAAGTGCAGTGCATAGCACGTGATTGGCGCCAGCAGTTCCAAATACGAAACTTGGTTTAACCTTCTCCATAACTTCCATCTGAGTTCCAGCATCACGGAGACCAAATTTATGAAATTTATCTGGCTCTTGGCAATCAGCAACTTCTACCCAACGATAGGTATACCAATACCATTTCTTCCAGTACCAGTCCTTCGCCCATTTCTTAGCTGTGATATCTTCACATTTTCCAGAAGTACGAAGCACGGTAGTGTACTCAGCTCCCGTGATTCCTGCATGTGTAGGAAGAGAATATGTTTTCTCATTTCCACCAATGATAGAAAGCCCAAGACAGATTGGACCACAATCTCCCTTTAAAACATCTTCAAGGTTGATGTAAGGACCTTTTAATTCATTATACGTTACAGATGAGCCTGCTTGTTTACTAACAAGAACGGGGTAGGCCCAATTTTGTGTTTTTTTCTCTACTGTTGCTCCAAAAAAACCTTGGCTGAGTGAATCTCCGATTACACCAGGTTTTCGAAACATATCCGCTTGGGATTGGGCATTTAAGCCTAAGGCCAGCAGGAATAGGATGCCTACTAATAGGCTTTGCAATGATCTTGCCATATATTTAACTCCTTTCGCCAACATTGGAAACATATTATTGACTGATTGACAAATTTATGGCAACTCTCTAAGGATGTCTACCTAATTCCATTGAATCCTGCAAAATTATTTCGTTTGCCTAATAATCTCTACTACGAAACGTGGATAGTAAAGACTCATTTTATAAAGGTGATCCATTCATGTACCAACCATTTACAGAACAACAGCTGGAAATCCGAGATTTAGTTCGGAATTTTGTTAAAAAAGAAATCACTCACGAAGTAGCTATACACTGGGATGAAGAAAATAAGGCTCCTGTCGAACTTCTTGCGAAGATGAGAAATGAGTTGGGGATCAGTGGATTAGTTATCCCTGAGGAATACGGCGGATTGGGAATGGGAGCTGTAGAGCAGTGCCTCGCGATTGAGGAACTTTCTAGAGGTTGTCTAGGAATCGCTCTTGGATTCGCTTATACTGGTCTTGGAATGCTACCCCTTCTGAAAGGTGCAACGGAAGAACAAAAGAAAAAATGGCTTCCTCAAATTGCTTCCGGTGAACACGGGGTTTCTTTCTGTTTATCTGAACCAGGTGCTGGATCGGATGTTCCTGGTATGTCTACTCGCGCTGAGAAAAAAGGTGACAAATGGATCATCAACGGTGCAAAGCAGTGGATTACTGGTGGTGGTTTAGCTGATTATTTTACTGTTTTTGCTTATACTGATAAAAATCGAGGAACTCGTGGAGTTTCTTGTTTCTATGTTCATAAAGATGCTCCTGGTCTAACTGTAGGAAAGAAAGAAGATAAACTCGGAATTCGGTCTTCTGATACTAGGCAGATCATTTTCGAAGACTGTGAAGTTGGAGAAGACGCTCTTGTTGGTAAAGAAAACCTAGGATTCGTTTATGCTCTTCATACTTTGAATGCTTCTCGTCCATTCGTAGCCGTAATGGGTGTAGGTGTGAGTCAAGCTTGTCTAGACTATTCTAGCCGTTATGCAAGAGAAAGAGAACAGTTTGGTCAAAAGATTTCTACATTCCAAGCAGTTCAACATATGCTTGCGGATATGTCTATTAAACTCGAAACATCTCGTGAAATCGCTTACAAGGCTGCAAGACTTTCGGATGCAAATGACCCTAATCTACCAAAATACTCTGCTATTGCAAAAGCTTACTGCTCTGAAATGGCTATGCAAAATTCTCTAGATGCAGTTCAAATCTTTGGTGGTTACGGATATACGAAAGAATATCCAGTTGAGAAATTGATGCGTGATGCGAAGATTCTTTGTATTTTTGAGGGAACAACTCAGATCCAAAAGAATGAAATCGCAGCTTATGTAATCAAAGAAGCTGCTTCTGGAAAATAAGAGCTTTTAGACATATTTTAATATTCTTAATCGCTTGAGATTGACCCACTGATTCTTTCGAATACAGTGGGTTTTTTATTTTTAATTCTACAATTTTTTCATTGGTTATCAAATTATCTAATCAATTAGCCATTCCTTGATTTCATTTCCTTGGGATTCTATTCTAACAAATTCACCTTTAGCATTAATTGATTGCTATTATAACGATTCTAAAAAATTGCACAATGCACAAAAATCACATATTTAACATTTTTTAGCCTATAAATGTTTTTTATTTGACATTGATTTAATCCCTCTAATATCCTTGACATTCTGAGAGATTTGTCCTCAAGCGGTCTCTTAAATTTCAAATAAAGAATATATCTCTTAAGGAGTAAATGGATGTTTAAAAAGATCTCTCGAATCTTTTTAGGGCTGCTACTGGTTGTAGGAACCGGACTGTCCGCTGAATCAACGGGCCCTCGCTCGTACCTCATGTTTGGTGTGGGAACACAATTCGACCTTGCTGGTCTTGGTGGAACTATAACAAAAGACGGTTTAAACGGAACTAGACCTCAGTTGAATTCACAAGGTGAGCCAACTGGAGCTGGAGTTCAGAAAGCAATTTATGCGGAAAATACTCTTGTTGCACTTAACAATACCTCTCAAGGATTGATTGGTGTTAAAGCGAATGGCGCTATGGTTGGTCTGAACTTGAATGTTGGTTACGAAAAGGAAGGAATCTTCGGTAACGATAATCTTTTCTGGAGAGTCAACGCGAACTACACTCGTAAAATATCAGGTGGTTACACTGAGTCTACTGTTGCTGGCTACAAATGGTTGGAGCAAGAGTGGGATTACAAAGCTGTAACTATTCCTACTTATATCGGTATCAAGTTGATGAATGAGAAACGAAATACTGGTGTTTATCTAGGTGCTGGTGTTCACTACTTCCGTGGTGGCTGGTCTATCGCTGGTACTGTAGATGGTGATATCTTGAAAAATGCACTTCCTGGTCTTGTAGGTCAAGGTGGAGCATTTCTTTCTGATGCACCGACTAACCCAGGTGTTTACAAAGAAAACACAAAATTCAACGTTGCTGGATTTGGTATGAACTGGATCGTAGGAGCTCAGACTCAAGTTACTGATTCTGGTCACCTTTTCTTTGAATTGGAAACTATCCTTTCAGCCAAAATGGGTGAAGCAGGTGTGAAATCTGCTGGTGGAGCAACTGCTCTTTCTCCTTACCCTGCATACCCAATCGTGATCGGTGGTCAGACATACCGTGTCGGCTACAAGATCGAACTTTAATATAGGAGGTTCACAAAAATATGAATTTTAAATCAATACTTAAAAAAACAATCGCTATCG
>JAACWH010000033.1 GCA_009991425.1 Leptospira sp.
TAATAGGTATCTTTTAGAAAGTCAGAAACTAGATTTTTATGAAACTCCTCGGATTCTTTCTCATTAGCACGAACTAGCATTGTTATTAAGTTTTCTTTAAAATTTTCAATCTCTAATCGATTGATTTTGTTCTTAAGATATGCTTTATTAAGTGCTTGTCGAGGATTCAAAAAAGTTTTGGCAGACATAATACAAATATTCACATAACAAGAATGGACTCAACAATTTTTATTCTACAGTAATTATCGTATTTGTTTTATAGCATAAAAAAACCACCCTATGCAAAATACAAAGGGTGGCATTTCCTAAATTTAGAATTAGAGAGTTTCCTCTCTTAAAGATTTATAATTCCCCTAATTCGACTTATACATTTTCTTAATTTCTTTTTCATACTTAGCAGTAATCACATGACGCTTCATCTTCATTAGGTTAGTCAACTCATCACCGACTTCGAATGGTTTCTTAATTAGAGCGAATGGAGTAACCTGTTCAAAAGATTTAAAACCCGTTTTAGTAGAATTCAGAGATTTGATTTCTTTACGGATAAGATCGTAGATCTTGTCACTTGCTATTATTTGATCGGGAGTAGTGGCATCGATTCCATTGACTTCACAGAATTCTTTTATCTTGTCAAAATCAGGAACTACAATAGCACCTAAGACTTTTTGATCCTGTCCACAGACCATAACTTGGGAGATATATGCGGATTCTGCAATTCGGTTCTCGATAGGAACAGGTTCCACATTTTCCCCGCCAAGGAGCACGATAGTATCTTTGGCACGTCCTGTGAGAGTAAGTGTCTTCTTGTAGTTGATCATACCCAAATCACCAGTATCCATCCAACCACCTTCCTTGATTGTTTTCTTAGTGGCTTCTGGATTCTTAAAGTAACCCTTCATTACATGTGGGCCTTTTACGAACACGACTCCTTTTACTCCAAGCTTTCCAGCAAGTATCTGGTGCTTGTCGTTTATATGAGTGAGAACCTCTCCATTTTCCCCTCGTATTTGAAGCTCTGTGCTGGGAGCAACATCTCCAACCGAGCCAATGATCAATCTGTCAAAATTTCTGTTTGAGATCACTGGACTGGTTTCTGTCATACCATAGCCTTCGATCACCTTCATTCCGATATCATTGAAGAAAGCATCCACATGACCTGGAAGTGCACCACCTCCAGAAAGAGATGCTTTTAAATGACCTCCAGTTGCTAGACGAATCTTGGAAAGAACAACCTTGTCTAGGGTTGCAAAATTAAATAGAACACCGAGTCCAGCTAATACAAAAAGAGGAACTTGGAATGCAGTTCCAGAAGCAATTGTGAAGGCAAGCCCTAAGCTAATTGCCGTTACAACAAAAGGACCAGTAATTACACCCAGTACTAAATATTTTATGGCAAGTCCAAGACTTTGAAAAATATTTCTATTGGTATAGTCCACTAGATTCCCTCTGAAGAAACGCGTGGTAGCATTCCAATTCTTAGAATAGAAATAAGCAAGATTGAAGAGAAACCGTCTAACAGGAGGTGTTTGTTTAGGATCATTGACTCTTGTAAAGATACCGTTGTAGATATTTTCCCAGAGTCTAGGAGCTGATGCCATGAAAGTAGGTTTTGCTTTACTGAAATCATCTCTTAAATCACGAACATTTGTGTAATAACTCTCTCCACCATAACGAACAGAAATATATTCCATGTATCTTTGAAAGATATGCCATACAGGAAGAATAGAAAGAAATCTTTCGTTAGCTTCTGAGAAACTAATTCGCGGACCGACTTCTTCTAATTGGTGCATCATAGATTCATGCTTTAGCATAACACCTTTTGGTTGACCAGTTGTTCCAGATGTATAAATCATCGTAAATAGATCATCCGGCTTAATGTCAGCTATGCGAGCTTCAGCCTTAGACTTATCTTTACCACGGATCTTTGAGCCCTTTCCTATTAAATCAGAAAGGTGAGTAACACCTTTTTCTTTAGATTCTGGATCCATCATAATGATGGTTTTAATGCCTTTGCATTTAGCTTTGTTCTTTTGGAACTTCTCAAGCATCTTGTCATGCTCAACAAAAAGGATTTTAGCTTCGGAGTGATTAATGATGTATTCAATTTCAGAATCCGTAATATCTGTTCCACGAGGTACATCTACTGCACCTGCTATTATAATTGCCATATCAGAGATTAACCATTCTTTGCGGTTATCAGCAAGGATTGCGACATTTTCCCGGGCTTTTAAGCCTAAGTCGATTAGTCCCTCAGCGAGATTTAAGGCATCATCATAGATTTCTTTGTAGGAACTAGATTCGTATTTTTTCTGCTTATTCTTTGACCAAACGATGGGTTTGGAACCGTATTTCTCTGATGATTCTCTAAAAACTTCTGCTAAATTCTTGGCCATAATCCTCTCTCTCCTGAACCTTAATGAAACTGTTTTCTCTTGGAAAACTTTTCCATTAGACCTTGGTATCGATAAAGCTTCAAGGAAAATTCCAATCAAGCGCTTGATTTAGGAATTAAATTTAGGTTTTCGAGATTCCAAGATAGAACGAAAGCCTTCCTGGGCATCTTCCGTAAGTATTGTATCTACAAGCTCATTTGTATCCCATTCCATTATTTTCTCAATGCCTATTCTTTTGGGATTTATCAGAGATTTCTTCAAACCTTTAGCGGAACCCAATGGCAGAGAGGAAAGTTTCTTGGCAAATTTAAGAGTTTCTTCACGGATAATCTCCTTGGAAAAGGTAAAATCAACCAGCTTATTCAATTTTGCCTCCTCACCTTTGAGCAACTTCCCTGTATACAATAGATCGCGAGCCAGCTGATGACCAACTAGTTCAGCTAAGATTCGAGCAGGAAATGAAGGAAAATTCAAGGCTATCAAAGCTTCAGAAAATCCTATTCTTGCTCCCTTATCAATCATGAATCTGTAATCTGAAAAAATCGCAAATACTGCTCCTGCCGCCATACAATGTCCTTGGATTAAAGAAACGGTAGGAAAGGGAAAAAAATAAAATGCCTGCGATGCCTTCAAGAGTAAGCTAACAGCGTAATGCACCTGCTCTCTTGTTGCACCTAGAAACATCTTGGGTTCGAGTCCATTGGAAAAATACGTCTCTTGTTTACTGGAAAGTATGACAGCTCTCAGCTTCGGATTTTTCTCTAATTCTTGCAAGGTATTGACAATAGAGGACAAACCTTCCACATCATATGTGTTCTTTTCATTAAAGTTCATCTTTAATTCAATCAATCGTCCCTCGTTATGGGAAATAATCTCTAGTTGGGAATCGGTAGGCATATATTTTCCTTTTATCTTACTTGGTATAATCTTTATAAAAACTTTTCTTTCATTACAAGAAAGTTATTTATTTTATTTTTCTTATTTCTTGTAAAAAATAATTTCCAAGGAATCTTATTTACATAGAAAAGTTGATGACTAAACCTTTTTAATTTTAGATGATGAGGTCATTCCTAATTGGTTTTAAAATAGAACCTTTATCTATACAAATTTCTCGGAGAGTTTTCTTATGCAAAAAAATACATTCATTCTTATTGTAGGACTCTTAGGTCTCACTTTCTTACTTTTATTTATAATCGTAGTTATACCACCTTTATTAGTTGACTTCGATGTTTTGGGAGCCTTTCTTGCAGGCTTTGTAAACCCCTACTCCTCTGGTTATTCTTATGATGTATTTGTTACCTGGGCAATACTTGCGACCTGGATTGCTTACGAATCAAAGAAGTTCAAATATGGTTGGATCTGTCTGCTATTGGGAGTCGTTCCAGGTGTTGCAGTGGGTTTTGCGGTCTATCTTATCCTAAGAGAAAAGCAACTCATGAGTTCGGATCAAGAACTCAAACGATAAATTTCAAATACTTATCTATACATGAATCAATTCCATTGCCCTAACTGCAGTAAACTTTCTAATGCTAAAGTGAGTAACATAAGCTATAGCCTTCCTCCCACTGGCGGTGATTATGACTGGATGGAGACTTCGGCTAAAGTAACTTGTACAGATTGTAACAAGACTTACGAGGCTCGTGTTAAGGTAGATTTAGAATCTCAGAATGTGGATGAAATTATTCGTATCTATAAA
This sequence comes from Leptospira sp., assembly GCA_009991425.1. Taxonomy (GTDB): domain Bacteria; phylum Spirochaetota; class Leptospiria; order Leptospirales; family Leptospiraceae. The sequence goes on from JAACWH010000033.1 coordinate 4,090, forward strand.
TAAATTATTAATGGAACTAAACATTCGCAACATTATCTTGTTAAAAAAGTACAAAAAGCTTGTACAGATAATTATCTCGAATATCTGATAAATACACAAATTAACAAAACTTATTTTTATTTCATACATTCAGGTGAAAAAATATAAATTAACTGGTGAAAGTTGGATCGAAAAACTTCCACCTGTTAAAAAAAGGAATTTATCCTAAATGCCCAGAGAAATATTTCCCTGGATATTATATCCTTACTTCAAAACCAATATGTAATATTTACAACTCCGACCGGAATGGCAGATTCACCAACGAGTCTAACTCGAGTGCTGTCAGCGTATGTAGGCCATGGATCTGATTTTGATACCACTTTAGCTACTCCTGCTTGCAAATCAATGGACCAATTATCGCTCAATTTCCATTCATATCCGACTAATCCCATCAATTCTAGATCAAGACTAGAATAGCTCTTTCTTCTGAACAATTCATCATAAATTAAATAGTTGGTGTCAGCCAGGCCTAGTGCTAATGTACGACGATTTAACAATCCAGGACTTACAGCGCGTGTTATATTACTTCGACCATAGGCAGCTTGAAATTCAAAATGCCAAGGACTGGAGAAAAATTGCCTAAATCCAAGGATTCCCGAAGTCTCAGTAAAAGTTCCTTCAGTTGATCTTCTTTCTGGAGCAGAATAACCAATACCCAACAAAAGATCCGTTCTCCAAGTTTGATTATCATGTAAGGATCTTCTATAGGCGAAACGAAATTTTCCGCCTGGGAATATCGGCCAAAGCACATTCGATCGGATTCCTTGCTTTGGCAAATCTAAAGATTCCGCTTTTAAATTACTATGAGATATCAAAAATATAAATGAAATTATTCCATAATATAAAATAGCCTGGTATTTACTTATCGTTAGATTGAATATTCTGAGTTTGAAAAACTTTGCTCTACTTGACATGACTGTAATTTCTCCTAATTTGTAACCGTATCTTGACATTGTCAAGTTTACCATAACATAAACATCTTGTCGGTGTCAAGATATAAATGTAATTGAAATTCAAATCCTATTCGTTTACCTAATCCAAATGGATCAAAAGCTTAAAATCAAAGTCCCCAAAAACTCTAAATCAACCAAAGAGTCCTACCATCACGGGAATTTATATGAAACCTTAATTCAAACTGCTGAGAATTTACTTCGATCAAAAGGTTTAGAGGCATTTTCACTAAGGGCTTGTGCCAAAGAAGCAGGAGTTGCTCATAGTGCTCCAGGTCACTATTTTAAAGATGTAAGTGAAATACTTACTGAAATTGGCTCGAGAGCTTTCGAAAGGCTGTCCCTTAGACTGCGAACTCAACTTTCAAAATTTCCAGATGAAGATCCAATCTATGTAGTTTCTTCTGAATATATAAAATTTGCTATAGATGAGCCTAAATTTTTCCAATTGATATTTCATTCAAAAAGAATTGATAGGAGTACAATAAGATTTCAACAAACAGGTGACCTAGCATTAAGAGAATTGATCCTAGCTATTGATCCTGACCTGGCCAAAAGAAAAATGAATACAGAAAAAATTCGCTTTGCTTGGTCATTGATTCATGGAATTGCAATGCTATCCATTGACGGACCCATGGCACCAGTTGGCGGAAAAAGAAGTGGACTGGAATTCGAATCAACAAAAGGAAACATAGTGAAATTAGTTGAAATAATTCGAAACTGGAAATAATTTATTAGATTAACTCTTGGCTTAGAATCCAAATTCCCACTAAGAATAAAAAGATCCCGAATATTTTCTGCAAAAACTTCTTAGGCATGCGATTGGAAAAATGAGAGCCTAACACAACTCCAATTAAGGCAAGTCCGATAAAGATAGCCATAACAAGCCAATCCATTTCTACCTTTCCCAGATAACCTAAGAAACCGCTGAATGAATTGAAAAATATTACTACTAGGCTTGTTCCTATCGCCTGACGAATAGGAATCTTGGCAAGATAAACTAATGTAGGTACGATTAAAAATCCGCCGCCCACTCCAACCAAGCCCGTGAGAATACCAACAAACAAACCAGTGGAAGCATATTGACTCAAGTCACGAAATGAAATTTGGAAGTGGCTTTCAAATAAGGGCTTTGCGTCTATTACTCCTTCTCCCATTTCTTTTGCATTAGTAAGATTATCTTCTTTATCAAATTGGGAAGTGTTCGGATTCAATTCAACTTCCATTGCTGGTGTTTCTGAGTTTCGTAGAATCATAATCGAGCTTGCAAATAAAATCGTAATAGAGAATAGAACTAATTGTACAAAGGAAGTGATGATGGGAAGAGTTGCGATTTTTGCTCCGATAAAAGCACCTAACATTGCAAATGGTGTAAAGAATGCTGCACTTTCCAATCGGACATTATGTTTCTTTAGATGTGAAAGTGAACCTACTAAACTAACAACACAAACTATCCCAAGGCTCATTCCTATCGCTGACTTTGGATCTTGCTCGAAAAAATACACCAACACAGGAACAGCAAGCGCTGTCCCTCCACCTCCAATTAATCCTAAACTAATTCCCACTATAACAGGAAGTAGTAATTGTATTATACTCAAAGTAAATGTCCTGGATCTTCCAAATTTACAGGAATTTTGAAATAGTTTTTGCCATTTTCCTGAAGAGGAGGCAAGCCTCCACCATTGATATTGCTGATTACAGATTGGTACAAAAGCTTGGGAGCAGAAAGATTAGAATCTCTAGTCTCACGAAATTTTACAAAGTCTGATTCACTGCGACTAGAGGGTAGTTGTATATTGTTTTTTTTGGATTCACCAACCGTTGAAAGGAATCGCAAAGGCCTACCATTTGGCATATAATCGTGGCCTGTATAAATTTGGGTGTTCTCGGGAAGTGTATAAATTTTTTCCATAACAGAATGGTAGAGTGAATGAGAATCTCCTTTTGGAAAATCACAACGTCCCGTTCCATAATCAGGCATGAAAAGCAGATCTCCTGTAAATAATTTATCTCCTGCCAAATAACAGACACAAGCGGGAGTATGTCCTGGGGTATGAATTACCTTAATCTCAAGAGAACCTGCTCTAAGGACTTCTGAATCTTTTAGCAAGAGGTCGAATTGGGAACCATCTGTTTTCAATAATTCTAAAGAGAACACTTTCTTAAAAAATTCCTGTATAGATACAATTTGTTCTCCTATAGCAGTCTTCGCTTTTGGAAACTGTTTCTTTAAATAAGGAGCTGCACTGAGATGATCGGCATGGGCATGGGTTTCCAAAATATAATGAAGTTGTATTGAATTTGATTTCAAATAATCTAAATAATTCTTCAAAGATTCAGGCCAAATTCGAGAGCCTATAGGCTCATAATCCAAGACAGCATCAATAATCACACCATCCTTTGTCTTCTTATCCCAAACAATATATGTTAAAGTAAACGTCCTGACATCAAAAAACTCTTTAACTTCCATAAAATAATTTCCTTTTACTTAAAACTATGCGACTAAATAAAATCAAACTATACATTGATTCAACAATTATTTTTTGCGTTTAATACTTGTAATAATTCTAAGTATCATTTTTAAAAATGCAATAAATTTCCTAATTCAATCCCAATTCAATCCTGACTCAGTTTTGATTGACATATTCCACAGTTTTTCAACAATTACAGTATGGAATCCTCTGCATATCGACCTAAAAATCTTGTCCGTTTTGTAACTGCGGCCTCACTTTTTGATGGTCATGATGCTTCAATCAACATAATGAGAAGGATTCTCCAGCAGTCTGGAGTAGAGGTAATCCATTTGGGTCACAATCGTTCTGTAGCAGAGATTGTTGATTGTGCCATCCAAGAGGACGTTCAAGGAATTGCGATTACATCTTACCAAGGTGGGCATGTTGAATTTTTTAAATACATGTATGATCTTTTAAAAGAGCGAGGAGCTGGGCATATTAAAATATTCGGTGGGGGAGGAGGAACGATTTTGCCAACTGAAATCGCCGAACTTATGTCATATGGTATTGACAAAATCTACTCACCAGATGATGGACGGGCTCTAGGTCTACAAGGAATGATCAATGATCTAGTGGAAAGATCTGATTTTATCCCTCCTACATCCTTCAACGGTGATCTTACTTCCCAAGTTCGTAAGCGCAATCCATTGGCAATAGCCCAAGCAATAACTATGGTTGAGACAGCATTTAGAAATTCTGACAAATCAACACTTACTGAAAAATTACAATTTCCACCTAGCAACAAAATAGTTCCTGTTCTAGGAATAACAGGAACGGGAGGAGCTGGCAAATCATCCTTAACCGATGAATTGCTGCGAAGATTCTTGGAAGATTTTCCTGAGAAAAAACTCGCTGTTCTCTCAGTCGATCCCAGCAAACGAAAAACAGGTGGTGCTCTACTGGGAGATCGAATTCGAATGAATTCTTCCTTCCATCCAAGAGTTTATATGCGCTCATTTGCAACCAGAGAAGCAAACGTTGCTATGAACAAAAGTATCAAGAACACAATTGAAATACTGAAATCTGCTGAGTTCGATATGATCATTGTCGAGACAGCAGGGATAGGACAAAGTGATTCTGAAATCACAGAGGTATCCGATCTTTCTCTTTATGTAATGACACCTGAATTTGGAGCTGCAACCCAACTAGAAAAGATCGATATGATCGACTATGCCGACATCATCGCATTGAATAAATTTGACAAACGGGGAGCCTTAGATGCGATCCGTGATGTTAAAAAGCAATACCAAAGATCAAGACAACTATTCCAAGAAAATATAGATGCTATGCCAGTCTTTGGAACCATCGCCTCACAATTCAATGATCCAGGAATGAACGCTCTCTATGGAAAAATTATCCAATTAACATCTGATAAATTTTCCTTGGATTGGAAATCCTCTTTAAACCTTCCTATCGGATTTAGCGAAAAAGCAATGATAATTCCTCCAGAGCGCACACGCTACCTCTCAGAGATAGTTGTAGAAAACAAAAACTACAAAGAATTCGTAAGATCCGAATCAAAGTTAGCAGGACAGGCTTGGCAGATCAAAGGTACAATTGAACTTCTCAAGGAAAAAGAAAGCGATACTAAGAAGTCACTCGATACCCTTTTCAAAGATACTTGGCAATCACTTCACCAAACTACACGTAGTATAATTGAGAATTGGGATACTAAGATTTCAAATTACAAAAAGGATGAATTTGTCTACAAGGTTAGAGACAAAGAGATTAAAGTTCCCAATTCAACTGTATCTTTGAGTGGATTAAAGATACCCAAAGTTTCTGTGCCTAAATTCAAGAATTGGGAAGAAATAATTTATTGGACTTATACAGAGAATTTTCCAGGGGAATTTCCCTATACTGCTGGTGTTTATCCTTTCAAAAGAACAGGGGAAGATCCAACTCGTATGTTCGCAGGGGAAGGTGGACCAGAAAGAACGAATCGTCGATTTCATTATTTAAGTAAGGGAATGCCTGCATCACGCCTATCCACTGCATTCGATTCGGTAACTTTGTACGGAGAAGATCCAGACATTAGACCAGACATATATGGTAAGATTGGGAATTCAGGTGTGAGCATAGCATCTTTAGATGACGCCAAGAAGTTGTATTCTGGATTTGATCTCTGCCTACCTTCTACATCAGTATCCATGACTATCAATGGACCAGCACCTATGCTACTAGCATACTTCTTAAATGCTACAATTGACCAACAATGTGAAAAGTACATCCACGAACAGGGATTAGCAGAAAAAACCAAAAAGAAAATCCAAATCTTATTCGAAGCTCGGGGAAGCAAGCAACCCGTTTACAAAGGTGAGCTACCTGAAGGCAACACAGGTCTCGGGCTTATGCTTCTTGGCCTAACAGGTGATCAAGTTCTTCCACCTGAAGTCTATAGCAAAATAAAGAAATATACCCTAAATTCAGTGCGAGGAACAGTTCAAGCAGATATTTTGAAGGAAGACCAGGCACAAAATACCTGTATCTTTTCATCTGAATTTGCACTTAGACTCATGGGAGATATCCAAGAATATTTTACGCGAGAACAGATTCGTAATTTTTATTCTGTATCAATCTCAGGCTACCATATAGCAGAAGCAGGTGCGAATCCTATAACTCAGGTTGCATTTACTCTTGCAAATGGTTTTACTTTTGTTGAATACTATTTAAGTCGTGGAATGAAGATAGATGATTTTGCGCCAAATCTTTCTTTCTTTTTCTCAAATGGTTTAGATCCAGAATACGCTGTGATTGGAAGAGTTGCTCGAAGGATTTGGGCAACTACGATGAAGAATAAATACAAGGCAAATGAAAGATCTCAGATGTTAAAGTATCATATCCAAACATCGGGAAGATCTCTCCATGCTCAGGAAATTGCCTTCAATGACATAAGAACCACCTTACAAGCTTTGTATGCAATTTACGATAATTGCAATTCGCTTCATACAAATGCTTATGATGAGGCGATTACCACTCCCACTGAAGAATCTGTTCGTAGAGCAGTCGCTATCCAAATGATCATCAATCATGAATTGGGACTTGCTAAAAATGAAAATCCGCTCCAAGGAGCCTTCATCATCGATGATTTGACTGACTTAGTGGAAGAAGCTATACTTTTGGAATTCGAGAGAATTTCAGAACGTGGAGGAGTGTTAGGTGCGATGGAGCGTATGTACCAAAGAAATAAAATCCAAGAAGAATCTCTTGAATACGAACACAGTAAACACACTGGTGAGCTTCCAATAATTGGAGTTAATACATTTTTATCTCCCGAGGGAAGCCCAACAATTATTCCAGAACAAGTAATTCGTTCAACGAATGAAGAAAAGGACCAACAAATAGAAAATGTTAAACTTTTTCAGGAAATTCATTCTAAAGAAGCAGAGCTTTCTTTAGAGAATCTGCGATTAGTTGCCATAAAGAATCAGAATACCTTTGACTCTCTCATGGAAGCTGGAAAATACTGTACTTTAGGACAGATTTCTAATGCCCTCTACCAAGTGGGTGGTCAATATAGGAGATCAATGTAATATGGATAATAAAGTTCAATACCTCAACCAAATTATAGAAGTTATAGATAATAAAGCTACAATCTTCAAGAATAACAAAAAAAACCTGCCCCATGCTGCTTATGTAGCCGAAAAAGAAATTCTCACCAAAACAATCAATGATGCGATCCAGCTTGCAGAAGAAATTAAGCCCGTTCCCTTTTCGCTAATCAATGATCTAAGATCGCTAATTAAACAACTTTAGTTTAAATTTATTTTTCCAATAAAGCATTGTAAATAAGTTTACATTAAATTGTGATCTAAAACATTTTGTGTAAATAAATGATTTTACGTTCAGTAATTTCTAATGTTTCAATTTAACTTTAAAATTTCACTATGAAAATATTTAAGCAAATTCTATTTCCATTAATGATTTGTATTATTTTTTTATTTACAAGCTCTGCTTGCACAATCTTCCAAAAGGATTCTACACCATCGATGGAAAGGGAAGCTTTAGGCCCAAATTCTCGCGAGTTCATGAAAATAGTAGAACAAAACTTTGTTGGCAAATGGCAGGCTCAATACATTGATAAGAATTCACGAATCATATCCTTAGAGTTAAATGTAAAGCCATTAGGTGAGAATAAATTCAACTGCACACTTCTTTTACCGAATGAACCTTTGCTTGAATTCAATACCAGTTATCAATTCGGAAAGAATATGCTTGAAGGAGATGGTCTCATCATGAGTCCAATTTCTGGTGGGTATGCCGATGTTGGGCTGAAGGATCATCCACTTTTTCAAAATGAAGAATCCATAAAATTTGCATTAGTTCCTGATCCATAAATATTAAATTTTTATATAAAGTTGGAGAGCCCCAGAATGAAAAAACTATACTATAAATCCAAATTGCTTACATACGTCTTGTCTATTCTAATCTTAGTTATAAGCTCAGAGTCATTATTTTCACAAAGTAATCCAGAACAATTAGATGCATACGAACTAGAAAAAGAACCTCTTCCAAAAAAGAAAGAAGATCCTTTTGAAGATTCTAATTCAAAATTAAAGTATTTTTCGATAAACCCTGGGCTAACACTAGAAAGTGTGACTGTAGATATTTCAGGCAGAGGAAATAATGCTACCATGACCCAAAAAGGGCCAGGCGAATTTACTTGGATGCTGGATGTGAAATCAAGGGATTTTCAAATCTCAGATTATGTTGGAATCCATTTGCTGATTCATAATTCAAACTTTTATCTTAATAACCAATTCGTCCCCCAACCTGCAGAAGTTAGTTCCGCTGAAGAAGAATCATCCTCTGGTGGAAGTGTGACAGGTAATCGAACTAAGCAAGATGTAAATACAAGGATGCAGGGATTTTATTCTATGACTATGCCCATCTTGTATATTGGGGAAGAAGGATCTGATTCGTATCGATTTGGACTTGGCTTTGGACCATCTAATGTTCGTTTGAATGGACAAGTTGATTTCCAAAATCCTAATATTACATCTACCTATCTTTTCTCTGATATATCTAATCGTGAAAATTTCTTAAATAATGTTTCTGCAATTCAGTTCCTCACTGGAAATATTAGCCCTACCTCAGGAGATCCTACAGTTAGTTATCTAATTGGAAATCTTTCTAGCGGCAATAACTTAGAAGCACTGGGTCTATACTTTGCTGCTAATCAATTGTTAAAGCCTGATCCCTTAGCATTTTATTTTTTATCATCTAGCCCTGGATTATATACACCCTTGGAAGCTCTCACCTTAGCGAGTCTATCCAGATCTCAAGTCAATATTGCAAAAAGAAATGCATTTGCTTTTTTATTTTATTTCGAGACTCCTAAATTTGGTCCTTTAAAATTTCGACTTTCATTTGGTGGGCCAATATTCAAAGAGAATGGATATACGTATGAATTTCGAACCTTCCATTTAGCATTATTCGCACCAATAGAATTCTAGCTTAGGCTAGTTTTTTTCTTTGGAAATCTCTATTTTGGTCGATTTTACTATTAGAATAGAAAAATCATTTGACATTATGTCACATTGGGCATTTCTAGCTAAGAGAGGATCTATGTTTTATTTACTTCTAGCCCTACTCTATGAAGATTTAGTAGCTGGTCGAATGGACCAAGCCCAATACGAAGAAAATATTTCGTTGCTTGCTTTAGACCACGATCGATTGAAAGAAGAAGAATCTAAAGTAGATCATAAGAAATCAGCCGCCTAATTATAATTATACTAAAATTAAATCAACATCATGGTTCTTAATTTGTATCAATATGTCCTCGAAATTTTTTTAGTGAAAAAATTTGAGAAATATTTAAATTACTAAATTTTTTTCTTTTTTTCTGACTTGATCAAAAGTGTTTCAAATAGAATCTCATCATTATGCTCCAAGGAAAATTTGACATCCTCTGGCTTATCATTTGCTCGGGACTTGTATTCTTTATGCAAGCAGGTTTTCTTTGCTTAGAGTCTGGACTTACACGTACTAAAAATTCTATAAATGTTGCAATCAAAAATATAACTGATTTTGGAATAGCAACTATAGTATATTATACGATTGGATTTGGTTTCATGTATGGTTTTAGTTATTCTGGATTTATTGGAATAGATCATTTTCTTACAGATTTTTCATTTTCTGAACCACAAATTCCTGTATTTTTTCTCTTCCAATTGATGTTTTGTGGTACTGCGGCGACCATCGTTTCTGGTGCTGTTGCTGAGCGAATGAAATTTAGTGCTTATATCATTGTAACTACTTTAATTTCATCTATAATCTATCCGATTTTTGGTCATTGGGCTTGGGGGAAAAGTCTAGTAAGATTTTCAACTGAAACAGGATGGCTAGCCAAACTAGGGTTTGTAGATTTTGCTGGATCTACCGTCGTACATAGTGTAGGTGGTTGGGTAGGCTTAGTTGCAATGATCATCATTGGAAGCAGAACGGGCAAGTTTGGGAAGAACGGTGAAGTAAAAAATATAACAGGACACAATCTACCGATTGCTATGTTAGGAACTCTTATCCTGTGGTTTGGCTGGATTGGTTTTAATGGTGGAAGCACCTTATCTTTCTCATCAAAAATTCCTGGAATCCTCGCAAATACCATGTTATCTGCCTCTGGAGGAATGGCTTCTGCCTTGATTTATGGTTGGATTCGATTGAAATATGCAGAGGCAACACTACCACTGAATGGCGCCTTAGTTGGATTAGTTGCTATTACTGCATCCTGTCATGCGGTAAGCTCCACCGACTCTTTAATCATAGGAATCATTTCTGGAGTTCTCATGTTTGAAACTCGTCAAATATTAGAACGTCTACGATTAGATGATGCAGTTGGAGCTATCCCCGTCCATTTAACAGGTGGAATTTGGGGAACTATAGCTGTTGGAATATTTGGTGATTATACCTTGCTTGGAACAGGACTGAGTCGTATCTCTCAAATCAACACTCAGATTATTGGGATTCTTAGCTGTGCTGTTTTTGCATTTGGTTTGAGCTTTATAATTCTTAGTCTTGTGAATCATTTTTATAAACTAAGAGTATCTGTAGAAAGTGAGCGGCAGGGATTGAATTATGCGGAACATAAAGCTACAACGGAACTAACAGACTTATTCATGGAGATGGAATACCAAAAGCAAACGGGTGACCTAAGCTCTAACCTTACTATAGAACCATTCACAGAAGTGGGACAAATTGCCGAAAGATATAACCTTGTATTGAATAAAATCAGATCGAATATTAGCGAAAAGGAAGAATTAACTAACCAATTAGAAGCAAATTTAAAAAATATCCAAAGTGATCTTTCTACAGCTAGCAAAATCCAATCCAGTATCTTATCTCAAGAAGATCGAAACATTGGAGGACTTGAAATAGGAATTCGTTATATTCCCTTAACAGAAGTAGGAGGAGACTTCTTCCACATAACAGAACTTAAGCCTGGATTAACAAGAATTTTCTTGGCAGATGCAACTGGCCACGGGGTTCAAGCTGCACTGATCACCATGGTGATCAAAACTCTATACGAGTCTTTGAACAAAACAATATATTCTGTTCATGAGATGCTTTATTATTTAAATAATGAATTCATTTCATCCTTTCAAAATTTAAATCAATTCTTTACTTGTATAATCGCTGATATTGATACCAAAAGGAATACCATTAAATATTCTTCCGCAGGACATAACAATCAGTATCTAATAAATAAAGGTGTTATTACAAAATTAGAGAAAAAAGGGAGAATGATAGGCGTTCTACGAGATTCCAAATACTCCGGACAAGAATTGGAATTTGGAATAGATGGACAATTGTTGCTCTTTACCGATGGCTTAACCGAAGAATTCAATCAGGAAAATGAAGAATTCGGAGAACATAGATTAGACGAAATAATTAAAAACAAAGGTAATATCTCCATTAGCAAATACTTAGATACAATCCTAACCTTGCAAAGAGACTTTTTAAGAGGAATTGCTTTACAAGATGATACAACTATTCTTGGTATCCATCGCAAAATCTGATTTTTGCGTAAGTTCAATAATCTTTCTGCATATTTTTTATTGACAATTGTAATAATATTTTAAATGTTTTTTAATTATGAAAAAACAAATTCTAATTAGTTTAATTCTTGGTTCTGCATTTTTCCTAAGTGCAGATATTTCAGCGAAATGTTTTGCTTTTTCCAAAGCGAAAGATGTTTCTGTTTGTGTTGATGGAAATGACAACAAAGCTCGTGGTAAAGCAAAAGATGCCTGCAAGAAAAATACAGGAAAAGATTGCGGAAATGTGACTGGTTATTCAGGTTCTAAGTGCAACTCTGGCAAAGTAAATTGTGTTGATTCATCAGGAAAAGTTCAGAAGAAAATTTCAGTAGATTGATTGAAAAAGTAATTTAATTCACTATTTTATAAATTTAAAAGATTCCAAATTAATTTCTTGGAATCTTTTTCTACTTTCAATCTATCTTTCTGACTTGATTGCTCGCTTTCTCAATTTAATTTGACTCCATACTATAAATAGGATGGATATTTCATGAGCAACGCAACTGTTCTTGACCAATTACAAGCGGATAATAAGAAACTATTTCTACAATTTGGAGGACAGGGTTCTCCCTGGATTAAAGAACTTTCTAAACTATACCAAGAGCCTAGTCTTAAAGAATTTTTCGACATTACATTTTCTACAATAGATAAAGAAGTTAAACGAGCTAATAATTCCAGTTTTTTTGACCAAGGCTTTGAATTAAAATCCTGGTTAGAAAATCCTGAATCTGCTCCTTCAGATGATTATTTATGCAGAGCAGCTATTTCTGTTCCTACCATTATGGCTACTCAGGTTGGAAATTATTTATTTCTTGCAAATAATGGTTATACTGCTGAAAGACTTGTATCTCTTGCAGCTGGAGCCTCAGGACACAGCCAAGGAATTATCGCAGCTTGCCTGATTGCATTAGGTAAAAGTGGTGCAGATTTTCTAAAAGCATATTCAGATTTCTTATCATTTGAATTCTGGATGGGATTTAGAGGGCAGGAAGCCTATCCTAATTTCCAAGTTAGCCAAGATCTTATTGACAAAAATCTAGCTAATGGTGATAAAAATCCCGCTCCTATGGTAGCCGTAATAGGTTACAACAAAGAGGAGTTAGAGCAAAGAGTTAATCAGTTCAATAAAGATAAGAACCTGGATGAGAAAACTTCTGTTTATATCAGTTTATACAACACTCCTGATTCCATGATACTTTCTACAATGCCAGAATCTCTGTTAGCTTTTAGGACACACTTCAAAGCAGAAATGGACGAAAGAAAAGCAAAATTCGTTTATTTAAAAACTACTGCTCCCTTCCATTGTCCTTTTATGAATTCTACCTGGCCAGAATTCAAGGCCAAAGATTATGACTATCTTGCCTTCAACTACAAAGGCTCTGACCTTAAAATTCCAGTTTATGGCATTTTTGATGGAAAGAATCTACAAGAAGTAGAAGATCTGAAAGAAAGACTTTTCAAAACCGTACTAATAGAACCCTTATACTGGGACAAAGCAATCGCACCTCTTTGGACAGATGCATCTATCTCTACAATATTGGATTACGGTCCTTCAACAGTAAGCCAGAAGTTAAGTGGTGGACATTTAAAAGCAAAAGAAATTGAAAAGCAATCTCTTTCAGCATCAAGCCCAAAGGAAATCAAAGTTCTCTTAGGAACGAAAGAATAAGAACCCTTTCATTCAATGCCTTGGTTTGATTTATCAGCCAATTCATTGAATTGAAGAAGTTTCATACACACTCAGATGAATCCTAAGACTCGAGAAACTGCAGTCCGACTAAACTTAATTCGTTTACTGAGTTCAAGTCCAAATGGACTTAGCTTTGAAGAATTAAAAAAAGGTTCTGGAATTAGCTCAGAGGCAGAACTCAAGAAAGCTTTAGGAAAATTGTATATGGTAGGAACCTATCCTTATACTCCTTTAGATTATTTAGAGCTGGAATATGATGGAGCAAGAGTTCGCTTGCTCATTCCGCAAAATATTGACAAAACTATAGTTCTTACTTCTAGAGAATGGATTTTACTTAGAGATTCATTGGAGTCGCAACTTGCTGAAAATGGATCTACTCTCCTTAAAAGTGAAGTTCTAACTATCCAAGATTTATTATTAAAGATAAAAAAGATAGTTCCCTACAATACTATTGAATCTTTTTCTTCAATGAAAAAAATCATACGCGATTCAATAGCCAAAAAGAAATCCTTAGAATTCAAATATAAAACCAGAGAAGATAAAAATATATCCAATGAAGATGCTATTGAACTCAGGAAAGTAGATCCTTGGTATCTATTAGAATCTAGCATTGATTATTTAGTAGCCTACTGTCATTCTCGAAAGAATGTTAGAATCTTTCGTTTAGAATCTATTTTCGAACTACAAAGCACTGCTTCTTCTTTCGAATTTCCTTCCGAACAGTTGACACAAAATGCTATAGATCAATTCCAAAGATTTCTTATAAGCTCGAGCAATGAGTCTGAACTCGCAACAATTTGGCATACAAGAGAATCCTTTTACCACTTAAATCTTATTTTCGAATTAAAAGTTACTAAAAATATAAAGACATTTGGGGAAACAGAAATGATTCAATCTGTCTGCAAAATTCGAGACCACCAATGGTTCATAGAAAGTATTCTTTCATTTTTGCCAGACGTCATAATTCATGAGCCGATTGATTTAAAAGAAAAATTCCTAGCTTATATCAATAAGGCAAAGCAAAATTCCTTAATTATAAATTCACGACTAACTGAATAAGATTACGAAATATTTTAATTAAAAAATTTAAAAGCAATATATTATTATGGAACTTTTTTCCCCTGCAAAAATTAACCTAGGCTTAAGAATACTCTATAAAAGAGAAACCGACAATTACCACGAGCTAGAAAGTATATTTGTAAAATTAAATTGGGGTGATATTTTTAAAATATCAGAAAATAATTTCTTCCGCAATGAAGAAATAGCTAATAAGGAAAGTTCCACATTCTACAGTTCCCCAGAAATAGATATCAAAGTAGATTTTAGAATGTCTTCTGAAAAAATGAAAATGCTTCTGCCAAGTTTTCAAGAAATTGAATGGAATAAAAATTTAATTTTACGAGCTTACCAAAAAGTAAAAGAAGTAAACCCAAAAATTCCTAAAATATTCATCCACCTAACGAAAATTATTCCACCTGGTGCAGGCTTAGGTGGTGGTTCATCAAATGCTGCTTGCATTTTACAATTTTTTCAACAAAGCAATTATGTCTCATATAACACTATCCAAGATATAGCACCAAAGCTAGGGGCAGATGTGCCTTTTTTTCTTATAGATGGCTCTGCTTGGGTTACTGGTATTGGTGAAGAATTAGAGTCGATAAGAATACCAAGAGCATATGGCGTGCTTGCAGTACCAACAGAGTCACTTTCTACACCATTGATGTATGCTAAGTTGAAATCACCTTTACAAAAACCCCGACCCTCAAAAAGATGGAAATCTCAAGAAGGTAGGGTACTTACCTCTTTAGAAAATGGGGATTGGAAGTCACTACGAACGCTCTTAGTCAATGACTTTGAGAAAGTTGCATACGAAATCCATCCAAATTTACTAAAGATAAGAGATACTTTCTATGGTTTAGGATCTGATTATTCTTCCCTTACGGGCTCTGGCTCTAGTATTTATGGTTTAATGAAAACTATAGAACAGCAAGAAATTATTCTAAATCAAATGGAAACTGAATTTCCTAATTTGGAAGTGATACCCTTCTCCTTTTGAAAATTGGCCTGTAGCCAAGTGGTAAGGCAGCGGTTTTTGGTATCGCCATTCCCTAGGTTCGAATCCTAGCAGGCCAGCAATTTTATTCATTTTGATTGGAATACTAATAGATGAACATTCTTTCGAATACAACCGCAGTGATCCTTGCGGCGGGAAAGGGAACTCGCATGAAAAGCGAACACCCCAAAGTGGCTACTGCTCTAGCAGGAAGGCCTCTTCTCGTACATGTGATGGATCACCTAAAGAATGCTAACGTCAACAAACAGATCATAGTAGTCGGCTATAAGAAAGAAGAAGTTATATCTATTTGCAAAGGAAGAGAAGACCTTACTTTTTGCGAACAGAAAGAACAATTAGGAACAGGTCATGCTGTTCTTGTATGTAAAGACGCATTGAAAGATTTTCAAGGAACTGTTCTTGTTGCTTGTGGAGACGCTCCGATGATCTCCCCAACCTCCTTTAGCTCTCTAATCGAACTTCATACTAGCGGTAAATATGCGGCTACTATAATGTCAGCCGAAATGGACAAACCTCATGGTTATGGTAGAATCATCCGCAGCGCTGATGACGGCTCTGTCCTGCGAATAGTTGAAGAAAAAGATGCAAATCCAGAAGAGAAATCAGTAAAAGAAGTAAATACAGGAACCTATTGCTTCTCATCTGAATATCTCTGGGATGGCCTAGCTTCTGTGGGTAATTCTAACTCCCAGAATGAGTATTATCTACCCGATCTTATTAAAATTTTCCGTGAAAAGAATCTTAAGGTTGGTGCTATGAAGCTAAAAAGTTCTATAGAAAGCTATGGCATCAACTCACCTGAGGATTTAGAATTTCTATCAAATATAATAGCGACGGTTCCTAAAAAATGAGCGATAAAGATTCTATATTAATCTTTTCAGGTTCTGCGAACAAGCCTCTGGCTTCGGAAATTTGCAAAGCAACAAATGTTCACGAAGGTGCAATTAACATAAAGAAATTTAGTGATGGGGAAGTAAGCGTTCGTATAGAAGAGAATGTTCGTGGCAGGGACGTATTTGTAATCCAACCTACCAGCTTTCCAGCTAATGATCATTTGATGGAACTTATATTAATCATGGATGCTTTGCGTAGAGCATCTGCACGAAGAGTAACGGCCGTTCTTCCTTATTATGGTTATGGCAGACAGGATCGTAAAGTTGAACCTAGGGTACCTATCTCTGCCAGAGTTGTTGCGGATTTAATCCAGACTATGCTTCCACATAGATTGTTAACTATGGATCTGCATGCAGATCAAATCCAAGGATTCTTTTCTATTCCTGTGGATCATTTATTTTTTGCCCCTGTATTAGCTGAGTATATCAATTCTAAAAACTTGCGAGATCTTGTTATAGTTTCGCCTGATTCCGGTGGAGCTGAGAGAGCTAGGTTTTTTGGTAAGAAAGTAAATGGTGGGCTAGCTATCATTGACAAGAGACGACCAAGAGCCAATGAATCAGAAGTTATGAATGTCATCGGTGATGTAAAAGATAAAAACTGCCTTATACTAGATGATATGATCGATACTGGTGGAACAATTGGAAAGGCGGCAAAGGCCCTGAAAGAAAATGGTGCTCTTTCAGTTATTTGCTGTGCAACTCATGCAGTTTTATCTGGAGAAGCACCTAACATATTAAACTCAGCGAATTTTGATGAGGTTGTATTATCCAATACAATTCATATTCCAGATTCAAAGAAAATCAATAACCTAAAGGTATTATCTATAGCTCCACTTTTTTCAAGAGCAATTCAGATTATACACAACGAAGAATCAATTAGCAGTCTTTTTATATAAACAACGAGGAAATAAAATGGAAACTATACTAGTAAAAGCAACACAACGATCAGAGCAAGAAACAGGGAAAGGTGCGAACCATAGACTAAGAGCTAGTGGAATGATCCCTATCAATGTTATTGGAAGTGGCAAATCTGTTCTTGGTTCGGTGAATGAAAAGGACATGAATAAAATCATTGATTCTGGAATTCGTCAAGCAACTCTACTCAATCTTGAATTAGGATCTAACACAGAGAAAGTTTTCGTGAAAGAAATCCAAAGATTTCCTCATACAGGTCAAATCAGACATATCGATTTTTACAAAGTAACCCCAGGTAAGAAGATTACTACTCGGGTTGCAATTGAAACTTCGGGTGTTGCAAAAGGTTCTAAGCTTGGTGGACAATTCGACCACATTGTGAAACAAATTAAGATTAAATCTATTCCTGAAGATCTGAAAGACATCATCACTGTTGATGTAACAAATCTTGATGTTGGTGATATGATAAAAGTTAGCCAACTTCCTGTTCCAAAAAGCTGGGAAATCATTGTAAACGGTGATCCTATTGTTGTATCAGTAATGAAAACTAGAGCACTTCTTGCTCAAGAAAAAGCAGATAAAGATGCAGCAGCTGGCGGTAAAGGAAAAGATGCCGGCAAGAAAAAAGGGAAATAAACCACTCTGAGATCGAATAGCGGAAGTGCCCTTTGAAACTCATTGTTGGATTAGGTAATCCTGGAGATAAATACAATAACAATCGATCGAATATAGGTTTCAAGATTTTAGATGTTCTAGCCAACAACACTGGTATAGAAATTAAAACGAAAAAGAAGAAATCTATTATAGGTCGAGGCGATTTTGAGGGTTCAGAAGTTGTACTTTTGAAACCTCAAACCTTTAGTGATCTCTCTGGTGAATCTGTACTCTACATAGCATCTTTTTTGAAGATTCAAGTCCAGGATATCGTTGTAATCCAAGAAGACGCGACTCTTCCTTTAGGTGCAATTGTTGTTCAAAAAGGGGGAGATTCTCAGGCACATCCAGGAATTGAATCAGTAGCAAAAGCTCTTAGATCTGTTAATTTTATTCGAATTCGTATTGGAATTCAAAATAAGAGCTACAATGCTAAGAAGCGAGATGAATTTTTGCGTGATGATTTTGAGCCTCTTGAGAACCTAAGTCTTATCCAGATAATAAATGATGCTGAAGCTGCCATTCGCTCGATTTCTTTAGGAGATATTGAGGAGGTGATCGAAAAATACCGCTTGGGAGCAGTCTAATGAAGGAGCTTATCCATGAATAAAAATATTAAAAATGTAATCCTAACCTTTTCGATTCTTCTACTATTTCTCTTCCTCTTTATGAATCGAGAGAATTCCTTTTCCAAACCTAAGGAAGTATCCTACTCCGAATTCTTGAACATGCTGGAACCAATTGATGGTAAGAAGCCAATCGGTAAGCTTGTTCGCGATGATGATTCCAGCAAGCAACTCACAATTGAAAAAGAATCCATTGAAGGATTTTTCATTCCTGCGGAATCCAAAGACGGAAAAGCCGTTCCTTTCAAAACTAATATAGCTCCTATCCAAGATGAACTCGTTCAAAAACTTAGAAAGGATAGAATTTCTTTCCAAGCAAAAGTCGTTGAAGAAAATCGTTTCCTAAATATACTAACAGCTATTATTCCCTGGATTCTTATACTTGGATTGATTTGGTTTGTTATGATGAAGCAACTACAAGCAACTGGTAATCGTGCATTCACATTTGGTAAATCAAAAGCAAAGATGAATGTTGATTCTAAAGTCAAGGTAACATTTGATGATGTAGCTGGTTGCGATGAAGCAAAAGTTGAATTACATGAAATTATAGAATTTTTAAAAGATCCAAAGAAATTTCATTCTATTGGAGCAAGAATTCCAACTGGAGTTCTCTTAATTGGACCACCAGGAACTGGTAAAACTTTACTTGCACGAGCTGTTTCTGGCGAGGCTGGAGTTCCTTTCTTTTCCATCTCAGGTTCAGATTTCGTTGAGATGTTCGTTGGTGTGGGAGCTTCACGAGTTAGAGATCTTTTTGACCAAGGGAAGAAGAATGCCCCTTGTATTATATTTATTGATGAGATTGATGCTGTAGGTAGATTGCGAGGCGCAGGACTTGGTGGCGGTCACGATGAGAGAGAGCAGACACTCAATCAAATGTTAGTTGAAATGGATGGTTTTGAAAAGAACGAAGGTGTCATAGTAATGGCAGCAACTAACAGATCAGATGTGTTAGATCCTGCCCTTCTTCGTCCAGGTCGTTTTGACAGACAGGTTATGGTTGGTTTACCAGATGTCAAAGGAAGAGAAGAGATTCTTAAGGTTCACGCTAAAAAAATCCCTATGACTCCTGATATTTCCTTAAATCAAATCGCGAGAGGAACTCCTGGTTTTACAGGTGCGGATCTTTCTAACTTGATCAATGAAGGTGCTCTACTTGCTGCTAGAAGAAATAAGAAACGAGTGACTCAGTCTGAATTGGAAGAAGCTAGAGACAAGGTAATGATGGGTCCTGAGAGAAGATCTTTTTTCATCTCAGAAAAAGAGAAAGAAGTGATTGCCTACCATGAAGGCGGACATGCGATTCTTGCAAGCTTACTTCCTTATACAGAACCAGTTCATAAAGTAACAATCATTCCACGAGGCGGAGCATTAGGACTTACCCAGTCACTACCAGCCGAAGAAAAACACATTCATTCTAAATTGTATTGGTTGGATCAAATCGTTGTGGCTATGGGTGGATTCATTGCTGAGGAATTTAAATTTGGAACAACTTCCACTGGCTCTTCCAATGATATTCAATATGCAACTAACATCGCACGCAAGATGGTCTGTGAATGGGGTATGTCTGACAAATTAGGAACTATCAATTATAATGGCGCACAAGACTCCGTATTTGTTGGAAGAGACTATGGAAACAGCGGCAAGGTCTACAGCGAAGAATTCGCAGGCATGATAGACACAGAAGTTAAGAAGATCGTACAAACTAGCTTAGACAAAGGCCGTGATATGGTTCGCAAGAATTCTAAGAAATTAGAAGGCATTGCAAAAGCACTTTTAGCCAAAGAATCTATTGATCACGACGAATTGGTAGCTATTGTTCATCCTGCTTCCGCAAATGACAAAAAGAAGTCAGCCGTAAAAGGAAATTCCAAATCTTCTGCAAAAACAAAAGCGGAATCTTCACGGAATATCAGCAAGCCAGCTCTATCTTCTTAAATGCAGTATTGGCTTTTTAAAACCGAGCCTAATGTCTTTTCGATAGACGACCTCAGAGCCTCTCCCAGATCAACCAGCTTTTGGGAGGGTGTTCGAAACTACCAAGCTCGAAATCTACTCAGAGATACAATTCAAAAAAATGATCTCGTATTTATCTACCACAGTCGAGTGGAACCTTTGGGAGTTGTAGGTATTGCAAAAATTACTAAATCAGGCTATCCTGATCCATTTGCCTTTGAACCTAGTCATAAATACTTTGATCCCAAGAGTAAGAAAGAATCACCAACCTGGTATGGAGTAGATGTTACCTTGGTTGAGATTTTTCCGAGAACAGTAACTTTGAAAGAAATCAAAGAAACGAAAGGTTTAGAAAAAATGATGGTTGCACAAAAAGGAGCCAGGCTTTCTATTCAACCTGTAAGTGAGAAGGAATTTAAGATTATACAAAAGCTCTCAGCCAAATAATCCTTTCATACTCCTCTAAATAAATAAAACATAATATGACAATTCTCGGAATCGCAATGCACCTTCCCTTGCAAGAACCAATCTTGATTTTCTTTGTGGTTCTTTCTATCATACTCGCAACCCCCATAGCTTTAAAATTCTTTCATATCCCATCCTTAACTGGAATGATTTTAGCTGGTGTCGCTATTGGCCCACATGGATTTCATATTCTAAACAGAGACACTAGTATAGTTTTATTTGGAACAGTTGGACTTTTATACATAATGTTCACTGCAGGATTAGAAATTGATCTAAGTGATTTTAAGAAAAATAGGAAAAAAAGCTTAGTATTTGGAGCACTTACATTTCTCGTTCCTATGCTATTAGGTACTCCTAGCGTTCATTATATTCTTGGATACAACTGGACTTCATCCATACTACTCGCATCTATATTTGCATCCCATACTTTAATCTCATATCCTATACTTAGTAAAATGGGAGTATCTAAATTAGAAACTGTAAATGTAACTGTTGGTGGAACATTAATTACAGATACAGCTTCCTTAATTGTACTAGCTGCTGTAGTCGGCTCTGCACAAGGTGATGTTGATTTTTACTTTTGGGCTAAGTTAGGTATATCGATAGCAATATTTGCAACTGTAGTATTGGTTGGATTTCCCCTTCTAGGAAGATGGTTCTTCCGCGCTGTTCAAGATTCTGTATCACAATATATATTTGTATTGGCAATGGTATTTCTTGGTGCCATCCTAGCTGAGTTAGCTGGTCTTGAGCCAATCATTGGTGCATTCTTTAGTGGTCTTGCACTGAATCGACTTATTCCTCATACTTCTGCTTTGATGAATAGAACAGAATTTGTTGGCAATGCAATCTTCATTCCTTTCTTTCTTATTAGTGTGGGAATGCTTGTTAATCTTAAAAGTCTATTTGAAGGCAAAGAAGCTATTATCACTGCCTCTGTTATGATAGTAGTGGGCTTGATTGCAAAATGGATAGCTGCCTATGCTTCGCAAAAAATTCTAAAATACAACAAAGTTGAACGTAATCTGATCTTTGGCTTATCGAGTTCTCGTGCTGCGGCAACTCTAGCAGCTGCCTTAATTGGATATAAGATAGGCTTCTTTGGGGAAGATGTTTTAAACGGAACTGTAATCATGATCCTTGTGACCTGCTTAGTTAGTTCATTCATTGTTGAAAAGAATGCCAAGATACTAGCAACACAGAAAGATGATGCCTCCGCTCATTCAGAAAAAGTAACCGAACGCATATTAGTTCCCATATCCAATCCTAAGACTGTTGAAAGCTTAATTAATCTAGCTGTCCTTATAAAAGATCCAGAGTCCGAGCATCCCATATATGCCTTAGCTGTTGTTAGGGATAACGATGAAGCCAAAGATAGGATTCTTTCATCGACTAAAATGCTAGAAAAGGCAATTCACCATGCATCTGCAAGTGATACCCTGACCCAAATTATCACTAGAGTTGATTTAAACATTTCCAATGGAATCATTAGAGCAGCCAAAGACATTGTTGCTAGTGATATTTTAATAGGCTGGAATCCAAAATTAACTGCTAAAGATAGAATCTTCGGAACCTTGCTTACTAACCTTTTAGAGAATTCGGAAACTATGATCTGGGTTGGGAAATGGGACCTTCCTATGAATTCAGCAAGAAAAATTACAGTAGTTGTCCCAGAATATGCTCAGTATGAACATAATTTTGAATTTTGGATTGGGAAAATAAAATACTTAGCTAAGAATTTAGGCGGAAAATTAAGCATTTACTCGCCAACTAAAACTTTGAAAAAAATTGAAGAAACTTTAAT
Organism: Leptospira sp.; assembly: GCA_009991425.1. GTDB lineage: Bacteria > Spirochaetota > Leptospiria > Leptospirales > Leptospiraceae. The sequence goes on from JAACWH010000033.1 coordinate 26,708, forward strand.
GGAAATCAAACAAGATAAGGATGTCGCCTATTTAGAATTCAAAGACTGGACTGATATTCTTAACATTCGAAATTCATTAAGTAAGGACGATCTTCTGATTTCTGTTCTCTCAAGAAAAGGTAGCATTTCTTATGATGAAGCCATGGAATCAATCCCAAGGCTTCTCTCTCAGAATCTCAAAGAATCTAACTTTATTTTACTTTATCCTTAAATTCTATCTGCCAAGTTTTATGAATCTTCTTATCGCGGAAATCGTATGGTACAGTTTGTTCTGAAAATTCAAAACAATTGTATTCAGTTGAGATTTCTTCTGATAATTTGAATTTTCTAAAATTCGTAGAGAAAAAAAGTATTCCATCGTCATCTAGAAAATCTTTCATTAGGCTATCAATAAGAAATGTTTGCTCCATTTGTAGATCAAATATTTTTTCTTTCTTCTTATTATTGGAAAATGTAGGAGGATCCAATATGATGATATCGTATTTATTTCTTTTCTTTTTAGTCTTCATTGCTTCTATCCAATCAAAGATATCAGAGCAGACTAATTCATTTGTTTCTAAAGATAAATGATTTAGCTTCAAATTCTCTAAAGTCCAATCCATATATACAGGAGAACTATCAACACTTGTCGTGAACTTCGCGCCAGCTAAACAAGATTGAATTGTAAATGCGCCTGTGTAGCTAAACAAATTTAGAATTGATTTATCAGCAGCAAGTAAACTTACTTTTTCGCGAAGTGGACGATGATCCAAGAAAAGTCCTACATCTAAATAATCCGTTAGATTAATTTTAAATTTCGCAAAGCCTTCAGTTACAATTTTAGTAGTGTAAGATTTTGAAAGCTTATTGTATTGAGAAGAGCCCTTTTTCTTTTCTCTAAGCTTAGTAAATAATTTATTAGGTTTTATTTCAAAAACTTCAAGGATAATATCTTCGATAGAACGAATTCGACTATCCATGATGATATCTGATTCATCATAAGGTCCACGAAAATACTGCAAAACAAAATCGCCCTCATAATCATCTATAGCAACTGGAACCTGTGGCACATCCTTATCATAGATTCGATAACAAGAAATATTATTCTTTCTTGCCCATTTAGAAATTTCTTTTTTATTTTTCTTGAGACGGTTGCGGAACATTTCCAGCCCACCGCTTCCGCTTGATGTTTCGATAGTATTTGAATCTTGGTTCAAAATTTAGAATTAACCACTGATAATTTAATCAAATTATTTTCGACCAACGAAATAGATAAAAATAGCTGCAATCAATAGTCCGAAAGTCTCACGAAATTCTTCAGAGTCAAAGGCAAATTCTTGAATCTGAAAGAACCAAATAAAAGACATACCTAAATAAAAAGCAGAAAAACCTATACGCAGGTCATGATGAACTGACTTGCTTAAACGATACATGGCAAGACCAGCCACAAATATATAAATACTAAACCAAAGAATAGGGTCTGGGTCGTTTAACTGTAAGTATGCGAATAAAGAAAATAAAATCGTAGTGATAAAAAGAAAAATTTTCATAATCTCCTAAACTTTTAAAAATTGACCCGCATTGTCAATGCAAAATGATGTAAGCCTATGATTAAAATTTTCTGCGATGGAGCTTCTAAAGGAAATCCTGGTCGCGCTTCTATTGGTGTCTGGGCAACGAATGAAGCGGGTTCTGGGAATGAGGGAGATCCTATTTTTGAGGTTTCAGAAGCAATAGGTATTGCTACAAATAATATGGCTGAATGGAAATCACTTCTTCGTGCTGTAGAAGTTGCCTTAGAAAAAAATCACAATCAAATTCAAATTTTTATGGATTCAGAGTTAGTCGTAAACCAAGTCATAGGAAAGTATAAAGTTAAGAAACCAGAATTCATTCCCTTTTGGAAACAAATCCAAGAGAGTAGAAAAAAGTTTTCTTCTTTTTCCATAAAACATGTTTTTCGAGAACAAAATAAAATGGCAGATTTACTTGCCAACCAAGCCCTACTCTAAAAATTTTCTTTACACCCTTAATCTGGAATCCAAGATAGAAGCATGGAAGGCATTCTCCCACCTATAGAAATACTACGAAGCGTTGGATTAAAAGTTACAAAAAATCGTGAACAAGTTCTGAATATTTTGCAAGGAACTGACAGACCACTCAACCACCACGAGATTATGGAAATGCTTCCCAAAGGACAGTCCTGGGACAGAGTAACTATTTATAGAGCTCTTTCTGATCTAGAAGAGAAGCATATTTTAAACACCATGCTTACTGGTGAGAGAGTTACCTACTTTGAATTAAAGGAAGATCTGAATTCTAAGAAACATCACGGACATATTGTCTGCGATGATTGTGGTAGAATTGAATGTGTTGAGAAGCTAGACAATCCCTTCCCTAAGAAATTACAAGGCTTCAAAGTTCAGACCATGGATATTACCTTTCATGGTATTTGTAAAGAATGCCAAGATTAATTCTCTCATAGAATTAAATGCCAAATGTTGTAGATTTCCAAATTTCTTTAAATTTAATTCCTAAAGAAGAAATTGATAATTTAAAATTTATTTCCAAAACTCTAAAAGAGTCTGGTGAAGAATGCTTTCTAGTAGGAGGGTCTGTTCGCGATCTTGTGCTGGGGAAAGTTCCCCATGAATACGATTTAACTACATCAGCCTTGCCTGAGACTATTAAATCTAAATTTAAAAGAGTATTTGATACCGGAATTCTTCATGGTACAGTTACGATTGTAATTGAAAAAAGTTCCTACGAAATTACTACTTATCGATCTGAACAGGGATTTACTGATGGAAGAAGACCAGATTCAGTCAAATTTGGAGTGTCTCTTGATGAGGATCTAGAGAGAAGAGATTTTACAATTAACTCCTTAGCATATAATATAATCACTCAAGAACTTATTGACAATCACAACGGAATCGCTGATATCCAGAATAAAATTATCCGAACCATTGGAAAGCCCCTAGAGAGATTCACAGAAGATGGACTAAGACCAATACGAGGCATCAGATTCGCCTCAACACTTGGATTTACGATCAACCAAGAAACTGAATCAGCATTTACAGAAACACATTCTATCACGCGAAAAGTAGCAGTAGAAAGATTTGTTCAAGAACTACAAAAAATTATTTTAAGCAGCTCACCCAACATTGGTTTGCAAAAATTGCTTTCTTATAACTATTTTCAGTTATTTACAAGCATTGAACCCACAATGAATCCAAAATGGAATTTAGAATATTTATTTCAGATGATTCCTAGCGAGAACCTTGGTTTGAAATGGGCAGTATTAAAAGAAATCTGTTTTGGAGAAATAGCTATGAGCCCTCAAAAGAATATTTTTCGAGATTTCAAGCTATCCTCTACGATAGAGAGGGAAGCTTTGTTGTTTTCTGGTCTATTTCCTTATTTATTCTCAAGTTCTGAAAAATTGGATACTAAAATTGAGCTTAAATCTAAACTTTTGGCTCCTATCAAACAATTCTACCAAGCTTCGAATCCAAAATATTTAGATTCTGTCTGGAGATTCATTCTTACATATTTTCAAGCTATAAAATCTGAATCACACATGCAAATAGACCAAATACTGAAAAATGAGGAAGCTCTAGTGCTTTCAGATTTAGCAATCAATGGAGAATGGGTAAATAATAACTTCCCAGATGCAAAAGGGAAGAAAATTGGTGAAATTCTTAGAATAATTCTAGAGTTTATTTGGGAAAATCCTAAAAAAAATTCCGAAAAAGAGATCCTTGTTCATTTAAATTCTACGGACAAGATGTTCAATTAGCTTATTTATTATACAACTTGGCTTATAGTTATTCTATTTTGCCTAATTTTTAGAATATTTAAACCTGAACAACTCTTTGTAATTGTATAAAACCACTCAAAATGTTTATTTATTAGGAATAATCAAACTGGTACACCTTTTGCATCACTATACTCGAATAGGAGAAATAGAATGATGATGAAGTTTTTTTCGAGACTTACCATTTTTGGTCTCATTCTGGGATCGACTGCAATTATGGCGCAGGGTACTGCACCAGCTGCAAAGCCAGTCGAAAAACCATGGTATGAGAAAGTAGAATATTCTGGATTTGTTGACGTAAACTACATGTACAACGCAAACAATAAAGAAGGAAGAACCCCAGACTCAACTGGTGGACTAAATACTTACAACAAGCAATTTCAAGTTGCTGCTGTAGAATTAGACATCGAGAAAGTTGCTGATAAAGAATCCCCTTGGGGCTTCCGTGTTGACTTCCAAAATGGAACCAACAACCCTTACCAAGAAAATCCTTACACTGCTGTAGGTGGAACTTATAACATGAATTTGCTTCAACAAGCTTATGTTTCCTTCTACTTTGACGTTTTGGAAGGCTTAACTATTGATGTAGGTAAGATGGCTACTCATATTGGATATGAAGTTATTGAATCTATGGATAACCTGAACTACAACGTAGGTTACATATTCTTTAACACTGTTCCTTTTATCAATACAGGTGCTAGAGCTAATCTTGGTCTAACGGAAGATTGGTCTCTTGGATTGTTTCTTTACAATTCTGCTGGTGGAACTGGAGCAGATGCTACTGCATATGCTGCTGGAAAGAATGGTTATGGTGATGGAAACACTCGCAGAAAAGCGGTTGGAACTCAATTATCAGGAACTATCATTGAAGGCTTGCTAGATATTACTTGGAACACTTTATATGGTATTGACGGAACTAATGGTCGTCAATCCAATGCAAACGTATGGGCAAGTGAATATACTGGAATTCCTCTTCTTGCTAAAGAAGCTGGTAATGATGATTATTGGTTAATCAATAACGTTATTCTTGAAATTACTCCTACTGATGGTCTATACTTTGCTCTTGATTATACTCAAGGGGAAAAAGGTGGAGCAGCAGGAAATGCTAATGATGGAACAACTTTCAATACTTCAGTGTCTACAAATGCACTATCTCTAACTCGTGATGATGCAACTGTAAAATATACATACAGAACTTATGGTGTATGGGCGAAGTATGACTTCTCTGATGAATTCGCACTTGCTTTACGTTATGAGAGAATCGACGATTCCAGAAACGGTGGCGCTTTAGGTGTTGGCGGAAGAATCGGAGCAAACGAAAGATATGACCTACAATATTTAGGTGGTGCAACTGGAAACACTGCAGCAGGTAGATACTATTTAGGTTCAGCACAAACTTTTACTGTTACTCCGACATATTACTGGGGTGAAAACGTAATTGTTAAGCTAGATCTTAGAAGAGATGAAGCGAAAGGCCAACAATTTGTTAACGAAAAAGGACAACCATCTAGCTACCAAAACGGTGCTACTTTAGGTATTGTCGCAAAATTTTAATAGGAGAAACGGCATGAAAAATATGAATTTAAAATTACTACTCGCCGCTTCCTTGGTTGTAGCTTTTGCTACTTCTTGCACTCAGTCAAGTGCTGAATCCAAGGATGATCCAGCGATACTACAGTATGCAGCAACCCAAATTGCTAACGCAAATGCAGTTAACTTGGACGATGCTACTGGTGTTTGTTTAGCTAACGTAGCTGCTATGAATACTTGTGTAGGTGGTACAGCTACAGGAGAAGGATTCAGTGGAGAGCTTTGTTCAGCACCAGATACTACTCGAGCACAATTAAGCACTTCTGGTGCTGCTGCTTGTGTTGGAGCTGTAATCTCTGAAACTAGTTGTAACCTATCTGAGAATAAATTTTTGGATGCAGCTGCTGCTAAAGCAGGTGGATTTGATTTTACTGATACAACAACTACTTTTGGTAAATGTATTCAATGTGCTGGTTTAACATCTGGTACAACTGCTTACCTACTAGCAGGTTGTTCATAAGAATATTACTATCTTAGTTGTATTGATTTCTATCAACCAATACAACTTTTAGTAAATTCTTTTAAAATCCCGAGCGTAATAACTCGGGATTTTTTTGTTTGAATTTTATTTCATTTCGAAATTTCATACTAGTTATAAAATTTTTGATGCTTACTTTCTTCCAGCAGATTGTGTTAGATTATGAATTTAACTCGAAACGATGACAAGAGTTATGATCCTACCAAATAGATATAAAAAATATTCACTTTTTGTAGAATGTAATTTTACTTTTCTCGAATTAAACTTGTTTATGAATTGATCTCTGCTATTTTTCTTTTAATAAAATCTAAAAGCTACTGAGGTTTTAAAATTTATTCATTTTGAAATTCTATTATGTATTAATTAAATTATAATAGAAAGCTATTAAAGTTAATAGAACTCTATCACTTACCGGTTAATCAGTAGGAAATAGAGTCAATGTTAATGTGAATTATTATAGATAATAATTAAATTTCTAAAAAAAGAAAATTGCTTATTCTTCAGGTGCTGCTTCAGACTCTTTCTTTTCGGAATTGATTCTACGTTCTCTATTTTGTATTAATTTACTGATGCTGAATCCAGTTTCAACACCTTCGGGTGGGACATGATTTACTCTATCTACCTTTCCTCTACGAATAATTACTGTAATTTGATCGTCAGGATCTGAGCCTGGAGCATATTTTGAAATAGGTCTATTGTAGATTAGATAATCCCTTTGGTCACCACCTGAGTGGGTGTCATCAGGTTCCCCTAAATAAGAAATGACAAATTTCTTATTCTTGGATTGAAGTGCGCCTTTGATATCTCCGCGAAGCTTTAATCCATCCAGTTGCTCGGTAGTAAGTTCATCTCTTTGCTTTCTTTTGATTTCTTGTTCGGTTAGTAAGTCTTGTTCTGATTTCTTTAAAAAGGAAGAACACTTTTCTTCATCTTCAAATGTTTCCATACAATTGTTGAATAAATCTTCCTTATTGGATATCTTTACATCCTGGGAGCTACATTGAATAGCTAAGCCTATGCTTAGAATAAAACTGATTTTTAATAAATTATTTTTCATTATTGAATTAACCATTAACCTCGTTTATTTCTTCGACTGGATTTCCTTTCGCTTGCACCACCAGCACTAACCGAGACAGAAACCTTCGGCTTATTATTCATTTCTGCTGGAGATGAACCTGGAATAATTCCGCCTCCATTAGATTTGTTGCCAAAAGTGGAAATACCTTGGTGGTGTTCTTCGCCAATCTTTCTATATTCTTTAGACTCTTCTTTGACGGGAGCATTCTCAGTTACTTCAACTCTAAATAAGAAAGTTATTATTTCTAATTTGAGACTTTCAACCATAGCATCGAACATTCGAAAACCTTGCAGTTTATATTCTACTAATGGATTTTTCTCTCCATAACCTACCGCCCAGATTCCATCTCTCAAATGATCCATAGCATATAAATGTTCCTTCCATCTATGATCCATGATATCTAGGAAAATATTTCTTTCTAAGGACTTCCATACATCTTCGCCTATTTGAATGGAACGATTTTTATATCCTTCTTTGAGTGTAGCAAAAACATCATCAAACAATTGCAACTGAGGTTTAGCTGCTTTTTGGTAAGACTCAGCGTTCACAGAAGATTCTATTCCTAGAGAATGGAGCCATTCATTGAGGCTCTCCAAATCCCAAGCAGAAACATTGTTCCCTTCGCAGGTTCCCAAAATTTGTGATTCAGTAATTTCTTCTATATATTCTGTAACTTTTGTGCTAACCGTTTCTTTTTCAAGAATGCTGTTTCTAATTTCATAAATGAACATTCTCTGACGGTTCATTACATCATCATATTCTAATAAATGCTTTCTGATATCAAAGTTATGCCCTTCCACTCGCTTCTGAGCCTTTGCAATGGCGGATGAAACCCAAGGATGTTCAATCTCCTGGCCTTCTGGCATCTTAAGTGATGTCATGATCTTAGAGATTCGATCCGATCCAAAGATCCTCATCAAATCATCTTGTAAGGAAAGGTAAAATCTACTAGATCCAGGATCTCCCTGTCTACCAGATCGACCTCTTAATTGGTTATCAATCCTTCGAGATTCGTGACGCTCTGTTCCTATGATATGAAGACCACCTGCCTCTTTCACAATGGTATTCTTCTTCTTCCATTCCGTTGCTTCGTTTAGAATATTCTGGCAATGAGTTTTAAACTCTTGCTTTTGGATTCTAGCCATTTCCAAATTGGCATCTTCCAATTTATTCTTAAGAACCATATCACGAAAAGGAACCAACTCATGGTGCTTCTCACCTAATTCTTCTATGGACTCTTTGTACTTTTGTGATCCGCCAAGAACAATATCAGTTCCCCTACCCGCCATGTTAGTTGCGATAGTAATGGCTCCAGGCTTACCAGCATTTGCTATAATCTCAGCTTCTTTCTCATGGAACTTCGCATTCAATACGTTATGTGCTAGTCCCTTGGAAGTTAGTAGTTGACTTAAGACTTCTGATTTTTCAATAGAAACAGTTCCAACAAGAATAGGTTGTTGGTTGGCATTTCTTTCTTTGATTTCATCGGCAATGGCATTGAACTTTTCTTTCTCAGATTGGTAGACCCTGTCCCCGTTATCGATTCGCTTGATAGGAACATTGGGAGGAATCACAACAACATCGAGCGAATAGATTTTATGAAATTCTTCTGCCTCAGTATCAGCTGTTCCTGTCATACCAGCTAATTTATCATAGATTCTAAAATAATTCTGAAACGTGATTGAAGCCAAAGTCTGAGATTCTCTAGCAATAGTAACCGCTTCCTTGGCTTCAAGAGCTTGGTGTAAGCCATCGGAATACCTTCTACCTGGCATGAGTCGTCCCGTAAATTCATCTACAATAATTACCTCGCCGCCTTGGACTACATAATCCACATCTTTCTTGAAGATGTAATGAGCTTTTAGTGCTTGGTTTACGTGGTGGACTAAATCTACATTTTCAGGGGCATAGAGATTATCTATGGAGAGTAATTTCTCAACGCTACTCACACCAACCTCGGTAAGAAGTGCATTTCTTGCTTTTTCGTCTAACTCATAATCGTCGACTTCTACTAATTTAGGAATCACTTTATTTACTCGGATATATTTGTCCGTAGTCTCATCGGTTGGCCCAGATATAATTAATGGAGTTCTTGCCTCATCAATTAAAATAGAATCCACCTCATCCACAATTGCAAAAAAATGATCTCTCTGCACCTTATGCTCTTTAAACGAAACCATATTATCTCTGAGATAGTCAAAACCATACTCGTTATTTGTTCCATAAGTAATGTCTGAGTTGTATGCATCTTGTCGTAGTTTATGATCCATATCATGCTGAATGATTCCAACAGTAACTCCTAGAAAGTCAAAGATGGGCTTCATCCACATCGCATCACGACGTGCTAGATAATCGTTCACTGTTACAACATGTACACCTCGTCCAGCGAGTGAATTTAGATAGATCGCCAGTGTCGAAGTAAGAGTCTTTCCTTCCCCAGTCTTCATCTCAGCAATCTTGCCTCCATGAAGGGCGATTCCACCCATCATTTGTACGTCGAAATGACGCATACCCATTGTACGCATCGAAACTTCACGAACAGTTGCAAAAGCTTCTGGCAAAATTTCATCCAAAGTCTGGCCTTGGGCAAGTAGCTCTTTGAACTTGAGAGTCTGCTTGCCTAGCATTTCATCTGATAATTCTTTTATATTTGCTTCGAGAGAGTTAATCATTGCTACTATAGGAGCAGTCTTCTTCATATCTCTTTCATGTTTGGATCCCATAAAGAATCCCAGTAATTTATCGATCATCGATCAAACCTCATTTTCAATCATATTGCGGAAGATAACTCTTGAAGTAGCTTCCATAGTCTTTAATTTATCTAGCCAATCACTAGGATCAACTTTTGCGGAATGAATAAAATCTTTGTGCACATTTTTCCATACGTTCAACATATCAGAATTAGGCTCCAGATGTGCTTGGATGCCCGAGACTCTATCCTCAAAGGAATACATTTGCGAAGGATATTTCTCAGAAGATAAAAGGTGCTTTGTTCCATAGGGGATATCAAAGGTATCCTCATGTAGATGGAAGGCAGAAAGAGTCTCCGAATTGATTCCCTGGAAAGCTACAGAGGATTTGTCCAAAATTTTGCAATCAGCGAATCCAACTTCTGGACCCTTACCACCTTTTCGAATCTTAGAACCCATGACTTCTGCGATAATTTGCGAACCCAAACAAACTCCAATAAGCTTTGCTTTCTTCACACTTAGAACGCCTTCCACCAAATTGAAGTAAGGCTCAAAAAAATGAAATAGATTTGGATCAGAAACCGATTGAGGCCCACCCATAAGCAGTATTAAATCAAAACTCAAATGGGAATAAGGGATTAAGTGAAGGCCTTTTTGGTAGGCGTTATGGTATGTAATGCGGTAGCCTTTTTCTTTGAGAATATCAGCTATTATTCCTGGCCCCTCGCAATCAATAAAGCGAACTACAAGGCATCTCATAGATTTCTAGCTCCCATAGTATGAAAGAAAAATTGAACTCTTGGATCTGCGTCAATCTGTGAAATTTCTTCCTTCTCAGATAGCGAACCAATAAAATTATAATATATATTCCAAGGTTTTGTGCGAATTATGATAGTCTCTGGTGTTGCTGTAACAAAGGCTTCGTTAGAAACGGAAAATGGCTGGTTCATAAGTAAAATCGGGATACTGATTCCCCTTTTCTTCACCTCAGCTTTCATAATTGCAGTCGCTCTAGCAAGAGGTTCATCGGTTCCATAATCTCCTGAAGTGGTTTCAGATACCGAAATTGGATCAACTACCAAATACAATCCAAACCTTGTATCCTTCTTAAGTCGGGAAGCTATCCTTTCAAGAGCGGGTAATTCCTTGAAGCAAGGAATACAGGTAGGAGAATAGACATTGAGAGCCAGAGTATCAAATCCACTTTCCGAAAGATCTACAGGCTGATTGGTTTCTAAATCAATTCCAGTCCAATTCGCCTCAAGACCCATTTGGGACTTGGGGGAATCCAAACAATTGACGATTAGGAAAATTGAGGAAAATACTAGTACTGATAATCGTGCCATAAATTTGATGAAGAGCCTTTATTTCCAAGGTAGAATGAAACCTTTGGCAAGCAAGCTTTAATGATTTAGACTCTTGACAATATACCCGCAATTTTTAGATTGGTGTTCTGCAATCTTTTTTTTAGGATCCAAGGAAAAATATGAGCCAAAACCAAGACTTTGATATCGTGAAACTTATTGAACTATCTAGACATAAGAAATACGAGAGTACAGTAGCGGGATTTGGTGCCATTGACAAGCTTGAAAGAGTTGCAATTCCAAAGAAAATGAGATCTAGAAAGATCGCTGTGCAAGCACTTCATGCACTATCTGAGAACCTTGTTCAATATAAATATTTGACAAGCGATGAGAAAGATAGCATCCAAGCTGAAGTAAATCGTAGAAATCCTAATTACAATCGTAATAATCCTATCCTTGCCCCAACTTCTGCACCTATTTCTGATGAGATTTCGGAAGAAGATGAACTTCCTGCTGATGATGCCACTTTCAAGCCAGATTATGTGGATGATCGTTATAACGAAGATAATATGCAAGAAGAAGGCGATCTTGACGACGATGATGATGAAGACGAGGATGATGACGATGATAAAGATGACGACTCAGAGGAAGATTAGAATATTCCTTTCAGTCCAATACAAGACTCGAATGGTCGGTTAATTAATTTCCATCATTCTGAGTCGAATCTGTGGATACACTCCAAGAAGAACCCTGAACTCGAAGCCTCACGGCAAATTCCTACTAATATTCCCACTTCTCTTGAATCCCTTGCAATTATTGGCAATGGAGCACTTTACTTTTTAAAGGCATTTTTAAACTACATCCAAGAAAATTCATCCAAAACTCCCACCTTACAAGCAATCTATTATTTTGAGCCAATTTTTGAAATTACTGAAGATTTACATTTTCAAAAGGAATTGGAAGGAATAAGACAAGGTTTCAAAAGTTTAAACTTAGAATTTCATTATTACTCCGACCAGAATCAATTTACAAATGCCATTGATTCTTTTCCAATTACCAGAACTCCTAATTCAACTGCTTCCGTTAATCGATTCTACCTTTTTTGCCATCCTTATTATAAAAGACAATTTCCAGAACTATGCCAGACCTTTGAGAAAAAATTCCAGGAATTTCGTGAGAATTTAGGAAATATTAAAAAAGGAATCAATCAAAACACTATAGATCATTTTTCTTATAGGTGGACTTCAAATTATTTTCAAAACCTCCTAGAATCAGATACATTTCGTATCCTTAAGCCGGATCAATTTTCCCCCAAACTTCCCGCTGTATTTGTAGGTGCTTCCTCGATTCTAGAAAATCAATGGGAGTCTATTCGTAAATATAGAAACAGTATCTATTTAATCTCATCTGATACAGCTTTGAAATCTATACTTCATTTAGGAATTATTCCCGATGCTGTGATAAGTGTAGATTCTAGTAGAGGCACACATTTTCATCTTATGGAAAAGCTTCCTCCTGGTATAAATATTTTTACTTGGTTAGGTGGGTCTAGAATACAGTTCTATACTAGACAAAATCTATATCTATTTCTAACAAATCATCCTTTAGACCAATGGACAGCGCAGATCAATCGTATACCAGATAATTGGATACTAAACAATCCTAGTCGTAATATTGCAGGCTTATGCATTAGTCTTGCTAGGTATTTAGGATTTCGTTCTATTTACCTCGCAGGCTTCGAATTAAAATCTCAGTCAGACAAAACGCATGTGAGAGGAACAGGTTATGAATCCTATGGAATTCCATTACTCAATCGAAAGAAATCTCTCACTTCCTTCTATCCAAGGCGAGTTTATAGTAAGGAATATACACAAAAGAATTCAGAATCGATGAAGGCTATACTTTCTACCAAGAACATAGAAGTTAAAATTCTAGATGATAGCTCTAATCAACTAAGCAGTCTCATTTCAGATCATGGAAATAATAAATTTACCTCTTATTATAAAAGTCAACTTGATTATTTAGAATTTCCCCTGCCTGCCTCTCTGTATTTAAATTCTATTGCAGGTCAAGAAATTTCTGGGATAAGTAAACAAGTTGTCAAAAGGTTTCAATCTCAATTCCTAAAATAATAAGAATTCAGAAATTCCCCTATAATAACTAGGATACTTTTGTATTCTTTTTATTCCAGAATCTTAAAGCGATCTCGCGATTCTTTGATTCTTCTTCCCAAGATTTCTCTCTTTCCACTGCTTGGAGTATTTGTTCAACTCTTCTTTCCATCATCTCTCTCAATTCGTCGTGGTTTACCATAATTATTTTCTCCTATAAAAACAGATTACTACAACCTACAGACAAAAATGCAGTGATTTGAAAAAAATATTTGCAATAGGGGACATTTTTCAATATTTTGAAGGGTACGTGAGCTCCAAAATAAATTCAGAAGAAATCTTAAAACAACTCCAATCCGGTGAAGATGTTACTATAAAATACCAATTTATATCGGATAGCACAACGCAAGATGTATATGCAATGCTAATCCACGTCCTAGGTGGGATTGATAAGTTATATCTTGTCGAAGTTGTTTATACTGTCATCAAAGAGGCCTTGATGAATGCAACTAAGGCAAATGCTAAAAGACAGTATTTTATGCTCAAAAATCTAGATATCAACGATAAAACCCAATATTTCCAAGGAATGAATGGTTTTAGAGACGATATAATTATGAAATGGAATGAACAGGAAGATAACCTAACTGGATCCAAGTTTTACATTGCTCTTCGAATGAAGATAAAGAACAAAGAGATGATGATTCTTGTTGAAAATAATTCCCCGCTTCTTCCAGAAGAACAAGAGCGAATACAGAAGCGCATCGACTCAGCAAAAAAATACAATGATCTTTCAGAAGCCTTTATGGATATGGGAGATACCCAGGAAAGTGCTGGTTTAGGAATTATTTTAAGTCAGCTCCTACTTAAGAACTCAGGCATAGGTCAGGATAAATTCAAGATTACAAATACAGGCAAAGAAACAAGAGTTAGTTTACTAGTTCCTGAGAACACAGTTCCCATTGAAGTCTCAAATAAAATCAAAACCAAAATCTTAAATGAAATGGATGGTCTTCCACCACTTCCTCAATCTTTAACGAAGATTATCAATTTATGCAATAATCCTGATTCTGATTTAAATGTTATTGCTTCTGAGATTGAGAAGAACCCTGCTCTTTCAGCAGATATTCTGAAACTTTCCAATTCTGCTGGATTCATGAGTAGAAGTAGAGTGAATACAATTTTGCAAGCTGTAAAAGTTGTTGGATTGAAGAACATCCGTAACCTACTCTATGTTACTGGCGTTCGAAAAGTTATGGAAGGCCAATATGGAAAGATCCAAGAAGTATGGGATCATTCCAATCGAACATCGTTTTATGCTCGTTATATTTCAAATGAATCAGGTCGGTTGAAAATTGGAGATATAGTTGCAGTAGGCGGTCTACTTCATGATCTAGGAAAATTACTATTATTATCTATTGAGAAGAATTTATTTAATAAATTAGTCGCTTACCAAAAAGGTAAAGAGATGAATAACTCAACATTACTTGAAGAGATATCTTTAGGAGTTAGCCACGCCAGTCTTGGAGCACAGTTAGCCAAAAAATGGGATTTCCCTGAGGATCTTGTCACTATTATAGATTACCATCATAAACCTTATATAACACCAGAACCTTACAAAGAAATTGTGGAATTAGTCTATATCGCAAACATGATGGCTGATGTTCAGGATGCCAAGCGCGGATATTTTACTATTGATCCTGGTTTACTCAAGAAATTTACAAACACAGATTCCTTAGAGACCTTCCAAATTTATCTGGATAGAGTTGAAAAAGGTTACCAACACAGCATCAACGAAGAGAAGATGTTAGCTGGTAAATGATCCATATACAAAATCTTTCCTACTTAAGAAATGATGACGTTATTCTTGACCAAGTAAATCTTGAGATCAAACAAGGCGAACAATGGATTATTCTTGGTAGGAATGGTGCAGGGAAAACAAGCCTAATTAATATGATCTACGGCTATTCTTGGCCAACTTCAGGGATCATAAAAGTTTTTGGAATTGAGTATGGCTCTGAACCACTTAGGCAGATCCAAGAGGAAATTGGTATCCTTCAATCAAACCAACAAAGCAATCTATTACAAAGAAACCTAACTTCTTTAGAAATTATCATTTCAGGATTGCATTCTAATTTAGGAATCTACCGTGAAATAACAGAAATCGAAATTAGCTCAGCAAAACAATTATTGGAAGAGCATAGTTTACTTCATCTTTCGGAACGAAATTTCCAAATTCTCTCCAGTGGGGAAAAATCAAAAATCCTTTTACTTCGCTCCATCATACGTAAACCAAAAATACTAATTTTAGATGAGCCAACTTCTTCCTTGGATTTAAAAGCTTGTTATGAATTTTTTAACTTGCTCCAGTCAATTATAGAAAAGTATAAAATTACTTGCGTACAAATCGTTCACAGATTGGAAGATATTCCTAAGTATTTTACTCATATTGCTATGATGAAACAGGGACGTATTGTTCAATCAGGACTGATAGATTCTATTTTAAATTTGAAGAATCTATCATCATTATATGAATTACCTGAGGATTGGTTCCAATCCTTCCAGATGTTTAATTCCTGGAAGCATTGAAGAAGCTAGATTTAGAACAACCAGCTGATCCAACATCCACTATGGATTTATCAGAATTGAAGCAAAACATTTGCCACCATCTTCCAACTTGTGTATTACCAACTACATAAGATCGAACTAATCCTGTAGAGCGGTATACTCGAACGATTGCACCAGATTCATACAATTCCGCATAATCAGTACAAGATCCATAGAAATTTCTAGACTTACATTCTCTTGACCAATTGTAAACGCTATAACCGCGTCTATACTGAGACCAAGCAGAACCTTTTAAGGTAACAGTTTCTGGTCCAAATCCAGTCACAACGTCCACATCTAGAGTAAGATCTCCCCCCAGTTTAGATTTATCATTCCAAACTACTTGATGAGGCGCTGAACTTCCATATTCTAAATGTGAGTCTAAATCCCTAGGTTCTTCATTCCAAGAGAGAACAACTCTTACTTCGTCATTATTTAGAATTGGCGAGACTAGAATATTTTGACTAGAAGGAGTATCAGATCCTGCACTAACTACCGTTCTATATGCTGTTGCGACATTGCTACCTTTTACTTCCAGTGTATAATTTCCTGCAGGAACATTTACTATAGCAAAAGAGCCATCATTTGCTGTTGTAGCAAGAGGAAGTATTGTAACTCCATCTTGTGCAGTTGCAAAAGGTCCGGAAGTTATGTTGATTCCAGGACGAATTCTTACTTGCAAACCGTTCATTCCTGAAGAAGAATTCGTAATCGCATTGATAGCACGTCCAGCTATGGCAGCAGGTGTTTGAGTTCCTGGAACCATAGTAATAATATCGAAATTCGTTGTAGCATTCGCTTGTATATTCACAAGTCCTTCTACAGTTATATAGCCAGCTGAGATGAATCGAACCTTCCATTGCCCCGCACTCAAATTGAACACATTGTACTGAGGTGCATTGGAAAAAGAGCTCAATCCATTTGATAATGAACTAGGTTGCACACCTGAAAGCGGACGATTCCCAGATACAGGATGTAAAATCTCAAGATTGTAAGACCCTGTAAAACTAAAGCCTCCAGGAATTTTTATAGAACCAGTAAGGTTCCCTGTTCCAACATTAGGAACAAGACCAACACTTACTGGAGTTGCATCTCCTTGAGATGGAACATTAATAGAAACATACTGATCTTGGTAACCATTTCCAGAAATTTTCAATATATAATTTCCTGGATTGATATTATTGATAGTGAAATTTCCGTTAGAGTTTACAGAAATTGCTTCAACCAATTGATCAATTCTTGGTTGAGTCAAACGATTCGAATTGGGTATTGAGCAGTTTAAGCTAGAAATTCCATCCGATGTAGAACAATCTCTCCGAATATCTGCGACGAATGCATTGGAGGAATCATATCTTCCGAGTTCAACTGTTGCAGAACCGATTCCAGCTGTAGAGATTGCATTAAAGATACTTCCTGTAATTTGCTTACGGGGTAAGTGGTTGACATTGGATGACAAATTGAACACCACAGGAGAGCTTGTGTAGGAATTAGTTGCTACTAAGCCATTATCCGCACCAAAGGAAGCTGAGTTTATATGACCTAATGGATCCACAACTAACAATTGGTAGGAACTTTGTTTAAAATTATAATCTCCATTCACTTCATGGATGGATGAAGATGCCGTTCCAACAATATTAGCTGCGCTTGCTAAGCTAATTGCATTAAGAACTGGAAGACCTGGAATTATACTAGATGCAAGGTATGCATTAATGGCGACTCCCGCTCTTGCTTGGTCATTTGGTAGACCGGAAGGAAGAACTACAACTTTAGAGCTACCATTGAATGAAAAATATCCTGATGATGTTGTAGTGATATGAGCAACTGCATTGCCAGCTGTATCAGTATTTCCAAGAAGAATTACAAAGATACCAGAGAGAGCATTATTTGTAACACTAGAAGATCCAATAATTTGATCTC
Source organism: Leptospira sp. (assembly GCA_009991425.1). Classification (GTDB taxonomy): domain Bacteria; phylum Spirochaetota; class Leptospiria; order Leptospirales; family Leptospiraceae. The sequence continues at coordinate 44,276 of JAACWH010000033.1, forward strand.
TAACATTCAGATTTCCCGTAATTTGAGATCTTTTGGTTGAAGCCAATAGAGTAAATGATCCTGCGTTGTAATCTTGCCCATTTAAAGTTAGAGTTAATGGATCACTTAAACAATTCGTGTTTCCACTGCAGTAATTGGAATAACCAGGTGCACTGATGTAATATGCCCACTTCCCAGCTGCTGCTGTAAAAAATACAGATTGGTCTGGTTTCACTTCGTAAACCTTATTTCCAAAAGTGGTATAATTCCATGGACCCGATCCTTGGTTGGCAACCACGCAGGATGCTTCAAAATTATTTGCTGCACAAATACCTAATCCTGCTTCTACTAACCAAAGTTTGATCATATCCCTGATTTGATCATCGTTAAGAAGATACAAAAGATTCGAAGGAGCTTGGTTGCTAGCGGGACGGAAATTTATCACTGAGCCTGGAACATAGGAAAGAGTTCCATCTGTAACTTGCCCAGTAATATTTGATTGTCTTGGAGCAACGTAGACTGTAGGAACATTAACTATTTTATTTCCACCTGATGAGTGGGGTGTAAACAAGAAAGATGAACTTGCTGGAAAAGTTATTGTATTACCTGAAGAGCTTCCGGAAATCTGAATGGAGTAAACTCCAGCTGTTAGGTTGCTTGCGCCAAAAGAATAAGAACCCGAGCCTGTAATGGAAGTTGTGGCAACTAAATTGCCTGATGAATTAAAAAGATTAATTGTATAAACTGTTGTAACATCTCCCGAGATAGCAGCGTTCATTATAGAACCGCTCACTGTTGCAGACGAGCTTGTTGCAGCTAACCACTGTAGATTGGAAGTAGGAACTATAACTTGAGTAACTACTGCTGAGTTCGTTCCTTCAAATACAAAATGAATATCTTGGCTAGTGGTAGAAAAGTTCTGACCCATTGCAGTTACATCTGAACCATCCAGAATTATAGTATAATTTCCATTGCTTAAATTCGGAAGGTTGATGCTGTAATTTCCTGAAGAATCTGTCGTTGTAGAAGCAATAACATTTCCTTGGGAATCAATGACTTGAACAAGAACACCTTGTACTGGACCTGCAGGCACATTCACATCACCTGCAAAACCAGAAGTATTCACAGTTCCTGTAAAAGAAGCTGGCCCTGAAGTATAGAATAATCTCTCTGCTGCTATAGATCCTAGATTAATAATTGTAATAGATTGGGCGCTAGTAGGATCAAATGTAAAGAGAAAATCTCTATGGGCGTAATTCAAACCAAAGCCAGTCTCTATTAGAACTCGGTAGTTGTTATTAGGTAGATTATCGATATCGAATTGAAAGCTCCCATTTGCTAGAAGCTTCTGTGAAGAAACTACTGTCGCATTCGGTGCTACCAGCTTAGCTGTTATCGCAGTAAAATCTAAGCAATTTGGAGAAATAGGAGCACCTGGTTCACCACAAACATCACCTGATGGTTGATTGGCGATGGTAGCATAAAAATTACCACGAATAGAAGCTGCACCTGATGTAGGTACCTCTTGTTCTGCTAAAGATATAGGAACGGTCCCATTTTCAGTATTAGTTCCTAGGTTCTCAGGGAGAGGAACTCCGTTGGAGTCCACATTTACGTCACTAACAGATGTACCACCACCTGCAGCTAGCAAAAGCCAGAATAAACCGCCACCTTTCTTCTTACTGCAATTCACAGTAGAGAAAAGGATAATTACCAGAAGAATTAGACTTCTGGAAAAACTTCCCAATTGTATGTTCATTTTCAAATTCCTATATGGATCTTTTTCGCAAATTGCTAATCTCAGAAACCTCGGAGTCTAGCATTGTAAAAGAGACGAATTCTTAAATAAAAAGTCAACAAAAAAATTATGAAAAAAGTTATTTTAGTATAGCGGATATTAGCAAAATACACTGAGATCTAAATGAGACATAATAATCTAAATTTATGGACATTATGTACTTTAAAAGATAGGAAATGAGGCTGATTAGAAATTATTTATACGATTTTCTTAAAGAGATCAAATTTTCAACTCTAGGTCTTATTTATTCAATAAATAAAATCCTGATTTATTATCGTATATTGATACGAATAGAGATTATAAATAAATTCTCTTGTTTTGTAAAACATCCAAGTCTGCCTTTCTGTATGAAAGTTAAATTTTAGTGATGCAAATCTATTGTCAATTTTTTATAAGTAAAAAGGTAGGATTAGCCCAATAAAATTTAACAGTATGGACTTTCAAGACATCTTCCTATTATTTATGATGCCATTTACCTATGGATTTGTAGGTTGGATTACGAATTGGTTAGCTCTAAAGATGACATTCTATCCCTTGCAATTTTGGGGGATTCCACCTTACATCGGTTGGCAGGGAATCATTCCGCGAAAGGCTCATAAAATGGCAATCAAAGCGGTCGATGTGATCACTGATAAGCTAATGAATGTGGAAGAAGTATTTGCACGCATTGATCCAAAAAAATTCGAAAATGAATTATATCCGCTCTTAGCTGATTCTATTCAAGAATCTACTGAGGTCTTCGGTAGAAGTATTAATTTCGAAATGTGGAATTCCTTACCGAAGATAATTCATGAAGAAATCGCTTACAAAGTTGAGAGAGCTTCACGGGCGACTATACGGAATGTTATTCTCAAGCTAAGAAACCAGATTGAATCCTATCTCGATCTTAAAGGAATCGTTCTCCATTGCTTAACAGGTTCTAATGTTGGATTAATAGTTGATGTTTTCCAAAAAGTAGGAAAGCCTGAATTCAAATTTATAGAAAGATCTGGATTTTATTTTGGGTTCCTTCTTGGAATGTTACAATTGGTATTTTGGTTAATTTATCCTGTTAGCTGGAGTATTCCGATACAAGGAATTATCGTTGGTTATTTAACAAATTACTTAGCAATCAATATGATCTTTCGCCCCTTAGTTCCGAAAGTTTATTTTGGATTATTTAGTTACCAAGGACTTTTTCTGAAAAGACAAACAGAAGTTTCTCAAGAATATTCTAAAATTGTCGCAGAAAAAATTCTCACACCTAAAAACATTTTGCAAGATATTCTTCGTGGCGCTAAATCAGAGGAATTTATATCTTTAATTGATTCCTCTGTTTCTGCCCAAATCGATAGGTTGACACTTTTAGCAAAACCTATACTTTTTACTACTGGCAAAATGGAAAAATTCAATCTTTTAAAAAAAGAATTATCGAATCGAATGCTTGAAAGCATTCTCAATTCCTTAGAAGAAATAGAACCTTTTTTTGAGCAAGCTTTAGATTTAGAAAGAACTATGGCAGATAAAATGTCCAAACTTTCTGCACAAGAATTTGAATCTGTTCTTAGGTCTGCTTTCCAAGAGGATGAGTTACTCTTAATACTTGTAGGGGCACTTCTAGGAGCATTCGTTGGCTTGGGACAACTGTTTTTTCTTGTAAGCTAGCATTACAATCGCATTATTTACTGGGAACTTTAAGGACATAAATCAATAAAATAAGAACCACTAAAATATTTAGAAAAAAATGAATAGTAACAAAAATCAATATTCACAGTTTTGATGTCGATAATAGATATAGAAAACCATATGAGAAGAACTGTATTAGTTGTCATTTTCTGTCTTTGCCTATTGCCAGGCCATAGTTTTGCTGAGCCGATCCAAGAAGTCAGTTATGGTATCTGGATTGAAGATTCTTTGGCAATAAATTTCCAATATCCTAGAGCTTGGATTAAAAAAATAGAGAGAACACCTTATAATTTAATCCTTCAATTGGAAAAAAATAACGAAGCAGTTCTAAGACTCGATACGCAAACTAGAGAAACCAATTGGGATCTCGACAGATTCATAGAAGAGAATGTAGATCTTATTTTGCGACGACATCCAGATATGCAGATCAAACAAGAAAGAATACTAGAGGATGATTACAACGGTTTTGATAATGCACATTTTGTATTAATTCATTATAAAGAGGAAGGAGAACTCATATCTAACAGATTCCTTTTTACACGTAAAGCAAATACCTATTTCGTAATTCAGTCCAAAATTATTCGAAAGGAATTTACTAAGTATAAAGCAGAAGCAGATCTTTTTATGAAATCAATTGTAAGTGAAAGACCGTCTGCAAATAGATGGAGAAATGATTCGCTTTCCTATCTAAACCCCGCTTATGATGAAGCAACTATACGTTTTGTCCAAGACTCTCTTAGACAAACTAAAACTAATTCAAAAATCGAAGGGGATCGTTTGCAAGGTATTGAACCAAAATTAGGAAAAGAGACAACAGATTCCGAAGAAAAGAGACCAATCAAAGATATGGAACCAGGGAAAAATCCACCGGCAGGCTCTGTCGAACAGCTCCCTGTTGAAATTAATTCTCCGGGTCCCATTTAATTTAAATTGTCTACCAGATTTTATTAATACATCCTGAAAAACAATTAATCTTTTAACATCTGCTATTATTTACTATTTAAACTTGCTACAACCATTTCTGCAGCAGCTGCACCTGAATTCTGTTGTTGACCAGTAATTAAATTCCCATCCTGGATTGCATAAGATGAAAAGGCTTCCGCTGCTCTAAAAGTTGTTCCCTTTAGCTTGTTTGCTTCTTCCTGGATTCTGTAAGGCTGTATCTTCATTCCTACAGTTTTATCACTGTAATCTTCTTCGGAATCGGCAAAACCAGTCCATGTCTTTCCTGATACTAATAAGCTTCCATCTGATTTTTTTGCGTCTAACAATAAGGTTGTAGAATGACATACTGCTGCAGTGGGCTTACCGGATTCATAAAAACCAGCAAATAGATTCTGTAATTCTTTATTACCTTTATAAGTATACATAGGTCCTTGTCCACCAACCAAAAATATTGCAACGTAATCTTCAGGATTGACATCAGTAAATTTTTTAGTATTAGCTAACATATCATTAAACTCTTTTTTCTGCAGATAACCCAATGTTATAATATCATGGGCAGAATATCCACTTTCATGAGTAGGATCTGAATAAGCATCCATGATGATTTTTCCACCCTCTGTGGAAGCCAAATCAACTTCATAGCCCGATTCTTGGAAAACTCTCAATGGGTGAGTTAACTCTGCACCCCAAAAACCAATTGGCCAACCAGTTTGTTTGGAAACTGAGGGACTGCTAGCTATCATTAAAATTTTACCCTTAAAAGGCATTCCATGCGAGTGAACATATTTTATTTCTTCTTGAAGCTTAGATCCACATGAGATTGCCATAGCTACAATAGAGAAACAAGTTATAAACCTAAAAATTTTATTCATAATTATCCTCATAGTATTTTGTAAAAATATTATAGATAAATGAATCATTAATTTATAAACAGGGTCAATTTGTTAAAATGGATAGTTATACATTAATTGGATATACTATAGAATATAGTAATTGAATTACTTTTCCAATATTCAATTTCAATAAAGTAAGTATTATTGTGAAGAAGGATCATCCTTCATGAAAGATGATCTGAAGAAATCACCTTACAATCAATCTTAGAACTTGTAAATGAAAGAATAAATTTCAAAGACTATCATAAACTGCACGACAAAGATTCATTGTCTTGATAGGTCTGTTTCTATAGTCTAACTTATTACATGTGTAAGCAAAGGAAATCTTCGCAGTTGGATCTACGAAAGATAGACTACCTCCCATTCCATTATGTCCAAAACTGGAGGCATTAGGTGAGAAGATTCCTTCTTCTTCCTTCTGAAATCCTAAATTCCAACCTTGCTTTTTATGAATAACTTTATCATAACGAAGTGGATTTTCTTCTGATAAAATTTCAATCAATTGTTTATTTGCGAGCTTCACACCTTTTTGCTGGCCACCCAATAGGAACACATTGTACAACTCTGCCAGACTTCTGGCATCTCCCATAGCAGAACACCAAAGAAGTTCTGTTTCTTGTAACTTTCTTTCATTGAAGACTTCAATGCCCTTCCATCCAGCCCAGGGGTTGAGATATGCACGCATTGTTTCTTGATCTCCTGTTAAAATTGAACGAATTGTACGCCCCTCGGAATCATTACCTCTCCATAAATGGGGTAGCAAAGCCATAGTTCTATCCCAATTTGAGATTGGATATACCTTTGCGACTGTGCCTTTGTTATTCTTGGGTAAGCCTATGAAAAGATTTAGCTTTAATTTCTTTGCAATTTCTCTATGGAAAAATTGACCCAAGGATTCACCTTGGATCTGTTGGAATAATTCTGCAGCAAAAATTCCCCAAGCTTGGGCACCATAAGCCTGCTTTTCATTAGAGTTCCATCTGACTTTTTGATCTACTAATGCTTTATATATTCGAGGTGACTTAATATAAAAATCATTTAGACTTAAAGTTTTATCAATAATATGCAGACCGGCTCTATGTTCTAATAATTCTCGAACAGTGATGTGAGATTTTCCATTTTTTCCAAAATCCTTCCAATAGTATGTGACGGGTAGATTGTAATCCAATTTCTTACGAACAGCTAACATAAGAAAGCATAAAGCACTTAGTCCTTTTGTTACAGAGAATAATGGAACTAGAGTATTTTTCTCCCAAGGCAAATACTCATGTTTCTCTCTAAGACCACCCCAAAGATCGACTACCTTCTTGCCTTTATAGTAGACGCAGACTGAAGCTCCAATATCATCCTCTCTTTCGAAATTATCTTCAAACACTGATTTCAATCTATTAAATTTTTTAGTACATTTTCCATGAATATCCATAATAAGATTGTTATCCTTGATTGATTCTAGAGTGCAAAGATTGATTCGCCCACCATTTTATAGTTCGGATAAAACTATGCAAGGTAATTGTAGATTTTTTCAGGTGGAAGTGAATAATTCTAGTCATTGTATTTTGAAAGATTTAATCTGTCCAAATGCTACCTGCTAGTCCGCTCAAAAGAACCGTCTACCGTGCTTCTACTAGCCTGCTTTCCACTATCTCAGCAATACTGCTCACCATCTACCAATCCACTTTGGTATTTATCATCGAAGGAGAAGATCATCTTAGAATTTTAAGAACCCAAAAGAGAAATCATATTTTAGCAATCTGGCATACCTTTGTGGATGCCGCAGTATTTTGTCTTCATCATAGAAATCTTTGTATTTATTCAGATCATCCTAGAACAAAGGAATATGAAGAAAGTTTAACGCATTTTATGCGAGAAGTTGGACTCAAAACACTTAGAGCGCTTGGCTTTGATGTATTGGATGCCTCCTTAGGCAAGCAATCTGCTGGTATAATGAACTTTATTAAGAAGATACAAAATGGTACGCCTAGTCTAGTCGCACCCGATGGTCCAAATGGTCCCATCTATGAAGCCAAGCCAGGCGTTGTTTACATGGCAGCTAAGGCAAATTCATATATAGTTCCTATTGGAGTTGGTTTTTCCAGAAGAATCATTGGAAGCAATTGGGATGATCTAAGCTTTCCACTTCCCTTTTCTAGAGTTGCCTTTGTAATCGGTGAACCTATAAAGCCAAGTACGGATACAAGCGAAGAATCTCTCGCCAAACAAGCACTTGATCTTGAAAATAAAATCGATGAACTCTGCTTTCGTGCTAATGATATTCTATACGGAAAGAAAAAGTAAATTACAATGGGCGAATCAAGAGAATGGTAACCATGATCAATGATCCTAGGAATAAAGTTAGTACAATCGGAATGAATAACAATAAAATATAATTATTGCTAATACAAATTCCCATAAAGGCAAATATTTGAAATATACAAAACAAAACCGTTCCAACTAAATGTATTTTCTTAAATGGTCTTGCAGGCCTACCCCTGTTGAACAAACCTCTTTTACCTTGGCGCGAACTTGCTCTTCGATTCAAGTCAGCTGAATCAGCCTTTCTATTTTTATTATCCTCTGGTTGTAAAAAATCGAAATTAATATTTCCCTTACGAAGAGATCTTTCTATACTAGATGGAATTTTTTCTTCTTTCTCTTCACTCATGATTTGTTCTCAAGAGCCTCTGCTAAAAGTTTCTGGTAATGTTCTACTTCTCCGCGCAGAGTCTCAAACCTTAATGCCAAATAGCCTGTATAAATTCCAACCAACCAAAATCCACCTAACTTTAAAATTTCCTTTTGGATTCCTGGTATTTGCATCTCAGGATAGTATTGATAACTGATTAGAGCTATATAAAATAAATTCATAACTAAGGTTCCTGCTAAAGAAACACGGATTCCATATCTCAGTCCATTCGAAACAATCACAACAAAGTTTAAGACAAAGAACATACTCTCAGATCCCCCTGTAGGAATCATAACAAGTGCAACAGCAAGAAAATCTGAAATCATGGTTAGATACTTTATGGAAGGATGTATGAAATTTTTGACTAAGGCTTGGCGTAGGATGAGCATAACTGTTGAATTTACAATTCCAACAAAACAAGCCAAACTTCCAATATAATACCAATTAAAAATATGTTCCTGGCCAATCTCTATAGAACGCCCTGTAAGCAAAAGATATCCTAAATAAGGAACTAAAATAAATAGAATCAACCATCTTACTCCAGCTTTGTTCTTTTCGTTACGGATCTCCCATAGCATTTTTTCAGTTGATTGCATAATGTTTGACTATTATAGTTAATTATTCCTTAATAGGTCTACAATTTTTTTCTAAGAGAACTGAATTCTAGTTTCCAGCATGAGGAAATCCCTTAGGAAAAATATCTTATTGATTTCTCATTTGATTCAGAAAGGCTAACAATAAATAAGAAGAGAGAAATTATGAACCCAGATAAAGTTTTTAAAATTACAAGTCTATTTGTCTTAATTCCGTGGGTCTTAATGATGCTGCTACCAGCTTGGTATTATACATCATTACTAATCAACTCTTTGGTAATTCCTATTCTACTTTCGTTGGTTTATATTTTTTATATAGTTTCCAATTTTGGAAAAGCTAAAGGAGATTTCAAAAGCCTAGAAGGACTTGGAAGACTTTTTAAAAACAAGGGCTTACTGCTAGCAGGTTGGATTCATTATTTGATTTTTGATTTATTTGTAGGTGCCTGGGAATGGCAAAACTCACAAGAAATTCAGATGCCTCATCTTCTTTTGGTTCCCTGTTTATTTTTTACCTTAATGTTCGGACCTGCAGGATTTGTATTGTACCTAGGTGTTCGGATGCTTTACTTGAGTTTATAAAAAAAATCCATAGTAAAAACTATGGACTCGAAGTAAAATGAATCATGCTACATTTATTAGACAGATGAATTTAAAAATTTATCAAAATTGTTTGACTTTTAAGAACTAAATAACAGATCTTATAGATATACTTTCATATTAAGGGCAATATATTCTTGTTTTAAATTATTTTTCATGAAATTTCTTAATAAAGCAGCAAGATTTCTTCTTATTATAATTTTTGTCGTAATTATAGATAGTTTTCTCTTTGAAAGATACTACACTGCATTTCCCGAGATAGACTACTACAATCCTAAAATTCCTTCTGAATTTGATGGTTATAGAATCGCAGTCATCAGTGATCTCCATTATGGGAGCCTTGATCCTGAATTTTGGATACGTTGGGTACTGGAGCGGACTATGAAAGAAAATCCCGACCTGATTGTAGGAGTGGGTGATTATGTTAAGAAAAGCCGACACGACGATGAACTTCTTGCAGTATGGCCTTTAATAAATAATTTGCGAGCAAAAGATGGAGTCCTACTCGTAAATGGCAACCACGATCATTGGGCAAATGATAAATTGACCCGACATCTATTGCGAGATAGTGGTAAGTCAATTGAGAACAAATCAAAGTGGATTCAGAAATCAAATGCCAAAATTTTGATCGCTGGTCTTGGAGACCTCTGGGAAAATCCAACTAACCCTGATTCTGTCTTAAATACTTCAACTGAAAATTCTTTTAGAATTGTAATTGCTCACAATCCTGATTCTTCGAATCTAAAGCACAAACAAAAAGTAGATTTATATCTAACAGGTCATACTCATGGCGGACAAGTTCGAATCCCGATTTTTGATTATTCTCCCATACTACCTGTTAAAAACTCAAACTTTGACAAAGGAATGAAAAAAAATCGATATAAGGAAGATGTCTTTATATCAGCAGGAATTGGGTGGTCGATACTTCCTATAAGATTTTTCTGTCGTTCGGAAGTTCCTATCATCACTCTTAGATCTATCCAAGGGACAGAATGAACTGTCCAAGCTGTGCTGGTAAACTATATAAATACAAAACTCATGACGCAGCCTATATGATATGCGATTCCTGCTTCGGACATTATTTTCTTGAAGCAGATATCAAAAAATTACACAAACCTAAAATTTGGGATCAAATCATATCAGATGCGAAACCAATCAAAAGTAAAAGGAAAATTCCTTGCATAAAATGTAAAAATAAAATGGTTGAGATCGAGGTAAATAACAATGATCAAATAGTTAAAATTGATCGTTGTCATAATTGCAAAATACTTTGGTTAGACCAAGATGAGATAGAATATCTACAAGCAGAAAAATGTGATTTGGAAAATGCTCTTAACAAAGAAAAAATCATATCTGAAATCGATACTATCAATATGAATTCTCTAATAGAATCCAAATTGGCTGAGGTCTACCTAGACAGCCAACTGCAAGATATGAAGCTTATGCGAAAAGAACTAAAGAAAAGAGAAAAGCAATCGAATGCATATAAAAATTCTGATGGATGGGAAATTTTTGAAGATTTCCTCTATTAGACCCTGCCCTCGTTGTGATTTACCTCTTGTAAAGAGAAATACTAAAAAAGGTAATATACAATACTGTACAAATTGTTCAGGATCTTTCTATCATAGATCTTATATTTTTAGCAATAAACATTCTAAGTTAATTTCCCTTATCAATTCAAATTTAGAAAAATCTCCAAATGTATTGAACATAAAATGTCCTAATTGCCAATTAACTATGCAACAAATTGTTTATACATTTAAAAATGAAGATATAATTTTAGATGTCTGCCCATCCTGCAAAGGATTGTGGTTCGATGCCTTTGAGAGTAAAATTTTAAATGATACATCTCCTAGCCAAAATAAGATTACAGTATCAAATCAGTTTCTAAAGATACCAAGAAACATTCATGATAGAGATTTAGAAAAAATCATTAATAGTATAAAAAAAACTAACTCTCAAAATGATAAAGATATACCTCCACAATCTTCACAAGAGAAATATATTCCAGATTTTTATAGTATTGCCATTGTTATCATTTTAGCTACTCTCACCATAATGAATTTGATACTTGATATGAGCCTTCAGAAACAATTAATAGGAATCATAATTAGTATGGCTTTTTCCTATATAATTAAATTTATCATTAAAGTGTTAAGAGACGTTTTTGGTAAAATAAAAGATCGGAAATTATGAGTCATTTGCAATAAATAAAACCAAAGAGGAATACAACTTTTTTCTAAAAAGATATCCACAAGGATATCATGTTTATTTCGAAAAGATAAAAATATAAGAGAGCAAGGCGATCTATAGAATCGCCCAGTATATTGCATTTGGAATCTTTCATAATAACCAGATTCAGAAGGTAGACTCCACTCAACAAACATTAACGTTCCATTAAAAAAAAGCAATGTAGAATCCAGAACAAAAATAAAATCTTACCAAAGTTTAACGATGCCCATCGATGAATTTCTAACTCGAATGTTATTTTTTCTTCCAATATATAATTGCCTTTAAGCCAACCAGCTCGCTATAATGGAACTGTGTCTCTGAATTCTTGGAATTTAATCTTGATTTGGTGGCTTAGTCTTGGAAAACCACAAGCAATTTCCACTTTTGTGGAATTGTTGCATATTTTTAAAAAAAATGATTTGAATTAATTTTTTAGTCTTTTCCATTTTAATTTCATTGACAACAGTTTTCTAGGAAACTATTAATGACTAATTAGGATGGATTTAATAATTTGATAAAGTCTGTAAAGGTTGATGCGAGTTCACTCAAGTCACATATTGGATACCGTTTAAGAGTTGTATCTAATGCTGTTTCTCATTCTTTTGCTAAAGCGCTGTCGTCTAGTGATGTGACTGTTGCTGAGTGGGTAGTTCTTCGTGAGATGTATTCAGAAAATAAAATTACTTCTTCGAGTAATATTGCAGATATCACAGGTCTCACTAGAGGAGCCGTATCTAAGCTTATCGACAGATTATTCAACAAAGGACTACTTTCAAGAGTAGAATCTTCTAATGATAGACGGTATCAAGATATACAGCTTACATCTAAAGCATTAAAGCTTGTGCCAAGATTAGCTAAGATAGCAGATGATAATGATAATAAATTTTTTTCCATTCTAACAGAAATAGAAAAATTAACACTTATGAAAACTCTCATTAAAATATCGGAATATCATAAGCTAAATACAAATCCAATAGAGTAAGAGGAATTTAGATGACTTCAATCACAGATAAATTATTAGAAACGCAAAAAAAAGCTATATCACTCCGTCCTAAAGTAGGGGGCTTTCCTATTTTTGCAGAAGTGCTTCGGCAAGCCGGTATCAAAATGAATCGATGGTTTTTACCTTCTTGTCAATCTATTTATATAATGGAGGAAGGATCTGTTCTTCAGCAAGGAAATCCTATTGTAACTGGTACCCACGAAATACCTAAGTTTAACAAAGATAATTTAATTTTAGCATTAAGAACTGACCAGGCTGGCGATTCCACATTTCCAGAATTTTTAGTTTCTGTATGGAAAGCTGGAGTTATTAGTTATGATGCAGATTTTAATGGAAGAAAAGTAATTTATTATGGTGTAAATGGAGAAAAATATTTAGAAGAATACCAAACTGTAGAGATTGATCATTCCTAAGATTGAAGTTTTGTTGTGTGGCATCCAATTAGCATTTGTATCATAATTCATGAAATAGAATTGCCGTTTTTTCGGTTGACAAAAAATTAATACGAACGATCGTGCTTATATTATGACTAAAGGTGAAGAAACCAAATCCATAATTCTTCGGAAGGCTCTGAATCTTGCTAGTGTTCAAGGTTTGGGTGGAATTACAATCGGAAGCCTTGCTCTTGATTTGAATATGTCGAAGAGTGGACTTTTTGGTAAATTTCAATCGAAAGAGAATCTTCAGATCGATGTATTGAAAATGGGTTCAGAACTTTTTCGAAGGCGAGTGATCTATCCAAGCCTGAAAGCAAAGCCAGGAACAGAAAGGCTAAATGTGGCATTTACATCTTGGTTAGATTGGGAGAATGGATCGGATCTTCCTGGTGGTTGTATATTTCTTGCCAGTATATCAGATCTAGATGATAAACCTGGCTTAGTTCGAGATTATTTGCTGAAGACGCAAAAAGAATGGATACAAATCTTGCGACAATATCTGAATGAAGCACAGGAACTCAATTCTACGAAGATCAAGAAAGCAAATCAAGATGCGAATGTAAATACGGACTCACTTGTCCAAGAGATTTGGGGCTTGGTATTGAGTTATCATTTCTACAATCGATTTCTAAAAGATAAAAAATCAAAAGCTCAGACAATGGAGATTTTTAATCAATTTTTAAAACGATATTTTAAAACTAAGTAGATTGTTATTATGAATTAAAAAGGAAAGAGGAAAACAATGGAAAATCAGTTGAATAATAAAAGCACGAACGTTCGTTCTCAAAAAAATGCAATGGTGGCTGAGTTAGAAAATGATGGTGAGGATTTCAATGATTCAATAGAGGCGAAATTTAGGATTTCATCTGTCAATGATAGATGGTCTTATCAAGCTAAGATAGATTCTACAAGATCTAAAGGCAGAAATTTTGGATTGGTGGGAGCTCATATTTTTTTATCAACCAAACGCGTCAGACCCTCTCGGAAGGAAATGGATGTGATCAACTCTTCTAATCAAAATTATTTTCTGTTAGATGATAAAAAAGTAAAATTCTATCAATGGGGAAGTGAAGGTAAATTAATCTTTCTTGTTCATGGTTGGAATGGGAATGTTGGAAATTTTTCACGGTTTGTTCAAGACCTTATTACAAATAGATATCGTATAGTAGGAATTGATCTTCCTGGTCATGGCAATTCAGAAGGTCGATATTCAAATGCAGTGCTTGCGAGTAGAGCAGTTGCAGAATTATCTCGAATTGTAGGTAATCCTTATGCATTTATCACTCACTCTTTTGGAGGAGCGGCAGCAACTATCGCGCAAGAGTTGGGAGTGCAAGCTGAACGTTTGGTTTATATCTGTCCTCCGCGTGATCTATTAAGTATTACTCTAGGATTTGCTGGTTTCTGGAAGTTCAGCAATGAGGAAATACAACAAACTAAGGAATCTATTGAATTAAAAGTGGGTCATAAACTTGCTGACTTGGATCTAATACGAATTGGCAAAATGCTCAATAATAAATTGCTTTTGATCCATGATAAGGACGACAATGAGATTCCTTTTTCATTTGGCGAAAAAGTCTCCCAAGCTTGGTCTCAATCAGAATTTCTTTTAACTTCAGGACTAGGTCATCGGATGATTCTTCGGGATGAAGGGATTAAATTAAAAGTTTTAGATTTTTTAGAAAATGGCTTCGTTTAAAATTTATTTGTAGTTAAAAAAACAAAAGCCATTCTCTTGGATTAGCAAATGGCTTCTCGTGAACTTGATTAGATAGTGATTTTTGTTTCTATATACTAACAATTAGTAAGTCCTTTTAAGATCACCAATATCAACAATTCTTCGAACTAAGAAATTGTTCTTATCTTTGTTTGGGTCAAATATCAGAATCCCAATTTTGTTAGAGGTCAAAAAGTTCGGTCTAAATTGGGTGTGGTGATGTGTAATAATAGTAAATATAGTTGTCTTTAAGCCAAACAGCTTCCTAAAATGGGGATTGCGTCTCGAATATTGAGATTCCCTTCTAGATTTGGGGGCATGGTCTTGGAAAACCATGAGCGATTTCCAATTTAGCTGGTTAAATATTAGTTTTCTTTTATTTTTTCTTTAGAATTTAATTTGATGAATGGGGTTTTCTATGCCTTTGTATTTTGCAAAACCAATAGGATCCTGTTTGGCAAAATTAATCTCTTCAATCGAATCAGCGCCCAAGATGTTCAGGAAATTAGGAATAATTACTAAGCTTGAAGCCAGTAAACTTGAATTAAGGAATGATTTTCTAGAGAATCTGATCTTATCCATTAACTAATTATTCAGTAACTTTCATAAAGATTCAAGAAATTAATAATATGCTATTCGAAATAAATCGCAAGCATTCTTATAAAGAATCTTATGCTTTGCCTCAGTAGAAATAGGAAAATTCAAAATATTCGAAATAGGATGGCTGAGATTGTACGGAATGTTCGGAAAATCAGAACCAAAATAAATTCGATCTGCGTATTTTTCTAAATTATCAATATATTTATCCGGCTTGCTTCCTGTTGCCAAATAATCCACAAAAACCATAGTTGTATCTAAGGCTAACTGAGGATAAATGTCCAATAAGGAAGCATATTCCTCCATCTCATATGCACCCATATGAGCAACGATAACTTTTAGATTTGGAAAGGCCTCCATGAAAGGTCGAAAGTATTTATAACCAGTAAACTCACCAGGCAAAGGTGCAGTTCCAGTATGAATGAGAATTGGAATTTGATCTTTTTCTAAATATTGAAATGTAGATCTTAATTCAGGAGTATTTAAATCCAACTTAGATACTTCACAGTGCAATTTGAAACCTTGGAATCCAAACTCTTCCACTGCTTGCTTCACATAAGCTTCTACACCAGGCTCTGGGTAAAATGTACCAAAATGTATCATATTCTTTGTATCTTTATGAGTCTCATGGACCCATTGGTTTAATCCTCTCGCCATATTAGGCTTATGCGCATAGTTTAAACTTGTAAAATACTTTATTTTATTGCGAGTAAGAGCATCTAAGCGATATTCTTCTTTTCCCTTATAAGTGATACCCCAACCAACTCCATCGAACCACTTCCAGATAGCGCGCATTACAGAGAGTGGAAAAAAGTGGGTATGAATATCAAAGATAAAAGGAATCTTATATTTTTCCATCAAACCTAGATGAGTCACTTCATCTATATTGGATGGAGGATTATGTGGATCACGCCAAGCAAGTATAGGTCGAATCGATGAATCAATGTTATTTGATGAATTAATGTTTACATTTGATTCTATTTCTTTGAAATTTGATTCTATTGAATGGATTTCTTTGGAAGATAATTCTAGAATATCATTGTGAATGTGATTGTTGGATTGAATCTTATCCAAAGAATTTTGAAAACAGGCAAAGCAGGGTTGGATCATTGTTTTCTGATTCATGGTTTCAGAAATTAAACATTGAATCAATTATTTTTTTAACTTGTCGTGCATAAAAAATTTGTTTTTTATCTAATCTCTTTCAATAAAGTCTCGACGTTAACCTATAATTCTATTAGTAGTTTAAATAAAGAATCGATGCGACTAACGGATGATATAAATAATTTAACCGCAAGAATGAAAGAAGTTATGGATCAATTACCAGCCCAAAACCATGCATGCAGTTAAGAATGGTAAATTTCGTTATCTTTTTGAATACAATATTATTAATATAAAACATCTAGAAAAACCAGTGTTTGGAAATCTTTGGAGGAATGGGTTAACAGTTCATCAGAGAATGGAAGTATTGCACCTATTAACAATAAGCTCTATAAGTGGATGATTGATCTGAAAAAACTTTCCAGTTTAGTCAGCATTTAATTGATCAAAATATATTTTTGCTGAATCGAAATTATAAAACTATTTTTGATTAGGTTTTTTTAAGATGATTTATTCTAAGAATTAATCTTAACGCAATAAAAAGAAAAATTCATAGAATAACAATACCCTATGAGCCATTGCCATCTTTTGCAACCATTGTAAAGTCCTACGACAAACAAGCTAGTTGGGGTGGGATGATTGGAATCGGAAATAACACTACTAACATGGCTGTTTCCTTCTCGCAAAGAGGAGATACTTCCATTTCAGGATCACTTGGAAGCAAGGACAAACCCGCACAGCTCTCATTCAGCCATACAACCAATGGATCAACTACTATAGGAGTGAACTACAACCAAGGTCTAGGAGATAGAAATGGTCTTAACATTGGAGCTAACTACGATCTAACCAGAGGTGAGACAAGTGGAACAGTTGGTTTCACGGATAGAGAATCAGGACTCGGAATCAATGCAAATATAAATAGGAATGGGCTCTCTACCTCAGTTCAGTATCTAGGAACTAACCTAGGAACCATGACAGCCAATGGATACCAAGCCAATGAGATCAATTGGATGGAACAAAATATCAATGCTGCTCAGGACAAGCAACAGAACTACGAAAACAAACGCGAAAAAGAAATAGGCATGAAACTCTTAGGCAAATCAGAAGCAGAGTATGATGCCATGACACCTGAAGAGAAAGAAAAAGCTTTTGACGAACTCAAGCCAAACGCTGGAACCAAAGAGCAAGGCAATATAGCAGCAGATACATCTAGAAAGAGCTTTGCTGAACAATTCTTCGGAGGTGTAACTGACTCATTCCGTAACTCCATCAGCATAGCTATGGGAAGCACCGACTTCTCCTCTACAACAGTAGAATTCAAAGATGGCAAAGTTCATGTAAGAACTTGCTTTACGGCAGGGACAAAGATCCATACAGAAACGGGACTCAAGGTCATAGAAGACATCCAAATTGGGGATGTGGTTCTATCCTGGAATGAAGAGACTGGGGAGAATAGCTTTCATAAAGTAGTAAAAACTTTTCAAAGGGAAGTAAGTTCAACCAAAGTAGTGCTATATAATGATGGTTCTAGTATTGAAACAACAGATGAACATCCATTTTACATAAAAAACAAAGGGTGGGTCTCTGCTTCTAATTTAGTAGAAGGTGATCTTTCTGTTCTTTCCAATAACAACTACATAAAAATTATTTCTGTAACTGATAAAGAAAATATAGTAACTGTATACAACTTTGAAGTAGAGACAAGTCACATCTACTTCGTAGGCGAACAAGGAATATTGGTTCATAATGAGTGTATATTCCCTAATATAGAAAGTCCGCATATAGCGAAACTTAAAGCTTTGGAAGACAAGTTTCTATTTGTAAAAGATCAAATATCAGGATTAAAGCTTGAATTACTAAACATAGATGGTGATTACGAAGCAAAGCTAAGAAGAATGGAAGATATATTAACTAGCACAGGACTTAAATCTAAACTTTCTCCTGAAGAAATGCATACTTTAATGGAAGAAGTTACTTATAGAAAATCTTATCTAAAAAATTTAAATATTAACCCAAAAGAAATAAAGAAAGTAGAATATAATGGTGGTGGTGAATTTGATACTTACATACTAAATGATGGAACCGATGTTCATGTAAACCGAATCAATGGAGTTGGAAATGGAATTGATGATGTGATTTCTCCAATTGATTTATTTGTTCCGTCAAAACTTCTTCCATTAAAAGCAGTAGGAAGCTCAGCAAATTCTGGTCTTTTAAGTGTATTTAAAATTGGAAAAACCTTTTCGGTTGTGCCTCAAAATCTGCAAAAAAATGCCGCTAAGACGGGACTTACAAATCCACAGTTAGTTCAGAAGTCAGCAACCTTAGCAGAAAGGGCGATTGGAGGACAAGGACCAGTTGCAGGAATAGCAAAGCACAAATATGCAAATCAATTATTAGACCGTTATCAAAAAATATATGGACATAAGGGGCATCATTCATTTAATAATGGTGTAGGAAATAGAGGTATTTTAGATGTTCTTGATAGAACTAATAGAATTATTTATGATTTTAAATTTGGTAAAGCAGTGATGAGTCCTGCACAGTACAATAAATATTATAATAATTTTGGATTACCAATACAAATAATTAGACCTTAATCATGTCTGAGAATATTAAAGAGATAAAAAAGAGAATTAATGAGGCATGGTTAAATTCAGTTCCTCAGCTTTCAGCATTTGCACCGAATAAGCTTTACAGAGTAGTCGGTTGTTCCATCATTGGAGTAGAATTAATTAATCTACCACACTCAAAAGAATATCGCCCACATTTTGTATGCTATCCATTATGGCAAGACGATGTAAAAAAAGAGCTAGACTCAAAAGCCGTTAGGAATTGAAAAAAGCGGAACCCGTCCATAATATAGTTTTGGACAACAAAATCATAAAGGGGTTCCACCAATGAAAAATCAAAACAAAACCACATCCAATAGTCAATCGAATATTGCTAGTTTTCGATCTTTTTTAAAATCAGACATAGAAACTGAAATTCGAAAAAGGTCTTTAGAGTTTATTCAAGAGATCATGGAAGAGGAAATCGAAGCCCTATGTGGGAAAAAATTTAGCCGTAAAGTAGAAGAAAGCCTAGCATATCGGGCAGGTTCAGAGAATGTTTTTGTTCCAATATTGGGTCAGAAACATAAAATCAAAAAACCAAGAGTCAGAAAATCTGGACAAGAAGTTTTACTAGAAAGCTATGCAAATTTAAAATCCGAAGCAGATCTTGGAGAAATTGTTTTCAAACTGATGGTATCTGGTCTAACGACACGGCGATTTAGAGAATGCTTGAAAGATGTATCTGAGCAACTTGGAGTTTCAAAATCAAAGATATCCAGAGAATTTGTAAATGCTTCTAGAGCACATTTTAACAAAATGAATACGAGAAAATTTCCAGGCAAAGAATTCTTTTCAATTTTCATTGATGGTATCCATGTAGCGGATGAAGTAATCGTTGTTGTATTAGGTGTAGATAAAGAAGGACACAAGCATTTTTTATCGGTGGTACAAGGCTCAAGTGAACATTCTGAAATAGTATTATCTGCTTTAAGGAAACTACAAGATCGTGAAATTTCACTTACTGAACGGGTTTTGATTGTATCAGATGGATCTAAAGGAATTGAGAAAGGCATTAAACAATACTTTGGTGAAAATTATGATCACCAAAGATGCATTTTACATAAAATGAGAAATATTAAAGCGTGCTTGCCCAAAGAATATCATGATGAATTTCAAATTCAATATAAAGCAATTTTCAATTTGAACGAATACTCAAAGGCTAAAGAATCTTTGAAAAATATGGAGCAATGGCTAGGAGAAATCAGTGAGACAGCCAAGATGAGTCTGTTAGAAGGTCAAG
>JAACWH010000083.1:0-2649 GCA_009991425.1 Leptospira sp.
TCACTCGTCTTGCATGCGCAAGCCTCTTGCCAGTCCCTAACGTCTCTGCGAGACTCAGGGTCGAGGAACGTCGGCAATCCTACTGCGTTATACGCCATAGCCTAAAGATAGATTTCTAATTTGGTGCATTAAGAAATTAAAAAAGTCGGAAAATCGAAAAAGGTTCTGATTTTGAGAATTCTCCTATAATTATTGTCGTCTTGAAATAAATAATGATATGAAGCTTAAAATCGGTAAAAATTCTAATTGCTACTGATAATACAATGTTATAACATTGTTGATACAGGCTTAAATATGTTAAAAAAACTAGTACAACACGGGAACAGTTCTGCATTGGTCATCGAAAAACCGATTCTTGAACTCTTAAATATTGATCAAAACTCGACTTTAGAGGTTACAACCGATGGAAAATCTTTAATTATCAAACCGATTGAAAAGAATATTTCAAAATCTCTTGAAAAGGTAAATAAAGCGCACGGAAAGACACTTAAAAAACTTGCCCAATAATGATGGATGAAACAATCTTCCTCTCTTTGGAGGATGTCCTTTTAATACATAAAAACCAAATCGAAATCTATGGCGGTGCCGGAGAAATTCGTGACACAGGTTTACTGGAATCAGCGATCAATCAACCAATGACTAGCTTTGATGGTATAAGTTTACATCCAACAATTATTGAAAAAGCTGCTGCTTATTTATATTACCTTTGTAAAAATCATCCATTCTTGGATGGTAATAAACGTGTAGCATTAGCTTCTTCCTTAGTATTTCTTGATATAAACGGATATGATATTCTCGATCCTAATGAGACTTTGTATGACTTCGTAATTGGAGTTGCGGAAGGCAAATTCAAAATCGAAGACATTAAGAATAAGATAGAATCATTAGCAAAACTTAATTTATAGCATTAGGCTACGGCGTATAACTTCGGATTGCCGTTTCGTTCGGGTCTTGCGCCCTCACTACAGGCTCCGCCACATTGGTCTTAGTCACTTCGATTGCTAAGCAATCTCGTGCCAACGGTAACGTGTCCTTACAGGACACTCACCTACGACCAACGTCGGCAATCCTAATGCGTTAAGCGCAATGATTTATTTTTTTTAAAGGAAATATTTTATGATATTGAATATTAATTTACACTTAATTAAACTAAAATCTTTTTTTCTTAGCATTAACAAAAAAGATTTTTTTATAGTATTACTTCTTTTATTTTTTCTTTTATTTTTTCTTTTCCCGTTCCTTTACTTACTTCCTTATTATCCTTTTAAATTTAGAATATTATTCTTGGCTTTCTTATTATCTTGGTTGTTAATAATTCATTTCAATACTAAATTAATATTTTTTTTAGTTCCTTGGATATTGATCTTTCAAGGAAATCATCCTGGCGGAAGATTTTTAGAGATAGGTGACTACTTATTAATAATCTCTGCTATTTATTTACTCTCAACAAATAAAATTCAAATTTTTTATAGAAAAAGTATATTTATTAAAATTTATATAATTCTTTTGATTCCTATCATTACTAACTGGTATGCTATTTTAGATATTGAGCATTATAGATTTAATATTTTTCATTTTTTATCTAGTTCAGAATTAGAACCTTTTTTTTCTCTTAAGCAATGGATGATATCAATTGCAATGACAATATTAATTTTAACAGCTGTATCAAATATTATTTTTAAAAAATATATTATAAAGGGAGTATACACATCTTTAATTTTTTTATCTATAATTGCAATTCTAGAATGGGGATTTAAGGATATTCAAAAATTTATTGATATAGTTCAAGTTTGGATATCCGGGTATACTGATCGACATCAAAGTCATTTTAGTTCAATTGGTTTAAAAACATCTACTAAATCTCTATTTTGGAATAGATCTTGGTTTTCTATGTATTTAATATCCTCTATACCTATGATTGCTTATGTTATTAAAGATAGAAAATATAAACTTTTAGAAATTATATCTGTGATTATTGTAATTACTCTTTTATTGATTTCTATAGGATCACGTGGTGCACTTTTCTCATTTTGGTTTTCAATAATAATCACATCATTGATTTTCTTAAATAAAAATCTAAATAAATATTTTTTATTAGAAGGAGTCTTTATTGGATTCATAGTAATGTATAGTATTTTTATAATTTTTGTTTATCCTGATATAGACATCTCTAGGAGAAATCATCTAATTTCTGGAATAAATGCATTTAAGCTTTCACCTATTGTAGGTTGGGGTTTAGATTCTTTTGGATGGGTAAATGAAATTTTTCTTAGAGGTATGAATTTAGCTTCAAAATTTCATTCAACACATAATGATTATTTAAATTTCTTAGTTGGAAATGGTATTATACTTTTTATATTTTATATAATTATTCACTTAAAACTAATTGATTTTTTTAAAAGATATTTTTTAGTTACAGCTTCACTATTTGCTGTTTTATTTTATAAAAATTTTCAGGAGTGGACTTATATTAATGCGATTACATTTCCATTTCTATTTTTAATAATTATGGCCATACGTAAAGTTAAATTTTCTAATAACATATTCTTTCCTTTAATTATTATTTTATTATTAGGTTCTTTGTATAAACCGATTACCAATTACCAATTACCAATTACCAATTACCAATTACCAATTACCAATTACCAA
>JAACWH010000083.1:2664-10543 GCA_009991425.1 Leptospira sp.
ATTACCAATTACCAATAGGATATGGAGTGTATAGGAATCCGATCGATGGGAAGATTATTATTCTAGAAGGAAAATTTGTTCTTAGTAATAAATCAAATTTGAAAAATTGTTACAATTCGAAGAATGAAAATTCTATAAATATTTTAGAAAAATTATTTAGATTAGAGGTTTTAGATCCTGAAAGTAGAAAATTTTGTTCTTATTTGAAATAATAATCTTACAATTATAAATAGTAAATGGTCTATTTATAAAAATTTAAAATAGCTTATTAAATCACTGCGCTTAACTTCGGATTGCCGTTTCGTTCGGGTCAAGCCCTCACTACAGGCTTCGCCACATTGGTCTTAGGCACTTCGATTGCAAAGCAATCTCGTGCCAACGGTAACGTGCCTTTCAGGCACTCACCTACGACCAACGTCGGCAATCCTACTGCGTTATACGAAATCGCAAAAATAATATTTTAATAAAAAATATTGAAAAAAAGCTTCCCATTATCTCATTTTGAGATAATGATGGTTTAGGTGCATATTATCAGTTGGAAAAAGCTTGATGACTTTATTCGAAAGAATCCTAATTCAGAAAGTCCTTTAAAAAGTTGGTTTAAAATTCTTAAAAATTCAAATTTTAAAGACTTTAATGAATTGAGAAAAGTTTTTAATTCAGTTGATCAAGTTGAAAATCTAACAGTTTTCAATATAGGTGGGAATAAGTTTAGATTGATTGTTGCCATTCATTTTAATAGGCAAAAGGTTTTTATTCGAAATGTTTTGACACATTCTGAATACGATAAAGAAAAATGGAAAAAGGAAATTATATGATACTTGAAATAGAAAAAATTAAAAATGTTTGGTCAGATATTAAAGATATATTATCTGTTCCCCATACGGAAAAACAATATAATAAATTAGTAAAAGTCTTAGATGAACTTATTGATGAAGTTGGAAATAACGAAAAACATTCTTTAGCACCACTCATGGAAACTGTAGGTAATTTAATAGAAGAGTATGAAAACGATCATTATATTAAGTCCAACTCTAATCCTATAGAAGTTTTGAAATTTTTAATTCAAGAAAATAATTTAAATCAAAAAGATTTAAATATTCTAGGTAGTCAAGGAGTGGTTTCTGAAATATTAAACGGAAAGAGAGAATTGAATATTAGACAAATAAAGCGACTAGCAGAAAGATTCAATGTATCTCCTTCAGTATTTATTTAAGCTAAACTATTTGCGACTCCGTATAACTTCGGATTGCCGTTTCGTTCGGGTCAAGCCCTCACTACAGGCTTCGCCACATTCCTCTCTGTCACTCGTCTTGCATGCGCAAGCCTCTTGCCAGTCCCTAACGTCTCTGCGAGACTCAGGGTCGAGGAACGTCGGCAATCCTACTGCGTTATACGAAATCGCAAAAATAATATTTTAATAAAAAATATTGAAAAAAAGCTTCCCATTATCTCATTTTGAGATAATGATGGTTTAGGTGCATATTATCAGTTGGAAAAAGCTTGATGACTTTATTCGAAAGAATCCTAATTCAGAAAGTCCTTTAAAAAGTTGGTTTAAAATTCTTAAAAATTCAAATTTTAAAGACTTTAATGAATTGAGAAAAGTTTTTAATTCAGTTGATCAAGTTGAAAATCTAACAGTTTTCAATATAGGTGGGAATAAGTTTAGATTGATTGTTGCCATTCATTTTAATAGGCAAAAGGTTTTTATTCGAAATGTTTTGACACATTCTGAATACGATAAAGAAAAATGGAAAAAGGAAATTATATGATACTTGAAATAGAAAAAATTAAAAATGTTTGGTCAGATATTAAAGATATATTATCTGTTCCCCATACGGAAAAACAATATAATAAATTAGTAAAAGTCTTAGATGAACTTATTGATGAAGTTGGAAATAACGAAAAACATTCTTTAGCACCACTCATGGAAACTGTAGGTAATTTAATAGAAGAGTATGAAAACGATCATTATATTAAGTCCAACTCTAATCCTATAGAAGTTTTGAAATTTTTAATTCAAGAAAATAATTTAAATCAAAAAGATTTAAATATTCTAGGTAGTCAAGGAGTGGTTTCTGAAATATTAAACGGAAAGAGAGAATTGAATATTAGACAAATAAAGCGACTAGCAGAAAGATTCAATGTATCTCCTTCAGTATTTATTTAAGCTAAACTATTTGCGACTCCGTATAACTTCGGATTGCCGTTTCGTTCGGGTCAAGCCCTCACTACAGGCTTCGCCACATTCCTCTCTGTCACTCGTCTTGCATGCGCAAGCCTCTTGCCAGTCCCTAACGTCTCTGCGAGACTCAGGGTCGAGGAACGTCGGCAATCCTACTGCGTTATACGAAAGTTTGGGGGGAATGAATCGCCACATCCGTGTGGCTAATTTAAAAACTTATTAAATTTTATTATTGACTTACCCTATTCAATAGGGTTAATTGACTTATTGAAACGTTTATTTATACATCTACCAGATTTTGACAATTTTTGGAAAAAGGCGAAACTGGATGATCAAGATTTATTGGAGTTTCAAACTCACCTACTAGAAAATCCTAAATCTGGTGTAGTAATTAAAGAAACTAATGGAATTAGAAAAATTAGATGGAAGAAGAAAGGTTCAGGGAAAAGTTCAGGCATAAGAGTTTTTTATGTTGATATGGAAGAATATGAAATCCTTTTTTTAATATCTTTATTAGAGAAGAATGATCAAGAAAATCTTTCTAAATCAAAACTGAAAATTCTTGGTCAACTTACTTTAGAATTAAAGGATTCAATTAAAAGGAGGAGAAAAAAATGATTAATAAAAACAATAGTGATAAGTTATTTAATAGTTTGAAAAAAGGCTTGAATGAGGCTATTGAATTTTCTGAAGGGAAATCAAACATTAAATTAAATCAGAAAATTGTTTCAGTTCCTAAACTACCTAATTACAAAGGAAAAGAAATAAAAAATATTCGTATTAAACTTCACCTTACACAATCCTTATTTGCCAATACTCTGGGAGTGTCAGAAAAAACTGTAGAAGCGTGGGAATCTGGACGCAATATTCCTCAAGGTCCTGCTCAAAGGATGCTTTTTGTCTTAAAAAATAATTCTAATGCTTTAGATTTTTTAGGAATTAAGGTTGGTTGATTAAGAGCGACATCCGTGTCGCGCCCCAAACCTTCGTATAACTTCGGATTGCCGTTTCGTTCGGGACTTGCGCCCTCACTACAGGCTTCGCCACATTGGTCTTAGTCACTTCGATTGCTAAGCAATCTCGTGCCAACGGTAACGTGTCCTTCGGACACTCACCTACGTCCAACGTCGGCAATCCTACTGCGTTATACGACATTTTGAAAAACATATAATAAAAATGAAAATATTCATATTACTAATTCTTCTATTCGCTTCAAATTCTTATGCTGATGAAAAACCATTAGAGAAAACTAAACTATGGACTTTCACTTTTATAAGAAATTCAACATACATTTACCCTTATGAAAAATACGCCTATAAAGATACTTTTGCCGGCTATAGAAACAAAGGAAATGAAACTGTAACAAATTTTGAATTCTCAGTAAGAAAAAAATTCGAAAATTCAAACTTAGGATTCTATTTCGATTTTTTTGAATTTAATAAACGAGATTTTTCTCAACAGTATAACTTTACTCAGAACGGTCAAACTGTCGCTGCCCAATCAGTTCCAATTGGTGACTATTTCAGATCACAAATTAGATCGGGCTATGTATATTCTTTACCACATTTTTCAAATCTAAATCTATTACTCGGTGCTAGATATATTAAATCAGAACTTACCGATACTAACGCATTCTTTTATCATATTAAATTTGGACAAAAATATATTGGACCAGAGATTGGAATTGAATACCTATCTGATAAATATGCCAATTTCTTCTTCGCAACCAGACTTACTGCATTTCAACTATATGGTAGAATATATAATAAATATGGAATTCCTTTTCAAAATTCTGAACGAGGATACATTGACGTAGATATACAACCGTATACAAAATATATCGGTAGGGAAATTTATTTAAAAATGGGTTACTTTTTTAACGAAAATATTTTCATAACTATTGGACTAAAATCGATCAAAGCAAAAATTTTACCCGATGATATGAGAGTATACTCCGGCGATGAAAAATATGATACTAGGCAAAATCTAGAATTTGCAATGAAGGGAGATAATAGTAAAAGTGAATCTTTTCAATCCATTGTCTTCGAATTAGGTGCAATATTTTAGCTTCAAAACGTCGTATAACTTCGGCTGACACGCTACGCTCGGGACAAGCCCTCGCTCGGCCTAAAGGCACATTGTCCTCCGTCACGCTTCTTGCTCTGCAAGAAGGCGCGCCGACGCTAACGTCTCTTCGAGACTAAGCTACGGACAACGTCGTGTAGCCTAGTTCGTTATACGCCATGCCGCAAAACTGTTTTTGCTAAGTAGTTTACCAATAGAAAAACCGTTTTTTTGAGAGAAAATATAATATTTACTTAATTCTTTATTTCCAAAAGACTGAAAACTAATATAATTAATGAAAACTTCAATATGAGTAAAAAAAATCTTTCCGATTTACTATCGGCCTTCAAAAAAATCGATTCTGACGCGCAATTGAGAAAAAATGAGAGCCAAATTGCAAATAGTTTAATTTTGCCATTTTTTCAGAATATTCTTGGCTGGGATGTCAATGATCCTGAAGAATTTCGATCCGAAGAACAGATATTAGGCTTAAGGGCAGACTATGTTGCTTGTATAAATGGCATATCCAAGTTTATTATTGAATGTAAATCCTTATCTCATCAAATTATAGGAAATATTGAATTTTATAAACAGGCCATTCAGTATGCTGATAGCAAAGGAAAAAGATATGCTGTCCTAACTAATTTTAGAGAATTTGTAATTTTAAGATCAGATATTAAACCTAAAAATAATAATTGGCTCACATTAGAAGTTTCAAATATACATATAGATAATATTGAAAAAGACCTTGGAGATCTACTTTACTTCCATAAAAATACATGGGTTAAAGATGAAAATTTACTAAGAAATCTTGATCAAAAAATCAATTTAGATAAAAGGAAATCTGTTGATGAACGACTATTATCGAATTTTATTAAATGGCGTTCTTTATGTATATCTTGGTTAAAAAAGTACAAAAAGAACTTATTTGAACAGTACGATATATTGTATATAGAGGAGGAAATACAACGTTTCTTAGATAGGATTATTTTTATTTCATATTGCGAGGATAAAGGACTAGAAGATATCAGATTAAAACAATATATACCACAATTTGACCAATCACTTAAATTCAAATCTAATACTGTTACAAATGGAATTACTCAGACCTTTAAATTATATGCTGAGAAATATAATAGTGATCTTTTTGATCGTGAAGGGCTTGCCGATTCATTCAATTTTGAAGATGAAATAGTTGTAAGTATATTAAAAGATATAAAACAACCAGAAAATGAACTTCCATTCGATTTCAGCATCATACCTTCAGATATACTCGGGAAAACTTATGAAAATTTCATAGGTCATGTTATACGAGGCAAAGTTAAACTAGAAGAATTCGATAATATAGAAAAACGAAAGAGTGAAGGTATCTATTATACTCCGCAATGGGTCGTTGATTATATTGTGAGTAATTCCATTCTTCCAATAATTAAAAAAAAATCTTTTAAAGAAATATTAAATATCAAAATTATCGATCCCGCTTGCGGATCTGGTACTTTTTTAATATCCTCGTATGAATATATTTTAAATTACATTGAAGCAAATGAAAAACGAAGACTATCATACAAAGAACGATTAAGCTTATTTTTAAATTGCATTCATGGTGTAGATAAAGATGAAAGAGCTGTAGATATAGCTAAATTAAACATATCATTGAAATTAGCGCAAAAAGGTGAAAAGCTACCACACCTAAGTAGTAATATAATTTGTGAAGATAGTCTTTCTTTTCGCAATACAGATAACATACTGACCGAATTTGGAGATTGGTCACTCCGCTTTCCGAATGTATTTTCAAAGAATAATGGATTTGATATTGTAATCGGAAATCCGCCGTATTTAAGCGCTAAGGATTTAACCAATGGAACAAATGCAGATTCTATTCGCCGCGAGTTTGGAGATCTTGATGATTTATACTCTTTATTTATTAGACTTTCCGATCTTCTACTTAATTCAACAGGTACTTTAGGATTCATAGTACCTAATACATTCTTTACTCTGTCTATACATAAGAAAATCAGAGATCTATTTGAGAAAAGATACTCACTGAATGTATTAGACTTAGATCCCAATGTATTTAAAGACGCCTATGTCTTCAATGCAATCATCATTGCTACAAAAGTTAAGCACAAAAAAGATGGAATTTCCATAGGATACGCGAATCAAAGCAATTTACAAAATGCGAAATTTAAATTTCTAAAATATTCAGACATAAATAAAATTCCCAATAGTCCAATATTCTTCCCTCTAGATTTTTTTGAGTCGCATGATAAAAAGATTCTAAATAAACTGAACGTCAATTTTGATAAATATAGGGAATTTATTTTAAATAGCAAAATTTTCCAGAAAAATAAGGATTCATTGAAAGAGGAAATAACTCGATCAACATCTACAGAAATGCAAGTTATACCACTTGGGATTATTTCAGAAGGAGCACAAGGGCTAGTGACTGGAAATAACAGCCGTTATATTGGCATTCTTCCAGCAACACAAGATGACCAAATCAAAATTGAGCAGAAATTTATAAACCAATTGGTAGAGCTAAAAGCTATCAAAGAACCAATCGATTACAAAAATATAGAGGATCTTTACGAAATTGCAGAAAAATTTAAAGTAAAACGAAAGAAACCTACTTTATTTGGAAAAAAGTTTCTATATCGAATAGTATATCATGAAAATATACGAGACTTTAGAACCCTCACTGATTCCGAAAAAGTAAATGGCATAGATGACGCGAGTGAGAAGTATTGGGTATTATATTCAAAAGGTAATGAAAATGGAAGCGTATGGAGCGTTCAATCTGAACAGTATATTGATTGGCGTACTTCCAAAGTTAAAGAATTAAAGGAAGGAGTAGTAACTAATTCAAGATACCAAGGAACAGAATTCTATTTTAAACCAGGATTTGGATGGGTTGATTACTTTTCTTCGAAAATTAAGGGTTTTTTTGTAGATGAAACAGTATATTCAAAGAATGTAGTTAAGTTTCATTCGGATCTCATAGATGACAGATATCTGTTAGCCTTAATAAACTCAACGTTAATTGCATACATTATAAAGAAATATATAACGAACACACGTACCCTTCAAATAAATGACGGAAAATTAATTCCTGTAATAATTCCTGAAAAAAATCATTACCAAAAAATAATACATTACGTTGACAATATTTTAAATCTTAAGAAGGAAGAAGAAACTTCTTCCGATCATAACAAACTGCAATCTATAAGGAAAAAAATAAATTCTATTGAAGAGATTATTGATAAGGAAATTTTCTCGATATATGGTTATGAGGATTTGACTATTCAAAAGGAAATTTCAAATTTTATTTTAAAAAATATTGATGCGGATATTTTAGAAATTGAAGATGAAATTGATGAAAATTCAGAATAAAAACAATTTTCCACTTGCGGCACAGCGTATAACTACGCATTAACGCTCCGTTCGGGACTTGCGCCCTCACTCGGGCTAAAGCCACATTCCTCTCCGTCACGCTTTCTTGCATTCGCAAAAAGCGCGCCGACGCTAACGCCTCTACGAGGCTCAGCTACGAGGAACGTCGTTAATGCTAGTTCGTTAACCGCCATCACACTTGAATGCGGACATCGTGTCCGCTTGTTAATTAATTTT